>CAMBDY010000005.1 GCA_945865525.1 Nitrospira lenta | reverse complement strand
CCGTGCCTCGGCGATTGCCGCCTTGCTCCAGTTGGGCCAGCCCTATCAGACTGTGGCGCCCACGGCGCAAGCGATGGCCCAGCAGAACGATACAGCGATGCGGGCCTCTGTCGCCTATGCCCTGGGGAAGGCGACCAAGCCTAACGTGTTCGATGCTATCGCCCTCTTAACCAGTTTGACGGCTGATCCGCTCCCCGGTCCCAAGATTGTGGCCATTCGCTCCCTTGGTCATGTGGGGGATCGCGCACTGGTTCCTCTCATGAAGGAAGCCCTGCATGACACGAACGACGCCGTGCGCGCCACCGCGGCAGGGGCCCTCTTGCACCTGTTGCAACTGAAGCAATAGGGAATTGGCGTACGATTGAAACCCCATTGATTCGGATTGACCGAGTGGAGTAGAGTGCCCGCCACAGGTCCCTTCGGCGATGAGTCCTGCTGCGCGAACTGCGAGTGAGATCGAGTCACCAAAGTGGAATACGTTCCCAATTCCCCTCAAGGCTGGTGGTGGGCGATACGGGGACGCGAGTATTCATTGAGCGGTTAGTTGTTCATTACAAGGAGGTAGTCACATGAAGAGTGCATTGTCAGTCATATTGGGCGTGGCAGCCGTCGCGTTTATCGCGACGCCGTTCACTGCGTTTGCCGGCGGCAGCATTTCCGGCAAGGTAACCTTTGCAGGAAAGTCTGAGCACAAGGAATTTTCCTTTGCGAAATTTCCGAATCCGAAGTTTTGCGTGAAGAACCCCCACAAGGAATTGATGGACGGGGACAAGCGTTTCCTCAACACATTGGAAGTCGGCAAGGATGGTGGACTCAAGAACGCGGTCGTGGCCGTGATTGATGTGGTGGATCAGGCGTTTGTCGATGCCTATGCCGGCACGGAGGTCGTGGCGGAGTTCTGTGAGTTTCTCCCGTTCACCGGTGTGGTCGTGAACAACAAGTCCTTCAAGGTTGAGAATCATGACGCTGACGCCGATGACGCAAAGTCGGCCCTAGGCGTGCTGCATAATCCGCATAGCTTCGTGGTGAAGGGCCCCAGCTCAGCCACTGGGTTCAATATCGCGTTGGCCAAGAAAGGCGATAAGCTCGATAAGCCAGTGGTGTTCCGTGGCGGCGCAGAGAAGGACGGTTTCTATCGTTTGCAGTGTGACCAGCATGAGTTCATGCAGGGTTTCTACCTGCCAGTGTCGAGCCCCTACTTCACTGTGGTGAAGGACGATGGCTCATTCGAGATCAAGGGCGTACCGGCCGGCAAGCACAAAGTTGTGGCCTGGCATCCGTTCGCAGCCAAGGGCAAGAAGGTTGAGTTTGAGGTGGATGTGACCGAAGGCGGGACGGCCACGCTCAAGGCTGAAATCAAGTAAGCACACGTGCTGGATCGGCGGGGTAACCTGCCATCGGGGGGCAGCGGAGTAATCCGCTGCCCCTCGTGTTTTTAGTGGTGCAGGGGGGTGCGCCTTACCTTGCCTTTCACTTTCTGAACTAGGTAAAATACAGAGTTTTCTGCTCAAAATGCTTAAAGGGGTCCTGTGTCGCGGGAACTGTCGCTCGCAGAAATCTTTCAGCTGGGGTACTACTGGGAGACTAAGATCCTATTGACCGCCGTTCGGCTGGATGTGTTTTCCACATTGGATGGGAAGCGGAAGACTCTCCAAGAAGTGGCCGGTCGTCTGGGCGCGCATGCGCAGACCTTGGGATTATTGCTGAACGCCTTAGTTGCGATGCGGCTATTGGACAAGGACGGGGATTCTTACGGAAATTCAACTGCCGCTTCTACGCATCTGGTTCGCAACTCTGGCCAATATATCGGACATCTCCTGTTACTACACGATGCGGAGTGGGAGAACTGGGGCAAGCTGGAGGAGACGATTCGCACAGGCCAGCGATCGGTCGACCGGCATGTCTTTGAGACAGATCCTGACCTAGGTAGCAACGTCCTGGCGGTTCTCCATCGGATCGGCCAGCAGAGTGGGCCTGATTTCGCCAAACGGCTGCAGTTGAGCGGGCCAGTTCGGTTGCTAGATTTGGGGGGCGGAGCCGGAACTAACGCGATTGCGTTCTGTCAGGTCTATCCGGACCTGACCGCGACGGTGTTCGATTTGCCCACGACGCTTCAATTAACGGAGCGAACGGTGAAAGAGGCCGGTTTGGAATCGAGGATTCGCTTACACCCGGGCGATTTCAATAAAGATAGACTTGGCGGGCCCTACGATGTGGCCTTGATGTCCGACATCCTGCACTATCAAGACTTTGCTACGAATGCCGCATTGGTGAAGAGGGTGTTGGCCCATTTGGCGCCGGGCGGCCGGTTGGTCATCAAGGATCGATTTTTAAACGAAGCAGGAACCGGTCCCGCCTGGACCACCGCCTTCGCGGTCCATATTCTGGTGAACACGGAGCAAGGCGGTTGCTACAAGACGGCAGATGCGATGAAGTGGATGACGGAGGCAGGCTTTTCAACCGTGACAGAGTTGGAGCCTTCAGCGGCGGTGCAGGGGACGAAGTCCGGTCAGTCCTAACGGCGAATGTGCGGCAAGGAGTCCTATGCTTGAATGGTTGAAGCAGCCTGGTTTTTTGGGTACCCATGCCACAGTCGGGGCGGACATGAGTCAGCTCATGGCGACATTTTTTACAGGGCTCTTCGTGATCGGCTGGATCCAGGCACGGAGACACCGAGCTGATGTCCACCGTTGGGTGATGCTGGGTGGGATGATCGCTATGGTGGCTTTTTTCATGAGCTATTATTTGTTTCGCCAATTAGGCGTGTTGGCCTTTGAGGGGAAGGAAGGCTTTGGCGGGTCACAGGCTCTCTACGATTATGTCTTTATTCCCGTTCTTACGGTGCACATCGTGTTGGTCATTCTTGGATTGATCATGGCGATCTACATGATTGTGCTGGGCTTCCGCGCTCAACAAGTCGTCGATGGAGCCAGATCGCTTAAGGAAGCCCTATTGCTGACGACTTGGAGGAAAATCGGGCTGGTTTTTGGCAGCCTGACCGCCCTGGTGATGCTCTTGTTCTTCTCGCGCGTTGCGACCGCCGGTTTCTCGATACGGAAATTCGAAGTCTATCTGAGCCTGTTGCTGCTGATCGCCATTGTGTTCTCGGTCGAGATGACGATTCAGCGGATCTGGCCGAACGGGGCGCGTCGCCACCGGGCGCTTGGCCTGTTCACGATGATCGTTTATTGCGTCCTTTTTGTGACCGGCACCACGACGTACACGATGCTCTATATTTTGTATCCGGGAAAAATCGGATAAGTAATGGGTCATCTGTGATGTGTGATGAGCGTGACGTACGGGGATTGCTGATGGATACAGAGTTTGAAGCCTATCCCCCATCACGCCGCACTGACCACGAGGTTCACCCATGCTGACCTGCGGCTGTGGTCGCTGGATGCATACAGAGGGGATTGCAGAGGGGTCCTATGACGATGGGACGCCCCAGTGGTTTATTCGAACGGAATGTCGCGGCTGCGGCTTGAAAGTCGGTATCGATGTTTCGGCTGGCCAGACCGGCGGGCTCGTCGATCGGCTCATGTGGACCGATGATGCGCTGCATCGGCTGGATCGCATGCCGCCCTACCTTGCGCCGTTATTTCGTGCGGAGGTGGAGCAGGATGTGCGCACCAGAGGCGAGCGTGTGATTGCCTATGACACGTTGCTTCGACCGAGGACCGGTGAACGAATTGAGTGGGAACCTGAAGCGGAACGTCGCTTGGAGCGGGTACCGGCGCCGGTTCGTGCCATGGCCCGCATTGAGCTGGAGCGGACTGTGGCAGATCGCGGCGAGACACGCATCACCGTCGCGCTGATGGAAGAAGTGAAGGCGCGTTATTTTGGAATGGCCGCCCAGAAGACGTAAAAGATAAGACGTGAAACGTGAAGAGCTTCTTTCCTTTCACGCTTCACGGTTGACGTGTAATGAGCCAATTATGTTGCATCGAATGGCATTGCGAGTCTTGCCCAGCCTGAGCTTGGCTGTCACGGAAGACTCGGTGCGTAAGCCGAAGCGGATCGTTATGTTTGTGCCTGGGTTGGTGGCCTTCGCGGTCTATCGGCTGGCCAAGCTGTTCTTGTCGCTGTCCGAACCGATCGTCCTCTTGGTGGTCAGTGGGCTGGTCGCGGTGGTCACCTCGTTGCTTGCCTATCGCGTCGGTCGCGCTACAGGATGGGGTACAATCCTTCGAGAAGATGAGGGCCGCTTGCTGCTCTGGCTTGGAGGTTGGATCGGGTTTATCTATGGCGTGCAGTTGTCCTTGCTGGTTTTGGCGTTGCTCTGGCTAGTCGGCTATGGCTATCTCCAGCATCCGGATGGGCCGGCCATGATGGCCATCATCATCTCCTGTACGGCTGTGGCGCGCGACGCGTTTGAGATCGGGCATGTGAGGAAAGTGGCCCTCCTCGGCCGTCCTTTTCCGACATTTCCCGATGGGCGGGCGCTCCGTACACTGGTTGGTAGTCACGCTGTGGAGCTGGCCCCGTGGGTCGCAGCTGGTCTTGTCGTTGGGGCGTTGGGTGCGTCGCTGGGACACCTCGTCGAGGCGAGTCAGGGGGCGGCCCTAGTGCAGTTGGCTTCTGTCTCGGTGTTGGGGGGGCTGGTTTCTCTCTGTGCCTATTTTGGCGGGCTTCGCCCCAATTCGTCATGGCTTCAGGGACTGTTCCAGACGGAGGCAGGCGAACTGCTCAAATATTGGTGGTGGCCGGGATTAGCCTTTGCTGCGACCTACTATTTGGTGGTGGCGGGGTTTGTGTTATTTCTCTTGAGGCAGCCGGGCATTTCGACTGTCTACGCGATGGTCAGTGGCGGGCTCGTGACCGGCATGATGGCTCTGTATTGTTACTATCTCGGGTTTCGGCGGCAGATTGAAGAGCAGCAGGGTCAGACGATATCGAGCGCCTTGCTCCGGTGTCCCTTTGTCATGGGAATCCTCGGCAAGTCATCCGGGGCTGGTGTCTCCTTGGCGGCCGATTCAAAGGTGTAAGTCTGTGGATATGAAGAAGAGCACATACGGAATGGTTTGGTTTCCTCTTCTCCTGTTGGTGGTATTGGCCACCGCGTGGATTGACTGGGGCCTTCAGAGTGCTGCTTTTGCCGAGGAGAGCACCGATCTGTATTTTAAGACGCCTGGCACTCCCCAAGGGCCTCTTGCCCCTTCTCCGCAAGAGACCGTCTATTCGCGCATCGGGTCGCTCGATAGCCGATTGCTGGTGTGGTTCGTTACGCAGCAGCATACCTATTTTGGTGGATTCGTCCTTGCGCTGCCGATTTTTTGTGTCCTGTTGGAGTTTTTAGGGCTCAGCAGCAGAAAGCCCGCGCTGGCGCTTCGCTATGATGGCCTCGCGCGGGACTTAGCGAAAGTGGCGCTGCTTGCCCTGTCTGTGACCGCGGTGGTCGGGAGTCTCATGTTGGGGATGTTTATCTGGTTCTACCCCAGCTTCATGAAGTACATGGGCGGGACGTTCAAGTCCTTTATGCCGCTGTATGCGATTGTGTTTGTCGGGGAATCGCTCCTGCTCATCCTTTATTATTACAGCTGGAACCGGTTGGCCGAGGCATCATTGAAGTGGCTGCATGCATCGCTCGGCGTCTTGACCAATCTGTTCGGAGCCGTCCTGTTGTTTCTGGCCAATTCCTGGTCGGCCTTCATGATGGCGCCAGCCGGTGTCGACGCCCAGGGGCGATTTTTGGGGAACGCATGGCATTTGCTCCATTCGGCCCTCTGGAATCCCTTAAACGTCCATCGATTTCTGGCTGATATCATGTCCGGCGGCGCGGTGGTCCTAGCGTATGCCTGCTATCGTTTCTTGACGAGTAAGACGGCCGAAGAGCGGGCCTATTTCGACTGGGTGGGCTATGTATTTTTGTTTGTCACCGTCTGTGCGCTCTTGCCGATGCCCTTTGCCGGCTATTGGTTGATGCGATCGGTCTATGCCTTCAGCCAGAGCATGGGTGTGACGATGATGGGCGGCCTACTTACGTGGCTTTTCGTGGTGCAGGCCCTCTTGATCGGCGCCCTGTTTTTGGGGGTGAACTATTATCTCTGGCAGAGTATGGCGCGCCTTCGCGGCGGGGGACGGTATCAGCCCTACTATCAGTCGTTGCTGGCGGTGCTGATGCTGGCCTTGTTCATTTGGCTGACGCCACATACGGTCATGATGTCGGGCAGTGAAGTGAAGGCGATGGGCGGTTCATCGCATCCTGTGGTCGGCAATTATGGCGTGATGTCGGCCAAGAACGGCGCGGTCAATATTTTGATTCTCGTGACCACCCTGAGTTTTATCTATTACCGACGCGCTAATCGCACGATGGTCATATCCTGGATCAAGCGGGGGAATCTTCTCCTTGGGGCTTTGTTCCTGCTTGGCGCGATCAATATCATTTACCTGTCGGTCTATGGCTTCTATTTGCCGGCGAAGCTCCGCGTCGGACTATCGTCGCCGCAAGCTGCCACTACCTTGACGGTGCTGGTGGTCGGGCTGGTGATCAATCGTATGATGCTCAAGGGAGCGCTTGTTCATGGGCCGGTCCAATGGGGGAAGATTTCTGTCAGGGGTATGGTGGGCCTCTTCGGATTGGCTGCCGCCTTCTCCTGGGTCATGGGGCTCATGGGCTATATCCGTTCGTCCGGGCGACTGGCCTGGCATGTGAGTGAGGTGATGGCCGATGTCTCGCCCTGGGCCTTTACGCCAGACTTTGCCTTTGCGGCAAAGATGGTCACGCTCAACATGGTGGTGTTCTGGGGAGCGGTTTTTGGCCTTTTTTGGATGTGTCAGCGCGATCAGCTGCCGGTGATGGGGGAAGAATTAGTCGAGGGGGCTTCGCCGGTCCTGGCTCCGTCGTCGTCGCAAGAAGCCTGAACAGGGAAAGGGTTGGCGTATGAATCGAGGGGTAATGATCTGGAGATATCTTGCAGTTGGGCTGGTGTTTTGTGGCAGTTTTATGATGCAGGGTGCAGTCTCGGCGCAAAATCCATCTTTGGTCTTGGAGGATTTTCAGGCGAAAGACCCGGACGGGTTCCCATTGAATTGGGACCATGAGAATCAACGAAGTCATTCCAAAGGGCGTGATGCCTATAAGATCCAGACCGAAAACGGCGTGAGTTTTCTGGTGGCGAAGGATGCGGGGCAGCGGATCAAGAAAAAGAAGATCGATTGGGATCCGAAAGCCTTCCCCGTTCTTACCTGGCGCTGGCGATTGAATAAGGTTGCGGCAGGAGCAGAGCCAATTGCGGCGATCTATGCCTCCCTGGATACGGATTTGATGTTCATTCCCGTTTTTACGAAGTATATCTGGAGCGCCACGAAGTCCGAGGGGGTACTGAGCGAGGGGGGCATGTTCAGCGGCGCAGAGATCGTAGTTCAGAGCGGCACGAAGGATGTCGGGCAATGGGTTGAAGAACGCGTTAACGTCTATGAAGACTTCAAGCGGATCCACAAGCATGAACCGGCTGACAAGGCCTGGGGTATTTCGATCATCGCCGGACCCGGCGTTGAAATCGATTTTGGTTCGCTGGTGGCCAGTGCAGGACGCTAGAATCAGGGAGTTCAGTTAGTATGACCGTGTCCGGTACGGAACAAGATTGGTCGATGCAGGTGCCCGATATCCTGTTCGGCGTAGCCGTGATGGGAACCGTCGGCACGCTCATCGGGGTCATCATGGGCGGCGGCATTCTGCCGGTTGCGAGCGGGGCAGGGCTCCTACTCGGCGGGGTTATCGGCTTTATGGGTGGCCGACGTTTCCTCGCGAGTATTTTGGTGGGCACGGTGCTGGGAGGGCTGTTGGCTTGGTTCATTGGGGGGCTGGAGCGAATATCGGTGGGCGCCGGCGCCGGCGCTGCCATGGGGGGATTTCTTGGAGTGCAGATTTCGATGTTGCTGGATTTGCGCGCGGCTAAGAGGGCCGCATCCGAACCGGCTGATTCTTCCGTGTCACGTACAATTGAAGGAGCCTGAGACGCGATGGAAAATAAGAAGGTCCTCATCGGCTCAATCGTGTTCGTTTTTGCATCATTCTTTTTGATGATCGGCCTGCTGGTCTATGAGTCGTACAAAGCGAAAAAAATGAAAGAACTGGTCGTATCGATCAAGACCGAGGTTCGTTCTGCGCCCAACAGCGTCTCGTCACAGGATTACTCCATGTACAAAACAAGAATCGGTGATGAGGGCCGCGAGATGGTACAGGTTCCTGAAGGGCCTTTTATCATGGGCAGCAAGGATGGGGATCCGGACGAAGCGCCGGAGCGGCAGATATTTCTCACGGCCTTTTATCTCGACAAGAAAGAGGTCTCGCAGGAGGAATATGCCCGGTTTGCCAAGATGACCAAGCGGCCGTTACCCAAGATCGAAGTCTTTGAAGATGATCAATCCAAGTTACTGAAGCCAGAGTTCGTGGCAATGAGCGTCACCTGGGATGAGGCGGGGGCCTATTGTAAGTGGGCTGGCAAGCGTCTTCCGACGGAAGCAGAATGGGAAAAGGCCGGCCGTGGGGAGGGAAAACGGAAGTATGCCTGGGGTGACACCTTTGTCAGTGGCCGCGCCAATGCCAATGTGGACGGGAGTGAAGACGGGTATCGGTATCTCGCCCCTCCCGGATCCTTCGAGTCCGGGCGAAGCCCGTATGGCATCTATGACATGACCGGGAATGTCGCGGAATGGGTTGCGGATTCGTATAGCGAGGACTATTACCAGAAAGCGCCCTATCGTGATCCGAAGGGGCCTGAGGCTGCGGAGGATTTGAAGGTCGTGCGGGGAGGATCCTGGCGAGAGACCGAGCATAACGCGCGGCTCTCCAAACGATTCACCGCGAAACATTGGCGGACCGATATTACCATCGGGTTCCGTTGTGCCAGCGATATGGAGGCTGGCGGCAGCCTCGCGGCGCCCTAACAGACATGCTCGAAACGAAATTCAAAGTCTTATTTCTTCTTGCCGTCCTCGCCTTTGCTGCGCTCCCCATTATGGGGATCATCCGCGGTACCACGTTGACTCCGTTTGAAGATTCTCCCCGCGATTCTTCTGATGTGCCTCCGTTGGTACCGGTTGATCCTGCTCAGGGTACTCGCGATGAGCCGGTCCAGGAAGAGCTGGTCTCGATTCCGGTAGGCGCCTTCATCCGTGGGACCAGCCATGGCGGATTCGATGAGCGGCCGCAGCGTACATTGCTACTCGACGCCTTTGCGATTGATCGGTACGAGGTGACCAATTTTCAGTACCAGCAATTTGTCGATGCGACAGGCCATCGCAAGTCTGGTCCCCCTTCCCGTTACGTCAAGAATATGAGCCGGATGCGCAGTCTCAATCAGCCTGTGGTGTATGTGTCATGGGAGGATGCGGAGGCCTATTGTCAGTGGAAGGGACGGCGGCTTCCCACTGAGGCGCAGTGGGAGAAGGCGATGCGAGGGACGGATGGTCGTCTTTGGCCCTGGGGCGACGTGGAGCAGCCCAATGGAGCAAATTGGGCTAGGGTGCAGGATGGGCATGACGTCACCGCCACCGTCGGCGCTGTCCTGACTGATAAAAGCCCCTACGGTGTCATGGACGGTGCAGGAAATGTGATGGAGTGGGTAGCCGACTGGTACGCCGAAAGTTATTTTACGGAAGCTTCCGAACAAAACCCGCAGGGCCCTGATTTCGGCACCTATCGGGTGTTGCGCGGAGGGGGGTATGCGACAACGGGAGCGGATATTCGCATCACCAGTCGGAGTAAAATGGTCCCCGACTTTCGCGATGAAACAATCGGGTTTCGCTGCGCGGTTTCAGGAGCACAATGAGAGAGCAATTAAAGACGAGTTTCCTGAAAATCTACAAGAAATCAAAGTAGTAGAGAATGAGAAACACGGCCAAAATTATATTGACAACCATTCCGGCCAAAACTATAATATCGAATACTTTTGAGTTCTTAATCATTGATTTCCTCTAATGATTCGTGTGCGAAACATAATTTTGAATAACATTATGACCGTCCGCGTGTCAAGAAATTCGCTGATACGATTTAGGTAGTTATTTTTCCATCCGGAGGAGGAGAGACGATGGCAACCGCAGAGGTGGACAGCGAGCTTAAGGTCAATATCGGCAAGATGATTTTTTATATTACGTGTGCGATGGGGTTGTGGTTTTTTTATTGGTTTTCAGGAATTCAGTGCCCCTGTTAAATGAGCGCTGCGATATTTCGGTGATTTTCTGAACGTCTGCAAGTTGTGAGGAGGGTGTCTGATGGGCCAGACAATTGTCTACGTCGCCGTATCGCTAGTGATTTGCATTGCCTATTTCACGGCAGTTGACCATTTTTTGATGGATTCGCAGGGATTAGACTTCTGGTATTTGTTCCGGAAGTAGGCCCTGAGGGCCGCTTGGTGTTGCGTTAAGCTTGCAGGGATCACGGTCAGTCTTTTTTGGAATGCATTAAGGAGGTATCCCATGGGTTTAGTAGCCGGGAAGAAGCTGTTTTCAATCATGGCGCTGTGCGCGATGATTGGTCTTCTCCTGCTCCCCATCGCCGTATCGCTTCCGTCGCTGGCTATGGGTGCTGATGCACCTGATGCGGTGAAGAAGGATGGAGAGGCGAAGGTTGAGAAGGGCAGAGACGTCTATTATAAGACCGAAGGTATCGTGGTCGGTGCGCCTGCACCGAAGACTGTCGATGGGCCTCGGGATTACCCTCGGTACAATTTCGAGAGCCGCGTGTTGCTCTGGTTTGCCAACCAACAGCACCTCTATTACGGAAGCTTCGTCCTCGCGGTTCCAATTTTTTGCATGGTCATTGAGTTCATGGGGGTAGTGACGAAGGATAAGACGATGGCGAAGCGGTATGACCAGCTCGCCCATGACTTCATCAAGATCAGCCTGACGGCCTATTCGTTGACCGCAGTCCTGGGCGGCATTCTGATCTTCACCTTCCTGACGCTCTATCCTGCATTCTTCGGCTATCTCTCCAGCATCTTCCGCCCGGTCATGCATGTCTATGCATTGATGTTCGTGGCGGAGAGCGGGACGCTCTACATTTATTATTACGGTTGGGACAAGATGACAGAAGGATTCCTCAAGTGGATTCACTTGAGCATGTCCGTTGTTTTGAACGTGATTGGTACGCTACTCATGTTCCTGGCGAACTCTTGGATCGGCTTTATGATGTCGCCAGCGGGCGTCGATGAGCAGGGTCGGTACCTGGGGAATATCTGGCACGTCATCCATACTGCGCTCTGGAATCCGCTCAATGTGCACCGTATTTTAGGGAATATGGCGTTTGGCGGCGGTGTCGTGGCGGCGTATGCGGCGTATAAGTTCTTGGCGTCCAAGACGGATGAGGATCGCGCGCACTACGATTGGATGGGGTATATCGCCATGGCGCTCGGCGTGGCGTTCTTGATCCCCTTGCCATTCGCCGGCTACTGGCTGATGCGCGAAGTGTATGCCTATCGTCAGCAGATGGGGATTACGCTCATGGGCGGTCTCCTAGCTTGGCTTTTCATCATCCAAGCCACCATGATCGGCATTCTCTTCTTGAGCACCAATTACTATCTCTGGCAGGCGCTCGGCCGGATGCGCGGCGCGGAGAAGTATCAACGGTACATTAAGTATCTCGTGTTTGTGCTCTGCTGCGGTTACTTGGTGTTCATTACCCCCCACACGATCGTCATGAGTCCAGCTGAACTCAAGGCGATGGGTGGGCAGCAGCACCCGGTGCTGGGTAACTATGGCGTCATGTCGGCCAAGAACGGTGGCATCAACGTCATTATTACCACTACCATCCTCAGTTTCGTCTGGTACATGCGAGGCAATAAGGTCTCGACGGTATCCTGGTCGAAGTTTGGTAATATCTTTATGGGTGTCTTCTTCGGATGCGCCTATTTCAATATTATCGGGCTTGCGGTTCTCGGCTATTACATCCCAGCTAATGTGCGGGTCGGTTTGTCGGTGCCGCAGGTGGCGACGACCTTGTCCTGTCTCTTCTTCATGTTTGCGCTGAACAGCTTCATGATGAAGGGCGCCAAGCAGATGGGGGCCATTGAGTGGGGTAAAATCTCCGCTCGATCTCAGTATGCCTTAATCATGCTCGCGACGGCCTTCACCTGGATGATGGGGTTGATGGGCTACATTCGCTCATCGGTCCGGTTGTTCTGGCACGTGAATGAGATTATGCGCGATAACTCGCCCTGGGCGTATACCCATACAGTGGGATTCGCGGCGAACATGATTTCGTTTAATGTGTTGTTTTTCTGGGTTAGCATCCTTTTTGTCTTCTGGCTTGGTAGCCTTGGGATAAAGAAGGCGCCAGTTGAAGCGAAGGAAGGGGTTCTAGGCGGCACACCGCAGCCAGCTGGGGGCCACTAATCATCATATAGGATCTTGGTTGGGAGGGGAGGGGGCTCGGTGCACGTGCCCCCCTCCCGCCCGAACCTCAGGAGGATAAAACCGTGGGCGATCTGATTAAAGAAGCTCTCTCAATAGGGTGGCCACTGCTCGCGCTTCTCGCGGGTCTCCTTGTGTATTCGCAGATATCAATCAGCGATGCTGCGGCAAAGAAGCGTGCAACGTTCAAGCTCTCTATTGGGATGCTCGCCGCATTCATATTGCTGATAGCAATCGCGCATTATGAGACGAGTTTTTACGGGGCCAACCGACTGCTACCGGTTTCGCTGGTGCTCGTCACGAGCATGTGTTTCATGTTGGGAATTTATTTCCCCAACCAGGCGGCATTGCTCAAGATTGGCGGCTTCATGTTTTTGGTCGCCGCTGGCCTGTCAGGCTATGGGAATTGGTTGCCGCAGGTTGAAGGTGGTTTTCCTCCCAAAGAAGAGAAAATTCAGTTCGAGTCGATGTCGGCTCAGCAACTGGCCGACGAAGGCGAGAAGATTATCTTCGGCGGTATCGGGCAAAATAAGGTGCAGGGTGCCATCGGAAAAGGACAATGCCCGCTTTGTCACGCATTCCACAAGGGTATGCTAGGTGAGCGTGCGCCAAACCTTGACGGCCTTCCTGAGCGTGCGGCTAAAGAGCGGTTGGTGGATCCGAAGTACAGCCAGGGCAAGCCACTGGCTAGAGAGTATGCGCAGAAGGAGTCCTTCCCTGGGGCTGGGACTGCCGAGAATGGTCAGGAGTATATCGCTGAGTCACACTCCTGCCCAAGCTGTTATGTTGTTGCAGGGTATGGCGTGAAGGGCACCAATGACAAAGAGAGCCCGATGCCTGCCATCCATAAGCCTCCGATCTCATTGAGCCTTCCAGAGTTGGCCGCGGTGGATACGTGGTTCTATATCCGTGAAGGGCGTGATGCGCCAACCTACGAAGAAATCATCAAGACGTATGAGAAGTTCATCCCTGAAGCGGATCGGCCAAAGCAGCTGGATGATAAGGCCGCTGGCCCACCCAGCGCCTTGCTGGCGGACGGCACGGAGCCGGTCGATCAGATTTTCTCAAAGGCGCAGTGCGTAGCCTGCCACACGATCCCCGGTATCCCGGGTGCGGTTGGCACCATCGGTCCGAAGCTTGAAGAGGGGACAAATGCCCCGCTTCGTTTTAAGAGTCCGGACTACAAAGGGGGCGCAACGACCACTCCAGATTACATCATGGAGTCAATCGTGTCACCGAGCGCCTATGTGGTTAAGTCATTCCCGGACAATACAATGCCGAAGGTGTTTGGGCAGAAGCTCAGCGCCGGGGCGCTGAAAAAGATCGTTGATTATTTGTCGCAGGTGAAGGTGGGCGCACCCCCGCCAAAGATTTCATGATCGTGTCGGCTCATTTCTTTTATTGAGCAAAGGGAGTCCGCCAATGAAAGCATTTATGTCGGTCGTGGCACTCATAGGAGCAATGGGAATACTCCTGCTTGCCGGAATGATCTTGGAGATTGTTCCGTCAAATACGGTGCGCCTGGTCGAAGGGTACATGCCCATGCAAATACTCTTTGAACTCTCGCTGTTTGTCGCAGGGTTTACGGGGCTGAGCTATGTGCTGGGTACTATGGGGATGCCGATTCCTCGCTTTTGGCAGGCGATTGCCTTTTGGTCTTTCATCCTCCTGTACTTGAAGTTCCGGGTCTATCCACCGATTCCGTTCAGCGTGCGCGCCATGTACGGAACCGTCTCGCTCGTCGCCGTCTTTATGTGGGTGTCGGCGAACGAAGAAGATTGGAAGAAGTTCAAGCAGCCGATTATGAACATCTTGGATGCCCAGACCGGAGCGAACAAGATGCTGCGGTACGGCTATCTGGTCCTGTTGCCGATTCTGATCGGCGGATTTTCGTACAACTCGATGGTCCCGAAATCAGAGGAGCCCATCGAGTTGCGGACGGTGCACCCGGCGCCGCCAGCCAGCACGAAGGTGCATGGCAAGACGTATACGCTGCAAACGTCGCAGAATCCCTTTCGCGTGAATGCCGAGGGCAAGTACGATCAGGAGTACAGCAACGCCAATATTGTTGAGCAGGGGATGGGTCGGTTGATGAAGCCGAACGCCAACCCGTGGGATAAGGATGCGCAAGGATATCTCAAGTATGTGCGTGAGGGCGGAGAGATTTTCTTTCAGAATTGCCACTTCTGCCACGGCGATAACCTGAACGGTCGTGGTCTTCATGCCTTTGCGTTCAATCCGATTCCAGCGAATTTCACCGATCCGGGAACGATTGCGCAGTTGCAGGAAAGCTTCATTTTCTGGCGCATAGCGAAGGGTGGAATCGGGTTGCCGAACGAAGGGTTCCCCTGGGCCTCCGTGATGCCACCGTGGGAGCAGCATTTGACGGTGGATGAAATTTGGAAAGTGATTTTGTTTGAGTATTGGCACACGGGATATTATCCCAGGACTTGGGACTAATCTTTCACGGACATTGCAGCCAACTTAGATTTACGACATGAGGGAAATCATGAAGAATTCGTTTAGTCTGATGGCAGGAAGGCTCCTCATCGCTGCCTTTGGCGTCATCCTAGTCGCCGGAAGCGCTGGGAGCTTAGCGTTCGCGGACGAAACTATTCCTGAGGGCTTTAAAAAAGGCGAGTTAGCGCCTCTGCCTGCTGCCGAGATGATCGAAGCAGGGAAGCGCGTTTACTTCACGAAGTGTGTGTGGTGTCATGGAGTCGATGGCGCGGGCGATGGCCCAAGCGCCGATCGCCTCTGGCCGCGCCCGCGCAACTTCAATCAGGGGACGTTCAAGATTCGGCGCACGGCGAGCGGTGAATTGCCGCTGTTTGATGCGAAGAAGCCCACTCCTGGACAGAACGACCTGTTTGAGACCCTGACTCATGGTCTCCCAGGTTCCGCCATGCCCTCGTGGGAAGGCATTCTGACGGAAGAGCAGCGGCTCCAAGTCCTTTCGTTCGTCACCACACAGCTGGTGAAGGATCGTAAGTTTGACGACAAGCAGTCCGAAGCACAGACTGTGTTGCAGTTGGACGATCTAAAGCCGGTTGCTGCGACAGAGGAGAGCGTGAAAAGGGGCGCAGAGCTGGTTGTAGAGAAGAAGTGCGTCGAGTGTCACGGCATGGAAGGCCGTGGTGACGGCAATGCCTTTAATCTGAAAGACGATTGGGGCTTCTCGATTCAGCCTGCTGATTGGCATAAGTGCTGGAACTTCAGGGGTAGCCGGCAGGATCCCTATAACGTTAAGAATATTTTCCGGACGTTTTCAACCGGAGTCAACGGGACCCCGATGCCTTCGTTCGCGGACAACAGCACGGTTGAAGAGCGATGGCACATTGCCAATTTCGTGAACTCGCTGTGCGAACGCGAGGCGAGTGGTAAGCCCCTCCCAATTGATCCATTGACGGACAAGCCGAAGATCAACTTCGTAGTGTCCTCCGGGGTGGTCGAGGGAGAAATCCCGGTTGATCCAGAGCATGAATTGTGGACGAACCGCGCTCGCCGGTATGTCGCAATGGGCGGGCAGATTACCCACAAACCCAGAAACTTCGTGAATCGGATTGACGACATCTGGGTGAAGTCGCTCTACAACGACAAGCATGTCGTGTTCATGTTCCAGTGGGACGACCGGACGAAGAGCGTGGCGAGCGAAAAGTTGCCATGGGCTCCGACCGAGGTCAATATCGCTGTGAAGGAACAGGAGCCGAAGACGGGTGAAGAGGGCTCGATTGCCACGCGTCAAAATAACTACGCGGTGTACAATGATGCCATCGCCATGCAAACTGCCGTGAAATGGAAGGAGCTTCCTGCTCCGATTAAGCCACGGTATCTGTTCGGCAGCAATGAGCAGTTTCCTGTAGATATTGTGAAGTGGGAAGCCGACGGATCCCTCCGTGCCTTTGAAGGAACGGGATGGGATAAGGACTTCGCCGAACGCGATACGTATGAAGAGAATATCAAGATCCTCCATTCCGAGTGGAATAATGGCCGATGGACGGTGATGATTCAGCGTCCGTTGGGCAACAAGAAGGATCAGGATTACGACGAAGATACCTTCTTTGAAATGGGACAGTACATTCCGACCGTGTTCTTCGCCTGGGATGGCCACAACGGTGACGCAGGACGGAAGATGGCCGTATCGGCCTTCTACTACACCTTCCTCGAGCCGCCGACGCCTCGCGAAGCCTATATCTATCCGGTTGTGATCGCCTTTGGTGTGGTCTTGCTGGAAGGGTGGGTGCTCACCAGACGCTCGAACAAGCGGAAGGGCAAGACCCTCTAACGTTCACGTGAACGAGAGAGTCTGAAGAAGCATGAGGGGGTGGGGCAACCCACCCCCTCTTTCTTTTGTCCGCGGCAGCATTGAGGGCACGATGGAGATTGAGGTAACCGGCGTTCTGCTTGCCGGAGGCAAAAGCCGAAGAATGGGTCAGGATAAACGGTATGTCCTCGTGGGGGATCAGACCCTCCTTGAGCGAGGGCTGGCCGTGCTTCGCTCAATCTTTGAAGACGTTCTGGTGGTCATTGCGCAAGACAGCCCTCCGCTCGACGTCGACGCGCACGTGGTCCGCGACCTGGTCCCTGATTGCGGTAGCCTCGGGGGGCTTTACACGGGGCTCATGCAGGCCACTACGCCCTATATATTTGTTGTGGCGTGCGACATGCCATTTCTAACTCCGGCAGTCATTGCCGAGTTCACGAGCGGGCGAACCGGCGTCGACATCGTGATGGCAAAGTTCGCCTCCCGCGTACATCCGATGCATGCCGTGTATGGCAAGCGATGTTTGCCTGTCGTTGAACGCATGATTCAGGCCCGACAGCTCAAGATCCAGGAGATGGGATTGGACCGGTCGCTCCATGTGCGCTATGTGACTGAGGATGATCTCCACGTGCTCGACCCTTCCGGACGTTCCTTTCAGAACGTAAATACCCTGGCCGATCTTGAGGTGGCACGGGCACTACTGGCTCAGATGCCTCCATCCACACCGATATAGTGCCGCCGTGACACGAACAATCGTCATCATCCATCCCGGTGGTCTGGGCGATGTGCTTCTGGCTGTTCCTGCTATGATTCGGTTGCGCACCCGCTTCCCCTCCCATCGACTGATGCTCTGTGCGCGGGATCAGGTTGCACAGTTGCTACTTGCCTGTAGCATCATTGATGGGTGGATCTCTGTGCAGGGACGAGCCTGCTTGGACTTGTTTGCGGGGGCGGACTCGGTCGAGGGACAGCTGCAGGTATGGCTGAAGGACTGTGATCTTGCCATTGGCTGGCTGGAGGATCGCGAGAGTAGTTTGAAGGCGACACTTACGGCGCTCGGCGCTCGAGAGGTGGTCGTGCAGTCTCCCTTCTCGCCCACGAATCAGGCAATCCATCAACGTGACCGGTTTCTTGAAGTGATTCAGGAGGCGCCAGTTGATGGCGAGGGGGCCGTTCTATTGAGGGTACCGGAGTCGCTTCTCCATCTCGGGGAAACCTATCTGGGCGATGCAGGATTTCCGGCTGGATCGCTGCTCGTCGTCATTCATCCCGGGAGTGGTAGCGCCCATAAATGTGTGGCCCCTGAGGCCTTGGCCGCTGTCGTAGAGGCTCTCCAGACTTTCGGAGCAATCCCGGTGCTTGTCGAAGGACCGGCGGACCGTGAGCCGGTTGAGCGGCTGATACAGCTGTGCGTGCACCCGCCGATGGTTCTGACGGGCCTAGATCTTCTCACGCTAGCCGGGGTACTGGCTCAGGCGAGCCTTTTTGTCGGGCAAGACTCTGGCGTGACCCATTTAGCCGGACTGGTAGGGGTGCGGACTGTAGCTCTGTTCGGGCCGACCGACCCGGCTCGCTGGGCTCCTAGCGGAACGCATGTCACAGTACTGCAGGGCGCGCCGTGTGTTTGCCAGTCATGGAACGATGTTAGCCGGTGCGAGGGAAAGCCTTGCCTCATGGTGCCGAGGGACCATCTTGTGGCGGTCTGTCTTGTCCAGCTCACGCAGGCAGCGAATTGAGAGTGCATTCCCTGCGCCTGCCTTGTTACTGCCTATTCCGTATGCTAAAGTGACGAGCTAGTTTTTCCTTTCATTGGTAAGGACTTAGGAGCTTTTTTGCTTAGCGGAGTCGTGCAAGAAAAGGTCGCCAGTGCGCTCCTTGGGGCGCTCAATGGAGCCAAGAAAAAAGGTCAACTGAAGACGGAAGTCTGGCCTGAGCTGAGCCTAGATGCTCCCAAACGGCCTGAATGGGGAGACCTTGCCTCAACGGTCGCCATGTCTCTTGCTGCCTCAGAGCAACGCGCGCCTCACGATATTGCGCAAATCATCATCGACAATCTGTCTCAGGCTGAGCAACTGTTCGAGCGGGTCGAAATTGCTAGGCCTGGGTTCCTCAACCTCACGCTCAAGCCTGCCATCTGGCAGGAAGTGCTCAGGGAAATTGAGCGAAAAGGATCGGCCTACGGGCGCGCCGAAGCGGGGGCGCGCCGTCGCGTATTGGTGGAATATGTGAGTGCGAATCCAACTGGCCCGTTGCATGTGGGCCATGGGCGAGGTGCAGCGGTTGGGCAGGCGGTTGCAAATATGCTCGAGGCCATCGGCTATGATGTCGTGCGCGAGTACTATATTAACGACGCAGGCCGGCAGATGAAATTGTTGGGAACGTCCGTCTACGCGCGGTACGAGGAACTCTCGAATCGGCCGGTCGAATTTCCGGCAGAGGGGTATCACGGACCCTACATCACGGCTGTGGCCGAGCGAGTGAAGCAACGGCTCGGGACCGAGCTGGCTGGGCGTGAGGCTACAGAGGTGGAGGCCCAGTGCCGAGCGTTTGCCTATCAGGAGCTGCTGGGCCTGATTCGCGAGGATTTGAAATCCTTCGGGATCGAGTTCGACTCTTGGTTCAGTGAGGCCTCCCTTATGGAGTCAGGGGCGGTTCAGCGGGTCTTGGGTGAATTGCAAGCGCAGCAGTTTCTCTTCGAAGAGGAAGGCGCCTGGTGGTTCCGGTCTTCGGCCTTCGGTGACGAGAAGGATCGCGTCGTCCGGAAGCAGGACGGCGAATATACCTACCTGGCTTCCGATATCGCCTACCATCAAGATAAATTGCGGCGTGGATATGATTTGCTGATCGACGTCTGGGGCGCGGATCACCATGGCTACATTCCCCGCATGCAAGCGGTGGTCCAGGCCTATGGCCATCCGAAAGATCGCCTTCAGGTTGTGCTGGTTCAGATGGTGAATCTGTTACGCGGCGGGGAAAAAGTGGAAATGTCGAAGCGGGCCGGCGAGTTCATCACCATGCGGGAAGTCATTGACGAAGTCGGAGCTGACGCGGCCAAATTCTTTTTCCTCATGCGCGACTCGAATTCGCATCTTGATTTTGATTTGGAGCTGGCCAAGCAGCGGTCGTCTGATAATCCTGTCTATTATGTGCAGTATGCGCATGCCCGGATCGCGAGCCTCTGGCGTGTTGCGACCGCGAGAAGCATTGTCTGCCCCCTGCCAAGCCAGGCGGACCTTACCGTATTAACGGACCCAGATGAGTTGGGACTGATTCGCAAGCTCGCCGCCTATCCCTCGGTTTTACAGGGCAGTGCGATGGAGTATCAGCCTCACCGGATGACCTATTATTTGCAGCAATTAGCGGGGTTGCTCCATACGTTCTACAACAAGCACAGAATTCTGCCTCCCGCTGCGGATCGTGATTTGTTGGCGGTTACACCGGAGGGATTGGTTTCAGAGGAGGGGCTTTCGAAAGAGGTCCTGTCCTCGGAGCGGACTGCGGCGAGATTGGCGTTGATGCGAGGCATCCAGCAGGTCTTGAAGAACGGGCTCGCGGTGCTGGGGATTTCCGCGCCGGATCAGATGTAGGGAGCAAGAGGGACTGTGGACTTTTCGGTGCAGCAAGCAGATCGTGAGACGAGTGCGCGCTTGGGGCGACTGAGCACCGCCCATGGCGCGATCGATACGCCAGCCTTTATGCCGGTTGGCACCTTGGGGCCGGTAAAGGGCATCGATCCGATTGACCTAGAAAAGCTTGGCTTCGGGCTCATGCTGAACAACGCCTACCACCTGTACCTGCGGCCCGGGCATAAGGTCGTGGCTGAACTGGGGGGCTTGCATCGGTTCACCGGATGGCCTGGTGCAATTCTGACGGACAGCGGTGGATTTCAGATTTTCAGTCTTGCGAAACTGTGTAAAGTGACGGACGATGGGGTGAGCTTTCAGTCGCATCTCGACGGGTCTGCGCATTTCATCACACCGGAGACGGCCATTGAGATTGAAGAAGCGCTGGGGGCGGATATCATAATGGCCTTCGATCACTGTGTTGCCTTACCGGCCGAACAAGACGTAGTGCGCGATGCGGTGCGTCGGACTACGCTCTGGGCCAAACGCTGCCAGGACAGTCGGCGCCGCACAGACCAAGCCCTCTTTGGGATCGTGCAGGGCGGCTTGGACCGGGATCTTCGCGTGACGTCGGCGCGCGACCTCGTGGGGCTTGGGTTCGAGGGCTATGCGGTCGGGGGGCTCTCGGTGGGAGAGTCGAAGCCTGAGATGTACGCCATGTTGGATGTGACCGTACCCGAATTGCCGGGTTCGAAGCCACGGTATTTGATGGGTGTGGGAATGCCGGAGGATTTGATCGAAGGCGTGGCCCGGGGCATTGATCTCTTCGATTGCGTGGTCCCTTCGCGTCATGGACGCACCGGCTCGCTCTTTACGAGTTTCGGGCGGGTGGTCATCAAGCAAGCGAAGTACGTGCGGGATGAGCGGCCGATCGACTCGGCGTGCGGCTGTCCAGTGTGCGCGCGCTATTCCCGCGCCTATCTCCATCATCTCTATCAGGTGAAAGAGATGTTAGCGTCGAGACTGAATACGATCCACAATTTGTGGTATTTTGCCGATCTCATGCGGCAGGTCCGTTCGGCGATCGCGCAGGGCACCCTGCGGTCGTTTCGAGAAGAGTTTTATCGGTCCTACGAGCTGACTGCCGCAGCGGAGACCCAGGACCATCGGCGACACGCGGCAGATTAACTGTGAGGAGAAGGGATAGGTTTGTATGGTAATGCAATCGGTCGCATGGGCTCAAGGAATCGGTGGCGGGAGTGCCGGGTCGAGCTCTGGGACGCTCTTGTCCCTCGTGCCGTTCGTACTGATTTTCGTCATTTTCTACTTCCTGCTCATTCTGCCGCAACAAAAACGCCAGAAACAGCAGAAGGCCTTGCTGGAGGCCCTCAAGAAAGGCGATAAGGTGATCACAGGTTCTGGCATCTGGGGGACGGTCACGAATCTCGGAAAAGAGACCGTGACGCTACAGATCGCCGACAGCGCGAAGATTCGGATTCAGAGGGAACATATTGCGCGATTACGCGCTGACGATGAAGACAAGGACAAGGACTCGTAGACCGCGAGTGACAAAGGGGTTATAGACAACATGAAAAAAGTGGGTAGGCGGTTAATACTATTGGCGCTGGCGGTAATGCTGTCGGTGATCTTCTTCATTCCCTCCTATCAGCCGTTCTATCAGGCGTTGCCCGCTTGGCTGAAGGCGATAAAGCCGAATAAAGGGATTACGCTGGGACTAGACCTCCAAGGCGGGATTCATCTCGTCATGGAAGTAGACGAAGATCGCGCGGTTGAGATTGCCGTCGATCGATCGGTCGTGTCCCTCCAAGATCTGTTGGTGGATAAGAAAATTCCCGTCGAGTCTGTCACGCGAACAGGTCCAACTCAGGTAACAATTCAATTCCAAAACGCCGAGCTCAAGGCGCAGATTCAGAAAGTGATCGAAGACTATCCAGCGTTCCTTGAAACAGAATCCGCCGGGTCGGCCAACCTGCTGGTGTGGGAGTTGCGGGAGCTGGAGACCAAGCGCATCAAGGACTCCGCGATCAATCAGGCGCTGGAAACGATTCGGAACCGTATCGACCAGTTTGGTGTGGCGGAGCCGATGGTGCAGCGGCAGGGGCTGAAGCAGATCGTCGTGCAGTTGCCCGGCGTCAAAGAGCCCAAGCGGGCCAAGGACCTGATTAAAGAGACGGCGTTGCTTGAATTTAAACTCCTGGATGAAGACAACCGGGTGAAGATGGATCTGCCCACTCGCATCCCAAAAGAGAAAGAGGCGGAGGTGCTGAAGGAGGCCGAGGCGAAGCTGCCGGTTGGCGACCAGATCCTGTTTGAACGGGCCATCGATAAAGATACTGGCCGCGAGTATCGGATTCCCTATCTCGTGAAAAAGCGAGTCATGTTGACCGGTGATGTCTTAAGCGATGCCCGCGTTTCGATCGGCCAATTCAACGACCCCTATGTGTCGATTACGTTCGACGCCAAGGGGGGCCGGGAGTTCGATCGGATCACGGGCGACAATGTGCAGAAGCG
This sequence comes from Nitrospira lenta, assembly GCA_945865525.1. Taxonomy (GTDB): domain Bacteria; phylum Nitrospirota; class Nitrospiria; order Nitrospirales; family Nitrospiraceae; genus Palsa-1315. Next base: position 76,875 of record CAMBDY010000005.1, on the reverse strand, counting down.
CATGGCCGTCGTACTCGATAACACGATCTACTCAGCGCCGATGATTCAGGAGCGCATTACCGGGGGCCGCGCGCAAATCACCGGGACCTTCTCGATGCAAGAGGCGAGTGACTTGGCCATCGTCCTCCGGGCCGGTGCCTTGCCGGCTCCACTCAAGATTATTCAAGACCTCACGGTTGGACCGTCGCTGGGGAAAGACTCGATTGACAAGGGCGTGCAGGCCACGTTGTTTGCCGGAGCCCTGGTGGTGCTATTCATGATGGTCTATTATCGGGCGTCTGGGATAATTGCGGATTTTGCACTGGCGCTGAACCTCCTCTGCTTGATGGGGGCGCTTTCGGCGCTGAATGCCACTTTAACTCTGCCGGGGATCGCCGGTATCGTGCTCACGATCGGGATGGGCGTCGATTCGAACGTTCTGATCTTCGAACGTATTCGTGAAGAGCTGCGCGCGGGGAAAGCGGTTCGGCTGGCCATCGACGGCGGCTATGCGAAGGCGCTCTTGACGATCGTCGACTCGCACGTAACCACGCTGATCACGGGGGTGGCGCTCTTCCTCTTTGGGACTGGGCCGATTAAAGGGTTTGCCGTGACTTTGTGTCTTGGCATCGGGATCAACCTCTTTACGGCCTTGGTCGGCACCAAGGTCATCTTCGATCTTATGAATCAACGACACAAAATCGAACAGTTAAGCATCTAGTCCGAAGGAGCCGGCATGTTAGAGATTCTCGGAAAAACTAATATCGATTTCATGGGAAAGCGCCGCTGGGCCTTTCTATTTTCAGGCATCATGGTGATGCTGGGCCTTGTAGCCGTCGTGCAGATTAGCCGAGGGTCGGCCAACCTCGGGATCGATTTTGCAGGCGGGACCGCGGTGCAGCTAAAGTTTGATCAAGCGATCCGGATCGATGAAGCCAGGAAAATCTTGGAGGCGAACGGTCTGGGCACCGCCGAACTCCAGGAGTTCGGACAGGATAACAAGCTCTTGATCCGCCTGAAGGCTTCGACGACGATCGAGGAAAAGGTGGCCGAACGGGTCGTGGCGGTCTTTACGCAGGAGTTTCCTTCGAACCATTTCGTCGTCGATTCGAGCACCGAGATCGGGCCGACCATCGGGAAGAAGCTGCAAGAGGACGCTCTCATTGCGATCCTCATTTCCTTTGTCGGAATTATTTTATACGTCGCGGGCCGATTTGAGCTTCGCTTCGGCATCGCTGCGGCTATCGCGACCTTTCATGACGTACTGGCAGTGTTGGGCGCCTTTTACCTGTTAGATAAAGAGATCACCTTGCTGGTGGTGACCGCGCTGCTGACTTTGGCCGGCTACTCGATGACCGACACGGTTGTCGTGTTCGACCGGATCAGGGAAAATCTTCGGATGCGGCGCCGAGACAGTGAGGAGACGATCATCAACAATGCGGTCAACCAGGTTTTGAGCCGTACGATTGTCACGAGTTTGACCGTCGTGTTGGTGCTAATTCCTCTGACGCTGGCCGGAGGAGAGGTCTTGCATGACTTCTCGCTCGCTCTGTTGTGGGGCGTGATCTTCGGGACGTATTCATCCATTTTCGTCGCGAGTCCGTTACTACTGCTGTGGCCTGGAGCCTCCGGGCGGCTCTTGAAGCGGAGCTAGTCTGCAGCCGTTGGCGGAGAGGCACGAGGCTGCGGCCGGGCCATCCGGTCGCAGTAGCTGTTCACTGGCATGCCCATGATATTCTGGAGCCGGTTTCACAGTCTCCAGCACAAGATCATCACGGCGATTGTGCTGGTTGGCTTTCTACCCCTGACACTTCTGCTTGTCCTCACCTACGTCGAAGAGCGGCGCGCGCTTCGCGAAATGACAGGCACGAACTTCAAAGAAGTTGCGGTGGAAGCCGCGCGTCGTATTGAAATGCAGGTCGGGCGTGGGATCAGCGAGGCCCAGCAGCTCGCGGCCACCCCGTTCCTTCGCACCGCCGTCACGGAATCCAATCGCACGTACGAGGGGAAAGATGCGCCCGATATCCAGGGCTTGATCAAGGATTGGCAGCAGCGGTGGCGCCAGAGGGATAAGAGCAGCGAGTTTCCTCTCTTCATCAATCGTATCGTCACCAACTATCTCATCCGCTGGCACGATATCCGGAAGTCCGACTATATCGGAATTTTGGTCACCGACCAGCAGGGCGCGCTGGTGGTGAGCTCCATCCCGCAGGTGGAGTACTTTTACGGCAAGACGCTCTGGTGGCAAGCGGTGATGAAAGCGAGTAGTTCCAGCAGTTATGTGAGCGAGATTACGTTCGACCCCAGCTTCGGGACCCATGTGATTATGGTGGCTGTTCCCATTCTCGACGATGCGAAGACGTCGGCGATTGGGGCGGTCACGGTCTTATTGCGCCGCGATACGTTTTTTCAGGCTATTGCCGATGTCGAAGTTGGGGAGACGGGCCATGCCATGCTGTTCAGTTCTGATGGGGTACCGGTGATCTGTCCGGTTCTGTCTCCGGAAGAGCATACGGTGAGGCCTGATTTTGTCGGTGCGCTCCGCGGGCTGAAGTCTGGGTGGTCCATTGTCACGGATGATTCGCATGGGGGCGCCAATGCATTGATCGGTTTCGCGCCGGTTCGGTTTAGTGAAAACCTCGTTCCGGGAAGCTTCGGCGGCAAACAGTGGGTGACCGTGGTGCGGCAGGATGCCAAGGAAACTTATGCGCCACTGGCCGAACTGATGGCCAAGGTGTTGCTTTACGGGTTGTTCGTCCTAGCGGTGCTGTGGGGGACTGGGATGGTCGTGGCCCGTCGGATTGCCAGGCCGATTCAGTTGCTCCATGACGGGGTGCGAGAGATTGGAAGTGGGCGTTTGGAGCAGCGGTTAGTCTTGAAGACCGGCGACGAAATTGAAGGCCTTGCCGAGGCGTTCAATCAAATGGCCACTAATCTCCAGCAGTCGTTCGGGCAGATCGAGCAGCGGATGGAGGATGTGCATCGGCTGGAAGAAAAGTACCGCGATTTGATCGAACATTCGCCGGAGATGATTTGCCAATTGAACCGGAGCGGCTGTTTCGTCCATGTGAACAAGACGGGGCTTGATAAGCTGAAGTATACGGTGGATGAGATATTAGCGATGAAGCTCTGGGACCTAGTACCGCGTGGGCAAGCGCCGCTCGTCTTGCAATATCTGGAGCAATTGGTTGTCCACGGGCGCAGTTTGATGGAGACGGTGTTTCTGACCAAGGACGGTCATCCGATTGATGTGGAGATTCATGGCACGGCGTTGATCGATCAGGAACGAGGCGGACTCATTCATTCACGCGCATTTGTGCGCGATGTGACCGAGCGGCGCCGGCTTGAACGGCAGCTGCAGGAATATACGACAAAATTAGAAGAGGCTGTGTCCGAGCGAACTCAGCAGCTGATGGCCTCGCAGGCGCGCTACAAAGCCCTCTTTGACTTGGTGGCAGATTCGGTATTTATGGTGAACGAGTCCGGCACGATCATGGCGGTTAATAAACGTGAGGAACAGGCCCTCGGTTATACGGAGGCGACGGTGGTCGGCCGCAGCCTCTTTGAGGTCGTGCTGGCCGGGTATCATGAGGCCTTGCGTGGATGGGTGGCTGACATCATCACGGGCCGGCGGAACGTAGCCACGCAAGAGATTATGGTGTGTCATGCCGACGGTTTGGAAACGCCAGTCGAAATAGATTTGATTCGAGTCGGAGCAGACGACCAATTGTTGGTGATGGTGCAGCTGCGCGACATCACCGACCGAAAGAAGCTGGAACGGCAGCTGCAGACCTATCGTGAAGAGCTGGAGCGGAACGTGCGAGAGCGCACGAGGGAAATCGAAGAGACTAAACAGTATCTGGAGAATTTGCTCGAAAACGCGAATGATGTCATCTACACCCTTGATACCGAGCAACGGTTTACCTATGTCAACAGCAAGGTCGAAGCCTGGGGCTATCGGAAAGAGGATCTCATCGGGCGTCCCTATTTGGCCCTGTTGTCTAAGCGGCACCGGGGGCGGCGGTTGAAGAGCACCTTGGACATCGGGACCAAACAGGTCTATGAGGTTGAAGTCGTGACGCGAACAGGGGAGCCAAGGGCGGTGGTGGTCAGCGTTTCCCCCTTGCATGCGGTGGAGGGGACGCTCCTTGGGGTGCTGGGCATTGCGCGGGATATGACCGAGACCAAGAAGCTGGAGCAGCAGATCAGGAACTCTGAGAAGCTTGCGTCGGTGGGCCGTCTAGCCGCCGGGGTAGCCCATGAAATCAATAATCCCTTGGGCGGCATCCTCAATTGCCTCTACAACTTACGGAAGGGTACCTTGTCGGCGAGCCGGCAGGAGGAATATCGAGCTTCCATGGAGGACGGGGTGCAGCGGGTGCAGAAAATCGTTCGGCAGCTCCTCGATTTTTCCCAGCAGCATGAGCCAGAGTTCGCCTTGACGGATGTCAATCATATCGTCGACCGGGTCTTGGTGTTGACGACGCACCTCTTTGCTCCGAACCGAATCGTCTTGGAGACGGTGCTAGGCCATGGGCTACCACTGGTCATGGTCGATCGGCATATGATTGAGCAAGTTTTGATGAATCTGGTGTTGAATGCGGTGCAAGCGATGAAAAATAGTGGGACGTTGACGATTCAAACCGTGGTCGTCGAGGGAGTCTGTCTCGTCGAAGTGCGCGATACAGGCTCGGGTATTCCACCGGCGGTTCTGCCTCGCATCTTCGATCCCTTCTTTACGACGAAGCGTGAGGGGGAGGGCACCGGCCTTGGCCTGTCGGTCAGTCTCGGTATTGTGGAACGCCACGGCGGAAGGATTGTGGTGGACAGTGAGGTGGGGAAGGGAACAACATTTACCCTCTATCTACCGGTTTGGCGTGAACGTTCATTGCTGGAGAGGGTGTCATGAAGGGGCTCAGAATTCTGCTTGTGGATGACGAGCCGTTGATGCGGCTCTCGATGGTCGATGCGCTGGAGACCGTCGGCCATGAAGTGGCAGCGGCGGCATCCGGCACCGAAGGTCTCGACGCCGTCCGGCGGCAGCCCTTTGATTTGGTGATTACCGATCTGCGTCTACCAGGCGCGGACGGCCTGACGGTGCTCACCGCGACTAAGGAGCAATCGCCCCACACGGAGGTGGTGGTGATTACCGCCCACGGGTCGGTGGAAACGGCGGTCGGTGCGATGAAGCTCGGCGCCTTTGATTACATCACCAAGCCGTTCTCGATGGACGAATTATTATTGATCGTCGAGCGGGCGGGGCGTGTGGTGGCGCTGCGGCGCGAGAATCAGGACCTCAAGGAAGTCCTGGAAGAGAAGTTCAGTTTTGGGGGCATTCTTAGTGCAAACAATCAAATGCGCAGGGTGCTGGACAAGATCAAGTTGGTGGCCGGTACGGATTCGACGACGTTGATTCTGGGAGAGAGCGGTACCGGGAAGGAGCTGGTGGCCAATGCTATTCATCAAAACAGCGCCAGAAGCCAATACCCGCTCATCAAGGTTAGTTGCGCGGCCTTGCCAGAAACGTTGCTGGAGGCGGAGCTCTTCGGTCATGAGAAGGGAGCCTTTACCGGGGCGATGAAGCAGCGGCGCGGGCGATTTGAGCTGGCGCATCGCGGAACCCTGTTCCTCGACGAAATCGGGGAAATCTCGCCGGTCATCCAAGTGAAACTCTTGCGAGTGCTCCAGGAGAGACAGTTTGAGCGTGTCGGAGGGAATGACCGGATCGACGTTGACGTAAGGCTGGTCTGTGCGACACAAAAAGATCTGCGCAAAGAAGTCGCGCAGGGACGGTTTCGCGAAGATCTGTTTTACCGTCTCAATGTCGTACAGATCGTGATTCCGCCTTTGCGTCAACGGCAGGAAGACATCATGGTGATTACGGAGCATGTACTGACGACTTGTACCCGTAAGATGAATAAGACGGTAAAGGGACTTTCACCTGTGGCGCGCGAGCTCTTTTTGCGCTATTCGTTTCCCGGGAATGTGCGGGAATTGGAGAATATGGTCGAGCGGGCGGTGGCGCTGGGCCGGGACTCTGAAGCGATTCAACCGGCTGACCTCTGCGGTTTTCAGTCTTGTCCCTATACGGGTGGGCTGCCGCAAGAGTCGTGCGGGTTCTGCAGTGAAGGCTTGACGGGGCAGAAGCGCGAGGCGCAGCCGATGACTTCGCTGGCAGGGGCGCGGGAACAGTTCGAACGCGAGTATATTGTTTCGGTTCTCGGGCGGGTAGAGGGGAGCCGGACAACGGCCGCGAAGGTCCTTGGTCTCTCGCGCAAAGCCCTCTGGGAAAAATGCAAGCGCTACGGGATTCCGTCGGCGAAGGATGAGTCAGAGTAGGCGTAGCGTAACGGGTGCTATTCGGTTGGCTCTGATCCCCCAGCCCACAGTTTGACAGTGCGATCCCATGATGCGCTGGCCAATGTCATGCCGTTCGGCGAGAGGCTGATCCCGCGAATGCTGTCGGTATGGGCCTTGAGTGTTCTGAAGCAGCGGCCGTTCGATAAATCCCAAAACCGGATGGTCGTATCGTCGCCGGTACTGATGAGCACCTTGTTGTCTGGCGTGACGGCGAGGGCGCGCACCCAGGCGGTATGGCCTTTCAGGGCGCGTTGTTCTGTCATATTGGGCATGTCGAACACTTTGATCGTCTGGTCGCGGCTGCCGGTGATGAGTAGGTTGGCGTCAGGGGTAAAGGTCATCGCCCCAATCCAGTAGTCCATCGCTTTTTGGAAGCCCCCGTCGTCTTCGACGAAGAATCCGCGAGTTTCACTGCTATCCTCTTCGTCCTGCTTCCAATGTCCGTCATGCAGGATCTTTTCTTCTCCGCTTGGCAGGACTTCCCAGAGTTTGATCTTACCGATATCCGTTCCGCTGGCCAGGTGTCTACCGTCCGGCGAAAAGGCGACGCAGACAGACCAATGGTGGTCGAACTGGTCCTTGCCGAGAAGGGTCATGAGCTCGGTCCCGGTAGTGATTTCCCAGATCTTGATGTCTTTGTTGTGGCTGCCACGCGCCAGCATCAGGCCATCCGGTGAAAGGGAGAGGCTGACGACATTGTGGTCGTAGCGCGTAAAGAGCAATTTTTTCGATTCGCCGGTATGCGGGTTCCAGAGACGGATAGTGCGATCCTCGCTGGCGGTGGCAAGCGTCTGGCCGTCTGGCGTGAAGACAACGGATCGGATGTCTGCCGTGTGGCCTCTGAGGGAGCGCAGCAAGCGCCCCGTCTCGATGTCCCAGATACGGACGAGCCGGTCGACTCCTCCGCTGGCAAGGGTCAGCCCATCTGGTGAGAAGGCGACCGACCAGACTCCGTGTGAATGGCCGCGAAAGGTGGTGAGCTCCCGCACTCCACTCTTCCAATACTCGAGAAAGTCGACCGGTGCACACCCTGCCCCAGATGATGGTGTGAGCGGGGCGGGCGAGGGGGCCAGTTGAGGCGCAATCTGATCAGCCATGGTGCATCGTCCTTACGGTCGGAGTAAGATGGGGGGCCCACAGCGGCCGACTTGATTGCAAATCAGCAATTTGGGCCAGTATAATTTGCCGCCGGCTTGCGGTGATCGTAAGAGAAGCCCTGCCATCAAGTCAAGCCGCGATGAGAGCTAGCGTGCATCCTCCAACGGGGGTGCGCCGGTTGTGTCAGTTCAGATTGGACGACCAAGGACTATTATGGAACTGCGTTTTCAGCCAGCATTGTTGCAAGAAGTCATCGACTCGTTCGTCGAAAAGACGGAGCGCGAAGGCGATCCGACCTATTATAAAGAATTTCACGAGCTGGCCGATCCGATCTATGAGAAGTTTACGCTCGACGATCGGGAGAGCGAGTTTAAAAAGCTGTATCAGTACATGTTCGGAACCTGGGGATTTTCCGACATTATTCGGGATGCGTTCAACGAATATCCCTTGCTGAAAGAACGGATCGGAATCATCTTGGTCAAGGGCGTGCTGAAGGAAGATCAGGAAGGCGTCGACATTCTCAGGAAATGGGGCTCTGTCGAGCACGAGCTGGCTCGGGAGTTCGAAGAAAAAGGATTGAGAGGCGTCGGGATCAAGCTCATTCCGCGTCGGTTTTACGATCCCGCGCTCACGCGGTATTGTCGCCATGAGTTGCTGCATATCTCGGACATGCTGGACCCGGTCTTTGGCTATGACCCCGATACCAAGGTTGGACAGAATCCCGGCGAAGAAACCCTTATTCTCCATCGCTATCGAATTTTATGGAGTCTCACCGTGGACAGCCGTCTGACGGCTGCTGGCAAAGAGCCGATGTTGCGGAAGGAAGACCGATTCAAAGAGTTTCGCTCCTGGTATCGCAAAATTCCTGCGCCGCAATTAAAGTCGGTGTTCGAGGGGCTGTGGCAGACGAGTTTCTTCACCCACTCAGAATTGATCGAAATGGCCTCAGATACCTTGCGCGTGATGGATCGTGCGGTGGATGTCGAGGGCGGTGAAGTTCCGGAAACAGAAAACAAAGTGATGTTGATGCCGGGGTTCCCGTGCCCCCTCTGTCGATTCCCGACCTATTCGTGGGTCGAAGACATGGGCAATACGATCGAGTCGTACGTACTTGATTTTATGCGAGAGAATCACCCGGGCTGGGATATCGAGTTTGGGGCCTGCGACCGTTGCGTCGAGGTGTATAAATTGCGTGCCGATGGCGTCATGTAAGGTCGCTCTTGTGGCAAACGATCCCTCATATGGCCGGCGTGATTTCCTGAAGGACTCGGTCGTCTCCGTTGCCAAGACCGCTCAGGAATTTTCCAAACAACAAGACGTTGTGCCAGAGCAATTGGCTCCACGGGTACGGACGGATTGGCTGCGTCCTCCCGGGGCGGTTGATGAGACGCTATTTTTAGAGCGGTGTACGAAGTGCGGGGACTGCGCCAAGGTGTGCCCTCACGGCTCCATCACGTTCCACCAGCAGGATGGGACTCCTGTGATTTTTGCGGACCAGATGCCATGCTATCTTTGCGAGGACGTGCCTTGCATTGCAGCCTGCGCGACGGAAGCCTTGTTTCCCGTTGGGAGCCTCGATCAGGTGCGAATGGGCCTAGCCGTTGTTTCCCATCGCATCTGTACGGCGGGACAGGGATGCCATGCCTGCGCCTCTAAATGTCCTACGGATGCCTTATCGATGGACTTTAATACGCAGCGAATGGGTGTGATGACTGAACGTTGTGTTGGGTGTGGTCTATGCGAGCAGGTCTGTCAGACTGTCAACGACCAGGTAGCGATTCGTGTGACGCCGTTTAGATTGTTGGCACAGTCGTTTTCGTGAGCGTCAAAAACGTGTGCAAAGGCAAGAGGAAAAACGAGAAAGAAGTCGCGCGTGGGATTGAAAGCTTAGAAAATCATTGCGTTAGAGGGTCAATTTAAGCGTACAAGTTTGAGGCTTGACAACCACTAAACATATTACCTATCATTCGCCTACTGGGCCAAAAAACAAGTTGTCGGTGATGTCCGGATATAGCCAGTCGGGAAACCGAGGAGCTGATTCGCATGACGAGTAAGCAGCCGGTGCAAACGAATTCTCCAGCAGGAGTTGCGGTTCTCGCAACGCCCCCTACCATTAAAGATTCACCTGCAGTCGAACGTGCCCTCAATCGCAGCAAAATCTATTTACTTGCTTCGTGGAGCCTCCTTTACCCCGAGGACGAGGAATTTCTTGATTATTTGCAATGCGGAGAATTTGTTGAGGACGGGCGGGCTGCGATCGATGCCCTGGGCCTAGCGCTCGATGGGATCGGTGGCGAACGCGCGAAGCAAAAGCTCCTGTTACTACGTCAACAGTTCGATCAGATCGAAAAAATAGTGGCGTCTGAGTGTGTCAATTGGCAGCTCAGCAATCTCCAGACCGAGCATCGCCGTGTGTTCAGCAATGTGATCACCCTCGATTGCCCACCCTATGAAACCCTGTTTGGGAACGATCACGTCTTTGCCCAATCGCAAGTCATGGGCGATATCGCCGGATTCTATCGGGCGTTTGGGGTCGAGTTGTCCAAAGATATCCATGAACGGCTCGACCATTTGAGCGTCGAGTTCGAGTTTATGCATTTCATGGCCTACAAAGAATCCTATTCGCGCTGCCACGACGGCGCGGACAAGACGCAGATCGTCTTCGATGCCCAGAAAAAGTTCGTCAAAGATCACATTGGACGATGGGTGCCGCTATTCTGCCTGATGCTGAGTAAGAAAGCCGACTCAGGTTTGTACAGGCACATGGCGGACTTGATGGCGGAATGGATGGACTTCGAAGTTACTTTCTTGGGCGTCAAACCGGAGTCCTACGCAGAAACCGATTATCGCCCGGCGACGTTTAATTCGCCGGAAGGCCAGACCTATGAGTGTGGCGCGCAAGACCAGGGTAACGAGCTCAGCTTGTTGTTGGACGAAGTCGGGGCCGAATCATTTTTGGATAAAAAAGATCAAGGGAAGGATACGGACGATGGGGGGCCGGTCGGAACCGCCTAGCCATCAGGTCCGTGGGCAGGTTTGTGATAGTTGTTGTCAGTGTTCTTGAGTGACGTGTTTTAATTTTTAATCGAGAGGAGCGTAAGTTTATGAGCGCTTTACAGACACACAATAAGCGTGTGGTGTTTGGCATTCTTCTCTCTGCATTGATCGTTGGCGTGATGCTGACGATCGGGCAGGTGCCGTTAGCTGTTAGCCAGCCGGTTACAATTCCGGCGAAGGCTATCAAGGGAGCGGTCCCCATGGACGGCGCGAACCCAATCTGGGAGAGCGTGCCAGGGGTTATCGTGCCGTTGAGCGGGCAGCTGATCACTACTCCGATGCACCCGAACTTTTCGGTGAAGTCGGTGTTCGTGAAAGCCCTGTCGAACGGCAAAGAGATTGGTGTGCGGTTAGAGTGGCAGGATCAGACTAAGAACGATACGACCATTGGTCCCCAGGACTTCCGGGATCAAGCGGCGATCATGTTCCCGGTCAATACAGCTGGCGCGCCCCCCTTTCAGTGCATGGGCCAGTCCGGCGGCACCACCAACATCTGGCGGTGGAACGCAGAGTGGCAGAAGGATCTCGGTAAGGATAGCGCCGGTATGTGGGATGTGGACGATCAATATCCTGGCATTTTTTGGGACTACTATTTTGAAGAGCCGGCGGGCGGCGTGACCTATCCAGACCGGATTGGTCGCAGCCTTGGGCCTTTCAATACTGGTATCTGGTCCGGCAACATTATGTCTGACCCGACGTTACGCGTGAGCTCGGTTGAGGATCTGAACGCCAATGGCTTCAGCACCCTGACCACGCAAGCGCACCAGGATGTCTACGGAAACGGCGTGTGGGAGCCAGCCGGCTCCCTCAAGGGCGGCGGGTATAGCGGTCCAACCTGGCGCATAGTGGTGAAGCGCGCATTACAAACCGGTGATGCCAACGATACCCAGTTTAGTCAGGGCGCGACCGTGCCAGTTGCCTTCGCGGTTTGGGATGGTAACAACGTTGAACGTAACGGCATGAAGGCTCTTTCTACCTGGTTTACCCTGAAGTTGCAGTAAGGGGAAATCGGTCGCTAGCGAGACGATTTCGTCTCGCTAGGGCAAAAGTGATCGTGAGCAAGAAAGCCCCAGTCCGGCATCAGGCCGGGCTGGGGCGTTCTCTTTTTCTGCGGTAGGCGAGATCACTGATAGTCGTTTACATATTTCGCTCGTGGCAAGGCAGGGGGCCAGCTCCCATGGTTGCATTTAGGCAATAGCGGAGTGTATAAAAATGTGTATACTTTCCTGAGGTAACGCCATAATTTTCACCTAGGGTGGAGTGATTCATCATGAAAGTCTCACTACTTTTTCCTCCAACCTGGCATCCGTCACAGCCCTACCTGAGTCTTCCCTCCTTGACGGGGTTTTTGGTGCAAGGCGGTGTCAACAACGTCTCCCAGCGCGATCTCGGCATCGAACTCTTAGACGGAGTGGTCACCCAGACCTACGGGGCCGAACTCTATCAGAAATTAGTCGATAAGCAGCGGGCGCTCGAGCAGAGCCGCACCGGCGATATGGGACCTGGAAGCGCTGAGCATTTGGCGCGCATCGTCGAGTCGCTGGACCGCTTCCCCTATCTCATTGACCGGATCGAGCCGGCCAAGGAGACTCTCCGCGGGGAGGGCTTCTACGATCTTGAGTCCTACAAAGAAAGCCTTTTCCTCATCGACAAATGGCTCGAGGTCCTCTCCGCGCTCTATTTTCCAACCCGACTGACGGTTGTCGACAATCAATTTGGGAACTGCTCCATCTATTCGTCCAAAGACCTGATGAAGATCATCAGGGATGAAACCCAGAATCCCTACATCGAACTGTTTCGCGAGCGCTTTCTGCAATCGATCATCGAGGGCCAGCCGGATTTAATCGGTGTGTCGATTACAGCAACTTCGCAGATTATTCCAGGCCTAACGCTCTGTCGCTTGATCAAGGAAGTCGCGCCTCACATCCATCTGACTATCGGCGGCAGCATCTTCACCAGGCTGGTCGATAATCTGCGCCGCTGTCCGAGTCTTTTTGATCTGACCGACGACATCATCGTCTTCGAGGGCGAGACGGCGCTGCTTGAACTGGTCCATCAGCTTGACGGGAAGAAAGATTTCAGCAAAGTCCCGAACCTAATCTATCGCCAGAACGGAAAGATCACGGTCAATCAGCCGTTCTACTCTGAAAATATCAACCAGTTGCCGGCGCCCAATTACGATGGCTTTCCACTGGGTCTGTATTTGTCGCCGGAGCCGGTCTTGCCCGTGCAGTTTTCGCGTGGCTGTTACTACAAGGATTGCGCGTTCTGCGCCCTTACGTTGGATCATCAGAACTTCCGGCAGAAAGAACCGGGGCGTACCATCGAGGAGCTCGAATGGCTCAAGCAGCGCTACGGCGCTAGCCGATTCTTTTTTACCGACGAATGTTTTGCCCTTTCGCCGACCAAGCGGTTGTGCCAGCAGATCATCGACAAGAAGCTGGACATCCAGTGGACTTGCGAGATGCGCTTCGAGAAGCACCTGACGCGGGAACTCCTAGCCTCGATGCGGGATGCTGGCTGTCTCAAGATTGTCTTTGGCTTAGAGTCCTTCAACCAGCGGGTGATGGATTTCATGAAGAAGGGGATCAAGCAGGAGTGGGTGCGGCGTATCGCCGCCGACTGCGTTGATCTGGGGATCGCCGTCCACTGTTACATCATCGTGGGGTTCCCAACTGAGAAGGAAGAAGAAGCACGTGAAACGATGAATTTTATCGTCGAGAACGAGTCGCTGCATAACTCCTATGGCTTCTCCTGTCAGCCCTGCCTTTTCGATTTGGAAAAAGAAGCGCCGATCATGAGTGACCCCGGTAGCTACGGCATCCGGCGCATTATGCGTCCGTCGGCGGAGGACTTGAGTCTGGGCTTTTTCTATGAAGTGTCAGAAGGCATGACGCCCAATGAATCAGAAGCCCTCTATCAGCATGTCTACGAAAAAGTCAGTGAGGTTGTGTGCGAGCTGCCGTTCAACTATTCCATGGCGGATGGGTTGCTGTACATCGCGAGGGCCAAGGCTCAAGAAGTAGACGTGCCGCAGCCGGTGCGATCGTGATACGCCGACGTTGCACGACGGTGGCCCTGTTTTGGTACAGCATAGTTCGCACCTCCCATAAGGATCGATAGTATGAGTGCCGCGCATTCCATGATTGACCGGATGACGGGACGGATCAACGACCAATCGTTGTTGTTCCAGTACACAATCAAGCTTGTTCTGCTCGTCTCCTTTTTGGAGTTGGTCATCTATCGGCTCGTGTCGCGATTGGGCATGCATCTGAGCAAACTGGCACAGGAGCATGAGTGGATTATTCCCACCTTCACGGCCCTGACAGGGATTGGACAGTGGGCGCTCAATACCGTGGCGATTCTGTTGTTCCTCGCGTTAGCCGTGGCCGCCGTCAATCGAATGACCGAGCGCGGGCTCGTGGGCTCGAACCGGATTATTGTTCCCTCCGTGGCGCTTCTACTGCTTCTCACGGGGGGATTTTTATTGATTCCTCCCACTGTCATGCCCACGTTGGGGGCAGCCATTTATAACTTCGTCGCTCTAATCGCGATAGCCTGTCTGATGACGGAGTATCTTTCGACCCATCCCGCATGGTCGCATCGGGCGATGGGGCTCACCTATCTCCTAGGAATCGGGGGCTGGTTCTATTACCAGATCGTGTCCACGATCTATAGCTTCACCGGGACCGTGATGGCGCCGCCGTTGGTCTACGAGGCTATTCGCGTGGGCGAAGCCTTGATGGTCTTGTCCAGTATTCTGGTGTTTTGGGCGTATGGGCGTGGCGTCTCCTTTCGGACCCGCAATCAGCGGCAGCGCCGTCGCGCCATCTGGTTTTGGATGACTGCCGGGTCCATTTTTACGATGATGTTGTTTCTGGATTACCTACTCAAGCAGTATGACCCGGGGATGGCCAACAACATTCGTAGTGCGGCAGCCGGCATCGGATGGATCTTTCAGTTCGGCATGGGCTACACGTTCTTCCTTCCCTTTGCGTTCTACATGACGGGTTTGTTGTGCTGGGCCTATACGGTGATTAAGCTGCTAACGATGGGGCGGCTGGCCGGCTATGGAATCGGACTGATGTTTATTGCGGGCTATACGCTGATCGTCTCGAATTTGACACTTATGGTGGTATTTGGCCTCATGCTCTTAACCATGGACCGGCATCGGCGTGACGCGGCTGATTCGGTACCGGCGATCGGCGTGCCGGATTCATTGGCGAGCGGACATGCCTAACGAACCTTTTCACTACAGGGAATTGTATGAATGAACCAACGTCTTCTGTTTCCGAACAAAGCCAGGCCATCGTCGATCCTGACGATCAACCGTTGAATCCGGAGGAGGAAATTGCCGAGATCGAAAAACTCTTGGCGGTTGAGCCCGACGACTTTCAGGCCCGCTGCCGGTTGGGCGAGTTGTATTTCAGCAAGGGCCGGATGGACGATGCGCTTGTCGAGGTCAAGAAGTCGATTGAGATGGCGGAGGGCCTCCGCGTAGAAATGAATCGATCGCTGGCGATGTACTATTCGAATCTGGGTACGATCTACGCGACGAAGGCTATGGCGGACGAAGCGGAAACCGAGTTTAAGCATGCGCTCGAGGTCTTCCCACACGATGTTCTGGCGCTGTTCAATCTCGGGCGGGTCTATGCCGAAAAAAAGAGGTTCATGGAAGCCAAGAATTATTACGAGCGCCTTGTGGAGATCACACCCGAGGATCCCATAGCTTGGTATAATTTGGCTGGTGTCTATGTGGAGCTCGACAATCCCGAGGTCTCGGACTACAACACTATGGACATGGCCTTCCAGTGCTACGTTCGCACGCTCGAATTGGACCCGAAGCATCTGGAGGGTAGTTTCAAGCTGATGGAGCTGGCGATGAATCACAAGAAGATGGACCTCGCCATCAAGGTTATGGAAGATGCCGTCGAGCAGAATCCCGAGGAGCCACTGGCCTACTACAATTTGATCAACGTATACGACAAGGCCAAGATGTTCGAACAGGCTGAACAGGCTAGGAAGCGGTTGAAGGAACGGTTTTCCAAGCGGACCAAAGAGACCACATCCTAAGTTACCCATTTAGGCGGAGGAACACACTATGTTTGGGAGTTTTGGTTTTATGGAGTTGATCCTGATCCTTTTCATTGTCCTGATCATTTTCGGTGCGGGCAAGTTGCCGCAGTTGGGCGAGGGGATTGGCAAGGCGATCAAGGGCTTCAAGAAGTCCGTCCATGAGGCGGATCTGATTGAAGCGGAAGCCCAGGCCGCTCAAGCGTCTCAGCAGCAGACCGCCACGGCGCCGCAACCAGCGATTGCCGAATCGACCATGCACGCTACCGCGACAGTGGCGCAGCCAGTCGAGACCGTTCAATCAGTTTTACGCGGCTAATCAGCCGGGATTAAGGCGATAGATCTATGGAAACCGAACTCCAGCTTGCAGTCGGCTATATTGAAACCTTCGCAGGCAATGGCAAGGCTCGGAGCACCGGCGATGGAAAACGGGCGGTCAAGGCTGGGACTCCCTTGCCCCATCACGCCGCGTTGGATAAGGACGAGACTTGGTTCTACTTTGCCGAATCCGGGTCCGATCGCATCAGACGGGTGAGCCTCAAGGAGGCCACTCTCCATAATTTTTCCGGTATCGGTGAAACCTGCTACAGCGGGGACGAAGGCCTCTGCGGGGAGGCGGGACTCTATTTGCCGCTTGATGTGGCGTTTGATTCCCACAACGACCTCTATATCTGCGATTCCGGTAGTAATCGTATCCGGAAAGTCGATCATGAGACCGGCATCATCACCACGGTCATCGGCACCGGCCAGCATGGCTTCAATGGCGATGGTCTGGCGTTGGAGACCAATCTTACCTGGCCGGCCGCCATTGCCTTTGATCCCAACGACGTCATGTACATTGCCGATACTCAGGCGCACCGGATTCGCCGCTATGATCCCACGACCGGCATGGTTACGACGGTGGCCGGGGCCTGGAGCGCCGAAGATGAAGCCCGTGAGCAGCCCCTCGTAGCGCGGAATCTGGTTGTGCTCTCGGGTGACGCCATCGGTATCGACTTCAGCGACGACCATGGCTGGCTTATGCCGGTCTGTTCGGATGGCTTGGATATGTCCATGTACCTTGACGATGGCAAACCCGCGTTGGAGGCTCGTATCTACGATGTCGTCGGGCTCACAGTCAACGGGAAGGGTGATATTATTTTCGTCGACAAGGGGAGCAACCGTGTTCGCAGCATCGACCATACGACCGGTATCATTTCGACTGTGGCAGGCGTTTGCCGGTATGGATATGATGGTGACGACAAGCCGGCGATCAGGGCCATGCTCCATGCGCCAGAAGCCGTGGTGATTGATCAGCAGGACAATCTCTACATCTCCGACACGATGAACCATCGCGTGCGCAAAGTGGACGCCGCCACCGGTGTGATCACGACGGTCGCGGGCAACGGGGACAGCGGGTACGAAGACAAGAATATGGGGGGGTGCGGCGCGGCGCGGTTCGTGGCGAAGGAATCGTCCGGAACTCTGAAGCATGGCGACGGACTGCTCGGTATCGAGGCTGTCGTGAACTCGCCCGTCGGGCTCTCGTTGGATTCTCAGGGCTATCTCTATATCTGCGAGCGTGCCGAAAACAAAATTCGTCGCGTGAAACTCTGGTAGCCATCCGCATGTAGTCGAATAAATCTCGTCCGAGATTTGTGTTATTCTAAGTCTGCCACGATGTACTCGTGCGATCACTCGAGGACTTTGCATGGTGCGTACGACGAAGATGGATTCTCGCCCAGTACTGTTGCTCCTATTCATCCTGGTCGTGGCTGGAATTTTCGTCGGTTTCGGCGTGCCTCTCGTTAGTTCCGAGGGGATAATCATTCGCGCGCGGCTCGTTGAAGGAGAACTGCCTGCCGGGCCGGAGGATGCCGCCTGGGCCGCCGTGGCGCCGATGACCCTTCCCTTGAGCGGTCAGGTCATTACCAGACCTGTCTGGTCTGCCCCGACGGCGCAGGCGTTGACAGTGCGGTCACTCCATAACGGCATCGAGATCGCATTTCTGCTGGAATGGCAGGACAATACGAAGAATGACCGTTTGACGCCAGGGACCTTTCGCGATGGTGTGGCAATTGGGTTGCCGCTCGGCGATGCTCCCGCATTTTTCTGCATGGGCCAACTCGACCACTACATTAATATTTGGCATTGGAAAGCTGACTGGCAGAGCGATATCGATCGCCGGGCTGCCCGAGCCTCCGAGAAATCTCGTGAAGGCGTGCGGACGTTTGAAGTTATTCCGCGCCGAGTCTCGTCAGTCGAAGACCTTATCGGTGGGGGCTTCAGCACCTTGACGACCAAAGAAAAGCAGGGGCGTGTTCAGGGCAAGGCTGTGTGGAAAGACGGAGTCTGGCATGTCGTCATGCGCCGACCCCTGGTGAGCGAAGAGCAAGAGAATGAAGCCAAGTTGATTCCAGGCCGAGTGCAAACCGTGTCTTTTGCCGTGTGGAACGGCGAGAGCAAAGAACGAAACGGGCAAAAAGCTGTGGCCCCGTGGTTTCAGTTGGCCATTGACCTGGTCGCGAAGCTCTAGACAGGATACGGACACCGTCTGTCAGCTTCGCTCTCTGCTCATCGAAATCGTCAACGTGCCCCTGAGGGTACACTACTGGGTTCGATTCACCCGCGGCCTTGCTCAAGCGCTGTTTGAGTATCCTGCGGGATGGTGTCTCCAAAGTTTGCTAAGCTTCTTGGGTGGAATGACAGTTCGAGTGATATAGAAAGGCTCGCACGTTGGAGGATGTTTGTGTTGGCTCAGTAAGCCCTCGTGCAAAAACCCTTCCGAGTGGAAGGGCTTTTCTT
This sequence comes from Nitrospira lenta, assembly GCA_945865525.1. GTDB lineage: Bacteria > Nitrospirota > Nitrospiria > Nitrospirales > Nitrospiraceae > Palsa-1315. Next base: position 58,524 of record CAMBDY010000005.1, on the reverse strand, counting down.
GTGTCTCTTGGACTCAGCGTGGGCCTGTTGAGTGGGCTTGCGTTCGCCGTTGAACCGGCGCTCATGACTGTCGAAGAAGCCGCGAAGTTGGGGGAAGATTTTGGCGTGATCGTCGGAGATGTGGACGAGGAGACTAAACGAGAATTGAAGCTAGAGCGGGCGCAGGGCGTCGCTGTCTTTGAAGTGATCGGAAACTCGCGCGCCGACTATGCCGGGATCAAGGTCAGATCCGTCATTAAGGAAATCGACAAGATTGAGATCAAAAACATGCTCGACTTTGGGAAAGCGATCAAACACCGGATGAAAGAATGTAACTTCACAGTTGGCACCTATGAGCCGGCTGATTCCGGCGACCCGGTCGGGTGGGGTGTAAATTTTCATTTCGTCGGATGCAGACGGGAGTAAGCATGGTACGACGCAGCGGCTTTGCACAGCGAATAGTCTTAGGGCTGGCCCTTCTGTCCCTTGCTGGAGTCATTGGCCTGTCTCAGGGTTCTGCCGTTGCCCAGAAGTCAGACCTCAAGGCGCCAGCGGATTGGGTGGAGGAAATCGAAAGGATCTTTATCCGCTCGGAAGACTGCAAACAATGCCACGACCGGCATTATGAAGAGTGGAAGGGTGCGGGCGAGCAGACGCCAGCTCTCAAGGTATTTGGCCGGGTTGATTCGGCCCTTTTGCATGGCAGTTCGCTGGAGTCGCCAGTCTTTCGCACGGTGTTGGGCGTATGGCTTCAGACCAGTCCGACTACCGACGAGCGCCGCCGCTGTCTTTCCTGTCATGTGCCCTCGACCACCATTTTTCCGCAACACACCGAGAAGATTGTGGCTCAGGTGCTGGCCGGGAAGCCGCAAGTAGAGGGTATCGGATGCGCCTCCTGCCACTTGATCAACCAGGTGGTGGAGACCAAGAACTCTCCTCCGTCGTTCAAGATTGAGCCGGGTAAGATGATGTATGGCCCCTATGCGGACCCGGAGGAAAACCTCGTTCATCCTGCGATGCAGTCCGATCTGTATCGTGGCGCGAACTATTGCGCCTCCTGTCACTTCGATAAGGTGAAGGATGTGACGCAGAGGGATCTGGCCGGAGAGATCTTGCAGGGGACGGTCTGCCAGGACTGTCATATGGAGCCGTCCACCGGCAGTTCGACCTCGCGGCACGGATCCATGACTCGTGCAATCGGCCGCCATGGGTTCCACGGCGTAGTGATTCCCGGTACCCTCATCAAGAATCGCAATCTCCAGGCTGAATGGATGCCCCGCGTGGACCTCGAGACCATTAAGTCTGCCTCTGCGGTGGAGGGGATGGCGCTGGTGAAAATAGGCAGCCTCCCGCACAGTTTTCCAGACGGTGATCCGGTGCTCAAGCAGTTCTATCTTGTTCTGACCGCCAAGGATGCACAGGGCAAGGTGCTGAAGGAAGAGACCAAGCAGTTCGGGTTACCCTACGACAAGATTCTCCGCGGTCCCATTCCCGACCCCTTCATCAAGGGAGGCCATACGCGAAAAGTACCATTTTCTCTGGCGCTCCCGGCTGGTACGACGGCCACCTTGATTGAAGCGGTCTTGAACTATGCGTTGATCCCGACGCCGGATCCCGCGCTTAAGAAGAAGTATCTCGCAACCTTGGCAACCGACAAAGAGCGAGAGGGCGCGCAGAAGATTTTTGATGAATATACGCAACCACGGTTACTGACGTACCGAGCCAAAACACTTTGAGGCGTTGACGTAGAAGGGTCGCATGGTAGGACAAAGTTCGATGGGGGTAAAACTTCGAATCGGCGCAGTGATCCTGGCGGTGTTGTGCCTTTCGCAGTGGCTCAATTATGTCCTCTATGCGCAAGAGGTTGCCAAGCCAACCCGTGAAAAGGCGTTTCCCAGCTCCAGTAAGTGCAAGCGCTGCCATGAGCGTGTGTTTGAAGAATGGGAAACCTCGCCGTTGTCAAAGTCTATTCATTCCCCGGCTTTCCGCGCCTCGCTCGATGCATTCTTGGCGTCCCCGGCAGGAAAAGATAAGGCGCTCTGCTTCCGCTGCCATGCGCCGCATGTACGCGAATTTCCCGAACAGGTTCAGCTTTTCATTGATCAGACCAAGGCCGGCGATCCCTCGCTGGATGGGGTAGGCTGCGTGCAATGCCACTTGATCAAACAGGTCGATCGGACCAAGCAGCCGCCAGAGCCTAAGTATGATCTCGGAAGCAAGATACTCTACGGTCCCTATAAGGATTTCGTACCAAACTTGGCGCACCAGTCGATGGAGCTGGCGCTGTTTCAGAAATCCGATCTCTGCCTCAACTGCCATCAGTCTGTTCCATCGGCTGCCAATTTAGGCAAGAGCAACGACCTGTTGGGCAACTGGGATCAGAGTAAGACGGTAAAATCGGGCAAGGAATGCCAGAGCTGCCATATGCCCGCGCAGGTCGGGGAGTCGGCCAACGGGGAGAAGAAGCGGAAAACTGCGAACCATACCTTCCCCGGACGGATCGGTAAGCTCCGCCAAGAAGCGGCCAAGCTGGCCGTGCAGACTAAGATCGAAGGTGACAAGACCATCGTGACAGTAAAGGTGCAGAGTCTCGTGCCACACAGCTTGCCGACCACCCATCCGGCTTGGGCGAGCGTGGCGCTGGATCTGGATATTAAAGGCAAAAACCTGAAGACCGTTTTTACCGACAAGCGGGTCTATGGACGGGTTTATCAAGATGCTAAGGGGCAGAAGACCAGCTTCGACTTCGAGGCGGTTAAAGTTCTTGAAGATACGGTCTTGAAGCCAGAAGAGCTTCGTCTCGAGACCTTCACGTTTCCGACGCCGAAAGACACCAAGACCTTCGACGTCGAAGTCGTTCTCAGCTACGCGCCGATCACAGGATCCCCCTCCTTTCTGCAGCGAGTCGAAGCGGAGTCCTCCAAAGGCTCGCAAGACCCAGTCTTCCAGTCGATCGAGATCGTTAAGTTCGCAGAGAATATTTCAGTGAAATAGACGAGTGGCTAGGAGTAAACGGCCATCCGATCACTCGAAAATAATTTGTGACCCGGGCGACTTCATCTTAAAAATCTGTACGGCGTTGTACATGTTTTTGGCTGGGTGGTTGAGGATGAGGCGGGAATTGGTGATGTGGGTATCGAGTAGCTCGTACTGCCCCCCGCTGAAATAGATGTCACAGTCGTCGATCACACAGTTTTTATAGATGTGGTTGTCCAGTGGCAGCTTCGCCTTGCTGAACGTCTGTCCATCAATGACGATGTAGTTCGGTTCCATTCCCATAGGGTCCTCCACCTGCGCGGACTATAGCAACTCTCTTTTTGATCCGCAAACAGGAGCTGCCACGCCGCTGACGACGGTTGCGGCTTAGTTTCGTCGTGCCGAACGACGTTTTATTCCTCACCTTTCACAGCCCAAAGATGCTTTCCTGTGGGGAAACGGATATTGTGCCTCGGTCACACGAGACCACCATGCAAACAATACCGCGCAGGATTTCTCTCCCGCTTTATACGCAAGTGCTCATCGCCGTCGCTTGTGGCGCGCTACTAGGAACGATTTTTGGGCAGGAGCCCTATTGGGGCGGTCTGCGTAACGAGCAGCTGGGTAAGCTCGGCTTGTACGTCGTCACCCTGCTCAAGACTCTCGCCATTCCCCTCATTTTCTTCGCGATTCTCGATGCGCTCATTCGCGCCAGCCTCCCGTTTCGCCAGGTGAGTAAGCTACTCATCATCTGCTTCGTCAACGTCTCCGTTGCCATGATGATTGGGCTCCTGCTGATGAACACCTGGCAGCCTGGCCTGGCCTGGGTCGGCCACGTTGACGAGTTGTTGCATTATGCGCCGAGTGCGAAGCCATCAGGAGACCAGCTCGCGACGGTGCAGGCTGGCGCGCAGAGCCCGCTCGAATACCTCGCCTCTTATATTCCCCGCACCATCATGGCACCCTTTTCCAGTAACAATATCATCGGCGTCGTCTTGCTTGCGCTGGCCCTGGGCATGACGCTGCGCCGCCTACGGAGTCATGCAGATGACGAGGGCAGGGCAGTCCATGCCTTCGCACGGGCGATCGAGCGAGTCTATGGCTGGCTGGTGCAGATCCTTGGATGGATCATCCTTGCTGTGCCGCTCGCTGTTTTTGGTGTTGTCGCACAGGTTGTCGGTAAGTCTGGCATCGGCGTCTTCTTCGTTCTCTGGATTTTTCTCGCTGCGATGCTTGCAGGGCTCGCCATCCATGGTCTCGTCTACTATCCACTCGTCGCCTGGCTGGTGGGGAAGAAGTCGCCCAAGGTCTATCTGGGGCAGGGGGCCGACGCGATTATGACCGCTATGTCCTGCAACAGCAGTCTCGCTACCGTCCCGGTCACGCTCCGGTGCCTCGACCGCATGCACGTCTCGCCCCAATCGGCGCGCCTTGCCGCCTGTATCGGTACGAACCTTAATAACGATGGCGTTACTCTCTACGAAGCGATGGCCGCGCTCTTTCTTGCCCAAGCGCTTGGTTTCGACTTGCAGATGGCGAATCAGCTACTGATCGTTGTCGCCTCGATTATTGCAGGGGCTGGCGTAGCCGGTATTCCTGAAGCAGGGCTGATCGTACTGCCGCTGGTCCTTTCCGCTGCGGGTCTGCCGGCCCCCATCATTGTCGCAGCCATTCCCATCATCATGACCGTGGATTGGATCATTGCACGAGCCCGGTCTGGCCTAAACGTCATGAGCGACATGCTCGTTGCAATCCTCCTTGATCGAGGCCGTTGATTTAGAGAGATAGAGGGGTAGGATCCTCTTGGTTGAGCCAAGGATAGGTGACAGGGAAAGAAGTCTGGTGAGAAAATCTATATTCTTGTTGAAGGTTTCCCATCTGCGTCAGTCTGGACGCAAGGTGAGGCGTCAAACGTTCCTCGGAAAGGTTGTTCTTCAGAAAGTCTATCCCGCAGATAGCGATATTCCTCATTCCGAGCGATGAGGGCTATTGGGTATTGAGCAAGCATAGAAGATCATTTAGCCACTACATTTTTCGCGCTTGATCCCCTTCTCATGTCTGTATAGAATGGCGCGACTTTTCACTCAGTTTGGCTGCACTGATCGATTTTCTACCACTTCGTTGTTTCCCATCGAACACGTCATCGTGGTGGATGGAGACCAGGGGAAATGGGTGTCCCCCAACACCCCTAATAGGAGGAGACCATTGTGAGCGACTCATCCATCATTATGTTTGCGTTGGTATCGGCGGTGACTGGCATTGCTTATGGCCTCTATTTGGCCATGTGGGTCTTTAGGCTGGATGCTGGGAATCCGAAGATGCAAGAAATTGCCAAGGCCATTCAAGAAGGCGCGAGCGCCTATCTGAATCGCCAGTATCGGACCGTCGGCGTTGTCGCAGCTGTATTGTTTGCTCTGTTGTGGGGTGCGGGGACGTTTTCCGATAAATTCGGATTACTGACCGCGATCGGATTTTTGATCGGGGCTAGCGCGTCGTCTCTAGCCGGCTATGTGGGCATGGTCATTGCGGTACGGGCGAACGTGCGGACGGCCCAGGCTGCGCATAATGGCATGAATGCGGCCTTGACCGTGGCGTTCCGTGGCGGTGCAGTGACGGGGCTCTTGTTGATCGGTTTAGGGTTGCTGGCCATTACAACGTTCTATGTGGTGGCGTCGCAGATTGCAGGGCAGGAAAAAGCGATCCATGCCCTGCTGAGTCTTGGATTCGGCGGCAGTTTGATTTCGGTCTTTGCCCGAGTGGGCGGTGGTATTTATACGAAAGCGGCGGACGTTGGCGCGGACCTTGTCGGGAAAGTTGAAGCCGGGATTCCGGAAGACGACCCACGCAACCCGGCAGTCATCGCAGATAACGTGGGCGACAATGTCGGCGACTGCGCTGGTATGGCAGCGGACCTCTTTGAGACTTATGCGGTGACGACGGTGGCGGCGATGGTCTTGGCCTTCACTCTGTTCAAGGGGGTCAGCGCGCCGATTCTCTATCCGCTGGCGTTAGGCGGCGTCACGATCTTTGCGACGATCATTGGTATTCTCTTTGTGAAGGTGAGCAAGGGCGGTGGGATCATGACGGCGCTCTACAAGGGGCTGTTTGTAGCGGGTGGCATTGCAGCAGTGGTGTTCTATCCTGTGACAACCTCAATTATGGAGGGGGTGGGCGGTGTGAGCGGGATGAGCTACTACCTCGCTGCGTTGATCGGCTTGGCCGTGACCCTCGCACTTGTTTTTATCACAGATTACTACACGTCAAAGAGCTATCTGCCGGTAAAGGCGATTGCTAAAGCTAGTGAAACGGGTCATGCGACGAATATCATCGCAGGGCTGGCGGTGGGGATGGAGGCGACAGCCTTGCCGGTGGTGGTGATCGGCGCGGCCATTCTGACAAGCTATTGGCTGTGTGGCGGTGCGGCGTTAGGTGGCTTATACGGCGTAGCTACTGCGGCAGTCTCGATGCTGTCGATGGCTGGAATCGTGGTGGCGATCGATGCCTTTGGTCCAATCACTGACAATGCAGGCGGCATTGCCGAGATGGCGCACCTCGGCAAAGAGGTGCGAGACATCACCGATCCCTTGGATGCGGTTGGCAATACGACCAAAGCTGTGACGAAGGGCTATGCAATCGGATCGGCTGGTCTTGCGGCAGTGGTGTTGTTCGCTGAATATGCGCGTGAAGTAGCCAAAGGGAGTGGGGCGAGCACCTTTGATCTTTCTAATCCTTCGGTCCTGGTCGGACTGTTTTTGGGGGGCATGCTGCCCTTCATTTTCGGGGCCCTCTGTATGAAGGCCGTGGGAGAAGCAGCAGGTCTTGTGGTGGAAGAAGTGCGTCGGCAGTTCCGGACGATTAAGGGAATTATGGAGGGCACCGGTAAGCCGGAATACGGAACCTGTGTGGATATCGTGACTCAGGCGGCGATCAAGAAGATGATGGTGCCTGGACTGATTCCGGTCATCTCCCCGATTTTGGTCGGCGTGGTCCTGGGACCGCAGGCCTTAGGCGGCATGCTGGTCGGTAGCATTGTCACCGGTCTATTCGTGGCCATCTCGATGACGAGTGGCGGCGGGGCTTGGGACAATGCCAAGAAGTATATTGAAGAGCAGGGCATGAAGGGAACGGATACACACAAGGCGGCTGTCACGGGCGACACGGTTGGCGATCCCTACAAGGATACGGCCGGCCCGGCGATTAATCCAATGATCAAGGTGATCAACATTGTGGCGTTGCTGATTGTATCCCTGCTCGTGTAATAGTGTCGCTCATCAAGCGTAGAGCGTACGCACAAGCGAGGGGAGCCGTTCGCCTACGAATGATGAGATACGAGCGACGCGTCATGTTTCTTTGCTTGGCTTGACGGCTGAAATGGCCCTAGAGTAAGGTGATAGCAGGGATCACGTTGTGCTGGTCCACGAGAGTTCCCCAGTTGTACGGGAGGTGCTCGGATGGAAAAACAGGAGCGCAAGCAAGAGCCCAAGCGGGAGCCCCCGGGGAAAGGCGAGGTTAAGGCCAACCCGAAGGTCGTCGAAGCCGGCAAGAAGATGAAAGAAGACATCGACAAGCTGGTCGATGAAATTGACAACGTCCTCGAAAAAAACGCAGAAGAATTCGTCAAGAACTACGTGCAAAAAGGGGGGGAGTAGCTCGGGGCTACTCCCCCCCCCTTTTTTTTGTCCTTCTCTCCCTCTCCTTATCTCGCACGTCGATGTTTTGTAAGATGCTCCAAGCGTGGGCTCGATGAAACATCGCTGAACGGCGAGCGATGAGCGCTGAACAGGGGCACTGCTTTGACTTCAGCGTTCCTCGTTCATCGTGCTGAGTTTGCCGGATGTGGTGGCGCACTCGCTGGTTTGACAACGTCGCAACGAGCCGCTAGTATCCCTTTAATTCTCATCTAGTTAGCTTCTTTCGAGGCTCAGAACCATTCGAGGCACTTTCATGAAATCGAAGCTCTGGGTCTTTCGTGACATCAACCTCTCTCAACGGGCATCGTTGGTCCAGGCCCTTTCGATTTCTCCTGCTACCGCTTCGCTTTTTTTGGCCCGTGGCGTGACGACGCCGGATGAAGCCACGTCCTGGATGTCGCTGCGGTCGCCGCACGATCCATTTTTAATCCCGGATATGGAGCAGGCGGTCGAGCGGTTACATCGCGCGGTTATGACGCGGGAGCCGATCTGTTTTTACGGTGATTACGATGTCGACGGGATTACGGCGACGAGTGTCTACCTGTTGTTTTTCGGCGGGTTGGGTGCCAACGTGCGCGCCTATGTGCCCCATCGTTTTCGTGAAGGGTATGGACTCAATCTCAGTGCTGTGCAGCGGTTGCATGACGACGGGATCGCGCTGCTGGTGACTTCCGATTGCGGCACGACCTCTCATAAAGAAATTGCCTTGGCGGCCAAGCTGGGCATGGATGTGGTGGTGACCGACCATCACCAGAGCGACGAGGCGATGCCGCCGGCTGTGGCGGTGCTCAATCCCCATCGCGTCGGAGCTCTCTATCCGTTCCGCGGGCTCTGCTCTGCGGCGTTGGCCTACAAGGTAGCGCAGGCGTACCAGTCGCGTTACGGGGTGGCAGGGGTACCGTTGGAGTCGTTGCTCGATCTTGTGGCCCTCGCGACGGTGGCTGACGTGGTACCGTTGCATGATGAGAATCGAAATTTTGTACGTGAAGGGCTGGTCAAGTTGTCCGGTGGCGCGCGCTGCGGCGTGCAGGCCTTGAAGCAGGTAGCGGGGGTAACCCGTGAGTGCACGGCGGAAACGATCGCCTTCAAGCTCGCCCCCCGTATCAATGCAGCCGGGCGATTGGACGATGCCATGTTGGGAGTGCGGTTGTTGACGACCGACAATCCGCTTGAGGCGCAGCAGTTGGCAGACCGGTTGGAACAACTAAATCGGGAACGGCAACGGATCGAAGTGGGTATCATGGACGAGGCGCTGGCGTTGCTGAAGGACAAAGAGCTGCCGCCCGCATTGGTCTTGGCTTCCAGGAACTGGCATCTTGGAGTGGTTGGGATTGTTGCCGCTCGGTTGGTCGATCGGTTTCAGCGCCCCGCGATTGTTATGGCGATCAACGAGCAGGGCACTGCCAAAGGCTCGGCGCGGACGACCGGCGGATTTGACCTCTATCAAGGCTTGGCATCTTGCCGGGAGATGCTGGAGGCGTTCGGTGGGCATCCTAGCGCTGCTGGAGTGACGATTCGCGAATCTCGGATCGACGAGTTCCGCACTAAATTTTCCGGTGTAGTCGCAGGCTGGACCCATGAGGGGGCCAAGGTACCAACGTTAAATGTCGATGCCGAGGTGCGGCTGGACGAAGTGAATCTGAAGTTGCTCCAGGAAATCTCTTCGCTGCATCCGTTTGGGGCTGGCAATCCGGAACCCACGTTTGCCGTGACCCGCCTCGAAGTGATGGAGTCCCGCACGGTTGGCGAGAAGCATCTAAAAATGACCGTACGGCAAGGCTCTTCGGAGCCGTTTGATAGTATTGCGTTCGGGATGAAGTCTTTGTTGGAGCGGGGTATTCCGTCCCGCACGCCGGTGGATCTAGCTTTTACGCCTGAGCTGAACCATTGGAACGGCCGTGACAGGATTCAGCTCCGTATTCGTGATGTCCGTCCGAGTGTGATGGGGTGAGTGAGCTATGGTGCACGAAACTGTCACAGATCTTGACCAGCTGCTGGATCGGATCAAAAGCTATGCTGCCGATGCCGATCTTGGGCTAGTCCGCAAGGCCTATGAATTCTCTGCGAAAGCGCATGAAGGGCAGCGGCGCCTGTCCGGAGAACCCTACCTGCAACATCCTATTGCGGTCGCCGGAGTCCTCACCTCGCTTAAAACGGATGTGACCGCCATCGTTGCGGGCCTGCTGCACGATACGTTGGAAGATACGGTTGCTACGGCCGACGAACTTGAAAAAGAGTTCGGCAAGGATGTGCTCCATCTGGTCGATGGGGTAACCAAGATCGGTAAGATCACGTTTCGGAGCTACGAAGAGAGGCAGGCGGAGAATTTCCGTAAGATGCTGCTCTCGATGGCGGACGATATCCGGGTTGTTCTCATCAAGCTCGCTGACCGGCTCCACAACATGCGCACATTGGAACATCTTGGTGCGGCCAAGCGTCAAGAGATTGGCCAGGAGACGCTGGAGATCTATGCGCCGCTAGCGAATCGTCTCGGGATCGGGTGGGTCAAGAATGAGCTGGAAGACCTCTGCCTGAAGCATCTCAAGCCGGATATCTATGAGATGTTGCGTATCCGCGTGGCGAAACGAGATGAGGATCGGCAGCAGTACATTGATGAAGTCAGCCAACTCGTGCACACGGCCATACAGGAGCACGGGCTAGCCGGAGCAGTCTGCGGGCGCCCCAAGCATCTCTATGGCATCTACCAAAAGATGAACAAGCAGTCGATTACGTTTGAAGAGGTCTATGATTTGACGGCGCTACGGATCGTGACGGGCCTCAAGATGAACTGCTACGCCGTACTGGGCGTGATCCATTCCCTTTGGCGGCCCGTCCCAGGTCGCTTCAAAGATTACATTGCAATTCCAAAGTCCAATCTCTACCAGTCGCTTCACACGACAGTAGTGGGGCCGAAGGGGGAGCACGTCGAGTTCCAGATCCGCACCGAGGAGATGCATCGTATCGCTGAGTACGGCATTGCGGCGCACTGGAAGTACAAGGAGCAGGGGCAGGTTGCAGAGCGTGACAGTAAGGCGTTCGGCTGGCTCAATCAGTTCGTCGAGTGGCATGAGAATTTGGCGGATAATCGCCAGTTCATGGACTCGGTGAAGCTCGATCTCTTCCACGATGTGGTGTATGTTTTCACCCCCAAAGGGATCGTCAAGGAGTTGCCGAAAGGATCGACTCCCGTTGATTTTGCCTTTGCGATTCATACCGAGGTGGGAGACCATTGCGTCGGGGCTAAGGTGGACGGGAAGATTGTGCCGCTCAAGCATGAACTAGCCAGTGGCGATACGGTCGAAATCCTCACATCGCCCACGCAAACGCCGCACAAGGACTGGCTGAATTTTGTTAGCACCTCACGCGCGAAGACAAAAATTAAACATTGGATTAAGCTTGAAGAACAGAAGCGGAGCGTCGAGATCGGACGTCGGTTGTTGGAGTCTGAGTTCCGCCGTCATAGCATGGTGTCGGCTCAAATATTTAAGTCGGCGGAGCTGTTGGTGGTGGCTCGTCAATCGGGATTCGCCAACACCGAGGAATTAATCGCAGCCGTAGGTTTCGGCAGCGTGGCCACATCACAGGTCGTTGATAAGCTTACGGCTTCCCCATCCGGAAAGCAGGAGTCAGTTCAGGAGCGCCCAGCCGTGCAGAAAGTGGTGGGCGGGAAGAGCGATGGTATCGGTGTTCTTGTTAAGGGATCGCGCGACCTACTCATGCAGTTGTCGCGCTGTTGTCACCCTGTGCCGGGCGATCGCATTCTCGGCTATATCACGCGCGGGCGCGGGCTGACGATCCATGCTGTCGATTGTCCAAATTTGGTGGCGCTGGACTATGATAAAGAACGGTTGGTAGAGGTCGAATGGGATGTCGCTACGCCCGGTACGCACTCGGTCAAAATATCGATTGTGGCTATTGATAAGACTGGTGTGCTGGCGAATGTGTCCTCTGCGATTGCAGCGTGCCATGCTAACATTAGCCGCGCCGAGATTACGACACGGGAGGATCAGAAATCTGTCCTTGATTTCGTCGTCGACGTATCGGGTACGCAGCATCTTGATCAGGTGTTGAAAGCCGTCGAACGGGTCGAGGGAGTGATCACGGCACGGCGGATGCGGGCCTGGCAGGAACGGTCTTAGCAGGGCGCTGCTGCTCTAGCGGGGTTCTCGCCTCACAAACATCTTCAGCGTAGCCTAGAGGCTACGCCTCCAGTGCGTTCATTGATTACAGCCTTGCTCGGTAGACTTTTGGGGTATCCTGCGTGAGCCTAGTCTATTAGGGGACTCGAAATTGAAGTTTCGAGTCCCGCTGCAACTTCAAGCTCTCTGCTCTGCCTCCCGCGAGTTCCAGGACATAGAGGGCGTCGTGATTCGGCCTGTACTGAGGGCAACTGTCATCTTGGTTCGTGCAGACCGGAACGTTCGGCTCGATATGGATGATCTGTTTTTTTTCATTCAGCCAGATGATGTCGAGGGGGATCTTGGTGTTTTTCATCCAGAAGGTCCAGGCCTGCGCTTCGAGGAACGTGAAGAGCATCCCTCGGTCGGAGCCCAGATGTGTGCGATACATTAATCCCTCTGCGCGTTTCTGGGGCGTATCGGCGAGCTCTGCATGAATGATGGCGCCGCCTGGAAGGGTAATCGTGATCAGGCCTGCCGGACCCTGGTCGGTCTCAGCTTGTGAGGCATCAGGGAGGAAGAGCAGGATGAATAGGATGAGGAGGACTGCGCGGTATTGTTGCATGGCGGCATCCTATCGGCCAGTTCCAGATGAGTCAAGCTGAGAGCCGTACGGTAGCATGAGGCCATTGGCGCTAGTCGGTAGGGTGTCTTGCAATCACATTGTTGTCTATGCGATCCTCGGCCAGCTTACGCAAGGGGGAGTTATGAAAGAGACGAGAAAAGTCCATTACGTCAAAGGTGTGTTTGTCTGTCCAACGTGCCGGCAGTCCTATGTACAGGAAAAGTGGATCGAAGCCTGGCGCGTCCGTTGCCACAAGTGCGATTACCGCGGAGCCCTTACGGATGTTTCTGTCGAAGAGCGTATGGAAGAGGAAATCGTCCGTCGTTGAATCCTAGTCACCTCTGTGCGTTGATGCCTGCTCCCAGTGAGTCGATGTTATCTGCTCACATCTCCACTTTACGACTCCGATCTATTGGCGTGCTCTTCCTCTGTACCCTGCTTTTGATCCTGAATATGGGCTCCGGCGAAACCTTTGCCGACGAGCCGGCTCAACTGGTAAAGATCTTGGTCACCTACCATTCGTTGTCCGGTAATACCGAGCGCATGGCTGAAGCGGTGGTAGAGGGGGCGAAAAGCGTGCCTGGCGTAGAAGTGCTGCTGAAACGGGTCGGCCAGGTGACGGCGGAGGATCTGTTCTCCGCTGATGCCGTCGTGGTCGGTTCGCCGGTCTATTGGTCGAATATGTCGGGCGAGGTGAAGACTTTCTTCGATAACTGGCAGTTCAAGTTTGGCGTGTTTCCTGAATTTAAGATGAAGAACAAGGTTGGCGCAGCTTTTGTGACTGGCGCTCAGATTGCGGGTGGCAAGGAAGTGACGATGCTGACGATCCTAGCTGCGATGTTAGGGAATCAGATGATCGTCGTCGGCGGCGGTGGCGCCTTTGGCGCGTCTGCCACCACGGAAGGCGATAGCCCTGGGATCGATAACAAGGAACTGGCCGAAGCGAAAGCCTTAGGGCTGCGCGTGGCTGAAGTTGCGCGTAGATTCAAGGCCGGGTCGGCCCAGTAGCTCGGCTTCCTAGGTTTCGGAAAGTCAGCTCAATTCAACAGCGCGTCGATAGCTTGCGGGTCTGGAGCAGGACGAGCGCACCCGTCTACAGCGTTTGCTCCAGCTGATCGACCATCCCGCTGATCGTGTCGAAGCCCGATTGCCAGAAATCTTCAGAGGCCATATCGACTCCGATCTTACTAAGAATCGTTTGCGGTGACTCTGATCCACCGGTGCTGAGCAGCTCCAGATATTTGGGCACGAACGAGGCCCCTTCTTTCTGATACATCTGGTACAGTGCGAGGACCAGTAAGTTCCCGAAGCTGTAGGCGTAGCAATAGAAGGGGCTGGCAAAGATGTGGGGAATAGTCAGCCATTCCCATTGAAACTCTTCCGGGACCTTGATGCCTTTCCCAAACTGCTGCCGCACCTCTGCTAGATAGGTCTTAGCCAGATCCTTCACGGTTGCGCCTTGGGCGATCATCTCATGGGCTTGATTCTCGAATCGGACGAAATAGGCCTGCCGCAGGACTGTAGCGTAGATATCATCCAGCTGGTTGAGCAGGAGTCCCTGCCTCACCTTCTTGTCCCGTTCCTCGTTCATAAGGGCATCGGACAGGATGCGTTCCCCGAACACCGAAGCCGTTTCCGCCAGCGGGAGGGTGGAATGGAAGGTAAACATAGAATGCTGCTGCGCCAGCATGCCATGGACGGCATGGCCGAGCTCATGGGCCATCGTGGCGATATCACGTGCCTCGCCGGTGAAGTTTAAGAGTACGTAGGGGGTCATGTTGGGGACGACGCTGTAGCAATAGGCGCCTCCGATTTTTCCGGGACGCGTGCGCGCGTCGATATGGCGTTCATGCACGACTCGTTCCGCCAAGTCGGCTAATTGGGGAGAGAATCCTCGATAGGCCGCCAGCACCATGTTGATGGCATCCTGATAGCGGTAGGATTTCTGTTCCGTGCGATGGGGTGCATAGATATCATAGCGGGTCATTGGCCTGATCTTGCAGAGGCGCGCCTTGATGCGGAAGTAGCGCTGGAAGATGCCGGCATTCTTTTGACAGACCTTGAGGAGTGAAGCTACGGCTTCATCGGGAATGTCGTTGCTTAGGTTGCGGGTGGCAATTGGACTGGTGAAGTGGCGCAGTTGAAGATTCTCCGCCTTCCAGTCGTTGACCAGGGTCTTGTAGATTTCGCCCAGTAGATCGTGCTGATTGGCATAGACACGGTAGAGCTCTCGATAGGCGGCTTCACGCATGCGTCCTTGCGCATGGCGGAGAAAGGACGTCAGCTCTTCACGCGTCATTGTCTTCCGTGTGCCATTGATGGTGAGGGTAAACGTGAAGGCGTTGGTCACGACGTCGTACAGCAACTGAATTGCGTTACGTCCCGTGATGTTCTTGATGTTGACGATTTTTTCTTCCGGTTCTGACAGAGTGTGAGGCGTGACCCGGCGAATGGTTTCAAGGTGGTACCGGAGCGTGCCGGTTCTGGCCATAAGCCGACGGGCGTTGCCCTCATCGACGCTCTGCCACCAGAGGTCAAAAAATACCAGGCGGTTTTGGAGCGCTGTGAGCCGCTCCTCGACCTTGTCCTTAAACGAGCGGGCGGCGAGGTCTTTTGTGTTTTCTGAGAACCACAGGTAGGCGTAGGCGCTGAGCTTAGAAGAGGCCACGGCGATGTGTTCACTGAGCGTCAGGAGGGGCCGGAAGACGGCTGTCTCCATGGTGGCACTGCATTGGGCTCGCGCCGCTTCGAATGCTGCCACCTGGGATTCAATTTTTGCCAGCAGGGTTTCAAAATGTTTGACCGGATCCTCTGCCAGGTGGGAGAGGTCCCAGCGCTCGGCATAGGTGGCTGTCTGCTGCTTCGGGGAAGTGGCCTTACGCGTAGTCGACTTTTTCAGGCTGGTCTTCGCTGGCATAGATAATGTCTCCTTCATCTCGCCTCACATGGTGAGGCTGATAACTGGTAAGCATACCATTCTCACGCATGCAGTCGGTGGGATTTTCTGGCGGCTAGAATCTTCCATCTGTGGCGGCATCGCGGTATGATGAGCCAAGCGCAACGGAGATTTCATGACCGGCCAAGAACTCAATCGGGCCATTCAATATGTCACAGCTAGCACGTCGTACGGGCGAGACACGGTGGCTGATATCCTCATGACCGGTTTTGGTGAAATGACGACGCTCGCGACGCAATCGTCGAAGCGGTTTGAGCGGGAGGTGCTGCTGGAATATGTTTGCCAGTGGACGATCAAACGGACGGGCCAGCCGGAACCGTTAGTCCGGGAGATCCTGGACTACGCGAGCCGCTGGTTGGACGAAGTGTACGAGGAAATTTTTAAGCACGAGCCGGAAGCCCTCGGCCTAATATCTGACAATGATGATGACGAACGGGCGGAACCAACTTAGGCGGGCAGTGAGCCGTTGAGCGATTCCAGACTCTTTGTGACCATCATGTCGCCGTTTTTTGTGGAGACGTTGATGCCGGTGGTGCAAACGGTCCGGCATTCGTCGATTCGATCCAGTTTCTGCAGCGATTGAGCTAGGGCATAATAGGCGGCTGAGTAGGTGGGCTTAACCGTGACACATTGCTGTAGGGCTTTGGCCGCTTCTTCGAAGTTCATATCGTCCATATAGGCCTTTCCCAAGCCGAACCAGGCGACTTCGTCGGTCGGATCGATTTCCAAGATCTTTTTGAGCGGCTCGATGCGGCGATTCGCCATGGCTTCCTCCAAGTCCATGTGACGATAGCAGCGGCGAACGCGCATTGTCTATAGGCTTTCCTGCGTGATAAGCTCTACAGTGTAATCGGTGGTGTATAAAGGGTAATGAGTAGGAGCCCCTCATTCATCACAGCTCACTGGACTTTGTCATGGGCAGCACCGGACTCGTCTACGATCCACGCTATCTTGGCCATGATATGGGCGCAGGGCATCCTGAGTCGCCCAATCGGCTCCGCGCGATCATGCAGCAACTCGAACAGAGCGGAACGGCGGCTCGGTTGACCAGGATTCAACCCCGAAAAGCGGAGGACGAATGGATTAGGCAGATCCATGAGGCGCCCTATCTTGAGATGCTGAAAACCCATGCTCCAGTAACGGGGCGGCTCTCGCTCGATCCTGATACGTCCATGTCCCCCGGTTCCCTAACTGCTGCCTATCTGGCAGCCGGAGGCGCCTTGGCTGGGGTCGATGCGATCATGTCTCAAGTGGTAGATCATGTGTTTTGTGCGGTGAGGCCGCCGGGGCACCATGCAGAGGCGGGGCAGGCAATGGGCTTCTGTCTTTTCAATAATGTGGCGATTGCCGCGCGCTACGCACAGAAGCGCTATAGGCTCAGCCGGGTTTTGATCGTTGATTGGGACGTGCATCACGGGAACGGGACGCAGCATAGTTTTGAAGAGGACCCGTCGGTTTTGTTCTTCAGTACCCAGCAATTTCCCCACTATCCCGGTACGGGCCGTGCGACGGAGCGAGGCCGAGGGGCCGGGGAGGGGTTCACGATCAATGTCCCGATGGAGGCGGGGGAGGGCGATGAGGCATACCGCGCCGTCTTTCAGAAAACGCTGGTCCCGGCAGCTGATGCGTTCAAGCCGGAGTTCGTGCTCATTTCAGCCGGGTTCGATGCGCATCGGGACGATCCTCTTGCGAGCATGGGGCTGACAGAAGAGGGCTACGGGGACCTTACCGACATCATAGCTGGTATCGCTAAACGGCATGCGAACGGCCGGATTCTTTCATCGCTCGAAGGCGGGTATCATCTGACATCCTTGGCTGCGTCGGTGGATCGACATATTCAGGCTCTCGTAACCGCATGAAAACCTTTCTTAAGATTCTGCTTGGTTCTGCGTTGGCGGGTCTGCTCGTCTATCTTTATTACACCGAGGTTAAGCCAGTTGTGATTTTTGGGTTGCGGTCCGATTATGCCCATGCGATTCCGTTTCAGAAAATCCCGGAAGGCCTGACGAGTCTGAAAGCTGAGTCCTGTGGCCAATGTCATCGCGAGATCTACGACGAATGGAAGACGAGTATCCATGCCCATGCCTATGAGGATCCGTTCTTCCAAGCCTATTGGAAAAAGGATAACAATATCTGGGTCTGTCTGAACTGCCATGCCCCGCTGGAAAACCAGCAGCCGACGTTGGTGGGGGAGATTCCCCGGGGGCGCGTCGAGAAGGCGGTGCAGAAGCCCAATCCCCACTACGACCCCGAGTATCAAAAAGAGTCTGTGACTTGCGCAGCCTGTCATGTGCGAGATGGAGTCGTCTATGGACCGTATGAAGACTCCGCCGCACCGCATCCGATCAAGTTCGATCCGAACTTTCGCACTACGCAGGTTTGTCAGCGTTGCCATAATGTGGTGTCCGGTCCTGCTCAGTTCTACAATGTGGGGCCCTGCGGGACCTATTCGGAGTACGAAGGCAAGTTTTTCATGAAGGAGCGGGGGTTCATTTGCCAGAGTTGCCACATGCCTGAAATCGATCGGCCGGTGGCGACGAATGGTCCAATTCGGCGGGGGCGGCAGCATCTCTGGCGCGGTGGGCACGACCCGGATATGGTGAAACGGGCAGTGGGGGTCCAGGTAAAGGCCGATACCGTCTCGCCGAAGCCGGGCGAGCGAGTGAGTTTTACTCTCACAGTCATCAATGCCGGAGCGGGCCATAAGATTCCGACGGGCGATCCGGACCGGTATTTCACGGTAGAGTTTTTCGTAGAGGATCGAGGCGGGCATGTGCTGGATCATCAGACCTCCACGATAGGTCGCTGGATCATGTGGCAGCCGGCTATTGTGGAGTTGTATGATAACCGCCTCTTGCCTTTGGCTAGCCGGGAATATCAGTTTACCTACCAGCTCCCAGCTCAGGCAGAGGGTCTGAAAGTTAAGGCGCGGGTGCAGTACCACATTCTGACCGACAAGCAACATGAGATGTTGCAGACCCAGTATGGGCTGACAGGAAATGATCCCTACCGATTCGTCGTGTACGAGCGGGAGTTCCCGCTGTCCGGCGATCTCGCCGCGGCACTAAGTGAGAGCGAGCAGTCAGCGACTCTGAGCCGCCAGCCAGAGGGGACAAGTTGTAAGGCCGGCGCTGCGGGCTGATCGTTGACAGTTCAAGCTACAAAGGAATGATATGACACACCCGTTGTTGATCGATACCGAAACCCTTCAACAGAGCTTAGGGCAGCCAGGCCTAGTCATTCTGGACGTGCGCGGACGGGCCACCTACGAGTTCGGCGGGCATATTCCTGGAGCGGTGCATTCGACGTGGCATGAGTACAGTGACCCCAAGGCCGTCCCGAAGGGCCTGCTGAATCCCGATCGCGGGCGGATGGAACAGACAATCCGTGCTTTGGGCATTAGTCAGGACAGCGATGTGGTGATCTATTCCAATCCCTTCGATAACTGGGGCGACGAAGGTCGCATGTTCTGGATGTTGGAATATTTTGGCCATACGAAGCTGCGCATCCTCGACGGGGGATGGGTCAAGTGGGTACAGGAGAAACGGCCGTTCGAACATGGTTGCGTGACACCCAAGCCCGGAACCTTTACGGTCAAGCCGGTGGCGGCCGTGATTGCCAACAAAGACGAGGTGAAACAGCTCGTCAAGCAGCCGTCTCCCGCCACCGTGATTTTGGATGCGCGTAGCCTTGAGGAATATCTCGGCAAAGAGGTCTCGGGCATTCCGCGGCCTGGACATATTCCCAGTGCGATTCATCTGGCCTGGGCGGGATTTCTTCAGCCGAATGCCACGCTGAAAGATCTGGTGGTGATTACGGAGAGTCTGGCCGATAAGGGGCTCACACCGGATCAAGAAATTATCTGTTATTGCACCGGTGGCGTCAGGTCGGCCTGGCTCTATTTTGTTCTCAAGCTGGCCGGTTACCGGAAGGTTCGCAACTATCCTGGCTCCTGGTGGGAGTGGAGCCGGGACTTTGCCTGTCCAGTAGAAAAAGACGCTAAGGGATTGCAGCATATCCTGAACGTGGACCCACAAGTGCGGTCTTCTTGACAGCTAAAAATGGGCTATGTAAGGTGGTTGTATTGATGGTTATGCTATAATTTGTGTCTGTCGAATAAACCTTAACTTTTGAGGGGGAATCCATGAAAATGAGAATCCATCGTGAAGCACTGGCCGTAGTGGCGGTTGCCGTGTTTGCTGGCTTCCCGCTGTTCAGTGGGTTTGCTATTGCCGGTGACAAGCATGTTAGTGAGGCGGTTGAACATGCCAAGGAAGCAGTTGCCCATGGCAAGCAGGGCCATGCCGATATCTTGGTGAAGCATGCCGAGGGGGCTCTCAAGCATGCAGAAGCGGCCGGCCTGAAGAATCCGCATCTGGACGAAGGCATCAAGCATCTCAAGGAAGCCGTGGTCCATGGCAAGGCCGGTCACGCAGATGTGGCCACTCAGCATGCCGAGGGCGCAGTCACCCATTTGTCAGAAGTGAAATAATTGTAGGCGAGAGGCAAGAGGCGAGGGGTGAGCGGATATGCGACCCTTGTCTCTTGCTCCTTGTTTCCCCTCTGACCCCTTGCCTCAGGCCGTTAGCTCTTTAATCTATGCGAGTCGGGTATTTTCAATTTACGCCACAGTTCGGCGAGGTGTCGCGCAATCTGGATACGATTGCGCAGGCGCTTGATGGAGCGGATGCCGACTTGATCGTCCTGCCGGAGCTGTGTGCCTCCGGGTATCAGTTCACCTCGCAGCAGGAAGTGCTCGCTCTGTCGGAGTCCGTGTCGGATGGACCGACCACGCAACGGCTGATTGATCTGGCCAAGCGTCGCAAGATGGTGATTGTCGCCGGTCTTCCTGAGCGGGCCGGATCTGTCTGCTATAACTCCGCCGTGGTCGTTGGCCCATCCGGATTCATCGGCTGTTATCGCAAGACCCATCTGTTTTTCGAAGAAACGCTATTCTTTACGCCGGGCGACACGGGGTTCCCGGTCTGGGATATTGGACCGGCCAAGATCGGTGTGATGATCTGTTTCGATTGGTATTATCCGGAAGCCGCTCGTACCCTGGCGCTTAAGGGAGCGGAGATCATTTGTCATCCCTCAAATTTGGTATTGCCGGATTGCCCTGATTCTATGCCGGTTCGGTGCCGGGAAAATCGCGTGTTCGCGATTACGAGCAACCGGATTGGCAGCGAAGCACGGGGAGGTAAAGATCGGCTGACCTTTATCGGCAATAGCGAAGTGGTCGCTCCTAATGGGGCGATTCTGCATCGTGCGCCGCGCGATCAGGACGAACTATATATTGTTGCAATCGATCCTGCCGACGCGCGGAACAAAGCCCTCACCCCGTACAACGATCTGCTTCGTGATCGGCGCGAATCTCTTTACCGCTAATAGGGAAGGGATGGTCGGTAAATTTCTGGTGTTCGTGTTACGCGCGGCCTCACTAGGCCCTCGTTAGATGTGCGCAGTGGGGGTCTCCTTAGGGCATTTTCAGGGCAACAAAGACG
Source organism: Nitrospira lenta (assembly GCA_945865525.1). Taxonomy (GTDB): domain Bacteria; phylum Nitrospirota; class Nitrospiria; order Nitrospirales; family Nitrospiraceae; genus Palsa-1315. The sequence goes on along the minus strand of CAMBDY010000005.1, from coordinate 37,675 downwards.
AGCACGCGTGGAAGACCCATTGGGGGGTGCTTGCACCCCACAGGTTCGCACGGTAGGATTATGGGCATGAAAGCTCCACTTGGAAAAGGCATCTTCCTCATTGCAGCGCCGTCTTTGCGCGATCCGAACTTTCGGCAGACAGTGGTGTTGCTCTGTGAGCACGGGGCGGAGGGCGCGCTGGGCGTCGTGGTCAATCGCCCGACGGCCATGTCAGTCTCGGAAGCCTTGCCGCAAGTGCCAATTTTGGAAGGCCAGCAGCATGTCCTCTTTTCCGGAGGGCCAGTGCAGACGAATCAGGTCATGATGCTGTATCGGTTAGATCAATTGCCTGAGAATTCCCATTATGTGTTCGACGGGATTTCCCTCGGAGGAGATGCGGGACTGGTCGATCGTATTTTGACTTCTAGCGCAGGGCGCGATGCGTTTCGCGCCTATCTTGGCTATTCTGGCTGGGGGCCCGGGCAATTGGAATCTGAAATGAAGACCGGTTCCTGGTTGACTATTCCGGCGGACTCCAACGTCGTCTTCGACAAGGATCCCACGCGGGTCTGGGCTGACATCGTGAGCGCGCTCGGTGACGACTATCGTTTGTATTCGGACATGCCCTTAGACCCCTCCCTGAATTAGTTGTATCCCCTAAAATCGCGCCAGCAGGAAACAGACTAAACCGTGAGCGCGGAGTTACCTTTGTGCGGCCGTGGCGTCTTGTTTATGGATCACCGCTAAGCAGGGGGGCGAGAAATCTCCCCGTATGGGAGGCGGCGACTTTTGCGATCTGTTCGGGTCTTCCCTCGGCCACAATCTGCCCTCCGGCCGATCCTCCTTCCGGCCCTAAGTCGATAATCCAATCGGCGCTCTTGATCACGTCTAGGTTGTGCTCCACCACCACCACGGTGTTGCCGCTGTTCACGAGCTTCTGCAACATTGCCAGGAGCTTTTTGATGTCCTCGACATGCAGGCCCGTGGTCGGTTCATCCATGATGTAAAGCCCATTTTTTGTGGAGGTGCCCTTGAGCTCGGCTGCGATCTTCAGTCGCTGGGCTTCGCCACCTGAGAGGGTTGTCGCGGCTTGGCCGAGCCGGAGATAGCCGAGTCCGATGGAGGTGAGCAGGAGGAGTTTTTCTGTCAGCTTTGGGGACCCGCTGAAAAATTCGAGCGCGTCTTCTGCCGTCATCTGCAAGACGTCATGGATCGTTTTCCCGCGATAGCGAATGGAGAGGATCTGTGGTTTGAATCGTTTCCCGTCGCAGGCTTCGCAGGTGGCATAGATATCCTCGAAGAAATACATTTCCAGTTTTTCTACGCCGCTCCCTTCGCATTTATCGCAGCGGCCCCCGGCGGTATTGAAGGAAAAATGACCGGGTGTCAGCCCGCCTCTGAGCGATTCTCGCTCAGAGGCGAAGAGGGTGCGCACGTCATCGAAGGCTTTCAGGTAGGTAACCGGATTCGAGCGGGGCGTGCGACCGATGGGCTCCTGGTCGATGAGTTTGATGTCACTCAGATGCTCGATCCCTTTAATCGCGCGAAATTTGCCTATGGGCAGGGATTCGATCCGAAAGGCGCGGGCGATGGCGCGATAGAGCGTGTCTTCGACTAGGGTGCTCTTGCCGGAACCGGAGACGCCGGTGACGCAGACCAACATGCCGAGGGGAATACGGACGAACAGATCTTTGAGGTTGTTCTCGCAAGCCCCAGCGATGATCAGGAACTTCCCATTGCCCTTCCGTCGAGAGCGGGGTGTGGCAATTTCGTCTTCGCCGCGCAGATAGCGAGCCGTGATCGCCCGTTGGTCTACGATGAATTCCTCGCGCGGTGCAGCGCAGATCACCTCGCCGCCCTTTTCTCCCGACAGGGGGCCTAGCTCGATGAGATAGTCGGAGGCTAGCATCATTTGACGATCATGTTCGACGACGACGACGGTGTTGCCTTGGACTGCCAGCTCTCGCAGGATACCGGCGAGCGTAGCGGTGTCGCGAGGGTGGAGGCCGATGGTCGGTTCGTCGAGGACGTAGAGGGTGCCGACCAATCGTGCACCGAGTTGATTAGCTAAGGCAGCCCGCTGGGCCTCGCCTCCCGAGAGGGTGCGGGTCTGGCGGGAGAGGGTTAGATAGCTGAGGCCTACACGGAGGAGAAAGTTGAGCTTGGCTATTAGCTGTTTGAGGATGTCTTGGGCGATCTGTTCTTCATAGGGCGAGAGGGGGAGGGCTGCCAGCCAGGCTGCGACCTCTTCAATCGTGAGTGAGGACAGCTCATGGATGTCTTGGCCCGCAATCTTCACGTAACGCGCGGCAGGTCTGAGGCGGGACCCCGCGCAGTTCGGGCAGGAGACCGGCGTGCGGTAGCGGCTGAGCATGACACGCACATGCAGTTTGTAGCGCTTCCCCTCCAGGTAGTCGAAGAACTGCTGTACCCCCTCCATCTTGCCTGCTCCCTGCCAGAGGATCTGCTGAATCTCCGGTGAGAGATCCTTGTAGGGGGCCGAGAGATTGACCCCTCGCCGCTTCATGGAGAGCAACATTTGCTTCTGCCACCAATCGCCGCTGGGCTTGCTCCAGGGATCGATGGCGCCTTGTGCTAGCGACTTGCTGTGGTCGGGAATGACGAGGTCAGGGTCGTAGCGGAGAATATTACCGAATCCTTTGCACTCGGGACAGGCGCCGAGCGGATGGTTAAAGGAAAAGAGGACTGGGCGAATCGGTTCGAACGTTCTGCCGCAGGGTTGGCAGCGGAAGTCCGTGCTGTAGGTCCTGGTACCCTGGTCGATGACCTCTACGCGGCAGAGCCCTTCGCCTTCGCGCAACGCGGTTTCGATTGCTTCGACGAGGCGGGATCGGCTCTCTTCCCGGATCACCAGCCGGTCGAGGACTACATGGAGGTGGTCCGGCCTGGTCTTAGGCAGGTTGTGGTCTTGGTGAAGATCGAGGATCTCCTGGTCACATTGCAGTCTGGTGAAGCCGCGCAGCAAGAGTGATTGGAAAAAGGCCTGGTCCTGTTTTGGCGCTGGGGCTTTGACCGGAAAGAGGATCATCGCCCGCGCATCGGGACACTGGCTCAGGAGGTCATCTACGACGCTGCTCGGATGAAAGCTGCGTGCTTTAATCCCGCAATCAGGACAGACGGGATGGCCCACCTTGGCGAAGAGGAGTCGCAGGAGGTCGGCAATTTCGGTTGTGGTCCCGACGGTCGAGCGGGCGGTGCGGATGGGGTTCTTCTGCTCGATGGCAATGGCGGGGCGGACGTTGATGATCCGGTCGACGTCGGGGCGGTTGACCTTATCGAGGAACATGCGGGCATAGATGGAGAGCGATTCTACATAGCGCCATTGGCCTTCGGCGAACAAGGTCTCAAAGGCGAGTGAGGATTTTCCCGACCCCGATACCCCTGTGATGGCCGTGACCTGATTGTGGGGGATGCGGAGCGAGATGTTCTTGAGGTTGTTTTGGCGCGCCCCTTCGACGATCAGGTCTTGCGAAGGAACGAGAGGCTGTCGAGTACTTGCCATAGATTGTTGTGCGGCCCTGAAAATCTTACCATCGTAACAATCCCCCAGCAGGGGTTCAAGGACTGATCGAGAAAGAGGGGCGTGGCAGTTATCGAATTACCAGCTTGACCAGCCCGACACAGCCGAAGTAGAGCGTCATGGAGAGGGCCATGGCAGGCCAGAAGCCGATTCGCGGCACGCCATAGATCATGGTCACGACGTAGACGATCCAGGGCGGCACAAACCACACGAGGTCCTTCGCGTAGCCCACTAACGATTCGTTGCCCCCGTTTAGATAGATGAGAATGAATGTCGCCCCTGTGATGGCAGGGAAGGTGCTGGCAAAGGCGGCGAGGAACGAACGGCCTTGAGAGCCAAGGTAGGTGGAGACGCTGACGATGGTTCCGCCGAGAAGAAAGTAGAGCGCATATTTACCGAATTCACCCATTGAGTTGCTCCTTGCTGAGGGAACTGGATTTTTCTAAGGCATCAATGTGTATCGTGCCGCACTGTACAGCACCAGCACTTCTACGGCATGGGCCACGATTGTGGCATAGAGGTTGTTGGTTCTCAGCCAGATGATGCCCCAGATGAGACCGTCCCAGAGGGCGATCCAATGGAGGTCCTGAAAAGTATTGACCATGAAGGGGTCGAATGCAAATACCAGGGCGCTGGTCAACAGGGCGAGGGGCGATCGGCGAGAGGCGAGGTCGGCTCTTCTCAGCCTCGACTCAAGCACAGCCAGACGTCCTAAGAGGAAGCCACGAAAGTTTAGTTCCACAAAAAGTGCGATGAGACAGATGGCCCAGGGGGCCATGATGAAGAGGGGGACTTGGGCGTGGGGCGTCGATATCAGGAAGCTAATATCGTACCCAAGAGACGGATAAGCTGAAAAAATCGCGACGCTATTCAGGCAGCCGAGTAGCAGGCCTGTTGAGAGCCCCCAACAGAGGCTCTCCCAGATGTTTCGTTTTTTTAGCCCAAGTCGCGGCGCGATGTCGCGGTTCCGCATAGTCCAAAGGCCTAAGGCTAGATAGGCGAGGATCTGTGGCGCGAATTGGATGAGCTGCTGTTCTTGGCGTGAGGCGGGGAGGGCATAGAAAACGAGCGTCGCAGCGAGAGGGAGGAGCGCGAGGGCTGCTCCCCGTTCCGTTGCTTGTGTCGGTGTTGCGTGAGCACCCGGATCGGGCTCCATCATGGAGGCCGTCAGTTCAGTTGGAAGTTGTAGCGGTCAAGAGTGGAGGCTTTTTGCCGCGCGAGGTTGGAGAGCGCTTTGTTGTAGTCGACCGTGGCGCGCAATTCATTCCCTTGAGCCGTCGCAAGGTCGCGTTGGAAGTCGAGGACGAAACGAGTCGTGCTCAATCCCACCTTCAGCCGCTCTTGCTCTGCTTGCAACTGTTTCTCCGCCATGATTCGAGCCGATCGGGTGGTCTCGATTCGTTTGAAATCCGTCTGGACGCGGCGGACGGCTTCGCGCACACCCACGATAATCTGCTGTCGCACACTCACGAGCGAGGCTTCGGCGTTCTTGCCCTCCAGCTGCCGCTTGCTGTAAGTGCTCCAGGCTGAGCGATTGCCGAGCGGGTAGCTCAACACGAGGCCCGCGCCGTAATTGTAGTAATCGCCGTTGAGGTTTCTATTCACGGATTCGGCATAGTCTTTCCCAAGTCCTGCCATGCCCATCGTGCCTTGGAACGAAAGAGTCGGGAGGATCTGGTTTTTGGCGAACTTGGTGTTGAGATCGCTCGACTCCATGTTCTTTTTTGCCTGGACGATTTCAGGCCGTTGCGCGATAGCCGTGTCGATGGCTTCCTGCAGGCTGAGAGGTTCGAGGGTCACGACCGGTTGGTCGAGCGGGGTCAACCGCAAGTCCTGCCGCAGGTCTTCCTCCGCTGGATTAAGCAGGCGGCGCAACTGATCCTCCTGGTCTCGAATCGTTTTATCAGCAATCAGGACCTGCTCGACCCGTGAGGCGACTGCCGCTTCGGCTTGGAGGACATCGACAATCGACATGATGCCGGCCTTCGCTTTGGCGCGGTTGCTGGCGAGGAGTTCCTGCGCAGCCTTCAGGGCTGCCTCCGCCACTTTCAGGTTCTCATTGGCAAAGACGACTTCCCAATAGGTTTGCTCCACTGTGGCGAGCACGGTGAGAACGCGATCGCGAAAGATATGTTCCTCAACGACGGCATTGTTCTGGGCGACGAGGATGAAGGTCTTGGTGACGTCAACGCCGGCGTTGCGGAGTAGGGGCTGCGTGAGCGTCAGTGCGAGGCCGCCGGTGTACGCAGGGTTGTAGAGAAAGCCCCCGGCCATATTTTGATTTACCGTTGTCCGTGAGGGACTGTAGTTGAGGTCGACGTTGCCGCCAGTGAGCAAATTGGTTGTTGCATCGACCGTGACAGAGTGGTTCCGTTGATCGAAGGTTGCAATGTCACCCAAGTTGCCGGTGGTTCCGCCGAATACCGGTCGGTTGAGCGGGTTCACCGTTCGGTTGTATTGACCGTTGACGCTGAGGGTCGGATCGAATTTGGCCTGTTCGACGGTGATGTCGGCCTGCCGGGTCTCCTTCGTCTGGCGGCTAATGTTGATGTCCAGATTATGTTTCAGTGCTTGCAGTGCTGCGTCGGCGAGTGAGATGCTTTCCCGTCGTTCTGCGGGAGGGGCGTTGCCCAGCTCCAGACTCCAACTGAGTCCAGGCACCAGGATCAGGCTCAGGCTGATGGCATGACAGCATGCGCGCCACCCTCCATCTGTTCTTGCATGCCAATCCATAGGCCCCTTTTCGCTCGACAAAAAATATCAAACTATATTATAGTCATTTTATGGGACTTTGTCATGCGCTAAGTTCGGTGAGGGCCCAGATCCATCTGGGCATGCAATTCATGTTAACCGTGGCAGTGCTGCCTGCGGTGTTCTGTGCGCTAGCGCTGTTGCCCTGGGGGCTGTTGTCTCTAGACTCGCAGGCCTGGGGGCAATCGATTTCCAGTGTTCGCTCATTTGACGGAGGGGTTGCACCCTTGTTTAATTTGCCCGGCCCGGGCAATCTTTATCTTGATAATCAGGGTACGCAGGGATTTCTCTACAATCCCGGAAGTAATTTTCAATCGTATAGCTTTCGGAATCCCACGACCGGCCAAGCTTGGAGCGGGGCGGTGACCACCCTGGGGCCGCAACTCTCGATCGGATTAATTCAGGGCGGCAACCAGGGAGGTTCACCGCTCGTTCTTCCAGGTCCGCCACGTCAAGTGGCGCCTCTGCCATCGATCCAATCCAATATTCTTGACGAGATCCCCTAATTGTTCGCGTGGGTGCGCTGTAGCCCGTCTCTTTGGGCAGCGCACCGAGGTATTACGGCCGAAGCGAGCAGCGGTCCCGGAGCGCAAGGCGAGCAAGCTGGTAGGTCGTGGGTCTGTCTGTGTTAGACCGAGCAGGATTCGATAGCGGAGAGTGAGGGCATTGAGCGTATTGTCGGGAGGATGTGGTGGCCGCAGGGGACTCAGGCAAAGGATTATACGATCATCTCTACCGTCGATTCTTTGAGAATCGCGAGTCGCGCCGGGGCTATGATTTTCAGCATGCGCCCGAGGGCAGTGTGTCACCGCCGGTGGTCCCGTTTCGCAGTCGCCTTCGTTGGTGGACTTGGGATCGATGGCAGCGGCGGAAGACGATCGCTGCGGCGCGAGACCGATTCCAGCAGGATATTCTGGCTCTGAAGAAACGGCCCTTGCCGTAAGCAGTAATTGAGGGAATCGACGTGAAAACGCGTGGTATTCGTAATCAGTCCTGGTGGAGCGGCAGGGTCTTCCTGTTAGGCGTGCTGGTGGTGATTGCTGGTGAGTGGGGCCTGACTGTCGAGGGGTCTCAGGCCATCCAACTCGAGAGCTATGCGGAAAAAGAAGCGAACTTGAAAGATCAGGCCCGAGACGGACTGTTCAATCGCTGGACCTTCGACCAGCAAAAGTCCGACGAGGCGCCGATCGGATTCTCGATGCTGGGGTTCGGCGAGGGGCCGGCCGCCGATTGGATGGTCAAGGGCGATCGTGAGGCCCCCTCGGGAGCTAACCTTCTGGCCGTGAATTCATCCTGCCAGGCCACGACCTGTTACCGGTTGATCGTTGCCAACGGGTTTCAGTATGAATATCCAGATGTGTCGGTTCGGATGCGATTTCCTCTCGATGCCGCAGCAGGAGTGGGTGGGGTGGTGTTCGGGGTGAGGGATGCCACGCACTTCTATGCCGTGGTGGTCAATCTTGCGGCCAAGACGCTGGACATCAGTCGAGTGGTCGATGGCAAGGAGCTGAGGCTTGCGCAGGCGCCGATTCTGCCCAAGGCGACACCCTGGCATACATTGCGGATTCAGCGCAATACGATTATCAGCAAGGATTTTATCGAAACATTTTTTGACGGAAAGTTCGTCGTGACAGCTGAAGATCAGTCATTGGCGATCGGGCAAGTCGGGCTCCTGATTCGAGGACAAAACTCCTTACATTTTGACAACTTGCATGCGATTCCCCTGTTTTCACAGCGGCCGTTATCTGCCCCTGCGGCCTATTAGCGAGCAACCTCGTTTCGCGCAGGTGCCGCACCGCTTGTATTTGTGAAGCCCGAGGAGTATAGTGGCGTGAGTGTGTCATCGCGAAGGGCCTGGTGGTGATGCTGCAGAGAGTGACAAGGCCTCAGACAGATGTTGTTTTGGTTTTGTGTGGGAATTTGATCGGAAGCCAGCCTTGAGCGCCATGGTCTTTGCGTCTTCGGCCCATTCCTTCCTCACTTTGATCTCCAGTCCAAGACAACACATATTTTCAAAGGAGGAGCCCAATGGGTTCTAAGATTTACGTCGGTGGTTTGCCTTATTCAACAACTGAACAACAGCTGAGCGATTTATTTGCTGTGCACGGAGCAGTGACCTCATCCAGAATCATCACGGATAAGTTCACCGGCCAGTCCCGCGGGTTCGGATTCGTGGAAATGTCCGCGGATTCGGAAGCGCAATCAGCGATCACTGCGCTGAACGGCACTGAGTTGGGTGGTCGCACGTTGACCGTCAACGAAGCGCGTCCGCAGGAGCCCCGCACTGGCGGGGGCGGTGGCCGCGGCGGCGATCGGTACTAATCCTAGCAAGTAGTTCTCACGTCGGGGCTGCCTATCCGGCAGCCCCGCTATTTCCTTCCTAGAATTGCCCATCACTTCGATGCGTTTCCCGGCCCTCTGACGAGGTCGGACCGTGCAGTCCCAGGAAGTTTGCCCTGTACAAGGAGTTCTATGTCTACGTTTGCTGATATGAATCTACAGCCCTCTCTTGCCCAACGCCTGATACAGGCTGGCCTGACGACACCGACGCCGGTGCAGCAGGCAGCCATTCCCGTCGCGCTGGAGGGCCGGGATATTATGGCGCAGGCCAAAACCGGGAGCGGCAAAACCCTAGCGTTTCTGCTCCCAATTATCGAACAGGTCATGCGGCGGGAGGCCTCTGCCCCCGCGCCTGGCCCCTATGCCAAGTCTGGTGGCCCGTCCCATTTGGCCGGTCCGAAGTTTCTCGTGCTGGCGCCCACGCGCGAATTGGCGCTTCAGATTGAAATGGAGCTACGCAAGTATGCGCCGGCGTCCGTGTCCTCCTTGTCAGTCTACGGTGGCACGCCGATTGCGCGGCAGTACCGCGCGTTGCAACGGCCTCCCTTGGTGGTGGTTGGCACGCCGGGCCGGTTGCTCGACTTGGCCGGTTCCGGTCACTTGAAGTTGGGGGGTGTGAATTTTTTCGTAATGGATGAAGCCGATCAGATGTTGGACCGCGGATTCCTTCGTGACATCCAGCGGATCATCCGTCTTCTTCCGGCTGAGCGCCAGACGTTGTTGTTCTCCGCAACCTTTTCGGGGGATATTCAGACGCTCGCGCAGAGCATGCAGCGCAATCCTGCGCGCATCGCGGTTGATCCTGGCATCAATAGCCCGACGACGATTGTGCATGCCTACTATGTCGTCCCAGGAGACCAGGTGCGCACCCAGCTCGTGCATACCCTGCTCCATGCGTTGAAGGGTGGGGAGCGGTCGATGGTGTTCTGTGATCAAAAGTATAAGGTGCGGCGTTTGGCAGCCCATTTGGGTGGGGAACCGGCTTCGATCGGCTCCTTGACCGGCAACCATAGCCAGGCGCAGCGGGAACGGACGCTTGGTGCCTTTCGGGCCGGCAAGATCCGCTCCCTCGTGGCGACCGATGTGGCAGCCAGAGGTCTCGATATTCAGGATGTGGTTCAGGTGATTCATTACGAGTTGCCGACTAATCCGAATTCGTATGTCCACCGGACTGGTCGGACCGGTCGCGCAGAGAAGGAAGGATCGACCTTTCTGATTCTCTCCCAGTCCGAAGAGCGAGAGTATCTTCGTATGGTAAGACAGTTGAAAATCGAGACGATGAAGCTCGCACTTCCTGTGCTGGCCGCGCTTCCTACTCCGGCTCCTATGCCGGCGAGCGACTATCAGGATCCTCGCGCGCGGCCTCGCCGAAGATCGGCGCCAGATGGCCACCGATCCTTTGGAGGTGAGAACCGTGGCGCAGCCCATAGACCGGGAGCCCCGGTCGGCGCGAGAAGGCATTCACGTTACTAAGACACTTAGCGGCTACCGGCCCCGAAAGGGGCCGGTGGTGCGTTGAGGGCCAGTCACTTTCTGGCTCATATGCGCTCTGCGCCACGCGAGTTCGATGGTATGATAAGGGCTGAAAGGTCGTTCCATGCCGCCGTTTCAACTCGAAGCCCCATTCAAGCCCTGCGGAGATCAAGGCCAGGCCATTGACAAGCTGGTGGCTGGGATTACGGCGGGCCAAAAACATCAAACGTTGCTGGGCGTCACCGGGTCCGGCAAAACCTTTACCATGGCCAACGTGGTCGCGCAGGTGCAGAAGCCTACCTTGGTGCTGGTTCATAATAAGACGCTGGCCGGTCAGCTCTATCAAGAGTTTAAACAGTTCTTCCCCCACAATGCGGTGGAGTATTTCGTCAGCTACTACGATTATTACCAGCCGGAAGCCTACATTCCGCAAAGCAACACCTATATCGCCAAGGATGCTTCCGTCAACGATGTGATCGATCAGATGCGGCATGCGGCGACGTCTGCGCTGCTTCAGCGGAATGATGTACTGATCGTCTCATCGGTCTCCTGCATCTACGGCCTAGGGTCGCCGGAGGTCTATTACGAGATGGTCATCTTCCTCGAAGAGGGGATGGAGGTGAGGCGGGAGAAGATTCTGGCCAAACTGGTTGAGATTCAATATGTCCGCAGCGATGTGGATTTTCATCGTGGCACCTTCCGGGCTCGCGGCGACGTCATCGAGATTTTTCCAGCATCGAATGACGCAGTCTCTGTCCGGGTCGAGCTGTTCGGGGACGTGGTCGATACCATTCACGAAATCGACCCGCTCACGGGGAAGTCGCTCGGAAAGCTACCGAAAGTCGCAATCTATCCCAATACGCACTATCTCATTACGCCGGATCGGTATGAACGAGCGATCACCGGTATCGAAGAAGAGCTGGATGAGCGCGTCGCCTATTTCAAGAAACAGAATCACCTCGTAGAGGCTCAGCGAATTGGGCAACGCGTTAAGTTCGATTTAGAAATGATCCGGGCGATGGGTTACTGCCACGGCATCGAGAATTATTCACGACATCTCAGTGGCCGCGCGCCAGGCCAACAGCCCCCAACGCTTATCGACTATTTTCCAAAAGATTTTTTGCTGATCGTGGACGAATCCCATGCGACGGTTCCCCAGATCGGCGGGATGTACGAGGGAGACTATTCGCGGAAGCGGACGTTGGTCGAGTATGGATTTCGATTGCCGTCGGCGATTGACAACCGGCCACTCAAGTTTGCCGAGTTCGAACGTTGTCTTGCCCAAGCGGTGTACGTGTCTGCGACGCCGGGTCCCTATGAGCTGGGTCATACGACGGGAGAGGTTGTTGAACAGATTATCCGCCCGACTGGCCTGATGGATCCGGTCATTGAGGTGCGATCAGCCAAGGGCCAGGTTGACGATCTCCTGGGCGAAGTGCGGAGTGAAGTGGCGCAGGGCGGGCGGGTGTTGATTACTACTCTGACCAAGCGCATGTCGGAGGATTTGAGTGAGTACTACCACGATCTCGGGGTCAAGGTGCGCTATCTGCATTCCGACATTAAAACGTTAGAGCGGGCTGAAATCATCCGCGATCTACGACACGGGGTGTTCGATGTGTTGGTAGGGATTAATCTTTTACGTGAAGGATTGGATCTCCCGGAGGTCACGCTGGTAGCGATTCTCGATGCGGACAAGGAGGGGTATCTGCGATCCTATCGATCATTGATCCAAACTGCTGGGCGGGCCGCGAGAAATCTGCGGGGCCACGTGATTTTGTACGGGGATGCCGTTACGGCGTCGATGCAAATGGCGATCGATGAGACAGGGCGCCGGCGCACGATTCAGGCAGACTACAATACCAAGCACGGCATCGTGCCCACGAGCATCACGAAGGATGTGCGATCCCTCGACTATGCTCCGGCGCAATCGAACACAGTGCAGCTGGGTTTGGTGGCGGAGTCGCCGGCTGTCGATGGAGTCGAGGAAGCCACTGCGCAGGTCATCAAGCGGCTGGAGTCGGACATGAAGGCCGCGGCCAAGCAGTTGGATTTTGAGCGGGCCGCCACGCTCCGTAATAAGATTCGCGCAATGAAGTTGAGAGAGCTAGCGCTGAAATCGGATGTTTAGCAGGCCATGAAACGATTGCTCCGGCAAGGAGCCTCAACAGCCTGTACGTTAGGGCAAAGAGGTGAGCCGTTTGACGGGATTTTTCAGCAACCTGCTAGACGTTTTTGTACAGGTAGATTCCGAGGAACATCCCGAGGAGGCTGAGTAGGTTGATTTTTAGGGCTAGGCCAAACGTGAACTTGATGAGGACTAGATCGATCGTCAGTGGTGGACTGATGCCTGGGCTAAAATTGCTCGAGAAAATGGTCTGAATCATGCCCTGTGGGGCCATGATCCGGAGGATTTCCCCTAAGACGCCGCCTAGCAGTCCGCTGATGAGTAGAAATACCAGTAAAAGCACAGGTGATTTTTTCACACCACCACCTTATCAATCCGCGTATCGTGTCATGTTACAGTGGCCTGACCATAGCGAAAAATCCTGGGTATGTCAATGAATTATAAGGGCTAATACTACTCACCCCCAAGGCCTCTCTCCCTTGACTTCGTCCTATTTAGTCCTTTAAAGTGCCCGGTGGTCTTTTGCTAGAATTTTTGAGGTGATCGGAGACCTCGAACTAGGGGGTTCCCATCGCTTTTTGCTCTGTGGCGGTATGCTCGATTCTCTCAGCGAAAAGTTCGAGAAGATTTTCAAGAAACTGCGTGGTTCTGGCGTTCTGACAGAACAGAACATCGCGGAAGCTTTGAAGGAAGTTCGTTTGGCGCTGCTTGAAGCCGACGTAAACTTCAAGATCGTTAAGGATTTCATCGAGCGGGTTCGGGTCAAGGCAGTGGGGCAGGAAGTTCTTCAGAGTTTGAGCCCTGGCCATCAAGTGGTCAAGGTTGTTTGGGACGAGCTCTGTGAGATGATGGGCCGCGAGCGGGCCGGGTTGGCTTTGGCCTCGCATCCTCCCACTGTCGTGATGATGGTCGGGTTGCAAGGAGCCGGGAAGACCACGACCTGCGGTAAGCTAGGGCGGTATTTTAAGGCGCAGGGGAAGCGGGTGCTTCTGGTTGCGGCAGATCCTCGGCGGCCAGCAGCCGGCGATCAGTTGGCGAGTCTGGGGCGCGATCTTGGGATCGACGTGCATCGAGTCGACTCGGCCCAGGCTTCCCATGTGGATGTTATTGGCATTTGCCAGGCCGGCGTGGAACGGGGACGAGAGCAGGGGTATGATCTCGTCGTCCTGGATACCGGAGGGCGTCTCCACATCGACGATGAATTGATGGGAGAACTGGTGGCGGTGCATGCATCTGTGCAGCCGCACGAAGTGCTCTTGGTGGCTGATGCGATGACGGGCCAGGATGCGGTCACGATGGCCAGCCTGTTCGATCGACGGATTGGCCTGACCGGCATTATCCTGACTAAGGTGGAAGGCGATGCCCGGGGCGGGGCGGTGTTGTCGATCCGGGCAGTGACCGGGAAGCCGATCAAGTTTTTGGGCGTGGGCGAGAAGTTGGACGCGCTGGAGCTGTTTCATCCCGATCGGATGGCTTCGCGTATCCTGGGGATGGGCGACGTGCTCTCGCTGATTGAAAAGGCCCAAGAGACCTTTACGATTGAGCAGGCGGCGGATACGCAGAAGAGGCTGACCAGCGCGACGTTCACGCTGGAAGACTTCCGCGCCCAGCTGAGTCAAGTCAGTCGCCTAGGTTCGCTAGACCAGATTTTAGGGATGCTGCCGGGCGGCCAGAAGCTCAAGGGGGCGATGGACGGGCAGCTGCCGGAGCGCGAGATGAAGCGGGTCACGGCGATGATTGACTCGATGACGGTGCGCGAGCGGTGTGATCATACGCTCATCAACGGAAGCCGGAAAAAGCGGATTGCCCGAGGCAGCGGAACGAAGGTCGAAGAAGTGAATCGGTTGATTAAGCAGTTTCTCTCGGCGAGAAAAATCGCCAAGGTTATGGCAGGGTCGGGAGGCCGCCGACAGTTGGCGCAACTTCTACGATCCATGTAAGGGTTGCTAGTCATCATCACCGTGCGTTGTATAGAAGGAGGAGTCTAGTGGCTGTTCATTTGAGATTAACGAGAACGGGACGACATAAACGACCGCTGTATCGCGTTGTCGCAGCGGATTCACGGAAGCCGCGCGATGGGCGGTTCCTGGAAATTTTGGGGATCTTTGATCCTTTGAAGGAAGCGGGTCTACCAGAGTTGAAGCAGGACCGCGTGTTAAGCTGGTTGCGCCAGGGCGCGCAGCCGACCGTCACGGTCAAGACGTTGCTCCGTCGTTGTGGCGTCTGGAAGACGTTTGAAGCAGAAAAATCCGCAGGAAAAACCGCGAAGAAGGGCGCGTAATACGTGACCACGGCGCTAGCAGATCTTGTGACGATCGGCAAGATCGAGCGCCACTTTGGTGTGCGCGGGGAGTTCAAGGTACGATTGTTGAGTGATGTGCCTGGCCGGTTGGATCATCTGAAGCAGGTGCAGGTAGTGGCGCCGACGGGACAGGTGGTCGAGAAGACGGTGGCACATGTCCGGTGTGCTGGCTCGACCTACATTATGAGTTTTGTCGGTGTGACGACACCGGAAGAAGCCGTGGCATTGCGCGGGGGATTCATCCAAGTGCCCCGCTCTCCAGCGTCGACGCTGCCTGCGGGCGTTTATTTTGAGTGCGACCTCATCGGGATGACGGTCGAGAACGAGCGGGGCGACGAGGTCGGCGTGGTGGAGGCGGTCTTGGAGATACCAGACAATCACGTCTTTGTTGTTCGCAAGGGGACGGAGGAAGTCCTTATTCCGGCTGCAAAGAGCTTTGTGACGTCGGTGGATCTGGTGCGTCACCGCATGCTGGTTCGTGGGATCGACGATTTGGTTGAGGCCCGCTATGCGTTGTGACATCTTGACTCTGTTTCCCGATATGGTGGCGCCAGTGCTCGCGCAAAGCATTCTCAAGCGGGCACAGGAAAAAGGACTTTTGCACGTGCAGGTGCGGAGTTTGCGCGATTATACGCTTGATCGCCACCGGGTGGCGGACGACGTGCCCTACGGTGGTGGGGCTGGGATGGTGATGAAGGCGGAACCGATCCTGCGCGCAGTGGAACAGATTCAGGCCGAGTATGCCATGGTCGGTGAAGAGATTCGCTTGCTGTTTCCGTCTCCGCACGGTCGCTTGTTCACGCAGGCCTATGCGCAGAATCTGGCGGCGGACACTCGCCGACTGATCATTCTTTGCGGCCATTACGAAGGCGTCGATGAGCGTGTGCGGCTGGCTTTGCAGCCGGAAGAAGTTTCCGTCGGGGATTATGTGCTCACTGGAGGCGAGTTGCCGGCGCTGGTGCTTATTGATGCCGCGGCCCGTCTGGTCCCCGGTGTATTAGGCGATCCGGAGTCGATTGAGGAAGAATCGTTTACGGATTCATTGCTCGAATACCCCCATTACACGAGGCCCGCGGAGGTTCGAGGGATGCCTGTGCCGGAAGTGTTGCTTTCGGGGCATCATGAGGTCATTCGGTTATGGCGTCGGAAGGAGTCCTTGCGAAGTACGTATCAGAGACGGCCGGATCTGTTGCGGGATCGGGTCTTGAGTCTCGAAGATCAACAATTGCTAGACGAACTTACTCGTGAAGGCGTGGCTGGCACGCCTGTTCGATGTGGGGAGGAAGGGGTAGTTTCATGAATCGCTTAGAGCGGATACAGCAGTCTTTCACCAAGCCGGCGGCGCCTACTTTTGAAATTGGCGACACGGTTCGCGTGCATGTCAAAGTGGTTGAGGGCGAAAAAGAGCGGATTCAGGTATTCGAAGGTGCGGTGATCGCCCGTAAAGGGTTGCTGAATACCGAGACCTTTACGGTGCGTAAGGTCTCCTACGGCGTCGGTGTGGAACGAATTTTTCCGATCCATTCGCCAATCGTCACGCGCGTCGAGGTCATGCGCCAGGGCAAGGTGCGTCGGGCCAAGCTCTATTATCTTCGTGGGAAGAAGGGCAAGTTTGCCAAGGTTGAAGATCGGGAGTTTGTCGCCAGCCAGAAGGGGAAGGCAGGGGTTGCGCCGAAGGTTGAATCCCCGGCAGAAGTTGCTGCGGCTCCGAAGGCCTAGTCGTTTATCCTGGTTCCGTCGAGGGGTGCCCAGTCAATGGACGCATCGCGGGGCCACATCGTGGGACCGACTGACGAATTTGAATTGGAAGCTCGGCGGCGTGGCTATCGCTGCATCGCCGGTCTGGATGAAGCCGGGCGGGGGCCCCTAGCGGGCCCGGTCGTTGCGGCGGTGGTGGTTTTGCCTTCTCGTTGCCGCTTGGCCGGAGTCAACGATTCGAAACAAGTTTCCGAGTTTGAGCGCGCGCGGCTCTACGGAATTATCGTTGAGCGGGCTCGCGGTATCGGTGTGGGGGTCGCCACGGAGCAGGAGATTGACCTCCTCAACATTCTCGAAGCGACTCGTTTGGCCATGCGTCGCGCGCTGGGCTCGCTGAACCCTCCGGCTGATTGCCTCTTGATCGATGCCGTCACCTTGCCGAATCTTGCTATCCCCTCATACTCGATCATCAAGGGCGATACTCTGTCTATCTCGATAGCAGCTGCGTCGATCATCGCCAAAGTGACACGTGATCGCATGATGGCTGCGTACCATCAGATCTATCCTCTGTATAATTTTCTTTCCCATAAGGGCTATGGAACCGAAGAGCATTTGCAGCGGCTTGCGCAACATGGCCCCTGCGCGATCCATCGGCGCACGTTTGCTCCAATCGCCCAGCTTGTAGGCGGCTTAGGCGAATCTCCAAGGGCAGCACTGTGATAAACCTCGATTCTAGGAAGCTCTTTGGTCAAGAAGGTGAGATGGCGTGAGAGTAGTATTTGTGCCGTAAGGGGTATTAAAGGTTGGTACGCAACCTGTGGAAGCAGGAGAGGTTGATTGAGTTGGCGGTGCAGTATGTGGCCCAGCATCATCTTCAGGATCGGCTCTGCCGATTTGATGTTGTCTTGCTGAGAGGACGACATGCCGGCACTTCCCCGTTCCAGCATATTCAGAACGCGCGCGAAGTAGCGGAGAACGATCTCCGCTGGTAAAGGGACAATGATTGAATTAATCCACGTGTCGAAACGGTATGATCAGCGGTCGGCGCTCTCCGACATTACCCTCGAGATCGCCAAAGGGGAATTCGCCTTGCTCATGGGGCCCAGCGGAGCGGGTAAGTCGACCCTCTTGCGGCTACTCATTGGGGCGGAGCGGCCGGATGAGGGGCAGGTGTTCGTCCATCAGAAAAATGTGACGGCGCTGAAGCAGTCCAATATTCCCTATTTGCGCCGCAAGGTAGGAACCGTGTTCCAAGACTTTCAGCTTTTACCGAAGAAATCCGTCTTTGATAATGTGGCGCTGCCTTTGCTGGTGCAAGGAGTGTCTGCCAACGACATTAGCCGGAAAGTGACGGAGGCCTTACGAGCGGTCGGGGTCGAGCATAAGCGGGCCCAGTTCCCTGCCGGCCTTTCCACGGGCGAGCAGCAACGAGTTTGTATCGCCCGCGCGATCGTGAATGGTCCAGTTCTCTTACTGGCCGATGAGCCAACCGGTAATTTAGATCCGGCTCTGACCGTTGAGATCATCGAGCTATTCAAAACCATTAATGCGTGTGGCACGACGGTTGTCGTGGCGACGCATGATCCTTTCGTCATGGCACAGGCGAATCGGCGGGTGCTTACCCTGTCGGAGGGCCGTTTGCTACCGGAGCAGGGGGTGCCAGTATGAAGATGCTGTTCTATCTCCTGAGAGAGTCCTGGGTGAATATGTGGACCAACCGGATGACGACGGTGGTGGCGATCTTGACCACCGCCTTTACGCTGGCCTGTGTCGGAATTTTCTTGCTCCTTTATGTCAATTTGCGGGCAGCAGCAGGATGGCTCCAGGATGATATTAAGATCATGGTGTACTTGGATGATCGGCTCGCCGTCGATTCGATTGCGAAGATGGAGCAGCAGTTGCGGGGCGACCATGCCGTGGCCTCACTACTGTTTATCTCCAAAGAGCAGGCACTGGGAGAGTTTAAGGCGCAGTTTCCTTCGGAGTCTCATTTGCTTGAGGGGCTGGGCCAGAATCCTTTACCAGCCTCTTTCGTGGTTGCACTTCGCCCATCCTTCCGTTCCTCGGATTTGGTTAAACGGTGGGCGGAACGGGTGAGCCGGATCACCGGTGTCGCCAAGGTTGACTATAGCCAGGATTGGATCGACGCGCTGGCTACAGTGATTCGGTCGATTGAGTTGGTTGCCGTCGGCATTGGTGTTATCCTCTCAGCCGCGGCGGTGACCATTATTGCCAATACCATTCGCCTTACCTTGTTTGCCCGGCGGGATGAGATTGCCATTCTGCGTCTCATTGGGGCCACGGCGAGCTTCATTCGCATCCCCTATTTGCTAGAGGGCGCGGTACTCGGCGCGTTGGGCAGTACGCTCTCCCTAGGCATGCTCAAGTTGATGTATGAATTGTTTCGGCAGGAAATGCCCACGACGGGGCGATTTGCCGGATTTGAGAACCTCATTACCTTCTTTTCCCCGTCAGTTTGCCTAGCCTTGATTGCGGTGGGCATGGGGCTTGGGGTCGCCGGGAGCTTTGTGTCGATCAGGCGTTTTGGCGAGGCCAAGGCATGACTTGTCAGGTCTGGTTGAGGGTCGGAGTGCTGGCCTGTGGGCTCCTGGTGCTCTTCTGGCCGATGTCAGCAGGGGCCGATCCGATCACTGACAAGATTGAGAAAGAGCGGAAGGCCTTCGAGCAACTCAAGAACAAGATTGAAAAGAAGCGCAAGCAGGCCGATGAAGCGGAGAAGAAACGCGAGTCGCTCTTGCAGGGGATCCAGGCCCTCGATGAACGGTTCCTTCAGTACAAACAGGCGCATCAGGAGATCAGTCGGAAGTTACGGAAGAAGGATCAGGAAATCGAATCTATTAATGCGCAGCTCGCCGGTTTGGGGATCAGTGTGCGGGAGCGGCAGGATGCGATTCTGGCGCGGTTGCGGGTTCAATATATAGAAGGGCGCTTTGGCTATTGGAAGACCTTGCTCGCTTCTGATTCCTATGGAGATTTTCAACGTAGACTTCAATATCTCTCAGCTGTCTCCGAGCGTGACTATCTCCTCATGGGCACGTTCAAGGGCGATATGGCCAGGATGGAGCAGGTGGAGCGGCAGAGAGAAGAAGCGCGGATTGGGATGTTCTCGTACAAGGAAAGCACCGAAAAGCATTTGGGAGAGATCAAGTCCGTCAAGAAAGAAAAGCACATCTACTTAACCAAGATCACTCAGCAAAAAGAATCCTACGAACATGCCCTCCAGGAATTGGAACGGTCTGCCTCTCGTATCGACAGTCTGCTGCGTGAGCTGGAGACTCGCCGTCGCGCGACCGCGGTCCGTCCTCCCGCCGGGGAGCTTGCCACGCGGGGTGTAAAAGGGGGCTTACCCTGGCCGGCAGACGGGAAAGTCATTTCCTTTTTTGGGCGCCAGAAACATCCGACGTTCAATACCTTTGTGCAACGCAGGGGCATTGAGATCAAGGCGGTCGAGGGGAGCGCCATCCATGCGGTGATGCCTGGGTCTGTCGTTTATGCAGACTGGCTGAAAGGCTACGGACTCGTTATAATCATTGATCATGTAAATGGGTTCTTTTCGCTCTATGCCCATGCCTCGAAGATCCTTGTAGCGGTGGGGGCGCTGGTGGGCGCCGGGCAGTCCATCGGCGAAACGGGCGATACGGGCATGACGGGTGAAAATACTCTATACTTTGAGTTGCGAGAGGGGGCCGAGCCGCTGGATCCTCTCCAATGGTTGGCAAGGCGATAGAGAACGGAAGAGGGAAGGACGTTATTATTATGGAACAGTATCCTCGGAAACGTTTCTGGATAGTTGGTCCGGTGGTCGTGGCATTGGTCCTGGGCGTGATGTTTGGTAAGGGCTGGGAGCGGACCGGCCATGCCACGGAAACCTATGAAGAGCTGAAAACATTTTCTGAGGTGCTGACCCAGGTTCAAAAGAGCTATGTCGATGAAACGAAGGTGAAGGACTTGGTCCAGGGGGCCATCCGAGGAATGCTTTCCACTCTCGATCCTCATTCGGCCTACATGACGCCAGACATGTTTAAGGAAATGCAGGTGGAGACGAATGGGGAATTCGGAGGCGTCGGCATCCAGATCGGTGTCAAGGAAAACCACTTGGCGGTGATCGCGCCCATTGAGGGTACGCCGGCCTACCAGGCCGGGATCAAGGCTGGCGACTTCATTACCAAAATCAACGACGAAACAACTAAAGACTTGACGTTGATGGATGCGGTTCAGAAGATGCGCGGTCTTAAGGGTTCGAAAGTGAATTTGACGATTCAGCGTGAAGGGACGCCAGATCTGCTCCAATTTACGCTAGTCCGCGACACCATTAAGATTGAAAGTGTGAAGTCGAAGGTGCTGGACAATATCGGCTACGTTCGGCTGACGCAGTTTCAGAAATCGACCGGACGGGATTTGAGCAAGGTCCTTAAGCAGTTTAAGGATCTGAAGCTTCAGGCCACGATCCTGGACCTCCGTAACAATCCAGGCGGGCTACTGACTGCGTCGGTCGAGGTCTCCGAGCAGTTTCTCCCAGCTGGCAAGCTTGTGGTTTACACTAAGGGACGCGAGAGCAAAAAGGACGAATGGATTGCCAAGGGGAAAGATTCGATGGACGATTCGCCCATGATCATTCTGATCAATGAAGGGTCGGCCAGCGCCTCCGAGATCGTGGCTGGTGCGCTACAAGATTATGGGCGGGCAGTGATTGTCGGCACGACGTCGTTCGGCAAGGGATCGGTGCAAACGATTCTTCCGTTGGGGGATGGGTCCGGCCTCCGCTTGACGACGGCGAAGTACTACACTCCGAAAGGGCGCTCGATCCAATCGACTGGCATCACGCCGGATATTGTCGTGAAGGCCCAACCGCCTGTGACTGTTACGAAGGATGGGGAGCCGAAGCCGGCCAAGTCTGTTCTCGTGCCGGGGAAAGAGCAGCCGGCTGAGGCTGCCAAGGGCCAAGACGCGGGCCAGTCGAAGAGCGGCGCGCTGCCTCAGCTTGCTCCCGTTGATACCGTGGGCGATCCCCTGATTGAGCAGGACGTCCAGCTACAAAAAGCGGTGGAGATGTTGAAGACCTGGAAGATCTTTAAGGAGCTTCCTCGGGCGTCGTAAGAGGAATCTGCTGTTGCGAGGCGGTAATTGCCTCCAGTAGCCGTTCTTCCGATCCTGAAAACCCTGGTGCGGTGCGCAGCAGGTGTGATCGTACGAGCCTTTCCAGATCGGGCAAGGTCGTAATGTTGAGGCGCGTGTAGAGGTAGGCCACGAGGGATTCGGACAGTCCAGGGAGCTGGGTCCAGGCCTTCACGGATTCCGGGAGCGGCGTTCTTAAGGCTTCATAAGCCTGGAGCCTGCCAGTGTTGAGAAATTCTTCAATCTTGCCGGCTAGGTCCTGACCTACTCCATCAAGATCTTCCAGCGCCTGCCGGGAGGCGACTGCTGCAATGTCTTCCTCCAAGGCGTCGATGGTGTCGGCTGCCCTCCGATAGGCTCTGACCCGATAGGGGTTCGCCCGTTGCGATGCTAACCGTTCCGCCATAGACCGAAAGATGGCGGCGATCTGCTGGTTCTGGTGCGGGGTAGACATCATAGGCGGTGGTGAGATGATTGTGACGTGGTCATGGTGGCGGAGGCAAGGGGCGGAGTAAAATCGGATTTGTTGACAACCAGATTTCTGGTCCCCTAGGATGATTGGTGATGGCAGCGACGATTCAAATTCAAGTAAACGGCGAAACACGGGATTGTCGGGCAGATGCTACGGTCGGGGACTTGCTGAGGGATCTTGCTATCAAGGCTGAGCGCGTGGCGGTGGAATTGAATTTGGAAATCTTGGATCGCAAAGATTTTAATGGTCGAAGTCTTCACGAGGGTGATCGATTGGAGATTTTAAGTTTCATCGGTGGCGGCGCGCCTACGGAGACTCAAGTCACGGAGAGGGGCTTTGTGAATGCAGAATGATCCGTTAATCATTGCCGGTCGTGAGTTTCAGTCTCGGCTTTGGGTGGGGACCGGAAAGTATAAGGACTTTGCTGAAACCAAGAAGGCGATTGAGGCCTCCGGCGCCGATGTGGTGACGGTGGCGGTGCGACGCGTGAATATCACCGATCGCTCCAAAGAGAACTTGCTCGATTATCTTGACCCGAAGAAGTACACCATCCTGCCCAACACGGCCGGCTGTTACAACGTCGAAGATGCGCTGCGTTATGCCCGCTTGGCCAGAGCTGCAGGCGTGTCTGATTTGATCAAGCTAGAAGTGCTTGGCGACGAGCGGACTCTGTTCCCCGATACAGCGGGCTTGATCGAAGCGGCAAGAATTTTAGTCAAAGAAGGGTTTATTGTTTTCCCCTATACGAATGATGATCCCATCGTGGCGCAGAAACTGGTGGACGTTGGTTGTCCTGCCGTCATGCCCTTAGCGGCGCCAATCGGGTCAGGCCTCGGCATTCGCAATCCCTATAACCTCAAGATCATTATGGAAATGATCAAGGTGCCGATCATCGTGGATGCAGGCGTCGGGACCGCTTCCGATGCAGCCTTTGCGATGGAATTAGGAGCGAACGCGGTTCTCATGAACACTGCTATCGCCGGGGCCAAAGATCCCATTGCTATGGCCGAGGCGATGAAATACGGGGTCTACGCCGGGCGGCTGGCCTATACAGCTGGGCGTATCCCGAGAAAACTCTATGCCACGGCGAGTAGCCCGATCGAAGGGATGCTCTAGGAGGATGCTCCAAAAAAGAGCGGGATGGAAAGACTCTCTTTAGTGGCGGACCTATTTTGTAATCTTTAAAAGTGCTCCAATGGAAATAAATAATAAAATTCCAGGAGTGAACTAATGAAAAAATCTAATATTAGTTTCCTCAATAGCATTTTTAATAAGCGGATGTGCATCTATTACGCAAGGAACTACTCGGGTTATTTCATTTACTATTGACCCAATAGAGACTAAATGCCTTGTAGTCAATAAAGATGGTGCTACCCTTGGGACTGTCACTGGCAGAAGTAATTTATTGCAAGTCTCGAAAGGCGCTGGTGATTTAGTTGCTAATTGCACCGCCGATGGATACGACTTTAAAACAACCCGAATTGTTTCCACTACTCAATTGGCAGGTGTAATTGGCTCAGTGATTGATTTTGGGATTGTAGATATGTTGACTGGTGCGATGTGGAAATATCCAGACCAGATATCAATAGCAATGGATAAAACATCCCCTAAAAATTAGGATAAATTAGAAGGTTAATTACCAAACGTCCCATTACCGGACGCTTGTGGAGTGTCAGTTTTCCCGACAACCGCGTGGGCTAGCCGTTTTGAGCGTCCCACTCAGCACTCAAGGCTTAGCACTTTTGTCTCATTGTCCTGTTGATGTTGACACTTTCGAGCCGCCTTCTGCTTGTCACGGATCGCCATCAGACGAAGAGGCGGTCTCTCGTTGTTTTGCTCCAGCGCGTCCTCTCAGTCGCAGCCCCTGCCATTCAGCTTCGTGAACGCGATCTCTCGGCTAGGGACCTTGTCACGCTTGCACGGGAAGTGCAGGCCCTGACGAATTCCGACGGATCGCAATTCCTTATCAACGATCGGGTTGATATCGCTTTGGCTCTGGACGGTGTCGGCACCCATTTGCGTAGTAATAGTCTCGCTGTTTCTGTGGCACGGCGGTTGCTGGGAACAAATCGTCTTTTGGGTATTTCTGTACATAGCGTGGAGGAAGCGGTGCGGGCTGAGTCGCAGGGAGCAGATTATGTGATTCTTGGTCCGATTTATGAGACCCCCTCCAAGCAGGCGTTTGGTACACCCCTTGGTCTTCAGACGCTTGAAAAGGCCTGTCGGGCTGTCCGCATTCCGATTGTGGGGATTGGTGGAGTCACGGCAGCGCGCGCACGTGAGATGCGGCAGGCTGGGGCGTTCGGTGCGGCGGTGATCACGGCGATTCTTAGCGCAGACGATGTGGAGTCGGCGGTACGTGAGTTGGTCGATGCGGTGATGAGCGAAAAATGACGCATGTTGCAGCCTACTGTCGTCCGGTTGACCACCTCTAGAACGGGTGCTAGAATCCATTTCTAGGAACTTCTCGTTCGAGCAAAGATTCTGAGCTTCATTGAGTGGCGTCATGGCTGAGAAGAAGAGAAGTTCCTCTCGATTCCGGTCTCTCCGAGATCCCGTCACGCAGATTACCAAGCGGTTGACTGAGGGAGAAGCGGACGTGGCCCCATACAACGACGAACAGGTTCGCGAGGTGGAAAAACTTCGCGTGCAGGTCCAGTCGATGGAAGAAGAGATCCGTCGGCTCTATCAATCTCGCTACCAGTTCGACCAAGCCACCAAACAGAACGACAAGCTCGTCACCGCGCTTCAGGAAGCGAAAGCGCAGATTGAAACGCTGCGCGGAGAAGTTGAAAAACTCACTGCGCCTCCCTCGACCTACGCCATCTTTTGCAGCCTCAATGCCGACGAAACCGGCAATGTCTATGTGTCAGGCAGGAAGATGAAGGTCAGCCTGCATCCCTCGATCAACAGTACATTGCTGCGCAAGGGGCAGGAAGTGGTCCTAAACGAAGCATTGAATGTCATTGAGGTGAAGGGTTTCAATATCCAAGGCGAAGTCGTGCGGCTCAAGGATGTGCTAGAAGGCAATCGTGCGCTGATCACGTTGCACTTTGATGAGGAAAAGGTGGTCGAGCTGGGCGATCCGTTGCTGGGAGAACGATTGAGCGTCGGAGACCATCTCCTTTATGATCCTCGCTCCGGCTATGTCATTGAAAAGCTTCCTAAATCCGAGGCGGAAGAGTTGGTGCTGGAGGAAGTCCCCGATGTTGACTATGCGCATATCGGAGGCCTGCAGCGCGAGTTGGAGCAGGTCCGGGATGCAGTGGAGTTGCCGTTTCTGCACCCGACCATTTTTTCAGAGTACAAGCTGAGCGCTCCCAAGGGGGTCCTGCTCTATGGCCCGCCTGGCTGCGGGAAAACTTTGATTGCCAAGGCCGTGGCGAATTCGATCGCGAAGAAGCTTGGACATCTTACTGGCAAGGAAGTGCGGAGCTATTTTTTGCACGTGAAGGGGCCGGAGTTGCTCAATAAGTATGTCGGAGAGTCTGAGCGCCAAGTCCGTGAAGTGTTCAAGAAAGCGAAGGAGCGGGCGGCGGACGGCAATCCCGTTATCGTCTTCTTCGATGAAATGGATGCCCTTTTCCGGACAAGAGGTACAGGGATCTCCTCCGATATTGAGTCAACAATCGTGCCGCAGTTTCTCTCGGAAATTGACGGCATGGAGCGGCTTCGTAACGTGATCGTAATCGGTGCCAGCAACCGTCAGGATCTCATCGATCCGGCAGTCCTTCGTGCTGGTCGGTTGGATGTGAAGGTGAGGGTGGGGCGTCCAGATGCGGTGGCAGCCAAGGATATTTTCTCGAAGTATCTGAGTATCGATATCCCTTTTGCTGTAGACGACTTGAAGTGCCATGGCGGAGATGCCAAGGCCTTAGTCGTGCAGATGATCGATCTGACGGTCGAGGCGATGTATGCTTCTTCAGAAGAGAATAAGTTTATCGAAGTCACCTATGCGAATGGTGAAAAAGAAGTGCTCTATTTCAAGGATTTTGCGAGCGGAGCGCTGATCGAAGGGATCGTGTCTCGCGCGAAGAAGTTTGCCGTGAAGCGGGTGATTGCGAAGGAAGGGCGCGGCCTCCGGTCCGAGGACTTGATCCGCGCTATTCGGGAAGAGTTCAAGGAACATGAAGACCTACCCAATACGACCAATCCGGACGACTGGGCGAAGGTCTCCGGGAAGAAGGGTGAAAAGATCGTGCATCTTAGGACGATCAGCGGCGGGCTAGGCGAGTCGCATCAGATCGAAACCGTGACAACAGGGCATTATCTCTAAATGTTAGATTTATGTAGGAACCTACCTCGTTGACGACTTCCCGCGTATTGGGCACAGAGACAGAGTTTGGTATCGCCTCACGCGACTCTTCCGCCGCAGACCCAGTTGCCAATTCCATCGCCGTCATCGCCCACTACTCTGGGCTGCCTGCGCCTCTGGCAGTCTGGGACTATGAAAATGAGAACCCCCTGCTCGATGCGAGGGGATTCGAAGTTCCGGGGGAACGGGAGCGACCCAGTCCCGATTACAATCGCCAGTTAAATAAAGTGCTGGCCAATGGAGGCCGCCTCTACGTCGATGGAGCCCATCCCGAATATTCCACGCCAGAATGCACCAGCCCTCGAGAGATCGTCGCCTTCGAACGGACCGGCGTCCATATCCTGGCCCAATGTCTTGAGCAGATGGCACACGCGACTGGGCGTGATTCATTCGTCTTGTACAAAAACAATTCTGACGGCAAGGGAAACAGTTACGGCTACCACGAAAGCTATCTCATGTCCCGCACAGTGCCCTTTGACCGGATCGTCAAAGCGGTGGCGCCATTTTTGGTCACGAGGCCTATTTTCGCCGGGGCAGGGAAGGTTGGGGCGGAGAATCAGGCTAATCCAGTAGATTTTCAAATTTCGCAGCGCGCGGATTTTTTCGAGTGTCTGGTGGATCTTAATACGATGGTCCACCGCCCCATCGTGAATTCACGGGATGAGCCCCATGCGGAACATGCTCAGTATCGGCGGCTCCACGTGATTGCCGGGGATGCCAATATGGCGGAGCTGCCAACTTACCTCAAGGTGGGTACGTTGGCCATCCTGCTGGAATTGCTGGATGCAGGCGTCGAGATCCCACAGATCGAGTTGGAGGACCCAGTTCGTGGCATCAAGGATGTCTCGCGTGATCTGAGCATGAAAGCGTCACTTAAGTTGTCAGGGGGCCGCTCGATGACGGCGGTGGCTATTCAGCGAGCCTATTTGAAGGCCGCCATGGGATACTATGCCTGTCATGAGATCTCGCAGGTCACGAAAGATATTCTTGTCCGCTGGGAAGAGGTGCTGGATAAGCTCGAGCAGGATCCCAGGCTTTTGGTGCGCGAGCTGGATTGGGTGGCTAAGCGCCAGATGATGGAATCCTATATGGAGCGGAAGGGGTGTGGATGGAATGATCCGCGCGTCCGGCTGATGGATCTTCAGTACCACGATGTCCGTCCAGACAAGGGCCTCTACTTTACGCTTGAACGTAGCCACCTGATGGAGCGTGTCGTGCATGAGGTCGAGGTTGCGCGGGCGGAGTTCACTCCCCCTTCCGGGACGCGCGCCTACTTCCGCGGACGCTGCATCAGCCAGTTTGCCAAGTCGCTCTACGGGGTTAGCTGGACCTCAGTGCTCTTCGATGTCGGCAATAATCAGATCAAACGGGTACCCTTGATGGACCCGCTGCGAGGGACGGCTTCGCTGACAAGCGACTTGCTGGACCAGGCCGAGACCGTCGATGCATTGCTGGAGAGGCTCAAGGCCTGACGAATAAGGAGCCTGGTAGGGCACATTATGAAATTACCATTTCTTCCCAATCACGACGATTCGAGCTTCTTCAACTTTTTAACGCAGCACCATCCAGCGCTGACGCCGACAGGCCTGAATGGCTTCGTGCAGGCGCAGGGGGCTGGCGAGCCGGTGCGCGGAGCCGGCTCGATGAGTGTGCCTCATGCCACCACGGTGCTGGCAATCAAGTATCAGCAGGGGGTGGTGATTGCCGGAGATCGACGGGCGACGGAAGGGTTTCAAATTGCTGAGCGCCGGATTGAGAAAGTGTTTAAGATCGACGATTATTCCGCGATGGCGATTGCTGGTGCGGCGGGGCCCTGTATCGAGATGGCGAAGCTATTCCAAGTTGAGCTGGAACATTACGAGAAGTTGGAAGGTGTGCAACTTTCTTGTGAAGGGAAGGCTAATAAACTTGGACAGATGGTTAAGGCTAATTTGCCCATGGTCTTTCAAGGGTTGGTCGTCATGCCGCTCTATGTCGGCTACGATGTCAAACGGACCGAAGGGCGCATTTTCAAGTACGATCTTTCCGGTGGTCGGTATGAAGAGTCGGACTACCATGCTATCGGGTCCGGTGGGAAGGATGCACGCAATACGATGCGGGAGCATTTTCTCAAGGGCTTAGCTGAGCCAGAGGCCCTGAAGCTAGCTCTGCTGGCTTTGTACAATGCGGCCGACGACGATATTGGCACTGGGGGACCGGATCTCGTGCGGGGCATTTATCCCACGGCCAAGATTGTGGATGGGCGTGGCATCACCGACGTGTCCGAACTGCAGATTCGCAGCATTTATGACGGGCTGCTTGCAACTCGCCGGTCCAAGGAGAGCTAACTATGCCATTGCCCTATTACG
Source organism: Nitrospira lenta (assembly GCA_945865525.1). Classification (GTDB taxonomy): domain Bacteria; phylum Nitrospirota; class Nitrospiria; order Nitrospirales; family Nitrospiraceae; genus Palsa-1315. The sequence goes on along the minus strand of CAMBDY010000005.1, from coordinate 9,195 downwards.
TTTCACCCGAGCAGATGATGCAGGACAAGGCGGAGTATGCCAAAAAAGGTATCGCCAAAGGCCGTTCCATCATTGCCATCGAATATGTGGACGGGATTCTTCTGGTCGCGGAGAACCCTAGTGCGTCTCTGTATAAAATTTCCGAGATCTACGACAGCATCGCCTTCGCCGGCGCCGGTAAGTACAGCGAGTTTGAAAATCTTCGGAAGGCTGGTATCAGACATGCAGATCTTAAGGGCTTTATGTACAGCCGGGAAGATGTAACGGCTCGTTCCTTGGCGAACGGCTATTCGCAAAGCGTGGGTACCATTTTCAGTCAGGAGCAGAAGCCGTTGGAGGTGGAAATCCTGGTTGTGCAAGTTGGGCACAACGGCCATGCCAACGAGATGTATCGTATTTCCTTTGACGGGAGCATCATCGATGAGCGTACTTTTGCAGTCATTGGGGGTAAGTCTGAGGTCATCCAGGCTCTGTTAAAAGAGAAGGGCTTGACGAAACCATCTGACCTGCGAACGACGCTTTCGCTCTGCATCGCCTCGCTCGAGCAAGTTCGTAGCCAGAAACTCTCGCCGGAGAGCCTGGAAGTCGCGACACTCGATCGCACCCGCGAAGGCCGAAGATTTCGCCGTTTGTCGACTGCTGACACCACGTCTCTTCTCGCGCTTTAACTTGTCCCTGTGGTCTCCTTGGTCTACTGGGGTAATCCAGGCTGGTGATAGATCAGAAAAACTGCTCTGACGGGTGCGACGTTTCGCGCTTTTTCAGCTCGCTTCGCAATGGTTTCCCTCAACCATCCTGAGAGATCAGAGAAACCAGACCGCCCGCATCTCCGGATACTGATCCGTCTCTTGAAGAAGGTAGGGGTGACTGGTATTCTGTCGATACACCCATGTTACAAGCCGGTCCTCTGAAGCAACGGATCTTCGGTTTGGAAAATGAGTACGGGCTCATCTTCTCTCCGAAGGGGGGCGTGTACCTGCCGATGGAGCGGGTGCTGGGTTGTATCTTCGAAGGCCTCATCCCTAACAGCTGGCCTTCTAATGCCTTTCTCGCAAACGGCGCACGCTTCTATCAAGACACTGGTTGCCACCCTGAGTATTCCACCCCCGAGTGCGACAACATTCTTGATCTTGTCATCCACGATAAAGCCGGCGAACGGCTTCTGGAAGCCTGTCTGCCTGCGGCGGAAGAACGGTTGCGGGCAGATGGCCTGTCCGGGGAAATCTATATTTTCAAGAACAACACGGATTCGCTAGGGAATACCTATGGTTGTCATGAAAATTTTCTGATGCGCCGTGATGTCGATTTCTGGAAAGTTACGGAGCAGCTGATTCCATTTTTCGTCACACGCCAGATCTATAGCGGAGCGGGGAAAGTCCTGAAAGTGTCTGGCAAGACGCAGTATTGCATCTCACAGCGTGCCCAACATATTCACGAGAGGACGTCTTCCTCGACTACGTCCTCGCGTAGCATCATCAATACCCGGGATGAGCCTCATGCCGATGCGGAGCGGTACCGGCGGCTCCATATCATTGTTGGGGATTCCAACATGTCGGAGTTCGCAACGTATTTGAAGGTCGGTACGGCATCGTTGATATTGTCTATGATCGAGGAAGGATACGCAGTCGAAGGGATGGAATTAGAGGATTCCGTGAAGGCAATTAGGGAGATTTCGCGCGATCCGTCGTTGAAGAAGAAGGTCAGGCTGGATGATGGGCGCCAGCTGACGGCGGTGGAGGTGCAGCGGGTCTACTTGGATCGTGCACAAGAATATTTGGCACAACAAGCGCACGATCCGATCCTCGACGATGTGTGGAAGCGGTGGGCGCTGGTACTCGATAAGCTCGATGAAGATCCGATGCAGTTGGTGCGCGAAATCGACTGGGTGACCAAGCGGCATCTTATCCAGTCGTATGTCGACAAAAAAGCCTGCGATTGGGACGATCCACGGGTTTTCCTACTGGATCTGCAATATCATGATGTTAAACGGACGCGGGGGCTGTATTATTTAATGGAGTCCCGTGGGATGATCGAACGGGTCGTAGCCGAGGAATCAGTGCAACGGGCCATGTCGACGCCACCTCAGACCACGAGGGCGAAGGTGCGAGGAGATTTCATCCGGTTCGCCCGCGCAAAGAATCGTTCCTATACGGTGGACTGGACCTATTTAAAGCTCAACGGCTATTGGGAGGAAACGATTCTCTGTATGGACCCCTTCAGCGCGGTGAACCGACGTGTGGATGAGCTAGTTTCTCAGGTGTCAGGATTGAGGCTCGAGCGATGATGCGGATTCCTCTCAGCCCAGCACAGCTACGGGCCTCGTGGCTGGATCGGACGATGATTATGGCCGTCGTGCTGTTGTCTAGCGTGTTCCCTGTCGAGTTGTTTCCTCATACGTCCCCTGCAGTGAAGGGCTTGGATGGACAATATAGTGGCAAGCAGGGGCAGGTGTTGGTCGTCACGGTGAAGGGCGAAGTGCAGGCGACCGAAGTGACGGGGACCTTTCTCGATCGGACCATTCCGTTCTTTCGCGAGTTCAGACCAGGGGAGCCAGCTGGCTATGTCGGGTTGGTCGGAATCGATATGCAGGACGATCCTGGGACCCATGAATTGGTCGTGGAAGTGAAGCAGGGCGAACAGACGAAGCAATTGAGCTTTAATGTTCTGGTGTCAAAAGAGAAGTTTACCGTCGAGCATTTGACGCTCCCAAAAGACAAGGTCGATCTGGACAAGAAGGCGGTGGCGCGCTGGAAGACCGAGCAGATGCAAGTCAAACTTGCACTTACGGAGAATTCACGTTTGAAACTCTGGCACAGCAACTTCGTAGAGCCGGTGAATGGGAAGCGCACCGGCATTTTCGGTAGCGTGCGGATCATGAACGGCAAACCGCGTAACCCGCACAATGGAGAGGATATTGGGGCACCGATGGGCGCGGATGTGGTGGCCACGAATGACGGAATCGTCCGCATCACCGTCGATCATATTTTTTCCGGTCGGGGTGTCTTCCTCGATCACGGGCTGGGCTTCTACTCAATGTACTTTCATTTGTCTGAGATCGTAGTCAAAGACGGAGACCTGATCACGGCTGGGCAAATCATCGGCAAGGTGGGCGCCACCGGTCGCGCTACTGGCCCGCACCTCCATTGGGGCGTTAAACTTAACGGCGCCCGTGTGAATCCCTATGCGCTGCTCAATTTACCGTTCAAGAACGGTGTAGTTCCCGCCATCAATCTTTCAACTCCCATCTCGGCAACGATATCCATTCCTGAAACAGGTCACGTCGCACAGTAGCGCGTCGGGCTGTGCGTGTGTGTTTTCCGGCTGCAGCGAGTGAGGGCCGGCGGCGTACCTATAGGGTACGTTGAGGGCCTGAACAATACGAGCATGAAGCTGGAAGATTTTTCAGTAGCCGATTACTCGTTCGATTCGAGGCTCGACGGGGTCTTGTTCAGCACGGTGGCTGTGGCTCGGGAAAGGGCTTCGTCGCAGGTATGGTCGAGGGTGTAGACGCGGAATTGGACCAGGCGGGTAGGGAGCAGGTCGAGAAATTCTTCGAGTGGTTCGGCCGAAACTTTTTTGGTGCTAGGATCGTAGACATAGAGGGGATTGCCGCGTCGGTCTTTCGGGTCCGGCCGTGGGTCGAGTAAAGCCATGTCGACACGGAACGCCGTTTTTTTCAGCTTTGCCGGTAACTCTTTTTTGATCTGTTCTTCGAAGTGTTGGTGGCTAGGAAAGTCCATGCCGCGCTCTTGGCTTTTTTCCTTGAGCACTGCACTGTAGGCCATCTTCCATTTGACGTCACGTCCGAGAATCCTCTGCCATTCTGCGCCTAAACGCCGTTCGATGGCCTGGCGCGAGGTCTTCCATCCCCGTACCTGCTCCAGCAGAGACCAATCTGTCAACGCGAGGTACGCGTCCATCTTTTTGCGGGGATCGTGGGGGAAGAGGAGCGTCATGGTCTCACCGAAGATGTCGCGGAGATGGATGTCGATCGCGCGCGTAGTCCGGTGGTAGTAGACGTTGGAATAGAGATACATGCGGGTGTTGAGAAACATCTGCAAGGCCGGGAGACCGGTTTTATGGATTGTGAAGCCTTTGTCCGTGAGGATCGTGTAGTGAATAAGCCGGGCGAGATCAACCGGTCCGACCGCCACCCCGCACATATAAGAGTCGCGCAGGACATAGTCGAGGTTGTCCGCGGTATAGCTTCCGGAAATGACTGGCTGGAGCATATTGATCCAGCGTGGCATACGGGAGTTGTCTTTACCTTTTTCCTTGAGGATCACATGGGCAATCTGGTCGGGATTGAGCACTTCGCCTGGGTCGAAGGGGCCTGAGGGGCTGCGACGGATTTTGCGGATGATTGGACCCAGATGATCGCGGATGATGATCTGCCCAATTTTTTCATGGCTGGCGCCGAAGGCGTGTAAATAGTTGTCGTCGAAGAAATGGCAGAAGGGGCCGTGGCCGATGTCGTGGACGAGGGCCGTGACGCGGAGAAACTCTTCGATATAGTTCGCGGAGGGAATATCTTTTACCGTTTTCTTGAGAAACGGATAGAGATGACGCGCAAAACGGCCTGCCACATGCATGGTGCCGATCGAATGGACGAAGCGGGTATGTTCCGCAGAGGGATAGACCCACCGGGCGCTTTGTAGTTGATAGATATAGCGGAGGCGCTGGACCCAAGGGGAGTCGATCAGGTCCTTCTCCGTCTGTTCATGCTCATCTGCAGCGGAGAAGGGCACGGTGAAGGAGACATACTGGTGGATTGGATCGGCGATTAGCGCCGATCCATCGTAGGGGGCAGTAGCTTGATGACTGGCTGACATGGAGCCGATCTTAGCGTACATCTTGAGGGGGCGGCAATGGCTCAAGGGGGTCCGGTGGGTGCAAGCGCCGATGTTTATTTAGGAAGTAGTGGGCGAGCGGGTAGGTGAGCGCGGCGCCGAGGAGACTCAGGACCAATCCGCCTAAAAAGAACGGCAGGGCATAGGGCATGACTTGTTCATAGATCGCGCCAAAGCTCAGGTCCTGCCAGTCGAAAGCGGGGCTGTCCGATCTGCTGAGTAAGTGCGCGCCTACCCAATAGGTGGCGATAAGGATCGGGACGAGGGTCCAGGGATTATTGAGGGAGGCGCCGACCATGAGAGCGAGAAAGTTCAGACCGAAGGCCCAGGTGCAGAAAAGGACCAGTATGGTGTGGAGGCCATAGGTTGGGGAGAAGGCGATGAAGACTCCTATGGCGAAGGCCAGCGCCATGCGCTGTGGTGATTCGTGTTGTTGGAAGACCCGTTTGATGAGCGATTGGAGTGCGGAGAGTATGGCCATAGCGGTGGGTGCGGAGTTGGTTACCTGAAATGCTGGTAACTACTATTCGGCAACGGGCGCTTCGTTCCATCCTGGCCGATCGCCTGGATACCCTGTTGAGCCGGGCGAATGGTGCCGATGCAGGTTATGCAAAATTGGCGAAGCTTAGCCGCTCGTTCAACCTCGCTCCTGTGGCGCGGTGACAGGGTAAAGAGCAATTCGTAATCTTCGCCCCCCGCCAGTGCCAGGGCCACCGGGTCGAGCCGTCTAGACGCCGCATAGGCGCGGCAGGCTAATGAGAGGGGGAGCGAACCAACATCAAGGTCTGCTCCGACATGGCTTTCTTGGCAAATATGGCGGAGATCACCGGATAGGCCATCCGAGACATCAATGGCAGAGGTCGCGAAGCGATGCGCGCTGAGCCATTGACCTTCCGCGAGACGCGCCGTTGGACGGAGGTGCCGTTTAACAAGAAATTGCCGGTATCTGGCTGAGAGTTTTGCCGTATGGGGAGGGCGTGTTTTACCGAATTGTTCATTTAAGAGCCTCAATCCTGCTTCGGCATCGCCGATGGTGCCAGTCAGGTAGAGCAGATCTCCCGCTCGCGCGCCGCTTCGGAGCAGCGCCTTGTGGGGCGTGGTGGTTCCGACCAGCGTGAGGCCGATAAACCATCCGTTAGCTGAGGCCGAGGTGTCTCCACCGATGAGTGTGACGTGATAGGGCCGGCAGGCGGTCATCATACCCTTGTAGAACTGCAGCACGTGCTGTCTGGTCCCGGTGCGAGGAATAGCTAGAGACACGAGTAGATATTGAGGCGTTCCTCCCATTGCCGCGATATCGCTCAGATTGGCCACTGCGGCGCGGAAGCCGATATCGGCCATCGTGGCGGTGCGGAGGTCGAAGTGGATGCCCTCTGTCAGCAGGTCGGTGGTCAGGAGACTCCATCGCCTGGCTTGTGAGGTCACAACAGCCGCATCATCACCGATCCCTCGTATTACCGAGGGATCGGTGCGACGGTGCCGTTGCTGAAGCGTGCGAATGAGGTCGAACTCGTGAATCGGGCTGCGGGACTTCAAACGGGCTGTGGGCGTCATGTTAGCGGGGCGTCATAGCCCTAGTGGTTGCCTGTGCCGGCTGTGAGCGAGAGGCCCGCCCGGTCTTTGTGTGGGTAGCCTGCTTCTTCTGCGACAGCTTTGGCGTGCGGAGCTTGCGCTTAGGACTGATGGTTTTTCGACCCCGTCGGAGCGCCACCTTCATCACCTCGTCCATCGTGTCAGCAAAGATAAGACGGAGGCCCTTCAGGATGTGCTTGGGAATCTCATCGAGATCCTTTTTGTTCCGCTTCGGCAGGATCACGGTGGTGAGCTTGGCCCGTTTAGCCGCCAACAGTTTTTCCTTCAATCCCCCGATGGGGAGCACCCGACCCCGGAGCGTGATCTCGCCAGTCATCGCCAGGTCTCGGCGCACCGGGATCTGCGACAAAGTTGAGGCAATGGCCGTGGCCATGGTAATGCCGGCCGAGGGGCCATCTTTGGGAATGGCTCCGGCTGGCACGTGGATATGGAGATCCTGTGTGGTGAAGACGTCGGGATTGATGCCGAGGGTACGTTCACGTGACCGAACATAGCTCAAGGCGGCTTGTGCCGACTCCTTCATCACGTCGCCTAATTGGCCTGTGAGGGTTAATTGTCCCTTACCCTTCATGGCTGTGGCTTCGATGTAGAGTACGTCACCGCCTGATTCAGTCCAGGCCAATCCGGTGGCCACCCCGATTTCGTCTATCTGTAATTCTTCTTCCGGCACGAACTTGGGGACGCCGAGATATTTGGAAAGATTAGCCGGATTGACGGGGAATCCCATGCCTTTCCCCTCCGCCACTTTCTTCGCGACTTTGCGCATGACGTTGGCGATTTCGCGCTCGAGATTGCGGACGCCGGCCTCACGCGTATAGTTGCTAATGATTTGGCGCACGGCGGGTTCGGAGATGCGGACATGCTTCTCGGTGATGCCATGTTCGTTCAGTTGCCGAGGGATGAGGTATTTCTGGGCGATGCCCAACTTTTCTTCCTCGGTATAGCCGGGAATGCTGATCACTTCCATCCGGTCACGCAAGGCCGGCAGGAGGGGGTCGATCAGGTTTGCCGTGGCAATGAAGAGGACGTTGGTCAGGTCGAACGGCACCCCTAGGTAATGGTCCGTGAACGCGTTGTTCTGTTCCGGATCAAGCACTTCGAGCAGGGCGGCGGAGGGGTCGCCACGAAAATCCATACCGACCTTGTCGACTTCGTCCAGCATGAAGACCGGATTGTTGGTGCCGGCTTGCTTCATGCCTTGAATGATGCGGCCGGGCAGCGCGCCAACGTAGGTACGGCGATGGCCGCGGATCTCGGCTTCATCGCGGACGCCGCCGAGGCTGATGCGGACGAACTCGCGTCCGAGCGCACGGGCAATCGATTTCCCCAGCGAGGTCTTGCCGACGCCGGGCGGTCCAACGAAGCAGAGAATCGGGCCCTTCATTTTCTCTTTGAGCTTTCGCACAGCCAGATACTCAAGGATCCGCTCCTTTACCTTCTCCAGATCGTAGTGGTCCTCATTGAGCACTTTGGAGGCGATTTTGAGGTCGAGGTTGTCTTGTGACCGTTTGGACCAGGGCAGTTCCACGATCCATTCGATGTAGGTCCGGACGGTTGCGGATTCGGCGGTGTCCGGGTGCATTTTTTCCAGGCGCTTGAGCTGTTTTTCAGTTTCGTGCAGCACCTTCTCCGGCATTTTCAATTCAGCGATACGCTTGCGGAACTCGGTGATTTCCTCTGCCCGTTCGTCAAGTTCACCCAGTTCTTTTTGAATGGCTTTGAGTTGTTCGCGCAGGAAATATTCGCGCTGGGTCTTATCCATTTCCCCCTTGGCCTGGGCTTGAATCTTCTGCTGCATCGCGAGGACTTCGATCTCCTTACCGAGAATGTCGCGGACATGCCGAAGGCGTTTGATCGGATCGATGATTTCCAAGACGGCCTGGGTGATCTCGATCTTGAGGCCGAGATTGGAGGCCACCATATCGGCGAGCCGGCCCGGATCTTCAAGGTTTTCGATGACGCTCATCACCTCTGGGATCAGGACTTTTCCGAGGTTCATGAGCTGTTCGATCTGTTCCTTCACTGTTCGCATGGCGGCTTCGGTTTCGATGGCGGTGTGGACCGGCTTCTGGTCTGGGAATTTGCTGATCCGTACGGAGTAGTAGGGCTCGGTCTGGATGTAGCCCGTGATTTTGGCTTTAGCGAGCCCCTGTACGAGGACTTTGATGCGCTCATCCGGTAGCTTCAGCATCCGCATGATGACCCCGACCGTGCCGACGGTATGGATATCGTCCGCAGTCGGATTCTCGACGTCCAGGGCCTTTTGCGCCGCAAGGAAGACCATGCGGTTGCCGGCTAAGGCTGCTTCAATCGCTTTGATCGACATCTCTCGCCCGACGAATAGGGGGAGGACCATATAAGGGAAGACCACGATGTCCCGGACCGGCAACAGGGGAAGATGGTCAGGGATTTCACCGTGTTGGGGTAGCGGTAAGTCTTGTTCGCTCGCGTCGTTCATCTGTGTGGCCCCAGTATTGTCTGCAGTTGTGAAGGAGCGGCGCGGCCCCTAGGCCGTGCGTGATCGTGCCGTACCGCGTTTTTTGAGAAACGTCAGGCGAGTCCGTAGGTACTCGCCGAAGTCTGGTCCCAGGGAGGGATTCTTGAGCGCGAACTCGACGGTGGCAATGAGAAACCCCAATTTGTCCCCCGCATCGTAGCGTTGTCCCTGGATTTCTAGGGCATACATCGGGAACTTTCTGGCCAGCTCCCGGAGGGCGTCGGTTAATTGGATTTCACCGTTTTTGCCTGGCGT
>CAMBDY010000004.1 GCA_945865525.1 Nitrospira lenta | reverse complement strand
TTTACCATTTTGTTTTTTTAAGGAGGGCTGGTGCATGGCTAAAGCAATGACGAAGTCGCAGATTGCGGATCATATGGCGCAGAAGACGGGGCTAACCAAGAAGGCCACGATTCAGATGATCGAGGACTTTGCGGCCTTGGCCTATAAAGAAGCGAAGAACGTCTTTGTGGTCCCTGGGATCGGCAAACTCGTCTTGGCGAACCGCAAGGCGCGTATGGGACGGAACCCGCAGACCGGTGAGCCCATCAAGATTCCAGCCAAGCGTGTCGTCAAATTCCGCGTGGCCAAAGCCGCCAAAGACGCGATCCTCGGCAAGAAGTAAGCGGAGGCCGTCCGGCGTCAATCGGACGAGATTTGCTGCATACACTTTAGCAGGGCCGGCTTCCCGAGAGGGGCGCCGGCCCGCTCCGTTTCGGGACTGACTACATCGAGGGCCCGAGCCCGCTGCCCCCCATCCCGTCGTGACCGACTAGCCTGATTGCATCACCGTCCTGCACCAGCGAGTCGTCGCTAGCAATTTTTTTATTAATGGTCACCAGCACTTTCTTCTCCCGGATGAGCTGGAGGAGGTGGCGCAATTGAATGCCCTGTCGTTGGATCACCTGGCGGACCGACATGGGGGAGGGCACCTCACAGGCGAGATCCCGTTCTCCATCGGCGGTTTGCAGCTGACCCATCAGCGAAATGGTAATCATGGTCTGATGCTCCTCATGTGCAATCGTAACCGCTCTCTGTGGGGCGTGGCCATGGGCCCGTTGACTCCCTCCCGGTGGCCATTGATAATGTCGGCCCATGCCCTCATTAGACATCCAGAATCCCGGGATGCCGGACTTGCAATTCGTCTTGTTCGTATCAGCCCTCTGCAACGCTGATCTGACGATGATGAATGTGCCGGCTGAGCTTCGCGCGGCCCTCTTTAACCGTTGTTGGGCACTCATTCATACAGAAGCGCCACCGACCGATCCCAAAGAGCGGGTGCTCGATCTTCGAGAAGGCACAGAACTGACCCTCGAAGCCTGTCAGTCTACGATCCGCTCCCTGCTGACAGAAGCCGGCATTCCTGTCCTGATCTGGGACCATCCGGTGAGTGAACCGACTCGCGGCAGTACGCCTGCCGCGAAGCCGTTGATCGATCGGCTGGGGCAATTGTACCCTGATCTCCCCGAGATCGTCGATCCAGAAAAACCGGCAGAGTGAGCGATAAACACGCGAACGAAGAGGAGCCTCGTGCTGGTCACCCCAACTGATATTCCAGGCCTTTTACTCATTATACCGGACCTGTTCAGGGACCCACGGGGACTCTTCCTTGAAACGTACCATGCTGGTCGGTATGCGGAGGCCGGCATTCCCGGCCCCTTTGTTCAGGATAACTCTTCGCTGTCGATGCGGGACACTCTACGTGGCCTCCATTTTCAAGAGCCTCATGCTCAGGGAAAGCTCGTGATGGTGACGGAGGGGGCGGTCTACGATGTCGTGGTGGATATTCGAAGAGGGTCGCCCAGCTTTGGCCGTTGGTATGGGGTCGAGCTCTCGGAGGAGAATCGGCACCAACTCTATGTGCCGCCAGGCTGTGCCCATGGATTCTGTGTGATCAGCCACCGCGCCGCATTTCTGTATAAGTGCACGGACTACTATGCGCCGACCACCGAGCAGGGCCTCATCTGGAACGATCCTGCCCTAGCCATTACGTGGCCTGTTGCCAGTCCCATCTTGTCGGCGAAGGATCAGGGCTATAAAACGTTGGCCGAGATGGAGTCCGTGTTACCGTGTTATTGATCGGTCGAATGAGAGTTGCTCCGGTCCTTTGATTTCGCGAGGATAGCTATGTTATTCAGCAAAGAAAAAGTGGTACGATTGTGGTGACGGTGGACGAACGATTTCATTGTAGATGGAGGAGGATGCAATGGGGAAAAGTTTAAAGGGAACCAAGAGCCACGATAATCTCAAGGGCGCCTTTGCCGGTGAGTCCCAAGCTAATCGGCGGTATCTCTATTTTGCACGTCGCGCTGATATCGAAGGCTTCCCTGATATCGGCGGCCTTTTCCGCGACACGTCTGAGGCGGAAACGGGTCATGCCTTCGGGCATCTGGACTTTTTGAAGGAGGTCGGAGATCCGGCGACGGGGGTGCCGATCGGCAATACTGAAGCCAATCTCAAGTCGGCGGTCGAAGGCGAAACCTATGAGTACACGCAGATGTATCCCGGGATGGCCAAAACGGCTAGGGACGAGGGATTCCCTGAACTGGCCGAATGGTTCGAGACGCTCGCCAAGGCGGAGCGGTCCCATGCAAATCGCTTTACCAAGGGACTCGAGAGCCTGAAGCAGCTCTAGCGCACGCCGCGAGCAGTGAGTTTTCAGCGGTCAGTTTTTAGGCACGCTGGAGGGGTGGTCCGCTTCTCTCCAGTGCTGAGGGCTGACCGCTGATCGCTTTCTGATTGGAGACGCATGAACGGTCTGATTCTGATCAATCCCATCGACCCTGTGCAGCTCCACAAAGACACGCAGCGCATTTACGAAGTCTGCGATGGCTGTCGGCGCTGTTTTAATCTGTGTCCCTCATTCAACACGTTGCTGGATGGCATCGACCAGTATGAGGGCGATATCGCGAAGCTGACGCCGACCGACCATCAGAAGGTCGTCGACGAATGTTACTACTGTAAGCTCTGCTACAACCATTGCCCCTATACGCCGCCGCATCAGTATGGTCTGGACTTTCCCCGGTTGATGATCGCCTGGAAAAAGCACCTGGCGGCCACGCGCGGGGTGAGCTGGCGCGATTGGTTCTTGATCAAGACGGATTTGATCGGCAGCCTTGGAAGTTTGCTGGCACCGGTGGCCAATTGGCTGTTGGGCCTTCGGTCCCTGCGGGGGTTGATGGAGCCCTGGGTCGGGGTCCATCGGGAGCGGAAGGTCTTGTCCTTTGCCCGTGAGACCTTTCCCCAGTGGTGGAAGCGGCGAGGGCGCGCGCAGGTTCCTGCTTCTACAACGCGAAAGGTCGCGCTCTTCGGGAGCTGCCTGATCAACTATCAGGCGACCGATATTGGGCGAGCGACGATTCAAGTCCTCGAAAAGAACGGCGTGCATGTGGTAATTCCCGAGCAACAATGTTGCGGCATGCCCTCGTTCGATATTGGTGATACGGCGGCGATTCAGCAGGCCGCCCAGGCGAATATCGGGGCCTTTCTGCCTTGGGTGGAGCAGGGTTTCGAAATCGTCGTGCCGGTGCCCAGTTGCAGCTTGATGTGGAAGCGAGAATATCCCGAGATCGTCGGCGGGGCGGCGGCGCAGCTGGTTGCCGAACGGACTTTCGATGTCTGTGAATATCTCATGAGGCTGAAGCGGGAGGGAGCGCTGGCCACCGATTTCACCCGGAAGCCCGGGCGGGTAGCGTATCAGGTGCCCTGCCATCTGCGCGATCAGAATATCGGATTCAAGTCCAAGGAACTGATGGAGTGCGCCGGAGCCCAAGTTGAGCTGATTGAGAAATGCGCCGGTCACGATGGCGCCTGGTCTGCCAAGACGGAGTTCTTTCCCCTTTCGATGTTGATTGCGAAAAAGGCGGTGCGCATCATTGAAGAGACGCCGGTCGATCTGATTGCATCCGATTGCCCTTTGGCGGGATTGCAGCTCGATCAGGCAGGCGCCATGGCCCATGCGGGAGGCCGATCAACGAAGCATCCAATTCAAATTGTGCGCGATGCCTATGGGTTACCCTCATGAACGTCCTGACGTCACATGATCTCCTGCCCGCAGGTGAGTATGAACGGCAGCGCGAGCAGTTTCGTGCGCAAGTCATTGCGCTGAAGCAGCGGCGCCGGATTTCGCTAGGTCCACTCCTTACGCTCGTGTTCGAAAATCGTGAGACCCTGCGGTTTCAGACGCAGGAAATGATCCGAGTTGAGCAAATTCTCGACGCCCGCAAGGTTCAGGAAGAGTTAGATGTCTATAATGCCCTCATGCCTGGGTTTGGTGAGTTGAGCGCAACCTTGCTGATTGAGATTACGGAGCCAGCGCGGATGAAGGAATGGCTGGACGTCTTTATGGGGCTCGATCACGGCGAAACGGTTGCGATCTGCGCCGGAGGGGAGCAGGCCTTTGGGCTATTCGAAGGAGGCCATAGCCATGAAACGAAGATCAGTGCGGTGCATTTCGTGCGATTCGCCCCGACCGCAGTGATGACTGCGGCCATTGCCGATTTGCATGCGCCGGTCACGCTGACGGTACGGCATCGTGAGTACCACGCAGAGGCGTCTGTTTCCGGGAGCCTGCGCGAAGAGTGGCTCAAGGATTTGCGCTAAGATGGCATCTGTCTTACTGACGAAACGCATCGAATTTGCCGCCTCACACCGCTATCTCAAGCCGGAGTGGGATGAGGCCAAGAATCGCGCCGTGTTCGGTCTCTGCTACAACCCTCCGGCCCATGGACATAACTACATGATGGAGGTGACGGTAGTCGGGGATGTGGATACCAAGACCGGCATGGTCGTGAATCTTTTTGATTTAAAACGGATTCTGCTCGACGTGCTGGAGGAGTTCGACCATAAGAATTTAAACCTGGATATGCCCTACTTCAAGGATCGGATTCCCACGTCGGAAAATCTGGCGCGGCTTCTTTGGACTAAACTGGCGGGACAGAAAGGCATTGGTACGCTCCACACGATTCGCTTGTATGAAGACGAAGATCTCTATGCCGAGATCACGGCCGAAGGTGGACTCGACGTCGCCAGCGTGACGAGGCGCTATTCCTTTACGGCGGTGCGAGAGGAGACCCAAGGTCGTGAGTGGGATTGCTTCGTCACGGTCCACGGAACCATCGATCCTGACATCGGTATGGTGACGGATATCGGTGCGCTGAATCGGCTGTTCCGGGACAAGGTGTTGTCGGCCTTCGACCGCCGCGATGTGTGTCAGGTTCTCGGCACGCAGGCCGTGACTGGGGAGCAACTAACCGCGCATATCTGGATGCAGCTGGTCTCATCGCTTTCGACTGGACGACTCGTGAATGTGCGTCTTGTCCAGTCCCGTGACCTATCTTTCGATTACGCAGGCTAATGTCGCTACCTCCATTCGGTCCAATCGTCATATGAATAGACGTGGTATCTCTATACTGCTGCTGGTCCTGTCGTGGACGGGGCTGGCTTGGTCTGCCGAGGAGGGGGAGGCGATTGAGAAGATCATCAAAGACGCCGCGAGGGCCGCGGCGACTTTTTCAGAAACCAGAGACAAGCAAGCGGTCTTGAAGCTGTACCGCCAGGACTATGTTGGGATTCAGGATGGTGAAACGGAGACGAGGGATTCCATCGCGCAGTGGCTGGCCGACTATGAAGCGGAGCTTAGTAAGGGCAGCACCTTACGTTTTATCGGTTCAGTGTCGAAGGTGCAGGTCCGGGTGACAGGCCTCACGGCTTGGGCAACCTATGACTATGTGTTTCAGGCGGTGAGAAAGGGCGAGCTTGAAGCGCAGGACCGTGGACAATGTACCGCGCTCTTGCACCAGGACACGTCCGCGTGGCTAATCGTCCACGAACATTGCTCAAGGCCCAGACATTAGTAGCGCAGCTCGGCGTCATCGTTCTGAAGGTTTGAAGGTCAAAAGCCCGAAAGTCTGAAAGCCTCAACGTGAGGGCTGACGACTTTCGGGCTCGTTGACGGCGGATTAGCTCAACTTCGCGAGGGCGTCGAGAATTTCTTTGTCCTCACGCGCGACTTTGATCTCCTGCACTTTTGCGTAGGCGACCTTGCCGTTCTTGTCCACGATGACGGTCGCACGCTTAGAGCAGTTCAACGGCTCGAAGTAGAGGCCGTAGGCCTTGGCGGTGGTCCGATGCACGTCCGACAGGAGCTGATGCTTGAGTTTCAGGGAATCAGCCCAGGCCTTATGTGAGAAGAAGCTGTCGCAGCTGATACCGAACAGTTCTGAATTAGCCGATTGAAACTTGGGGAAGTCGTTCGTCAAGCAGGCATTTTCGCCCTGACAAACCGGGCTCCAATCTAACGGATAGAAACAGAGCACCACATTCTTCTTGCCGCGGTAGTCGCTCAGCTTCACGTCCTTCTGGTCCTGATCCTTCAAATTAAAATCTGGTGCCGTCTCGCCAACCTTAATTTCTGCTGCTACATCGCTCATCTGGATGCCTCCTTCTGCATGGTTTAGTCGGGTCTCTGATACAGTCGTCTGTATTTTTGTACCGTGGGGCTTGAACCCGTGTCAACGGTCCGGAAGGCCTAGAGCTCCCCCTACTGGCCTAGAAGGCCTCAATAACGAAGGAAAACTAGGGGAAAGATTTAATTTCTCGAAAACTTAGCATGCGCCCGGCTGGCACGGCGGTGCGGTGGTTGGTAATCTCAATATTGTGACCCAGGAGTCCAAGGCGGACTCGGCTCCCGACTTTGGGAGACTGTCCTGTCCGGGTCAACTCGTCTGCGGCTTCCCGAAGGAGATCGCGGGTCGGCTGGTCTGGGAGACCAGAGGCGAGAAACATTTCGAGTTCATCCACCCCGAACTTGCTGAGGCCGAGGGTGTAGTACCAGGTTCGGTGGTGTGGCTCATCCTCATCTTGCATGATCGGGATATGATCATCGACGATGAAATGGGTGAGGGGGCGGTCCTGCCAGTCTGAGGGGTTCACATACTGGTTGGTGGTGATGTCGTAGGCTGTGCCGTGCGTGAGGAGTGTGAGGCCCCTAGCAAGTCGAGCGGCAAGCAGGATCGTGTCCGGCATATCACGTGGCGGCGCAAGGGATGGAGCCACGGCGCCCATATGCTCATGCTCCCAGGCGAGCTGTTCTTTCAACCCTGCGACATGGGTGGTTGGGAGGGGCATCACGATATGAGCCGTCCAGGGTCCATGGGCTGCATGCCAGGATTCCGTGGCATCTTGGTCGACGCGCAGCGTCAGCGGCCCACCGTACTCGAGGTCATACCAGGTTTTAAGCTCTTGGGGCGCTGGTGCGGTTCCCCGATAGCCGACAAAGTAGAGTGGGGGGCGGCGCGCGGAAGGTTTGGGGCGTTTCTTCCTGATCCTCATCGCGGCCGGAGGCTATTTGCTAGATTTCTTGGCTCGGCGGCGCTCATCCGAGTTAAGGATCCTTTTGCGGATCCGCAGACTCTTCGGCGTCACTTCGACCAGTTCGTCCGAGCCAATATATTCGAGCGCGAACTCCAAGCCCATTTCTTTTGGTGGGGTGAGGACTAAGGCCTCGTCCGTGCCGGATGCCCGCATATTGGAGAGCTGTTTTTCTTTGCAGACGTTCACGTCCATATCTTCGTCTCGGCTGTTCTCACCGACGACCATCCCACGATAGACCTCCACCACAGGGCCGATGAACATGGTGCCGCGATCCTGAGTCATGAAGATGGCATAGCCAGAGCTGGTGCCGTCTTCGCAAGCGACGAGTGACCCGTGTGTCGCCACGGCGAGATCGCGCTGCTCCAGCGGTTCGTAGGCGACAAAGACATGGTGCATGATAATCGTGCCACGGGTCTTGGCGACCAGGAGGTTTTTGAGTCCCATGATGCCACGGGTGGGGATATGGTACTCAAGGTGCATTTCGCTGGTCCCGACGTCGGAATGGATGAGCCGCATATGGCGTAGCTCGCCACGGCGCTTGCCGAGCTCTTCAATTACGGCCCCCTGATAGGTTTCCGGGACTTGGATGGTCAGTTCCTCATAGGGTTCGAGGACCTTCTCTCCGTCCCGGTGGACGATTACTTCGGGTTGTGAGACTTGCAGTTCATAGCCTTCCCGGCGCATCGCTTCAATCAGGACGCCGAGGTGCAGCTCGCCGCGGCCTGCTACGAGGAATTTATCCGCACTGTCCGTTTCCTGTACGCGCAACGACACGTTGGTTTCGAGTTCCTTGAAGAGTCGATCGCGTAAATGCCGGGAGGTCAGGTACTTACCTTCTCGTCCGGCAAACGGACTATTGTTCACGGAGAAGGTCATTTGGACGGTGGGCTCATCGACGGTGACTCTGGTCAAGGCAATCGGGTGTTCCGCGTCGGCAATCGTATCGCCGATACTGACCTCGTCCAATCCTGCCACCGCGACGATTTCTCCTGCTTCTGCCTGTTCCACATCCGTCCGTTCAAGGCCGGAGTAGACGGCGAGGTCTGATACTTTTCCGGGGAACTTGGCCCCATCCTTTCCGAGGACGACGACGTTCTGTCTGCGGGCGATCGAACCGGATTGAATCTTGCCGACTCCCATCTTGCCTTTATAGAGGTCCTGAATC
Organism: Nitrospira lenta; assembly: GCA_945865525.1. Taxonomy (GTDB): domain Bacteria; phylum Nitrospirota; class Nitrospiria; order Nitrospirales; family Nitrospiraceae; genus Palsa-1315. The sequence goes on along the minus strand of CAMBDY010000004.1, from coordinate 98,234 downwards.
AGGGAGAGAATTAGAATTTGGAGCGGGGCCTCGGCATTGACGGTCGGTGCGGGAATCTTCTCCAGGACGGTGTCGAGGAGTGGCATAATGTCCGTGCCGGGCTTCGCGAGATCGGTGGTCGCCGTCCCCTTGATTGCGGCGGTATAGACGATGGGGAAATCGAGCTGCTCGTCTGTCGCGCCGAGATGGACGAACAGGTCGAAGGTCCGATTTACCACATCGTCGATCACGGCGTCCGGACGGTCGATTTTATTGATGACCACGATGGCTTTGTGGCCCAGCGCGAGGGCTTTCCGCAAGACGAAGGTTGTTTGCGGCATAGGGCCTTCTTTGGCGTCGATCAGAATAAGGACGCCGTCCACCATGCGTAAGGTTCGCTCGACTTCACCACCAAAGTCGGCGTGACCCGGGGTATCGACGATGTTGATTTTCACGCCCTTGTAGGTGACGCTGGCGTTTTTGGCCCGGATCGTGATGCCGCGCTCGCGTTCCTGATCCATCGAGTCCATGATCCGCTCGCCCATGTCGTCGATCTTGCGATGGACGTGGGTCTGGCGGAGCACGGCGTCAACCAGCGTCGTTTTGCCATGGTCCACGTGAGCGATAATAGCGATATTGCGAATGTCGGTCCGCCGTCCGTGGGGCGCGATCTGGTCCGCGACGGGCGATTCTGTTTCAGCGATTGGATCCATAGACATTACGGCATACTCCAAAAAAAAGACGCCCGGAAATCCAGGCGCCGTAGGGTACTATACCCGAAGTATGGTGCGCGGTACAAGCGACGCCAGAGGAAGGTGTGGACGCGAGGGCTCGCCGCCATAGACTTGAGTTTTGAGGATCCGCAGGATATGGTGATTTCTCGGTATCTTGCCAGTGATGCAACCGAGACTCGAAGGTAACCACGCGTAATTATGACGGATCGCCAGATATATCGACAGTTTCCGCGTCGTCAACTTTCGCGTCGCCGATCGTGGCGCTGGTGGCAGGTTGCACTCCTCAGTCTCGGTGCAGCGTTCCTGAGCGGGATACTGGGTCTGGGTGGGTTGGCCTGGCACCTTGCGAGCGACCTTCCTCCCTTAGACCAGCTGGAGACGTACCAGCCCAGTCTCGTCACGCAGGTCTATTCCAGCGACCAGCAGCGCATCGGTCAGTTTTTCATTGAACGTCGCATCCAGACGCCCTTGGCGGAAATTCCCGAACAGTTCCGCCGTGCCATGATCGCGGTCGAGGATGTCCGGTTTTTTGAACATCCCGGACTCGATTACATTGGCATGCTCCGTGCGGCCTGGACGAACGTCCGCCGAGGAGGGAAGGTCGAGGGAGCCAGCACGATTACTCAGCAGTTGGCGCGATCGCTCTTCCTCTCCTCAGAACGCACCTTCGACCGTAAGATCCGTGAGCTGATCCTAGCCTATCAGATGGAGCTGGTGCTGACGAAAGATAAAATTCTCGAACTCTACTTGAACCAGATCTATTTCGGACAGGGCGCCTACGGGATCGCTTCGGCTGCTCAAACCTATTTCGGGAAAGACCTCTCGACCCTGACGACGGCGGAGGCCGCCTTTCTCGCAGGCCTTCCCAAGGCACCCAATAATTATTCGCCGTTTAAAGCCTACGACCGGGCTAAAAAACGACAAGAGCATGTGCTGACTCGTATGGAAGAGGCAGGATTTCTGACGGCAGCAGAGCGTACAGAGGCGGTGGCGGAAACGTTGAATTTCAGGCGGCCAGGCGGGGAGCAGGCGGCGCTCTATTTTGTGGAACACGTCCGGCAATTGTTGGTCGCCAAGTATGGTGAGGCCTTGGTCTATAAGGGCGGGCTCAAGGTCGTTACAACCTTGAACATGGAGATGCAGAAGGCCGCTGAAACCGCCTTTGCAGCCGGCTTGCGTGAATTGGATAAACGGCAAGGGTGGCGGGGTCCGCTTCGAACGGTCGATCCGGCTGTCCTAACGCCTTCCGTTGCTGGAGCGAGTGCCAGTCACGGTCTGAAGACGGGGGACTATCGAGAGGCGGTCATCACGAAAGTGGCGTCGGATCATTTCCTCGCACAGATCGGGCCGGTAGTGGCGAGGCTCGCCTTTCAAGACATGTCCTGGGCGAAGCGTCGACTGACGGGGCCGGACCCCATGAAGGACGCCTTCGTGAATTCGAATCTCAAGCAGGTGCTGAAGCCCGGTGATGTTATCGAGGTGCTGGTGAAGAAGCTGGATCGTGATGTCGTGCATGTGCAGCTGGAGCAGACCCCACTTGTCGAGGGCGGGTTGATTGCGCTGGAGCCTGGCAAGGGCGCCATCAGGGCCATGGTCGGCGGATATGATTTCACGCGCAGTGAGTATAATCGCGCCGTCCAGGCCCATCGCCAGCCGGGTTCCGCCTTCAAGCCGATCATCTATGCCGCGGCGTTGAATCAAGGGATGAGCCCTGCGTCGATGGTCCTCGATGCGCCAATCGTCTACGAACAGGAGCTAGAGGAAAAAACCTGGAAGCCAGAAAACTATGGCCGTAAGTTTCATGGCATGGTGAGTCTGCGGGAGGCGCTCGCCCGTTCCTACAATCTCGCGACAGTTCGGCTGCTGGATAAGGTGGGGGTTAGGAATGTGATTGAGTTCGCCAAAACGGTCGGAATCACTAGCCCGTTAGCCGCAGATTTGTCGTTGGGGCTCGGTTCCTCTTCGATGGGCTTGCTGGAGCTGACTTCCGCCTATGCGGTGCTGTTCAATGAGGGGAACCGGATTGAGCCCTACGCAATCGTGTCCGTGGAAGATAATGCGGGTACGGTGCTAGAGCTGGAGGACGGGCAGGCTCTGCCGGTGATTTCCAAGGAGACCGCCTATGGGATTACCAATATGATGGAAGATGTGATTCAGAAGGGGACTGGGCAGGCGGCCAAATCGATTGGTCGGCCGATTGCTGGGAAGACCGGCACGACGAACGACTTTATCAATGCCTGGTTTATCGGTGGCGCACCGAATTTGGTGGCGGGCGTCTATGTGGGGTTCGATGATAGCCGTTCGCTCGGCGAAGCGGAGACGGGGGCTCATGCCGCATTGCCGATTTGGATCAATTTCATGAAGGCGTCGCTTGAGCAGGTCCCGGTGATGGCCTTCACCGTTCCGGAAGGCCTCACGTTCGTGAATGTCAATCCTATGACAGGGTTGCCCGATGGCGATCAGGAAGGACAGGGCGGCACCGTTGAACTCTTTATTAAGGGTAGTGAGCCGACTCAAGGGCATCCGCGCCGGGTCGACCCGACGGATTTCTATAAGCTAGACCACATCCCTGAGGGGGCGCAATAGCCAGATGCCGGCTGCTGAAAAAAGTCGCGAGGTGGGAGCATTTTGGGGTTGCTTAGCGGATTAACCTTTCGAGTCCTGATATTCCTCGTGCCACGCCATCTGAATTGCTTCCAGAATTTTCTCATTCGACTTCTTGCTATCGTCCTTGAAATCAGAAAGCGCTACCACCCAGGCATGTAGGTCGGTGAAGCGAACCGTGAGAGGGTCCGTCTCCGGATGCTCTTCACGCAAGCGAATCGCGATATCTTCGATGTTGTTCCATTGTAGATCCATCTGAACTCCTTCGTCGTTGGACGGCACGGCACAACAAGTTTCCCTGGGCCGCGTCAGGTTAGGTCTGAGACTTTCTTCCCCTGGAGCCCTCGTGTGAGCGCATCGTTCAGTATGGCGACGGTCAGGTGCTGCGCCGATTGTTCAAGGGTGGCCATACATGCACGGATCGTACGGGGGTCGTTGCCGTCTTTTGCGGTAGACAAGGCCGCGAGGGCTGCGCGGATGGCCGTGGCCTCTTCTGCCGCAACCAGACGGTCCCCCTCACGCAGCGATTTCTCCATCGTCGTGATTAAGGCGCCGGCCTCGAGCCTTGTTTCGATTAATTTGCGGGTGCCGATGTCCTCTGCTGCACACTTGAACGAATCCTCGATCATCTGCTCCACTTCTTGGTCGGATAAACCATACGAGGGTTTCACCTCGATGGACTGGCTCTGTCCCGTCCGCATGTCGCTGGCATTCACATTTAAGATTCCATTGGCGTCGATCAGGAATGTGACTTCGATGCGCGGGGCGCCGGCCGGGAGGGGAGGTACTTTCAGCCTGAACTTTGCCAGGCTACGATTATTGTTCGCGAGTTCTCGCTCGCCTTGGAGGATGTGAATATCCACACCGGTTTGTCCATCGACATAGGTGGTGAACATTTCTTTTGCGCTTGCCGGGATGGTCGTATTCCGGTGAATTAAGCTGCTCATCACACCGCCCATGGTTTCGATACCGAGCGAAAGGGGTGTGACGTCGAGCAAGAGCATGTCTGTCGTGCCGCCGCTGAGGATGTCCGCTTGTATGGCTGCGCCGAGGGCCACGACTTCGTCAGGATTGATCTCACAATGGGGAGTCTTCCCGAACAACTCCTGAACCCGCTGCCGCACGAGTGGCATGCGAGTGGAGCCCCCGACCAGCACGATTTCATCGATTGTGTCAGGGGTGAGCCCCGCGTCTTGCAAGGCCAACCGGCAGGGCACCAGCGTCTGTTCGATAATTCCCATGGTTAGGGACTCGAGTTGGTCCCGCGTCAACTCGCGCGTGAAATATCCCTTCTTGTCCGGAAGCTCAACCGATATCTGGGTCTTCAGTTCATTCGACAGGTGAATTTTGGCTCGTTCCGCCTCGAGCCGGATCGCTTGCATCTGATCTGGGTAGGCGCGGAGATCGATCCCCTGCTGGCTGCGAATATCCGCTAGAAAGAGGTTGGCAATCTCACGGTCAAGATCGTCTCCGCCCAAGCGGGTGTTGCCGTTTGTAGCCAACACTTCGAAGATACCGTTTTTGAGTTTAAGGATGGAGATATCGAACGTGCCGCCACCGAAGTCGTAGATGGCGATCGTCCCTTGCGTCTTTGCTTGCAGGCCGTAGGCGAGCGAGGCGGCGGTCGGTTCATTGATAATTCGCACCACGTCGAGTCCGGCGATCAGGCCAGCGTCTTTCGTGGCTTGGCGCTGGCTATCGTTGAAGTAGGCGGGAACTGTGATGACGGCTTTTGTGATGCTTTCGCGGAGATGTTCTTCCGCCCGTTGTTTTAATTCTTTTAAAATCATCGCCGAAATTTGCGGCGGCGAATAGGATTTTTCGCCGAGCTTGATCCGGATCACACCGCCTTGCTCAGTGAGCGAGTAGGGGAAGTAGGCCAGTTCGCTCTGCACGTCCTCAAGGGCCTTTCCCATGAAGCGTTTGACAGAGTAGACCGTTCGCTCGGGATTGCGGACCAGATGTTCCTTTGCTGGGTCGCCAACGATCAGTCCGTTGTCGGTCATAGCCACGACAGAGGGCACCATCGTCCGTTCGTTTCGCACAGGAATGACACAGGGGTGGCCATTTTTCATGTAGGCCACGAGCGAATTCGTGGTGCCGAGATCGATGCCGACGATGCGTGACATGGTAGTTATCCGATGGTTGCGACGAGGTTGTTGACGATACTCTTGACGTAGGTGCGGTTGGCGAGGATTTCTCGTATCTGTTTCAGCAGGCGGTCCCGTTCGGTACGGGCTTGGCTGGTCGCGTCGCCGTGATCCTGAAGCGCATCCCAGTTGGTGAAGAGTTGCTGGAGGTTGGTCTCCATGTCTTGCTTGCGCTGTTCCAGGGTCAGTTGTTCCGCGTGGAGTTTGGCGCGAAGCTGTTGCTGCGTTTCCGATGTGCGCTCGGCGGCCCGGTATTCGTTCAGCGTGTCTTGGAGTTCAAGGATTTCCTCAAAGAGGTCAGCCGGAGGCGAATTCTTAAGTTCCTTCACGGCTCCCGCTTCGAGGTCAAGCAGATATTCAGCCCGCTGAATCGGATCGCGGAGGGTGCGATAGGCCGAATTGAGTATGGCGGAGTTGCCGAGGCTAATGGCCTGTTCCGTTTCACTTTTGTTCTGATAGAAGTCTGGATGGAACGCACGACTGAGTTCGTAAAACTTAGCTTCTAGCTTGCGTGGGTCGATCGTGAGGCGGCGAGGGAACCCGAGGCAGGTGAAGTAATCGGTTTCCTTCGAGACCGGTTGGACTTTGATACAGCGGTCGCAGAAATATTCTCCGGACACCTCAGACTGACAGTGCCAGCACATACTTCTGGCCATTTGGAGTTCGCGAGGGTTTGAGTTGTGGGTGTCGTGATGGTCCATCCCGGTATCTTTATTGTCGTCCACTATGCCGAGAAGGACTCGCCACACCCGCAGGTTTTTTCAGCGTTTGGATTGACAAACTTGAAATTCCCGCTAAGCAGGTCTTTCTGAAAGTCCAGCTGCGTGCCTTGCAGATAAATAGCACTCTTGGCATCGACAAGAACTTTGACCCCATCAATGTCATGAACCTGGTCATGCGGGCCGATCTTTTCGTCGAAGTTGATCGTATAGCTGAGCCCTGAACAGCCGCCACCTTTCACGCCGAGCCGGAGCCCGCCTTCAGTCAGGCCTTGCACGTTGATGAGGCGCTTGACCTCCTTGAGGGCTGTCTCGCTGAGCGTAATCACCGGCGCCTGGGTTGCTGCGTTGGTCGTGTCCATGGTGCGCTCCCTTTCTGACGTTACTTCGCGGCGGCCGCGGGCCCATCGGCGTTCTTCTGGTAGTCTGCGAGAGCCGCTTTGATGGCATCCTCGGCGAGTACGGAGCAATGGATCTTCACCGGCGGCAGGTTTAGCTCCTGTACGATGTCGGTGTTTTTGATCTTCTGGGCTTCTTGGATGGTCTTACCCTTCAGCCACTCGGTGGCGAGGCTGGAGCTAGCGATGGCGGACCCGCAGCCGAAGGTTTTGAATTTCGCGTCCACGATCATATCGTTGTGCACCTTAATCTGAAGCTTCATTACGTCGCCACACTCCGGGGCGCCGACCATGCCGGTGCCGACCCCTTCCTCGTCCTTTTTGAAGCTCCCCATGTTGCGGGGGTTATTGAAATGATCGACGACTTTTTCACTGTAGGCCATGATGCATCCTCCTTTTGCTGCCCTGTTAGTGGGCCGCCCATTGAACTGATTTCAAATCGACGCCTTCTTTTGCCATCTCGTACAGCGGGGACATGTCGCGCAACTTGGTGACGACTTCAATCACCTTCTTGATCGTATAGTCGATTTCATCGTCCGTATTGAAACGGCCTAAGCCGAAGCGGATCGAGGAATGCGCCAGTTCCGTTCCAACTCCTAGGGCGCGCAGCACGTAGGAGGGCTCCAATGTGGCCGAGGTGCAGGCCGACCCAGATGAGAGCGCGATATCCTTCATCCCCATTAACAACGACTCGCCCTCCACGTAGGCGAAGGAGATATTGAGGTTGCCAGGGAGCCGGTTGATCGGATGGCCATTCAGATAGCTTTCCTCGAGGGCCTTCATCAGGCTAGCCTCCAGTCGGTCGCGCATAGTGATCAACCGCGCCGTGTCTGTGGCCATTTCCTGCTCGCAGAGCTCGCAAGCCTTGCCGAATCCCACGATCAAGGGCACGGGAAGCGTACCGGAGCGCATACCGCGTTCGTGTCCGCCGCCGTCCATTTGCGCGACAATGCGCACGCGCGGGTTCTTCTTCCTCACGTAGAGCGCTCCGATTCCCTTGGGCCCGTACATCTTATGGGCGGAGAAAGACATCAGATCGATACCCATTTCCTGCACATCGACCGGGATTTTCCCCACGCCCTGCGTGGCGTCGCAGTGGAAGAGGACACCCTTCTCCTTGGCGATTTTACCGATCTCTTTGACGGGGTTGATCGTGCCGATTTCATTGTTCGCCAGCATGACGGAGATGAGGATCGTTTTTTCGGTGATCGCCGCGCGTACATCCTCAGGATTCACCATCCCGAATTTATCAACAGCGAGATAGGTGACGGTTATTTTGCCCTTGCCCTCCAGCGCTTTGATGGTGTCGAGGACCGCGCGATGTTCGGTGGAGGAGGTAATGATATGGGTGCCCTTCTCCCCATACATTTCCAGGACGCCCTTAATTGCGAGATTGTCCGATTCAGTGGCACCGCTCATAAAAACGATCTCTTTCGGGTCGGCCTTGATTAGCTTGGCGATCTGTTTCCGAGCATTTTCGACAGCTTCTTCCGCAGCCCACCCGAAGGCGTGGTTGCGGCTGGCCGCATTCCCGAACTTCTCGACGAAATAGGGGAGCATGGTCTCCAGTACGCGGGGATCCATTGCGGAAGTAGAGTGATTGTCTAAGAAAATCGGCAGTTTCATCGTGCAACTCCTTGTACCGCGGAGGACTGAATCGTAATGAGCGGTGTGCCACCCATCATGTCTTGCAGGGTCATGCTATTGAGCAATTGGGCAATGCTGTCCTGGATCTTCAACAGCGGTGTGCGGATATTGCAATTGTCCCGCTGCATGCAGAGGTCTCCATCCTTCTCGTGGGAACAGTCGGTGATGCCCAGAGGCCCTTCGATGCTTTCGAGAATTTGTGCGATCGTAATCGTCTCGGCACGTCGGGCCAGTACGTAGCCGCCTTTTGGGCCATTGTGGCTCTCGATCAGCCCGTTTCTGGCCAGGGCCTGGAGGACCTTGGCCAGGAGTTCTAGGGGAATGTGGTATTCCTCCGCGATTTCTTTCGTATTCACGACACGGCCTGGTAACACGTCGCTGAACTGGGAGGCGGCGATGTGCTGAAGAGCCATGAGGGCGTAGTCTGCTTTTTTTGAAATCTTCAACATTACTATTGCCGATCTCTAGGGTCGGAGACTATAATGGTCTCCGATCAGTATGGTCGGATAAACAATAGCATGCAGGGCTTTGGCCTGTCAACAGTAGGACCGAAGGCTGAATTTGGCTGCGAAAGGAACAGTCTATGGGCGGAAGCAATCCCTATATTGAAAAAGCTGATTATACGTTGCCGCAGCGAGCCTATACCGTCACGTTTATCGCTCCTGATGGAGTGACGACTCAGGTTTTGGTCGATCCAGACAAGATTCCCTACGGCCCGACTGGGCTTCCCGGCAGTCTGTTAGATGTCGCGATGGGGGGTGGGGTAGCGTTGGAACATGTCTGCGGAGGGGTTTGCGCCTGCTCAACGTGCCATATCATCGTGAAGCAGGGGCTGGAGAGCTGCAGCGAAGGGACGGACGACGAGTTCGACCAGTTAGAGAAAGCGCCGCTCACCACGTTGCAGTCACGGCTCGGCTGCCAATGTGTGCCGAACGGGACGAAAGATATCGTGGTTGAGATCCCCGCGGTGAACAAGAATCTCGTGAAGGAAGGGCACTAATCGTAGGTTTCAGTTTTGATTTCTTTCCGCTCGTATCCTGCTTCCATAAAGTAGGTCCGCAAGGGTCTCACGAATCCCTTCACTCCGCTGAGCCATGGCATCAGTTTTGGTTTGCCTGCGAGGAAGGGGCGCAGCACGGTCAGCGTTGCCTCAACAACTTCCTCGTCTGTCCCCTTCACTACCATTGGTAGATAGCGGAAGGAAGACTGTTGCTTTGCCAAGGCCTGCAACTCTTCGTGGTAGAGCAGTTCGTCTTGGGCGGGACCGACCGCAATCAGGGTGACAGGTGGCATGGGGCCTGCTGCCGTCAACTGTTTCAAGATGCAGCGGATCGGCACTAAGCCGGTATAGCGACTGACGAAGAGTAGTTCTCGATCGAGGGTGGGGGGCAGTGAGAAGTCCCCGTAGGGACCGGACATCAGCAGTTCATCTCCTGGCGTAAGCCCGTAGAGATAGTTCGAGCCAGCTCCATCGGGCACTCGATCAAAGACCAGGCTCAGGTGTCCTGTGGGAGTAGGGGGCAATGCCGGCGAATAGGCGTGATTGAGGGGCGGCTTGATGCCGACGGGGAGCTGGAGGGAGATCCATTGGCCTGGCTGAAAGAGAATCTTCTGCGCCTTGGGGAGCAGAATCAATTCACGGACGTGGGGCGTGAGATCTGCGACCGATAGGACCGTTGCCGATTGTGTAGGTTCAGCCATAACCATTTCCTTTATCTTGTTGACATCACAATATCAAATGATCGTTCCGGATGAAAGGGCCCGCGCCGACCGATTCTGTACAAGACTTTTGACCCCATGTTATAGATACCGACCGTTCCGCGACAATATAGGATTAGCCGATGAGCCAAGTCAGAGTCAGATTCGCCCCTAGCCCCTCGGGCTTTCTCCACATCGGTGGGGTCCGTACGGCTTTGTTCAACTGGCTCTTTGCCCGCCAGCAGAAGGGCGTCTTTGTTCTCCGCATCGAAGATACGGATCAGGATCGCTCCACGGATGAGTCGATCGAGGCCATTCGTGCGGGGCTCAAGTGGGTGGGGCTGGATTGGGACGAGGGGCCCTTCCGCCAGACCGAGCGCATTGATCTCTATCGCAGCTATGCGATGCAGCTCGTAGAGAAGGGGCAGGCCTATTGGTGTGCCTGCACAGCAGAAGAACTTGAAGCTAGGCGGAAGGAAGCCGAGGTCAAGGGCCTGTCCCCGAAATACGATAGCCGGTGCCGTGATCGTGGCCTAGTTAATCAGGCCGGCGACGCGGCCCTTCGCTTCAGGGCCCCGTTAGCGGGTGAGACGGTGGTTGATGACCTCATTAAGGGCAAGATCGTCTTCGATAATAGCGTGCAAGACGATTTAATCATTCTCCGGTCAAACGGCTATCCGACGTACAACTTTTCGGTGGTGGTTGATGATGCCCTGATGGCCATTACCCATGTGGTGCGGGGAGACGATCACCTGACTAATACGCCGCGGCAGGTTCAGATTTTCCAAGCGCTCGGGTTTCCTGTCCCGCAGTTCGGGCATTTGCCGATGATTCTGGGTTCGGATAAATCCCGCTTATCAAAGCGGCATGGCGCCACCTCGATCATGGCCTATAAAGACATGGGCTATTTGCCGGATGCCATGGTGAATTATCTTGTACGGCTCGGGTGGTCGCATGGAGACCAAGAGCTCTTCACGCGTCAGGAGCTGACCGAGAAGTTTTCCTGGAAGAATGTGCAAACCTCGCCTGCCGTATTTAATCCTGAGAAGCTGACGTGGGTGAACGCGGAATATATTAAGATCAGTCCGCCGACCCAGGTCGCTCAGGCGCTGGTGCCGCTCCTGGAGGCCGCGGGTCTGACCGACGAAGTCCGGACTGTTTCGCACGAGTGGCTTGCGCAACTGGTCGTTCTCGTGAAAGAGCGGGCGAAGACGCTGGTGGAGATGGTTGACTGGGTGAGACCTTATTTCGGGCAGGCCGTGACGTTTGATGAGGAAGCGGCAAAGAAGTTTCTGACACCAGCGATCGCGCCAGTTCTCGGTAAATTGCTCGCTCGGTTCGGGGCCTTCCCTGTCTTTGCTAAGCAGCCATGGGAAGAGGCCTTCAAACAGCTGGTCGAAGCCGAGGAGATGAAGATGGGCCAGCTGGCCCAGCCGGTCCGTGTGGCCTTGACCGGCCGCACAGCCAGCCCAGGTCTTTTCGAAGTGATGGAAATATTAGGGCGAGACAGGGTCCTCTTTCGGCTTCGCCAGGGGCTCGACCGGGCCTCGCAGGCCTGAGAAAGTTCCGTTTCGCGCAGCATCGATCTTGACGAAGCCAAGACCCATAGACTATTGTGGCCTTAGGTTGGGGGATCGTCTAGCGGTAGGACGTCAGTTTCTGGATCTGACTACCTAGGTTCGATTCCTAGTCCCCCAGCCAAATAATCTGTCCCGCCCGTATTTTCAGATCTATGCTCAATTCCGTACCGTGCTGGGGGATCGTCTAGCGGTAGGACGCCGGCCTTTGGAGCCGGCTACCTAGGTTCGATTCCTAGTCCCCCAGCCATTTCCCCTGATCGTCCCCCTCAGATCCCCCACGTCAGTAGAACCAGAATCGTCGCCCGCGCGGGACAAGATCCCTACGCGAGTGAGCTGAGATCAATGACGAAGCGAAAGCGCACATCGCCGCGGAGGACTCGTTCGTAGGCTTCGTTGACTTGTTGCACGGGAATCACTTCGACATCGGACTCGATCTGGTGCGTCGCGCAAAAGTCGAGTAGCTCCTGCGTTTCACGAATGCCACCGATGACGGAGCCAGCGATGCGGCGGCGATGTAGGATGAGCGGAAAGGGTTCCAGGAGGGTCGGTTTGTCCGGTACGCCCACGAGGATCATGGTGCCATCCGTTTTGAGTAGGCTCAGGTAGTCGTTGTAATTGTGCGGCGCGGAAACAGTATCGAGGATAAAATCGAAATGCCGTTGCAGTTTCGTAAAAGTTTCGGGCTGGGAGGTGAGGGCAAAGTCCGATGCGCCTAGCCGCGCGGCATCTTTCCGTTTCCGTTCGGATGTGCTCAAGACAGTGACCTGGGCTCCGAGCGCCTTACCGATCTTCACGGCGAGATGGCCCAGTCCACCCAATCCCACGACCGCCAGCTTGTGAAACTTGCCAACGCCCCAATGACGCAACGGGGAATAGGTGGTGACTCCCGCACATAAGAGCGGAGCGGCTCCGGCAGACGACAGGGCTGACGGAATTCGCAGCACGTACTGTTCATCTACGACGATCTGCGTGGAGTAGCCGCCTTGCGTTGGCTGGCCGTCTTTGTCGCGCCCACTGTAGGTGAGGAGCATGCCGGCTTCACAATACTGCTCCTGTCCCTCACGGCAGGCGGGGCAGGTTCGACAGGAATCTACGAAACAGCCGACGCCAGCAGTCTCGCCCACATGGAACCGTGTGACCAAGCTCCCGACCTGCGTGACTCTCCCGATAATTTCATGGCCCGGCACCATAGGGAAAATCGAGCCGCCCCATTCGTCACGGGCTTGATGAATATCAGAATGGCAGATGCCGCAATGGGTGATCGCGAGGAGCACGTCATGGGGACCCACGTCGCGTCGTATAAAGGAGAAGGGTTGCAGGGCAGCTTTAGCGGTCATTGCCGCATAGCCCTTGGTAGGTAGCATCGCGTGTACTCCTAGGGGTCTAATTGAGCCGTAACCATAACACGCTGTCAGGGGCGTGCCAACCAGGGAACGCACAGACGGGATTGCGTCACTCGGCCTTTCGATCGTCGTCCTCCGATGAGTCGGAGAGCGAGGTATCGATTGTGAGAGCGGGGCCTGGTATGCGGTAGTGGTTCGTTGCCCAGGCACCGAGGTCGGTGAGTTGGCATCGTTCAGAGCAGAAAGGACGCCAGGGATTGTCTTCCCATGTCGTAGATTGGCGGCAGACGGGACAGGCCATACTCAGCATTATACCAGGCTGCAGGTGAGAGTCGATCAGGAGACAGCTGGCGTCCCTTACTTAGAGGGTTGCGCTTTTTCGATCTTCGCCCAGGCGTCTTTGAGCGGCACGATACGGTTGAAGACGAGCGCCTCGGCCGTTGAATCGATATCAGTACAGAAGTAGCCTAGCCGTTCGAATTGGTGACGCGCCCCAGACGTTGTGTGCCGCAAACTGGGCTCGACGAGGCAGCCCGTGATCCGTTCCAATGACGTGGGGTTGAGATAGGCCGTCCAATCCTGGTCCTGCGGTACCTTCGCCAGGTCGGTCGTGAGTAAGGGGTGATAGAGGCGAACTTCAGCTTTCGCCCCATGGTCTGCAGACACCCAATGGATTGTGGCTTTGACCTTACGCTGCGCCTGGGCTGCGCCGCTCATGGTCGCGGGATCGTAGGTGCAATGGAGTGCCGTGATCTCGCCGGTCTGCGGATCTTTTGTCATGCTGATACATTTGATGATGTAGGCGTAGCGGAGCCGCACCTCGCGTCCCGGGGCGAGCCGGAAAAATTGTTTAGGTGGATCTTCGCGAAAATCGTCCTGCTCAATATAGAGGACGCGCGAGAAGGGGACCTGCCTGCTCCCTGCCGCGGGATCTTCCGGGTTATTGATGGCCTCTAATTCTTCGGACTGGCCCTCGGGATAGTTGTCGAGGATGACTTTGAGCGGCCGCAAGACCGCCATGACGCGCGGCGCTCGCTTGTTTAGGTCCTCGCGAATGAAGTGTTCGAGCAGTTGCATCTCGACGGTGGCCTCGCGCTTGGCGACCCCGATATGGTCGCAGAAGGCCCGAATCGATTCCGGGGTATAGCCACGGCGCCGCAGGCCCTTGATCGTCGGCAGGCGTGGATCGTCCCATCCGGTTACTAGCTTCTTGTTGACGAGCTCAAGCAGCTTTCGTTTACTCATGACGGTATAGGTCAGGTTCAAGCGGGCAAATTCGATCTGTTGAGGCTGGTGCGGCGCATCGGCCTGTTCAACCACCCACTCGTAGAGAGGTCGGTGATCCTCAAACTCCAAGGTGCAAATGGAGTGCGTGATGCCCTCAAGTGCATCCGAGAGAGGATGGGCATAGTCGTAGGACGGGTAGAGGCACCAGGCGCTACCGGTTCGATAATGGGGCACATGTCTAATGCGGTAGAGGACTGGGTCGCGCAAGTTGATGTTGGGCGACGCCATATCGATTTTGGCTCGGAGGGTATGGGTGCCATCGGCAAATTCGCCGGCTTTCATGCGTCGGAAGAGGTCCAGATTGTCGTCGAGAGAACGGTTGCGCGAGGGGCTGTTCTTTCCCGGCTCCGTCAGAGTGCCGCGGTAAGTCCGCATCTCGTCGGCCGTTAAGGTGTCGACATAAGCGAGACCTTTCTGGATTAGGCGCACCGCAAATTCGTGGAGCTGTGCGAAATAGTCTGAGGCAAAAAACATCTTCCCCTGCCAGTCGAATCCCAGCCAGCGGACGTCCTCCTGAATGGCCTGGACATATTCGGGGTCTTCGGTGGTCGGGTTGGTATCGTCGAATCGCAGGTGGCAGGCGCCGCCTAGAGTGCCGTTCGCCAAGCCAAAGTTTAGACAGATGGATTTGGCGTGGCCGATATGGATATAGCCGTTCGGCTCTGGCGGAAAGCGCGTGACGACTCGGCCGCCATGTTTGCCGGCTGCATGGTCGGCTGCCACGATCTCGCGAATAAAATTTGACGCACTGGACGGTTCAGACATGTGGGTTGTTCTACCATAAGACTAGTATAGGGGAGAAGGCCTAAAGGCACAGTCGGGGATTCGAGGCGCCGCCGATTCGCCAATTGACGCTGCGTCGCTGCAGCTTTCTGTTCCATCGACAAAGATGGTCTCTGCCAAGCCGTGGGTCTGTCAGCGCAGTACGGCCTGAACACCATCCCGCCTTATCAGGAATTGAAAAGTCAAAAGCCCCTGTGCTAGTGTGGCCCCTCGATTCCACGCGATGGATGTCTGGTCCCATCGTCTAGCCTGGCCTAGGACGGAGCCCTCTCAAGGCTTAAACACGGGTTCAAATCCCGTTGGGACCACCACACCATACGCAGTCCTCACGACGTTCGAACGATCCCTTCACCGTAGGCGTTTTCTCCTGGCTCTTCTCCTTATGTCGTACGCGGCAACTGCGTTGACGCCTCTAGCAGCGGTTGTGTATGTTGTGCGTACACAATGTGCCGTGCGTCTCTTCACTTCTATGGTGGGTAGCATTTTCTATGGGTGCACGTGAATTTCACGATGGGGCGCAAGATGGACTCGAGGCGCTCGAGCCTCTCGATCCTGACCAGATCACATCGTTCGATGGTCTGCTAACCGCCATGCGGAAGACGGCTTTCGGGGGCCGCCGCTTAGGCGAAGCCTACGAAGTGCTCTGGGCGATGATCGAAGATCCCGATTGTTTCGTCGTGCTGACTCTGTCCGGAGCGATGACCATTGCCAAGATGGGCAAGATCATCAGCGCGATGATCGACCATGGGATGGTGCAAGCGGTCGTTTCGACCGGCGCTTTGATTGCACACGGGTTGAGCGAGTCCGTCGGCAAGACCCATTATCGGCACCAGCCGTCCATGTCCGATGAAGAGTTGTTTCGAAAGGGCTACAACCGGGTGTATGACACCTTGGAGATGGAGTCCAACCTGAATTATGTCGAGCAGGTGGTCTCCTTGACGATGAAGCGGGTCAAGCCCGAGCAGGCCCTGTCCTCTGAGATGTTGACCCGTGAACTGGGCCAGACGCTTGCGGAAGAATATGACGGAGCGGGTATTCTCAAAAGTGCCTATTTGAAAAAAGTGCCTGTTTTTATTCCGGCCTTTACCGATTCCGAGATGGGGCTGGATGTCGGGACCTGGGCGATGGGGCGGGAGCTCGATCGGGCGCGCGCACAGCGTCAAGGGGGTAGCGATCTTGATCTGTTGCGGGCAATTCACGGCGCCTATCCCTCGTTCAATCCCTATCTCGATCTCAATAGCTATACGAGCCATGTTGTGTCGGCCAAGAAGCTGGGAATCTTCACGATCGGCGGGGGCGTCCCACGCAATTGGGCGCAACAGGTCGGCCCCTACATTGAGATCAGTAATGCACGGCTCGGCCTCAATGTTCAGCCGCCTCGGTTTCAGTACGGCGTGCGCATCTGTCCGGAGCCCGATTATTGGGGCGGATTGAGTGGCTGTACCTACCAAGAAGGCATTTCGTGGGGAAAGTTTGTGCCGCCAGAAGAAGGTGGGCGCTTTGCTGAAGTTTTGAGTGATGCCACGGTGGTCTGGCCTCTTCTCATGGTTGGGCTGCTGGAGCGCGTTAAAGCGAAACGCGCGGTCCGCCCATGACGGTGCTGCGTTTGTTTCGCACACTGGCGGTGCTGGTCCTGGTTCTCGCGCCGTTGACTCTGGCAAGCGCCGGGTCAATCGTGGACGACGGCCGCATCAGAGGACGGGTCGATGCGCCGTTGACTCTGATTGAGTATTCGGATTTTACGTGCGGGTATTGCGTCAAGTTTTTTAAAGAGACCTGGCCCCAGTTGCAGGCTAAATATATTGATACAGGTAAAGTGCGGTTTGTCTATCGCGATTATCCACGAGCCGATCAGGGAGTTGCCGTTGAAGCTGCAGTCGCGGCGCGGTGCGCCGGAGCACAAGGCCGGTATTGGCCGATGCATGACCGGCTCTTCAGCGGCGGCGGTCGGTTAGATGCTCGATCGTTCAAGGGGTATGCCAAGGTGATGGGCTTGGATCAGGCGGTTTTTGCCAAGTGTTTCGATGAACGCCAACATTTAGACGCTGTGTTCCAGGATCGTCAAGAAGCGAACCGGTGGGGGTTTCATGGCACTCCCGGCTTTATCCTGATCAGGACAGTCGGGGGTCCTAGCGCAAAAGAGCCAGCCATTGCGATTCCCGGCGCATTCCCGTTCGAAGAGTTTGCCAACGAAATTGATCGCATGCTCGCCACGGCTCCGCGTTCCCAGGCATCTCCCACGGAGCCTTCCGGGACGACGGCGGTGGCGCAGAATAGTCAGTCCATCATTTATTAAGGATCACCATATGTCTGCCACGCAATCGTTTTGGTCCGTGCCTCCGCGCATAGGGGAGCCTGCCTACTGGGTTTGTATGTCCTGTCTGTCGGAAGTGTTCTATCTCAAGGTGCCTATGCCGGACTGTCCAACCTGCCAGGGTGTTTCGACGTATGAGGCCTTCACGCTCGAAGCGATTCGTGACTGGGGGGCAGCGGACCTGATTGCCAAGGCCGGTATCGCCCAGCAAGAGGCCAGCCGTGAGCCGGCCCCTGCCGCATCAGTCAAGTTCGCCGGTTAAGTCTTCATCATCCGCGGGGCCTCTCTCGTGCAAGACCCACGTCCATTTTTAATTGCAGGCCTGTGGCGACAGGGGAAGACCGCTGTCCCTGTGCGCAACCCCTTTACGGGGGAGCAACTTGCTACAGTTTCCTACGCCAGTTCTTCCGACGCCGAGGCTGCAATTCAATCGACGGTTGTTGCCGCTGCCGTAATGGGAGCCCTGCCGTCTCATGCCCGCTATCAGCTGTTGCAAGGGATCGCCGGCGGCATCCATGACCGGCGCGAGGAATTCGCCTCTCTGATGACGGCGGAAGCCGGCAAGCCGATCGCCGACGCGAAGCGAGAAGTCAGCCGTGCCGTCCAGACATTTACCATTGCGGCAGAGGAGGCGAAGCGCATTCCCGGCAAGGTGATTCCTCTCGATTGGACACCGGGAACGGACTCTCATCTCGGTGTTCTTCGGCGGGTTCCAATCGGTCCGGTGCTCGGGATCACGCCTTTTAACTTTCCGCTGAATCTTGTCGCGCACAAGGTCGCTCCAGCCCTCGCCGCAGGCAATGCCATCCTCATCAAGCCTGCCCCGCAGACGCCTTTGACCGCGCTCCTCCTCGGCGAAGTAGCGCTGGCGGCCGGACTTCCGCCCGGCGCGCTGAACGTCCTGCCCTGCGACAATACAGTCGCGGAGCAGCTCGTCGTTGACCCTCGCTTCAAGCTCCTGAGCTTTACCGGGAGCGCTCCCGTTGGATGGATGCTGAAGGCCAAGTGCGGCAAGAAAAAGGTGGTGCTGGAGCTAGGCGGGAATGCCGGGGTGATCGTGGAGCCAGATGCCGATCTGGAGTTTGCGGCGCAGCGCTGCGCCGCAGGCGGGTTCAGCTATGCCGGCCAGACCTGTATTTCCGTGCAGCGAATCTTCGTTCATCATTCCATCGCTGAGTCTTTCACGGCGAAGTTTTTGGTGCAGGTTGCGCGGCTCCAGGCCGGGGATCCCAGCGACGAGGCGACGGTCGTCGGCCCCTTGATTGATCAGGCTGCTGCCCAGCGCGTGGAGGAATGGGTCGGGGAAGCGGTCTCGCAGGGCGCGCTGGTGCTCTTGGGGGGCAAGCGTGTGGGCTCGCTCATGGAGGCCACGGTGCTGTCGCAGGTCACGCCAGCGATGAAGGTCTCGTGTCAGGAAGTGTTCGGGCCGGTGGTGACGGTGACGCCCTATCGCCATTTCGGCGAAGCGATTGCGGCGTTGAACCAGTCCGCCTACGGGCTGCAGGCCGGGGTTTTTACGCAGGATGTCAATGCCATTTTTCATGCCTTTCGGCAGCTTGAAGTCGGGGCAGTGCTGGCCAATGAGATCCCGACCTTTCGAGCCGACCACATGCCGTATGGCGGCGTGAAGGACTCGGGGATTGGGCGCGAAGGGGTTCAGGCGGCGTTGGAGGATATGACGGAGCCGCGCATGCTGGTGCTGAACCTCAAGCCTCCTGCCGAAACCTGAATAAAAAAACGCCTCGGGATATTGCGAAGTGGCATCAATTTTGGTAGAACACCCACTCCACATGTGCAGGAAGGTTTGGAAGACGTATTTTCGCTAACGAGGCGTCCGCTAGCCGAGTGGTCGGACGAAGTAAGTAAGTAAGGAGAAGAGACGATGGTACCTACGCAGATGTTTCTGACGCACGGCGTTGGAGTTCACAAAGAAAAGCTGGCCTCCTTCGAGGAAGCCTTGCGTAGCGCCGGCGTTGCGTATTGTAACCTCGTCACCGTGTCGTCGATTCTTCCTCCAAATTGTAAAATCATCCCACGTGTGCGCGGCGAGAAGTTATTGAACCCCGGTGAGATTACGTTCTGTGTGATGGCACGCTCGGAAACGAATGAACGCAATCGCCTGGTCTCCGCCTCGATCGGAGTGGCGATTCCTACGGATCGTCGTGCGTACGGCTATCTGTCTGAGCACCATGCGCATGGCGAAACCGATGAAGAAACGGGCGAATATACGGAAGACTTGGCGGCACAGATGCTGGCCACGACGCTTGGCGTCGAGTTCGATCCGAACATCGCGTGGAAAGAACGAGAGCAGGTCTTCAAGATGGCCGGCCAGATCGTTCGGACCCAAAACATCACGCAGTCCGCGATTGGGAAGCCCCATCGCTGGACGACGGTCGTAGCGTTTGCCGTGTTCATCCCAGAAGAAAATATTCCGAAACGGCGCCGGTAGCTTCTTACGTGAGTCTACGCCCATGACACTTCCCGCCGGATGGGAAGGCATCGACCAGAACTTTCTCGGGCTTGAAGAGCCCTGGTGTCATCCAGACAACGCGGGCGTGTACGTCCTGCCTGCGCCCTACGAACATACCTCCAGCTACGTATTGGGCTCCGATCGGGGTCCCTCCGCGATCATTGAGGCGTCGCAGCAAGTCGAGTTGTACGATGAAACGCTCGGCTATGAGCCCTATCGCGAATGGGGCGGCGTGGCCACGAGCCGCCCGCTGGATCTTGCCGGCAAAGTCGATCAGCAGGCGGTGAATGCGATTGAATCGTTCGTCGCACCCCATGTCGGAACGGGGCGGTTCGTGGTGACCTTGACCGGTGAACATACCGGCGCATTGGGCGCGATTCGAGCCCATGCCAAACGCTATCCCGATCTCTGCGTGGTCCAAATCGATGCGCATGGGGACTTGCGGAAGGCTTATCAAGGGAACCCCTATAGTCATGCCAGCGTAATGGCTCGCGTGGTTGACGACGGGTTACCGTTGGTCCAAGTCGGCGTTCGCTCTATCTCCCCTGAAGAAGTGGAGTTGCTCCGGAGTAACGATCGCATCGCAACGTTCTTTGCTGCAAACATTCTCGACCCCTCCGGTCCTTATGAAGGCAAGGCCTCCCGCTGGATTCCCGAGGTGGTGCAGGCCTGTCGTGGGCCGGTCTATCTGACGTTCGATTGTGACGGGCTCGATCCCTCGCTGGTCCCGGCGCTGGGCACTCCCGAACCGGGCGGGTTGGGGTGGTACGATACGCTGCATCTCATCACCGCCTTAGCCAATGGGCCTGGCATCCTCGGCATGGACTTCAGCGAGATTGCCCCGATCAAAGGGTTTGTCGCGCCCCAGTTTTGTATCGCGCGGCTGATCTACCGCATGCTGGGACGGATCAAGGCGGGTCGGCGCGTCCACTAAACGGGATACGACCTCGTGAGTGATCAATTACGCATCAATAAGTTTTTTACGCACCATGGTATCTGCTCTCGGCGGGAGGCTGATCGCCTCGTCGAATCCGGCCGCGTGACCATCAATCAGCGGGTGGCATCCTTGGGGGATAAGGTCAGTCTTGAGGATGTGATCGCGCGGGACGGTCAGGTCATTCCCTGGGGAACGGCCCCAGTCTACATCAAGTATTATAAGCCGGTGGGCGTGACGACGACCAGTGAGTCGCATGTGACGAGGAATATCATCGCGGAGATCGGTCATCCGGAACGGATTTTCCCAATTGGTCGGCTCGATAAGGATTCTTCCGGCCTCATCCTGCTCACGAACGATGGAGACATTGTGAATGAGATTCTTCGAACCGAGCATGGCCATGAGCGGGAGTACGAGGTATCGGTTGATCATCCCTTTGATCAGGCGTTTCTTGATAGTATGGCGCACGGGGTCGTTATCCTCGATCGCCCCACCAAGCCTTGCCAAGTCGAACGAATCGGTCCCGCGCGGTTCCGCATTATTCTCACCGAAGGGCGCAATCGGCAGATCCGTCGTATGTGTCAACTCCTAGGCTATCGAGTGCTCGCGCTGCATCGTACTCGGATCATGCACATTACGCTCGCGGGGCTCACCCCCGAATCCTGGAAACCCTTGACCGACGAGGAGCGCACGGAGATTTTTTTGGCGGTTGGGCGTGGGAACAGTCAGGGCGAGACGCCGTGCACGTGATTCGGAGGTAGCTTAGTTCTAGCGCACGGTCCGCGGTGGACTGTCCTCGGCTCGCGGACGCGGAATAGGATTGGGGCGGGAGCCGCTCGCAGGATCGTTCGAGCTGTCGGCCTGCAAGGCCTGCTTGCTGCGCGGGCCAGCCAATAAGAGATTTAAAACGGCGAGAAAAATACTTCCTCCGACGATTAACACGCCTGTGCGCTGGATCGCTTGTGTTCCGTCATCGCGCATATCTTTAGCCACGGCCGACACGGTGTCCAGCAGCCGGTCAAGCGCCAGACTCACCTGAATCATTTTTGGGCCGGCATTGTCGGAGGCATGCTCTTCCGCCTTCCGTCTGATAACCTCTCGCTCTGCCACGGAGACGGCCCGCCATTCTTGCGTCAAGAGCTGCACGGTTATGCTGGCCACGGCAAAGTACTGGTCGAGACTCTGCCTGACCGCCTCGATATCTTCTGGTTCGCTGCGGCCGCTTCGTGAGACGCGGAGTCCTGCGGCCGCATAACGATCGACAGCATGTTGAATTTTTGCGCGCTGGACCGGCAGGGATTCCGTGATCCGCTCGAAATCTTTTTGGCTCTCTGCCGAAAGGGCGCGGATGAGCGTGTTCCGGTAGCGCATAGTGTCTGCGGAAATGTGGGCGAGATCAGCCGCGCCGAGTGTGTACTCGGTGTACATGATTCGCAGGTCCTGGTCGACGTCGCTCAAGGCCTGTACGCTCATGTACCCGAGCCCTCCGATGAGCAGGCTTACGAGCAGCTGTGAGGCGCTCGGGCGACACGATTGGAGAAAAGTCATCAGTCCCACCGTGCTCCTTTGTTCAATTGAGAATGATGCGCCGATCGATGTACGGCGTCAGATTGGGATCGTTGGACACAAAAATTATGGACCAGGGCTCATCTTTTGAGCAGAGCCTCCGCAAGATGGGCTCGCGCACGCTTGGCTTCAGGGCATGGAGGATGCCGTCAAAGATCAACAGTTGCGGGCGGGTCAGAATTGCTCGTGCGATCAAGATCTGTAGGATATGCGCCGGATCGTCGTGAATCCCAGGGGCCCGGATGTGGGTCTTGAGTCCCTGTGGAAGCGCATCGACGGTGTGTTCCAGTCCGGTATAGCGTAGAGCCCATTGGACGTCGGTATAGGAGACATAGGAGCGTCCGAGCACAATATTATCTTCAATCGTGCCGTCGAACAGGGTGAGTTGGGAGTCAATTATAAACCCCCGGGAACGATTGATCGTGTCGAGGTCGAGGTGGCGAAGGTCCACGTTATTGTATTGAATGACGCCGCTGGTGGGCGGTTCTATACCACCCAGAATCCGCGCGAGCGCTGTTTTGGTCGCCGTTGTGTCGGCGTAGATGCCGATCTTTTCGCCAGGCGTGACTTCAAGATTGAACTGCTCGAAGGCCGGCGGCAGGCCCGGGGGTGCGCTCGCTAGGGTTTTACAGGTGACGCGAACGCCGTGGTCGGTTGGATTCGAGAGTGGGCTGGACAGAGCGGGCACGGTCTGGTCCTGCGGGAGTGAGAACAGAAAGTCGAGCTCCTGCACCCCGGCTAAGAAGTAATAAATATGCCCCATGCGTTTAATGACGGCATCGAGACTGGCGAGGAGGCCGCTGACGACCACTTCGGCGGCCACCAGTTGTCCCAGTGTCAATTCGCCTATGGACAAGAGCCAGCCGGCGATACCAAGGAGTCCGCTGTGGGCGATGGCTTGCCAGCCCACTGACCCCATGAATTGGCGGACTAAAATGTTGAATCGAGTCTGTCGGGTCGTGGCATAGGCCTGGACCAGCTCGTCAGTCCGCTTCATCAGCAGCGCATGGCTGTCTGTGGACTTGAAGTGCAGCAGGTTGTGCGAGACCTCTTGCAGCCAGTGCAGGGTGTCATACTTCGCGTGGGACGTGTCGATGGTGGCCTTGAGCCCTCCGTGTGCCATGAGAAAAAAAACGACGGCGAATCCTCCCAGGAACACGGCGTTATAGAGGATGAAGTAGGGATGGTAGAACACAAGGATGGTCATCCCAACGGCGCCGGCTACAATGACATTGATCAGGTCCACGAGAATCACCGCGAGCGCCCGCTGCATGAAGATTGTTTCCATGAAGAAATTGGCATAGCGGGGCTGGAATTTTGAAAACTGCAGATGCGGTAACTGTTGGGCCATGCCGAGCGCGATGCGAGCGAAGATCCGTCGTTCAAGCATCTCAACGGCGTAAAACTGCAAGGCGCGAAACGTTCCGACAAACAAAAGTCCGGTGACCATGATTGCGACGAGGGTCACAATGGTGATGGTCTGAATGGCAAAGGCAAAGGTATTGACGAGTTCTTGGACGGTGAGCGGCACGATGAGTGCGACGAGACCGATGGCGATCGAATACGAAACAATCAGGGCGAGGATCCGCTGCTCCAAACGGAAGAGGACGCCTAGGCCGCCGAGCATCAGCTGAAACAAATTTAGTTGCTTGCCGTTCTGATGTTGCACGGATTCCGCTTTCTTTCTCAGCTCAGTCTCGTCTGGTGCCGGCTTGCGTGGCTATGGCCTGGATGAGTTGTCTCTTGGAACAAGTGCACCTGTTTCGCACGCTACCAAAGCACAAAAATAAAAGCCACTTCGGCGCTCTCAGTCCCTGGCGCGATAGGTGACCGGAGCGGTGAACGACGCTCCCTTCGCCCAAGCCCCGATTGACCATTGGTAGAGGGCTAAGGCTTTTTGATAGTCCGCCTTGGCACGGATGACCTGATTTTCTGAGTCCACAGAGTTCCGTTCCCGCAAGTTCACGAAGAGGACGCTGGTGGCTCCTAGGCTGAACCGGAACCGTTCTCCCTCCTCGAGGGTCTTCGCCAAACGGAGTGATTCAGTCGCGGCCCCCACGCGTTCCTTGGCCCGTTCGATGGCGGACAGGGCGTTGTCCACATCGACGAGGACTTGCTGCTCGCGGAACTGCTGCATGAAGACGAATCGATCCGCCTTGCCTTGCGTTTCCAGGACTTCGCCACGGCTCTTGCGCTGGAGAATGGGGATTCTGAGCTCTAGTCCGAAGCGGTAGCCGAGCCCCAGGACGAACTTTTCAGGCGCGCGGGCCGGCGCGGCCTCCGCATCCAGGCTCGGGAGGAGGTTATTTTTGGCTAGCTCCAGATCAATATTGTTCAGTTTGGCCTCGATGCCGATTTCCTGGATCTCTGGGCGCTCCACCTTGGCTTGGAGTTTGTGCGCCTGGATAGTGTCGGGTGCCGGCACCGGCATCTGTGAGGGGAAACCCGGGACTCGTTCCAATGGCGGGGGCACGGGGGCGTTGTTGTCCCAGAGAAACATGGAGAGTTTCAGCTGCTCCTGCTCCACGATCCGTTGTATAGCGATGGCCATTTCGAGACGGCGCTGGACTTCCTGATTGGCTTCGACCACGTCGAGTGGCGCAACGGCTCCCGCTTTGGCGCGGCCTTCGATTTGTTTATGTCGATCTTCAGCCACTTCCACAGCCCGGCGTTGCACCTCCGCCAGCTTCACTGCTGTCACCCAATCCCAAAATTGTGTGGCGGCGGCGAGGAAGAGGTCCTGCCTCGTTTGCGCAATCTGCACCTCGGCGCGGGGGTTCGCCAATTCGGAACGCTGGAGCTCGGCATTTTCCGGGTTCATCATGAGGCCCCGGAGGAGGGGCATGGCGCCTCCGAGGAGGACTTGATTATTGCTACCGAAGGCCAGGTCTGGGATCGCGGCATTGCCGATGGCTTTCCGTACGCCTGCGCTGTAGCGAAATCCCCAGGGATGGCGGGCTTCGATAAGGGTATCGTTGAAGCCCACGGTTTGGGTGCCTTTGGTTGGCTCCGTGCTCTTAATGAATCGTTCGATTTCGGTATCGTTGATGAGGACCGGCTCAAAGGCACCGAGCGCTTTGAGCATTTTCCCGCGAGCCAGCGTTTTCTCCGTGCCGGCGCCCCTGAGGAGCGGGTGCGTACGATCGATCCAGGCGTGAATCTCTTCTACGCTCAAGGGAATCGGGGGTAGTGAGTTTGATTTTGCCACCTCGCCCGCAGTAGCGGGGAGGGCGCATACCCAAATCATCCCGAGGAGCAGGAGGCTAGAGAGGCCGCGGCGGGCATTCAGAAGATGAATTCTTTTGTACGGCATTTACTTTGTCCCTCGCCCTGATTTTGGCATGAGGGTATCGAGCAGGGTCGGCAGGCGCTCTTGATAGTCCGGCGGGAAGAGGTTGAAGCGCCGCCAGAGTTCGTACCAGAGAGGAACGCGGTTCAAGATGACCCATCCCATCGCTTTCGTTCCTTGGCGAATATGTTCCTGAGGGGGCCAGACCCGATCGTCAGGATCCGGGATCACCCAAAAACGAAAACTGCCCTTGCCGTCATCGACTTGATCGATAACCTTGATCACTCCGCCATAGGTACCGGCCATGAGTTCCGGCCAGCCCGGGAGGGGAATGGCGGGAATGCCGTAGAACAGAATGCGAACTTTGCGGCCTACGTTGAGCAGTGGCGCGTCGATTCCGTCGGCCACCATCTCAAGGGCCTTGTCGGTACTCGTAGGCGAAAGCCTCACGAGTTTATCCCCAGGGTGGACGGTTTCCCCAGCTCCGGCATGCGCCATCTTGACCACGGTGCCGTCGACCGGGGCGAGAATACGGCTGGCGAGTCGGCGTTGCTCCGCATTGGACATTCGCAAGGAGACCTCGGCGAGCTGATCGGTGGCTTTAGCTGCGTCGCCGATGGCGGCCTCACGGGCGGCTTCGGCATCGAGCAATCGCTGCAGGACCTCGGCGCTAACCTGGTCACGGCCAAAGCTGAGGGCTTTCATCGCCTGTTCCGTGCCTTTGAGGTTGGCCTGTGCCCCAGTCAGATCAGCTTTGGTGGCGATCGCTGCCTGGATGGTCAACTCAAGTTCGCGTTGCGATACGAGGCCTTGCTCCGCCAACTGTTTGTGCCGGTTCACGTTGAGTTCAGCGGTAGAGACCGCAATGGTTGCCGATTCGATCTTCTGATAGGCCTCCCGTACCTTATTTTCCGCTTCAATCACCCGCGCCTGGGCGGAGGGGACTGCGGACTTAACGAGGTTCTGCATCTCCAGGATCCGCTTATCCAATTGCCCGGCGCGCGCGAGCGCGGCGGTGCGCGACTGGTTCAGGGCTTTGCGCCGTTGGTCTAGAAAAGATAGGAGCTCTGGGGACATGAAGTTGGGATCGTAGTCATCCAACTCCAGGATAAGGTCACCTTGCTTGACGCGTATCCCCTCAAAGACGTGCCACTTTTTGATCCGCCCGGTGATTTGGGTTTCGATATCTTGCGGTCGCTCGTAGGGTATATAGGCGGAGAGTTGCCCTGTCACGGTAATGGTCTGGGTCCAGGGTAGGAAGGCAATGATCGCGAGAAACACCAGCACCAGTTTAATCGCAAGGCGCGAGGAAACCTTCAGGCGTTCGGGGATTTGGACCGCTTCCCAAGACTGGAGGTTTTCCGAGGTTGCTAGGTCATCGATCGCAATCGCGTTCAGACTGCTGTCCCGCTGAACGAGATTGCGGACTTTATTTCGCAAATTCTGCGTGAGACGTGCCACCGAGTTCTCCTCGTTCGAGCCCGGGGAATTCCTACACTAGGCCTATCATAGTGGAAGTGGCATAGCCGGTCAATTTTTCAGCGCATCAGGCTGTTCTGGAGAGGGCTGCGCTTGACCATCAGTAAGAGAGGCGTTAAGGTGGGAGCTCCGTTGAGAGCCAGGCGTCGCAAGAGAAAGGCCACGTAAATATGTCGCGTCTCAGCAACACCCCACGATCACAAGCCGGGCGTCGAAAGCCGGATCGCGTGCAGCCCTTGGTCGGGGTGTTGGGCGGCAGCAAGTCCGATTTTCCGACTTTAGAGAAGGCCGTGGCGATGCTGGCGGATCTCGGGATCACGAGCGAATTGCTGGTCGTCTCGGCACATCGGACGCCGGACCGCGTATTTACCTATGCCGAACAGGCTTCCGGTCGTGGAATCGAAGTGATTATTGCCGGTGCCGGCGGGGCGGCCCATCTTCCTGGGATGTTGGCGGCGAAGACGCATCTGCCGGTTATTGGGGTTCCGATTCCGACAGAGAACCTTCGCGGATTGGATTCGCTCCTCTCTATTGTGCAAATGCCAAAAGGAATTCCCGTCGCGACCGTGGCGATCGGAGGGGCCGAGAATGCTGGCTTGTTGGCCGCGCAGATCCTCGCTGGCCGGTATCCGGAGATTGCCGCTCGCGTGAAACTATTTCGTCAGACTCAGACCGACAGGGTGCTCCAGTCTCCTGAAGCGAAGGGCCTGGTGACCGGTACCAAGGGACCCGACCGTCCGAGTCGCCGGCCGTGACGCGAGCGGTCATCGATCCAGGATCAGTCCTGGGTGTGCTGGGCGGAGGGCAATTGGGCGCCATGTTCACTCTGGCGGCGCTCCGTCTCGGCTATCGCGTCGCAGTCTGGGATCCGGATCCTGAGGCGCCAGCCCACCGTGTTGCCACTTACAGCTTCCCCGGTCCATTTACCGATCAACAGATTCTTGCGCGATTCGTCGGCCTAATCAGTGTCGTGACCTATGAATGGGAAAATATCCCAGCGGAGCTCTGTCGCGCGTTGGAGCAGCGAACGTTGGTTCGACCATCGAGCGCTGTCCTGAGTGTGATTCAAGATCGCCTCGAACAAAAGGGATTCTTGGCCTCCCACGGATTTCCCATTCCCCCCTTCGCCATTCTGACCGCTCCCGATCAATTGGCCGCGACCGTCCGACAGGTCGGCTATCCCGCCCTCTGTAAAACGGCGACGGCCGGTTATGACGGCAAGGGGCAATGGCGTATCACTCGAGAGTCTGATGTTCGTGAGGTGGAACGAGCTCTGTCGGAATCCGCTCGCCCTGGTACGCGATGGATCGTAGAGGCTGTTGTGCCGTTCGAGCGAGAGCTCTCGATCCTGGTGGTTCGCGGATCTGACGGACAGAGCTGCGCCTATCCCTTAGTAGAGAATGAACATGACGAGGGGATTCTGCGAACTACTAAGGTACCGGCCCAAGCTGCTTCAGGGGTGGCCGCGGGCGCAGCTGTGCTGGCGCGGCAGGTGGTGGATCGTCTGGAGGGGGTCGGGGTTTTCTGCCTCGAACTGTTTGAGTTGTCCGGCGGAGAATTACTGATCAACGAGGTTGCCCCGCGGCCTCACAACTCAGGTCATTACACGCTCGATGCCTGTAGCGTGTCTCAATTTGAGCAACAGGTTCGTGCGACGTGCGGGATGCCGCTCGGTGAAGTGCGGCTGCTGAGTCCTGCCGTGATGGTGAATCTGATCGGAGACGAGGCCACGACCCTTGAGAAGAGACTTGGCCGTCGAACGCTGCTGGCTATGCCCGGCGCGGTACTCCATCTCTACGGCAAGCTAGCGATCCGGCCCCGTCGCAAGATGGGCCATGTCACATTTCTCGGGGAGACGCTCGGTCTCGCCCTCGATCATGCACAGCAATTTCGTGACAGCCTCGCGCGGTGAGCGCGAGTTTTCTTAGTAGCTTCTGGGGCTGAGCCCTACAAATGGCACGTTCCGTCGTTTGAATAGACCGATCAGCGCCATCCCTGCCAGAAACCCGCCGATATGGGCGAAGAAGGCCACGCCTCCTCCCGTACTGCCGATACTCATACCCCCGCTGAAGAGTTGCATAACAAACCACAGGCCAAGGACGAATCCCGCCGCCACTTTCGTGATGCCCAAGACTGGGATCAACACCAGAATACGCGCGCGCGGGAACACTAAGAGAGACGCGCCGAAGACACCGGAAATAGCGCCGCTGGCTCCGATCATAGGCACCGTCGCCGAGGGATCGGTCAGGGCCTGGCTTAAGGTGGCGAGAATGCCGCACGTGAGGTAGAAGAACACATATTTCGCGTGACCCATGACGTCTTCGATATTGTTTCCGAAGACCCAGAGGTAGAGCATATTCCCGATGAGGTGCATCCAGTCGCCGTGGAGAAACATGCTCGTGAACAGGGTTGCATAGGCGGGACTGGCCATGACCATTCCCTGAAGGTTGGCTTGTCCGAACAGGAGAGCCGGAATCGCCCCGTATTGGAAGACGAAACTGTTGTCCAGGTCGATAGGGAGGCTGATCTGATAGAGAAAGACGAGCACGCAAGCCACAATGGATGCGATGGTGACCACTGGCGTTAGCTCGGTGGGATTATCGTCGTGCAGAGGGATCACGGTGTTATGACGAGGAGGGAGGGAGGCGACGGTCGATGACCGGCCTAGGTAGCGCCGGATTATCCGGTACGCTGCCGTCAGGGCTCAGCAGGACGGAGAATCCCGCAGCATGCGTGTGGCCTCCGCCGCCGAAGGCTGCGGCGATGGCCCCTACGTCCACTCCGTCCTCGCGCGAACGCATACTGTAATAGCGGCGTCCCTCGTGATCGTGCCACATGACGCAGAATGGATGTTGCGTGGCGAGGCGATTGCCAACCTGACTCGTCAAGATTGCGGTTTGGACCGCGGGCACGATGGCGCCCTGAAAGTCGATCAAGGTAGCCTGGGCTGCAAGTTTGCGTATGAGTTCGTTTTCATACCGGAGGATGGCGCGTCCCTCCTCTTCCAGATTTTTTTGCTGAAAGTTGCTCCAGAGCTGATAATCGAAGGGATAGGAGGCAAGGGCTGCATTGATTTCACGGCTGAAGGGGAGGGCCCAGGTCCAGAGGTCTTTGTCTTGAATATAATTGAGGAGCCAGGGCGCCGGCTGATCGTGTGCCCATTCCCACGCTAGGACCGCTCCAGATTTTTTCATGTCGAAGTAGGCATAGGGCAGACCGGTCAGGGCTTTCTCGGCCGTGATGTGGTGATCGAGCACCAGCAGAGTCTTGGTCTGCGCGGCGAGCGCCTCCAGAGTTTCGCGCACATAGCTGAAGTCCACGATGACGACTCGTTGATCGGCAAGTCCGGCAGGAGGCGGATTCCCATGTTTCACCGGAATGAACCGAGCCGTCGGGAACCGTTTCCAGATCGCCCAGGCTGCACCGAACCCATCGGCGCATTCCGCGTGATAGAGAACGACCGTGGGGGGGTCAGCGCATGGGTGTTGTGAGCGGGAGCTAGCCATTGTTCCGGAGCATACCATAGATGCTTCGTCGAGACGAAAGCGTCTTGTATGACGAGATGAGAGCCTGATGTGTAGGCTTGAAGGGCTTGTTTTAGGTCCTCGGCATGGGGGGTACGCCTCTTCCGACTCGCGTCCGTAGGATTCATGAGGGTTCTGCCTCTGGCGCCGTCAGCCAAGTCTAGCAGACGGGACGTTTTCGTCCTGGACCGGGGCGTTCCTTGTCAAACTAGGGGTTTGGCGAATAGACTAGACCGATTCATAAGCCAACGCACGAATAGATCAATGCGCAATCACGACACCATACAACAGGATTTTCAACGCCGCCTTAGGCCGATTCTCCCTCAGGGGATAGGCCTGTCGGTCGATGTGTACTCTCCCGATTTATTCGAACTGATGGCGCAGCTCAAGGAGCGCGGACTCAGGCCGAACTATCTGGAGGTTTTTAAGGCGACGACAACCGCTCTGACTGCGGTTCGGCAGGCGTGGCCCGATCTGGCGCTGGCCTATCACGGGGAAGGCCTCTGGATCACCAAGCCGGACGTGCAGGCGTCTCCATTCTTTCAGCAGGATGTCGGCGAGATGGTCGCGCAACTCAATTGTTTACAGAGTCTTTGGCTGAACCATGAATGTGCGATGAAGCAGATGGCTGGTTATTCGTTTGGGACCTATGTCCCGCCGTTGTATACGCCGCTGAGTGCCGAAGTGGTGGCGGCCAATATCGCCACGGTGCAGCAGGCGATGGATCAGCAGGGTACCCGCGTGGACGGGACGGCGCCGCTCTTTCTCTTAGAGTTACCGCCGCTCACCTATTTCGCAGCTGGCAGGATCACGATCCCACATTTTTTTCGGCTGGTGACGGATCTCGTGCCCTGTGGTCTCGTGTTGGACATCGGGCACCTCTGGACGGTGTATCGCTACACAACGGTCCGCCGGCGGATGCCCCTTGAGCAATTCGTCAGAGAGTTTCTCGATGAGTTTCCTTTGGAGCGGGTAGTTGAAATTCATGTGGCCGGCTTGGCCTATCATGAGTCTGCTGGTGAGGCCGAGTTGAGGGCAGAGCCTCCAGCCTGGCTGGATGCCCATGCCGCCCCGATTCCACCGGTCCTCTTCACGATGCTGGAGCAGGTCCTGGCCCATCAGAACCTCGTGAGCCTGAGGGCTGTGGCGTTGGAAGTGGACACCAAGTCGATTGAGACGGTGGTGGAAGAATATGCAGCAGCGGTTCGGCGTTTCGCGTCTGTTGTTCAGCGGACGATGGCCAACAGTCTGGGTGCTGAGCTGACGGATCGGGTCTTGCCGTCTCGGTCAATTCAAGAGCCGGTCAGCCCATCTGCGCGACAACAGTTGCGTGATGACTACGCTCGCTATGCGCAGATTATTTCAGGACAAATTCCTGTGGCAGGATCTGAGTGGCAGGAGATGGCTGAGGATGAGGCAGGACTCATGGCGTATCGCACGTCCTATTTGCCTTACGAGATTCTTCATTGGGGCGGCGATCTGACCCAGATGTTTCCGGAGACCTGCCGACGGATAGCGGAACGTGGTGTTGATCTAGCCGAGTTCGTGACCTTCTGGTTTCGTGCGCCACGCCCTCTCACCCAGTCCTACGATTTTTTTCTGCTCAAGATCGAACGGTTCATCGAGTTTGTGGCGGAGCGTGCGCCAGAGGCTGAGGCCTGCGTCGAAGAGGAAAGTGCTGTACTCAGGCAGGCCTATGCGGAGGCGAATGAAGTAATGGGGCCTGTGATGGAGATAGGATAAGCCTGATGAGCTTCTGGGAATCACTGGCTGGGCCGATCATCGGCCTGGCACCGATGGATGGGGTCACCGATGCCACCTTTCGCCATACCGTGGCGCTGCAGGGGAAGCCGGATGTCTCGTTCACGGAGTTCACGCATGTGCATGACGTCTGCCGGGGGCCGGAGTTCCTACTGGACTCCCTTGTCTATCATGAGGAGGAACGTCCAGTCGTTGCACAGCTTTACGGGAAAGATCCGGACCTCTTCTATCAGGCAGCCCATGCAGTCTGTGAGTTGGGGTTCGACGGATTGGACATCAATATGGGCTGTCCTTCCCGTAGCGTTGCTTCATCGGGATCGGGAGCCGGGCTGATCCGAACGCCGGATGTGGCCCATGTGATCATGCAGGCCACTCGACAGGGCATTGCTGATTGGGCGGCCGGCCAGACCCTTGAGCGAGCGGGGCTCAAACCAGGGAGAGTGGAGGCCATTCAGCGGATGAACCAGCAGCGGCAGGCTGCTCGTCCGCTGGTGCGCGAAACGATTCCCCTGTCCGTTAAGACCCGTCTTGGCTATGACGTGGCGATCGTCCATCGCTGGATCGAGCATCTCCTCAGGGAGCAGCCGGCCGTGATTTCTCTGCATGGCCGCACCTTGCAACAAATGTATCGAGGAGAAGCGGATTGGAGTGCCATTGCCAGGGCGGCAGAGATTGTGCGGGGCAGTGGAACCCTCTTGCTGGGCAATGGCGATGTGCACAGCCTCCAGGATGTCGTGCGTCGCGTGCGCGAGACAGGCGTTGATGGTGTGTTGGTGGGCCGAGCCACTCTCGGTGCCCCCTGGTTCTTTCAACAGAAAGAGGTGGCGCGAGCCCTGCTACAGCAGCAGCTCCCTGGAGGAGGGCCGGAACCGGGTACGCCATCACTTGATACCCGGTTTGAGCTGCTGCTCGATCATGCCAGACGGTTTGAGGCGGCGTGTGGAACTGAGCAGTTCAGACGGATGCGCAAACATCTGGGGTGGTACTGTAAGGGATTCCCCCATGCCGCCTCGCTCCGGGCCAGCATGGTCCGCGTTTCGTCGGCTGCCGACGTGGAAGAAGTGCTGGCGAACTTTCGTAGAACCTGTGCGACGCTCCCTGAGGTCTCCGCCCCGCTGCTGTTCGAGCCCGTTGCCTCGACGCAACCCTTCTCGGCTCTATAGATGTCGCTTATTCTGGCCTCCATCTCTCCACGCCGCCGCGAGTTACTCGCTCTGCTGGGTATTCCGTTCGACGTGCAGAGTCCCTCGTTTGAGGAGCGGCTGGAGCCTGGCCGGACGGCGAGGGAGCAGGTGCAAGCTTTCGCGCAGGGGAAGGCGAGATCGGTGGCGCAGTGCAAGCCAGAGGCTGTCGTGTTGGGGAGTGATACGGTGATTGAGCTGGCGCATGAGGTGTTGGGGAAGCCTGCCGATTTGGCGGAGGCGCGGTCGATGCTCCGGCGTTTGGCCGGCCGTGACCATCGAGTCTTCACATCGGTCGCGCTCGTCTGTTCAGTTTGTGCGATTGATCAGGTTGCCCTGTCTTCAGCCGTCGTGAGGATGAAACCCTACGATGCGCGCGCGCATGAAGGCTACCTGGAGACAGGGGAAAGTCTTGGCAAGGCCGGGGCCTATTCGATCCAGGGAGCAGGTGGCGACTTAATCGAGTCCATCGATGGCGACTTTTTGACCGTGGTCGGGTTGCCGCTCCGTCTGGTCGCCCGGTTGCTTGCGCAAGCGGGCATGAGTCTGCCGGTGGATCTTGAGGCCCTGTACACCGCCAAGCGCTACCCTAACTGGACTCGCTTCTCCGATTGATTGCAAAGGGGGGAGAGTTTTCGTAGAATGCCCCCCCGTGATTCATTTTTGGTGTTGCGTACGGAGGAAGTTATGATTGTCAAAGGTCGGGCATCTGTGGTGCGAGTGAGTGGAGTTGCCACCTGTGTCGGCGTGGGCCTCTTGATGGTGGTCGGTCTTTGTCCGGCCTTGGCGATCGACCTGAATTTTTCCCCGGAAGAGGCGGAGAAGGCCTTGGCGGCAGGGCGGACGCCGATGGAGAAGGCCAATAGTCAGGAAGAAGTCAAGCAAATCCTCCAGCATGCCTCGACGGTCACGCGGGTCGGAGCCGATCCTGCGAAAGACTCGTGTGGCGCTAGCGCCATCCTCCGGACCAAGCGGTATCGGCTGGAAGCCTTTGGCCGGCAGGAAGCGATGGAGTCCAAGAAGCGGAAGACGGAGGTACGCATGCCCGACGAGTTCATCAAGAAAGTCGTGGGCATGTCGAATATGGAGATTGAAGTGCAACTCTGCGGCGATGACGAATATTTTGCCGAACGCGCCTTGATCGAGTTGCAGCAAGGCCCCAAAAAGATCACGCCTATTGATATTGCCACTGCTGACCGTGGTCGCAAGAACGAGGGCAGCGGGCCGGCCTACCGCTCGCGTTTTACCGCGCGGTTTGCCTATGAGAAATTCGATCCCAACGCGGCGTCCGTGTTCGTTATCAATCTGCAGGACGGAAAAGAAGTGAAAATCCCTGCCGACTTTTCCAGGGTAAAGTAAGCTTCTTTTTCGATCTGACCGATAGAGGACTAGGGTCCTCTGTCGGTCAGGAATCGCCCCAACTGTTCCGTCGATCACCTAGCTCCACCGTTGCATGCATATCCTGCGCAGTTGCCTGAATTATCCTGACGCTGGCAGCTTAGGGTAGTTGTTTTTACGCTCGCCGGTTCGCGCGTGGCATTTTGCAATAGGATGGACGATTGCCCCCCCCTTGAGACCAATACTTCGCTTCTGGCTCTTAGTAATTAAGAGGAGGATTGTGGTATGACCAAAGGGTGGGGATGCTGAATGCTGATGGGGAGGCCAGCGTGACCAAAGGCCATGTAGTCCGGGTGCTGTCGCGGCGGACTGTGCTGCGACGGATCATCCAAGGGCTAGGTCTGACGCTTGCGCTGGGCCCGGCGGTCCCTGTGGTACAGGCTAGGGAGCGGGCGGCTCAGAGTGATGAGACTGACCGTCTGATTACGCGGGTGGCGCGGCCGTTGGATGCGGAAACCCCAGTGGAGGAGTTTGTAGCCTACCTTACGCCTAACTCTCGCTTTTTTCTCCGTAGCCACTTCAGTCCCCCTCCGCTAGAACAGCTCTCTGATGAAAACTGGCGATTGCGCGTGGCCGGTCTGGTTGAGCAACCGTTGACCTTCACGCGGCAGGACCTGAAACAATTTGAAGCCATCACCATCACCGCAGTTGTGCAATGTAGCGGGAACGGCCGGGCCTCGTATCGGCCGAAAGTTCCTGGCGTGCAGTGGGAGCAAGGGGCGGTGGGGAATGCGCGCTGGACCGGGGTGCGGCTGGTGGATGTGTTAAAAAAATCCGGTCTACAGACGAACGGGCGGCATGTCCAGTTCCAAGGGGCCGACCATCCGGGTGCGGGGACGGTTCCGCCATTCGTGCGCAGTATTCCGATCGAGAAGGCGCTGCACCACGATACGATCTTGGCTTATGAGATGAACGGCCGTCCCTTGCCACTATTGCATGGAGGGCCGCTGCGCGTCATCACGCCAGGGTGGATGGCGAACTCCTGCATCAAGTGGCTCACCGACATTACTGTCCGGTACGATGAAGCCCAAGGCTACTATATGCAAACTGCCTACCGGTATCCCACGAGGCCGGTCACACCTGGCGAGACGATCGCAGCTAGTGATCTCAAGCCGGTGGAACTGATGGTCGTGAAGTCGCTGATCGCGCAGCCGCGCGAAAGCGCTTCTCTCAAGTCTGGTCCTGTCATGATTCAGGGGGTGGCGTGGACCGGCGAAGGCACGATTGTGATGGTCGAGGTTTCGCTTGACGAGGGGCGCACATGGGAGCCCGCGCGTATGATTGGCGAAGATTTGCCCTATGCCTGGCGCCAGTGGCAGTACATTTGGCAAGCGACTTCCGGCCAGAAGACAATTTTCTCTCGTGCGACTGATGATCGCGGTATAACGCAACCAGAAACGAGTCCCTGGGGTCCCAGCGGATTTCTCTGGAACGGATGGGATCGTGTGCGCGTGATGGTGGCTGAATGAGATCGGTCTTGTCCGTTACCGCCATTGGTCTACCCGGGTTGGCGCTGCTGCTGCTGTACGGTCAGACAGGGGCAGCGCCGGATGAGCGTGCGGGGATGGCTGCGCGGGCAGAAGGGGTCGTCATCGCTCGCTGCGGCAGTTGTCACAGTACGGATTTGATTACGCAGCAACGATTAAACCGGTCACAGTGGCAGGGCACGGTTGGCAAAATGGTTCAGTGGGGCGCGGAGCTGTCAGAGGAAGAGGCCGTTCTGTTGGTAGAGTTTCTTGCAACCAGGTTCCATCAGACCGCACCAGCTTCGGTCACGCTTAATGAGATTGGGGCGGCGGAGCCGCTACAGGCTGAGCCTCTCGTGATTCAAGAGCGTCCGAGCGGAATCTCGCAGGAGGGTGCGGGTGTCTTTGCCAACAATTGCCAAGGCTGTCATGGATCGGGGGCCAGAGGAGGGTTTGGGCCCAAGCTGGCTGGAAATCCCATTCTCAACTCAGAGCGATTTTGGCAGACCCTCCTCTATGGACGTGGTGGGATGCCTGCCTGGGAACATACGTTGAGCCGGCAGGAGATTGCCAATATTCTGGCCTGGCTAAAAACGTTGTGATATAGCATCCTCACGTCTCTGCGTGGAGCTTCAACTTATAGGAGAATTCTCGGATGTCGCAACGCGGCGTTGAGCCTCACGTCTTTGTCATTCTTGGTGCCACCGGCGATTTGACGCGCCGAAAGCTCCTCCCAGCGCTGTACCATCTGCGGGATCAGGGGATCCTCGAAACGCGCAATATTCTGATCGTCGGGGCCGCTCTGCCGGAGATGGGCGAAGAGGGATTTCAGCTCCGGGCCTTCGAAGCTCTGCAGCAAGCTGGCTGGCAGAACGAAACAGAGTTGCGCGCCTGGTGCGAGGAATGTCTCTTCTATCAGACGCTGCATGAAGGGCAGCCGCAAGATTATGAAGCATTGGCCCAGTACATCCGGCGGTTGGAGCGCATCCACAAGATGCCAGAGAACCGGGTGTTCTATTTGGCGTTGCCCTCGGAGCGGGTCTCTACCACAATGGAACGGCTGGACCAGGCCGGGCTTCTCAAGAGCCATGGGTGGGTTCGCGTCGTGTTCGAGAAACCATTCGGTCACGACCTTGATTCAGCTCGGGGTCTGAATACGACGCTGCATCAATATATTGACGAGTCCCAGATCTACCGTATCGATCATTATCTGGGGAAGGAGACGGTGCAGAATCTCCTCGCGTTTCGCTTTGCTAACCCGATTTTTGAATCGCTCTGGAACCGTGAGCGCATCGAGAATATTCAGATTACTGTCGCCGAAGACCTCGGCATGGAGCATCGGGGGGCCTACTATCAGCAGGCTGGGGCATTCCGTGACATGGTTCAGAACCATCTGACCCAACTCATGACCGTCATCGCGATGGAAGTGCCGGTGTCGTTCGATGCGGCGGCGATTCAGAGTGAAAAACTAAAAGTACTTCATTCTATTGTGCCGATTACGCAGCAGGATGTCGTTTTTGGTCAGTACAAGGCCTGGCAGATCGGAGACCAGACGATTCTCGGCTATCGCGAGGAGCAGGGGGTCCCGAAGGATTCCAACACGGAGACCTATGTCGCGCTGAAAGCAGAAATTCACAACTGGCGCTGGAAGGGCGTGCCTTTTTATCTGAGGACGGGGAAACGGTTTCCGCGTAAACTGACCCAAATTGTGGTGACCTTTCGCGAGGCGCCCACCCAAGTTTTTCGCTCGCTCGACCCCGGCAGCATCCCGCCTAATAAGTTACTGATCACACTCCAGCCGAATGAAGGATTCTCGCTTTGTTTTTCCGTGAAGAGTCCAGGGAGGCCATTCCAACTGAGCGAGCATGCGCTGCAGTTCGACTATGGGAAAGCCTTTGGCCAACTCCCAGAAGCTTACGAGACCCTTCTGCGTGACGTGATGATCGGCGATCAGACCCTCTTTGTCAGTGCAGAATTTACCGAAACGGCTTGGCGCCTCTACGCTCCGTTGTTGGCCGGGGAGAAAATGATCCATTTCTACACCGCCGGGTGCTGGGGGCCGAGCGAGGCGGATGCGTTACTCGAAAAAAATGGACACCGGTGGGCTCTAGGGTGGTAAGAGGGCGAGACTGGCTAGGTGCGCTGCGTAGTACGGAGACCCGCGAAGGAGATTGAAGAAGGCTAGGCGTTTAACTCAGTGAATCGTATCAAGAGGAGCGTGGAGTACATGGCAGCTAAGGTCGCGAGAGCAAAGAACAAGAAGTTTGTCGTCAAGAAGACTGCAGTGAAAAAGCAGGCAACGTCGGCTCGACGGGTGAAGAGGCGCAACGCCTCATTGGCCGCGGTCCTGATCCTGTCGGGTTCCACGGCGCTGCGCCGGAGGAAAGCGGCCGAGACCTTGGGAGATACCTTGAAGGTAGATTTGTTCAGGGTAGATTTATCGGCCGTGGTGAGCACATACATCGGTGAAACACAAAAGAATTTGAACGATGTGTTCGATAAAGCGGAGTCGAGTGGCGCGATCCTCTTCTTCGATGAAGTGGACGCTTTGTTCGGGAAGCGCACGCCGGCCGCAGATACGCGTGACCGATCTGCGAATGAAAGAGTTGCGCATTTCTTGCAGCGAATTGAGCGCCATCACGGACTGATCATTCTGACGAGCAATGGGAGACAGCGTATCGATGAGGTCTTCTCTGCTCAGACGCAGGTGGTCGTCATGGCCGGGACGACGAATCTAGTACGTGCTAAAAAAAAGCAGTAAGCGAAGCGGCGCCCACGGTGGCCCTGCTTCTGGAACGTGTACCCTGAGACGTGCCTCGCTCGACGGGCACACGGCGCTGTGGTGGCAGCGAGGCACTACTTTTTCTTCCTCTAGAAATGGGGTGTTCTGTCTCGCGCCAGACAGACCAATGATTGGAGAAATTCATGGAAGCTAAACCACCCGTACCGCCATTTACTAGAGAAACAGCAATTCAGAAGATTCGCATGGCCGAAGATGCATGGAATACCCGTGACCCTGAGCGGGTCGTATTGGTTTATACCGAGGATACGGTGTGGAGAAATAGGGCTGAATTTCCAATCGGCAGAGAGCAGGTCAAACAGTTTTTGATACGAAAATGGAATAAGGAATTGAACTACCGTTTAATCAAAGAATTATGGGCCTTTACCGATAATCGGATTGGAGTTCGATTTGCGTATGAGTGTCATGATGCCTCAGGTAATTGGCAACGCAGTTATGGCAATGAGAATTGGGAATTTAATTCTCAGGGTTTTATGATGCGACGCTTTGCCAGTATTAATGACGTACCGATTAAAGAGTCCGAGAGAAAGTTCCACTGGCCACTGGGAAGACGCCCCGATAATCATCCAGGTTTGAGTGACCTAGAATTATAAATTCAGCCTATAGACCCCAGTGCCCTGTAAAAGGACGCTGGCGGTGCCATTTGTACTGCTATTTTCTCCTATACTTCAATCATTTACACGGTTTCAACTGTTGCAACATTGTGACACGATGCCAGATGCGAAGGTTGCTTACAACACTGCTGCTACTCATAGGCATACTTGGAGTCACCGCGCATAGCAGTCAGGAATTTTCTTAGCCTAAGCGCGCGGTGCATATGCGATTCCGGATACTAATTTGCGTTCTGATTTTCATGACGGGTTGTCAGGCAATCCTCTATGTGACCGCTTCGGACTTTGAGGACATTGCTCTGGGAATGTCTAAGAAGCAAGTCATTGAGATTCTCGGATCTCCAGTATCTGTAAGTGCTGATGAGAGTAAAGGAGAGGAGTATCTGATCTACAAACGAATCAAACACGTAACTGCAATGTGGTTTCGCACTTATTCTGTCACGCTTAGAAACGATCAAGTAGTCAAATACGGCGAGCAGTATGGCGGCAGGCGGAACTACTTCAAAGCGGTGGAACTCTATCGGCAAGCGTGTGACGGGCAGGATGCGCTTGGCTGTAACAATCTTGGAGCGTCATATGAGTTCGGCGCAGGGGTACGACAGTCACGCGAGGACGCACTCACATTCTATGGCAAGGCGTGTGACCTGAAAGAAGAACTTGGATGTACGAACTACGCACGATTGAAAACTGGAAAGCGATGATTACGATGCGAAGGAGCAGGCGATAGTCGCATGAGCAGACTTCTCAGGAGGGAATGTCGTTACAAAGTCGGCACAGGCAAAATTTGAGCAATACAAGTGATCGCGCCGCTGACTCGTACTGCAGGCCTAGGCAGTGCCGGATGAGAGGATCTTGGCTTTGATGTGGGGAGGAGGTCTCCTCAGATCCCACACGATTCCAAACCAGGAAAGTACGGTCAAGAGATAATAGGAGAAGTCTACTTCCCACCAGAACCATCCCTGATTGACCGACGACTGGTAGTAATGGTGGTTGTTGTGCCACCCCTCCCCGCAACAGAGAATCGCTAGGATGAAACTGTTCTTGCTGCCATCGCGGGAGTTATAGCGAACTCGGCCCATGATGTGCGTCAGGGAGTTAATGAAGAAGGTGCAATGGTAGAGGATGGTAGTCGAAATGAAGAAGCCCCAAATCAGTCCGGGGAAGCCCCCCACCGCGTACATCAGTCCTGCATAGAGGAGGGGCGGAATGACGTGAAACTGGTTGAGGAACCGCAGCTCGGGATATTTCGCCAAGTCTCGCACGAGACGAAGATCGGTCTGCATATAATTCTCGGATATGAGCCATCCGACATGTGAGAACCAGAATCCTCGTTGGAGCGGGGAGTGACGATCTTTTTCCTGATCCGAGTGTTTATGGTGGTGCCGATGGTGTGTCGCCCACCAGAGTACGCCTTTTTGCGCAGATGTCATGGCCAGACAGGCCAGAATAAACTGGAAGACCCGGGTGGTCTTGTAGGCGCGATGTGAGAAGTAGCGGTGATATCCTGCCGTGATGGCGAGCATTCTCAGGTAGTAGCTGGCAATGGCCAGGGCCACCAGCTTCCAGCTGATGCCGGTCTGGATGACCCACAGGCACATTAGGTGAATACTCAGGAACGGGAGCACGCCTTGCCACTGATACTGCTCAGCTTGAGGAGCCTGATCAGCAGCGTCAACGGAATCACACGATAGTCTATTCATGCCGGGAGCCCATCGGTCACGTCTCTCTCTGAGTTCAGTTTTAGTCTTAGGAAACGGGGGTATTCTACTCGAATATGCCTGCTGAGAGAAGAAAAAAATGTATCAAACTCGAAAACGATGCGGGGCCATTATTATCCAGGCTGTGGGATGAATTTTGACACGATAAGCGAAATCGGCGGAGGCGAGGTTCGCCGCTCAAGGTTTTTGGAACTTCGAACTTCTGAT
Source organism: Nitrospira lenta (assembly GCA_945865525.1). Classification (GTDB taxonomy): domain Bacteria; phylum Nitrospirota; class Nitrospiria; order Nitrospirales; family Nitrospiraceae; genus Palsa-1315. The sequence continues at coordinate 56,594 of CAMBDY010000004.1, read as the reverse complement.
CGAACCGTTCCCGTCAGGCTCGCGTTCTATTTCTCATGTGCTGGCCGTCAACTCGGTATGGCCTCGCGCGTGCGAGGCTCCTCTAGGCTGGTGCGGCCGAGTATGCCGCTGCGGTAGTCCAAGAGGAGAAGCCTCGCCGCTTTATCTCGGTCCAGTCCACCACCGCCCTTGGGTAGGAGGCAGCCTCGCTTTTGGGCAATGGCGTCGATCACGTCCGTGTGCGTTAGCCCCTCTACCGCAAATCCGTAGCGGGCTGTGAGTCTGGCAGGATAGCGTGTCAGCAGGATGGCGGCGAGAAACTCGGCGACCGCTTCGTCATCGACGACCGTATGACCCACGGCGTTGATCGTGGCGAGGAGGAGCCCGACGTTCGGGTCTTTAATGGTTCCCCACAAGAGTCCCGGCGAGTCGGTGATGGCCATGTGGTCGTTCAATTTGTGCCGTTGCTGGACTTTGGTCACGGCCGGCTCGTCGCCCACGCGCGCGATGCGGCGCTTAAGGAGCGCGTTCATCATGGTCGATTTGCCAACGTTGGGGACTCCCATGATCAGCATGCGTAGCGGCTTCACGCTGCTATTGCGATGCGGTGCTAGCAGCTGACAGAGCTGGGGGACCTTGGAGGCATCGCCTGCCCGGTTGCACGAAAGGGCCACGGCGCTGACGTTCGGTTGCCGGTGATAGAAGTCGAGCCAGGCTTGCGTAATAACGGGATCGGCGAGATCGGTCTTATTGAGCACCTTTAGGCTCGGACGCTGGCGCACCAGACGCAGCTCTTCGATGAGCGGATTGCAGCTGGCTTCCGGTATACGCGCATCCAGCACCTCGACGATGACATCGATGACTTCCATCGTCTTGGCCGCTTCTTTGCGCGCCACATTCATGTGACCCGGGAACCATTGGATAGACATGTCCGCTCAACCTTCTCGGTGAATAGGCATTCTATTCTACACGGTCGGCTGCCGTATATGCGCTACCCGTGGCACATAGAATAGCGCATCCTGTAGCGAGTCCTGTTATGACGAGGCAATCAGTGCATCATCTGTTTGTCGCAGTGGCGGTTGAAGATCGCCGTCTCACGCTTTATCAGACTTAGATTGCGCCGCATAGGCTAAGCTTGGTAAACAACAGTGGTCCACCGTATTGAACGACTTGTTCTTTATTGTCGTACCAGGAGGGTTCGCACCCATGTTTGACGTCGTTGTACCATTAATTCGGCCTAGGCCTGTCCGGTTGGTGCTCGCCGGCATGTTGCTGAGCCTGTTCATAATGAGCCTACTTCCTACGTCGCTTGATGCGGCACGAGGAGGGGGAAAGACGGAAGTGTTGCCTATGCAAACCGCCGCACCGGCGGTGGTGGTGATTGCGACACCCGGGAATGAAATGGAGTTGCGGCGGCAATTGCGGACGAAGAACGAGGTAGCTGAACTCAGTGCCCCGGCCTCCGGGATTCGTTTCTCGGTTGCGCCGATCGGGAGCTATGGGTTTATTACCCCACGACTGTTGGGCTTGGCGTTGGTCACGCGGAGCCCAGACCTTCCGTTGGAGGCCGCGCCCTCCGTGGCTAACGCCTATGAGATTCATAAGCTCGTCGATGGTAGCGGGATGCTCGTGGGATTTGTGGCGGCGGAACTGACGCCCCTTTTGACGCCGAGCCAGCGGCCTAAAAATGTCCGGCTTTCGATACATTCCAATCCTTCGGAGACGGCCCCGTATATCGTCGCAGTGCCCCTGGTCAAACTGGTTGTCGATCAGATGCCGCTTAAGCTCGATGCCAAGAAGCCGGACAGCGCGGTCTCGCTGGATATGGACTTGCAGGGTACGGCAAACCGAAAGTCTTCTCAAACCGGCCCTAACTAGCCTAGCGGGAGGCCTGAAAACGTTTTGGCCGCCGCGAGGCGAGGACTCCGGCGCTTGTTCTTCTGTGGCTGGGGGGGTAGGATGCCCCAACCGTCAGTTAATGGTCTTTATGTATAAAGGGGGCGCGCTATGGCAACTCGATCAGTGAGTGTATTGGGGGTCATCGCCTTGTTGGGGATGATGGTGGGGGGCTGCGCAAGTGAGGAATTCACTGTCCTATCGGCACCGACGAATGCCGCTTCGGGGAAAGACATCAACCGCATCGCCGCCGGGTCTCAGCAGGATACCCAGGCTGCTTGTCTTGGGCGTATCCCCAGTGACGCCAGTGCGGGCCAGAAGATGTTGGCGGAGAACAGTTGCCGCCACTAAGACACTCGTTGATAAGTCGCTTCCTGGGAGGCGGCTGAAGGGCCGTCTCCCATGTTTCCTCATCGGTCAGGTTCTGAAGAGATCTCTGCTGGTTGTTCATGTGACGTTTCTGTCATTTCCATTTTCATTGTTGTCGCTCCGCAGCCAGTGCATTTCCTGCTCACGCCAGGAGCATACAAGCCGTAACATGAGTCTGTGTGTTTTGGAGAACATCGCATGTCTTTGATTGCCTATAACAATGTGCCGGTTCCCTCGTTCATGTATGGCACGGCGTGGAAAAAAGAGGCCACGACGCAATTGGTGCAGCTGGCCGTGGCGGCCGGCTTTACGGCTATCGATACAGCGAACCAACTGATCCATTACCAGGAGGCCTTGGTGGGGGAGGCCCTGCAGGCTCTGGCGCAGCAAGGGGTGACGCGCGATCGCCTCTTTCTGCAAACCAAGTTTACGTCCACGAATGGACAGGACCATCGCACCCCCTACGATGCCTCCGCCAATCTTACGACTCAAGTGATGCAGTCCTTCGACAGTTCGTTGGTTCATCTCCATACGGACTATCTCGATTCCTATGTCTTGCATGGCCCCTATCAACGGCAGGGATTAGGAGAGGCGGATTGGGAGGTCTGGGCTGCCATTGAGGGGCTCTACCAGTCGGGGAAGACAAAAATGATCGGGATCAGCAATGTCACAGCGGCGCAACTCACGCAGCTCTGCGCCCAGGCTAGAGTGAAACCTATGATGGTTCAAAACCGCTGCTATGCCGCATTTGGATGGGATCGAGAGGTGCGGGCGATCTGCCGAACCCATGGCATCATCTATCAAGGATTTTCGTTGCTGACCGCCAACCAGGGAATCTTTGCTGACCCAGCCATCAGGGCCATTGCCCAACGGTTAGGGGCCGGTCTCGCGCAGATCGTCTTTCGGTTTTCGATGCAGATTGGAATGCTGCCCTTGACTGGCACAACGAATCCGCAACATATGAGCGAGGATCTCCAGGCTGAACAGCTCACTCTCACTGCTGAAGACATGCAGACGATCGAAGCGATTGGCCTATAATTCCCTCAGGATCCTTGCAAAAGGGGTTGCTCTCGTTTGTGAGGTGTGAAACGTCTCAGTTTCGACAACGAAGGACGTTTTAGTACAAACGCTGCAGGGCGTTTGTGTGGCCGGACTTTTTCAACATCCGGCTTACGAGGAGAGCTCGGTGAGTCTGAGGGTGTAGAGGTATTGGTAGAGCCCTTTTTTGTCGAGTAGCTCGGCATGGGTGCCGGCCTCCACGAGGCATCCTTTGTTGAAGACGAGGATGCGATCAGCTCGTTGGATGGTTGTTAATCGGTGAGCGATAACAAAGGTCGTGCGGCCCTTCATGAGTTGTTCGAGCGCCTCCTGGACAAGTCGCTCCGATTCGCTATCGAGCGCAGACGTCGCTTCATCCAACAGTAAGATTCGCGGGTTCTTCAGGATAGCCCTGGCGATGGCGATACGCTGCCGCTGTCCGCCCGATACATTGATCCCTTTTTCTCCCACGACGGTTTGATATTGGTCCGGGAAGCCCATGATGAAGTCGTGGGCATGGGCGGCCTGGCTCGCCGCGACCACGTTCGCTTCCGTCGCCTCCCTGTTCCCATAGCGGATATTATCGAGAATTGTTCCTCCGAACAGGATGGTCTCTTGCGGGACCAGGGCGACCTGCCGATACCAGCTGTCCATCGTGACGTGGCGGAGATTCTGTTCGTCGATGGTGATGCATCCCTCCGTCGGATCGTAGAAGCGATGGAGCAGGTTGATCATGGTTGTTTTCCCCGCGCCAGTGGGACCGACGATGGCAACCAGTTCGCCAGGTTTGGCTTCGAACGATATATCCGTTAAGACCGGTTGGCGTGGATCGTAGGCAAAGCTGACGTGCTCGGCTTTGATGTGGCCCAAGACGGGGGGTAGTGCTATCGCCGTAGGGGAGTCGCTCACATCAGAATGGGTGTCCAGAATTTCGAATACCCGTTGAGTCGCGCCTTGAGCTTCTTTGATTTGCGTGAACACGCGGGCGGCAGAACTGAATGGACCGATCAGAATGCCGGCAAAGAGGACGAAGGCGAAGAGGTCGCCCGGCGACACGGCGCCATCGATAACCTGGCCGCCCCCATACCACAAGACCGCCGCTGCCGAGGAGAAGGTCAGGAGGCTGATGACGGGGATAAACACCGCCATGATGCTAGCTCGTCGCATCGTCAGGGTTAGGGTTTGTTCAACTTGTCCGGCAAATCGGGTCTCTTCACGCTGTGTCTGGACGAAGGACTTCACGATACGGATGCCGGAGATTACTTCTTCGATCAGTGTGCTTAGGGCTGCAGTATGATCTTGGATCGAGGTCGAGAGAAGCCTCAGTCGTCGTCCAAAGAATTTTGCCACGAGGACGAGTAGGGGGAGTAGGAACAGAATCAAGAGGCAGAGGCGCCAATTCATCGCCAGCAGGAATGCGATCCCTCCGACGAAGGTCACAAGGTGTTTGACGGTCTCGATCGGCGTTTCGGTGGCGACCGACTGGATGACGGTTACATCGTTCATGAGCCGTGAGAGGAGCTCGCCGGTGCGCCGACGGGCAAAGAAGCTGACCGAGAGCGTCTGTAAGTGAGAAAAGAGGTGCTGGCGAAAGTCGGCAACGATGCGTTGCGACACCCATGCACTCAGGTAGCTGTGCCCCATTGAGCAGAACCCTTGCAGGACAACGAGTCCGAGAAAAAGGGTGAGCAGCTCCGTCATGCGGGACTGATCGCGCTGTACGGTAATGACGTCCCACAGGATGCCGGTCAACCGCAGCAGGGCCAGGTTGATGGCCGCGACTCCCATGACCAGCAGGCCTGCGAGCGCCATGCGGGACAGGTAGGGCTTCAGGAACGGAAGAAATCGTGAAAAAGTAGACATGGCGAGGGAGCAATCTCTGGGGCGGCTATGAACATCGCAGCGAGTAGGTGAAAAATTGTATCTTCTGGCAGCTAGCGCTGTACGATGGACTTCATTAGGTTCATGTTGAGCGCAACGAAGTTCAAACGCTCCTTATCGTCGATCACCACATCGGTGAGGCTGATAACAAGACGTTGTGCTTCGTTGAGCGAATCGGACACACGGTTCCGCATAGCGGAGATGAGGAAGCGTCACCCACGTAGACATAGTTCGCGGTCCGGATGCGGATGCGAAGCTTCTTGCCTTCGGGCATAAACCCCTCCTCCCCGTTTTCCGGGGAGCCTAGCTCTTACGACGTTCGAATTTTTGACGCCGGCGCAACTTCTTATACTTATGCTTGCGCATTTTCTTACGGCGTTTTTTCAAAACACTAGACATGCGTTCTCTCCTGCGAAGCGGGAAGTGTAGAAGTTTCTCTTTCAAATTGCAAGGCCAGCAGCGGACTAAATTGATCGAGCCCGCGCCCTGACCGAGTTGGCGGGGGCGCTGTGGCGTGGTGCGGGCCGGCTCACGGGCCGCTTGACCTGTCTGCGACCCATTCCTATACTGCAGCCATGATGACAACATATAAAATTCCATGGCTCTCTGTTTTGTGCCTGCTTGGCTCGATGGCGTTGTTTGGCGCGGGCTGCAGCAATAAGACAATTCAATATCCCGAAGATCACGCACGGTACCTTCGCATCGATCAGGCGGTGGAATCACTTCGTCAGGCCTATATGCAAAAAGACGCGTCTGGTCTGGCCTCGCTCATGATGCCACTCGAGCCGCTGACTCAGCTGCAGGACGAGGTGCGCGGCGACTTCGACACGTTTAGTGTCATCACGCTGGATTTCTCGCTTGAGCGCATTATGGTCGAGGGGGACGATGTCGATGTTTTTGTGCATTGGCAGGGTCTATGGAAGAAAAATGCAGATGATCCGGGCCTCCGCCAGCGCGGCCATACGCGATTGCAGTGGGTCGGTACCAAGGCGATTTTATTACGAGGGATACAGGGCGACTCTCCGTTCGGCATAAAAGCCCGGCAGACCATGCTTCCCCCGTCACCCTCCCCTAAGAAACAGTAATCCATGGCCACTCGTCGATCTCGTGTGCCACTGCAGGCTGATTTCCTGGTCATCGGGAGCGGTGTCGCGGGCCTCCGCGCAGCCTTGGAGCTGAGCCGCTCCGGCCGTGTCATGGTGCTGACGAAGGGACATCCGCTGCAAAGCAGTTCGATCTATGCGCAGGGCGGAGTGGCCGTAGCGATGAGCGAAGAAGACGATGTGGCCATCCATTTTACCGACACGATCAAAGCGGGACATGGGCTCTGCCGGAAAGAGGCGGTGCGGATGCTGGTCGAAGAAGGGCCCGCGCGGATTCAGGAATTGATCAGGTGGGGTGCTAAGTTCGACAAGATTGGCGGCAAGCTTGCGTTTGCGAGGGAAGCGGCTCACAGCCGGAGCCGCATTCTGCGCGCACGGGGGGATGCGACGGGAAACGAGATGGTGCGCGTCTTGATTGCCGAAGTGAATCGACAGAAGCAGATTCAGCGGTTGGATCATCATTTTACCGTGGATCTCGTAGTCGAGAACGGACGGTGTTGCGGGGCTGCGGTACTGGACGAAGCCTCTGGCCGCCAGTTTGTGTTGCCGGCGTGCGCGATCGTGCTGACGACCGGCGGCGCTGGTCAGATCTATGCTCGGACGACCAATCCTCCGAATGCCACGGGCGATGGGGTGGCGATGGCGCTGCGCGCGGGTGCCGTGCTGCAAGACATGGAGTTCGTGCAGTTTCATCCGACGGCGCTGTATCTGCCGTCGAGCCCATCGTTTCTGTTGTCGGAAGCGATGCGTGGTGAAGGGGCACAGTTGCGCAACAATAAGGGTGCGTTGTTCATGCAGCGCTACCACCCGATGGGGGCCTTGGCGCCGCGCGACATCGTGTCGAGGGCAATCTTGGCGGAGATGGCCGCCACGAAAGCACGTCACGTCTATCTTGACGTGACGCACTTGGGCACGGAGTTTCTGAAGCGGCGGTTTCCGACAATTTATGCAACCTGCTTGCGTTACGACATCGATATTACGGAGGAATGGATCCCAGTATCGCCGAGCGCACATTATATGATGGGCGGAGTGTGGACTGATTTGAACGGGGCGACGACGGTTCCGGGGCTTTTTGCCGCTGGAGAGGTGGCCTGCAGTGGGGTGCATGGCGCGAACCGTCTGGCGAGCAATTCCTTGCTCGAAGGATTGGTGTTCGGGGCGCGTGCGGCGGCGGCGGCTGTCGCGTTTGCCGAGGGGCAGGAGATCTCTAAACTGACGGCGCAAGATACGGCGCTCCGGGCTGGCCCATTCGGCATCTTAGAAGATGAGGAAAAGTTGCGCAGCTCGCTTCGGCGTACGATGTGGGGGCAGGTCGGCGTCATTCGTTCGGGCGAGTCCCTCGTCCGAGCTTGTGCGCAACTTTCACGCTGGGCACAGCTTGTGGCCCTGCCGTTTGCGACCAGAGCGGCGCTGGAAATCAAGAATATGGTGCAGGTGGCGCAGTGTGTCGCGGAAGCCGCGCTCTGGCGGGAGAATAGCGTCGGGGCCCATTACCGGTCTGATTGTCTTGAGGCCAAGCGGGCCGGGTGGCAGCAACATAGCCGTCTCTCGAGCGGGGACGTGGTGAGCGGGAAAGCTGCTCGGCAATCGAGGGGGTCGTTGTTGTCTCTGCGGGGCCGCCTCAAGTGACCGGACGTGTGAGGATCCTACCATCTCGGACCAGACCCGTTTGGTACTAGTGGAGCACCTTCCGGACATATTCTCTGGTTTTAGTGTACAGGGCAGGTCTCTCAGGGCTAGTCATGTTGCACTTGGAGTTATCAAGGCTCTAAAAAGCGCGCTCTGTTGGCGATAAACTGCCCATGGAGCTGTTGGGTGATGGGGCCTGGAGTTCCCTTCCCGACCGGATGGCCGTCCACTCTGGTGACGGGCATCACTTCCATCGTCGTGTTGGTGAGGAAACATTCATCTGCTTGGTGAAGGGATTCGACCCCGAAATGACCCTCGCTGACTGGAATCTGCGCGTCCCGCGCAAGACCAAGCAGTAGATCGCGGGTGATCCCGTCCAATAGGCCGCAGTCCAGGGACGGGGTACAGAGCCTGCCGGCCAGGACGAAAAAGATATTACTCACGGTACATTCGGTCAGCTGCGATTCCCAATTGAGCAGGATGCTGTCGAAGGCGCCTGCTGCGATTGCTTCTCTCTTCGCCAGGATATTGTTCAAGAAGTTGGTGGCCTTGATCTGGGGCGAGAGGGCGCTGGGCAGGTTCCGCCTAGTGTTGGCGACGATCAGGCTCACGCCGGTTTTGTACTGTTCCGGTGGAGGGGGCTGCAGCGGTTTAGTCATGATGACCACAGTGGCGGTCGGGCAGAGGCTTGGATCTAGACCGATGTCGCCTGGTCCCCGTGAGATGGTGATGCGAAGGTAGGCGTCGCGGTGGTCTTGCCCGACGACGTTCTTCTCCATGGCCTCATGGAGGAGCGCCGGCCATTGCTGCTCCGGAATGGGAATGGCCAGGCCGATCCCTTCCGCGGACCGGCGCAGTCTGGCGAGGTGTTGATCCCGCATGAAGATGCGGCTTCCGTAGGAGCGGATCGTTTCATAGACCCCATCGCCATAGAGAAAGCCATGGTCAAAGACGGAGACGACAGCTTCTTGTTCTGTTACGAATCGATCGTTTAGATAAATCCACATAGTCACGTCCGTTGCAAGGCGCTAAAGAAGGCCTGGGCCTTCTGAATCGTTTCCTCATATTCCTTGGTTGGGTCTGAGTCGGCGACAATTCCGGCGCCGACTTGCAAATAACCCTTCCCGTGACACCATACCAAAGTTCGAATGATGATATTGAGATCGAGATCGCCGTTCCAGTTGATGTAGCCGAATGATCCGGTATAGGGGCCGCGGCGCACCGGCTCCAGCTCTTCGATAATCTCCATGCAGCGGATTTTGGGTACGCCGGTGATGGTGCCTCCAGGAAATAATGCCCGAATCAGATCGAAGGGCGTGGCCTCCTGCCTTAAGGTTCCGCTGACATTCGAGACGAGGTGGCTGACGTGAGAATATTGCTCAATGGCCATGAATTCATCGACCTGTATACTACCGGCTTGGCAGACCCGGCCTAGATCGTTGCGTTCGAGATCGACGAGCATCAGGTGTTCCGCCCGCTCTTTTTCATTTGCGAGCAATTCGTCGATGAGCTGTTGATCGTCACGATCATTACGCCCGCGTGGTCTGGTGCCGGCGATCGGGCGTGTGTCCGCCTGTCGGTTGTGGAGACGGACCAGTCGTTCGGGCGAGGAGCTGATCAACGTCACGTTGTCGAAGTGCAGGAGCCCTGAGAAGGGAGAAGGATTGACGGCCTGTAGCCGTCGGTAGAGTTCCTGTTCGTAAGCCTGTCGATCCAGGCTGTCGCGGTATGTGTTGGGAGGCTGCAGGGTGAAGCGATGCGACAGGTTGGCCTGATAGATATCCCCCGCCTCAATGTAGTCCTGACAGCGCCGGACTCGAGCGAGATAGGCCTCTCTGGTTTGGTCCGGATGAAAGGCCATCTGCTCGAGGCGGGGGAGCTCCGCGAGAGGCGCCGGCTGCCTGTTCAGCGTGGCTTCCCATTCTGCCAACCGCGCTAAGCCCTCGCGATAGAGGGTTTCTCTGGGCTCTCCGGAAAACCTTTCCATGGGCGGGCAGAAGATCATCTGTAATAAGTCCTGTCGATGATCGACAGCGGCAATGAGGTCATAGAGACCGAATTGCAGATGGGGGATCGGCAGTTCGTCGTTGGCTATGACGGGAAGCGTTTCAAAATCGCGCACGAGGTCGTAACTGAAGTAGCCGACAGCTCCTCCCTGAAAAGGTGGCAAGCCTGGTGGAGGCGTGATCTGGGGGCCCTCGAATAGGTGCTGGAGACTCCCGAAGGGATCGTTCGACGAACGGACCTGCCCGTCGCGGGTCCGCAGGGAGGCCTGGCCTTGGTGCCCGGTCAGGACCGAGAAGGGGTTGCTCCCCAGAAATGAATAGTGGTTCCCGCCGTCCGTCCCCCTCCCGCTGTCGAGGAGGAAGGATGGCTGAGAGGGAGCGGCAATCAATCGGTAGAGGTCGAAGGGGGTTCTTCCGCGGTTGTCCCTCGTGAGGACCAAGGGCTGCGGAGGACCGGTGAGGAATGATGGTTGCGAAAAACGAGTCATGGGTAACGATAGATTGCCGGACAAATCATTCGTTCCCCACTATACCCGACTGCCCCCACTCTGTCACAACAGAAGTCGGCTTGACAAATTCAGGATGATTCTGTTTGAATTACGCGCCCGCAATCGGCAGGGTTCTTGCGTGATGGATTGCGTCATGCACTCTCCTCCGTGGGTACAACATGCCTCCTTCACAAGATCCATTGTACGCGGGGCTCGGCCAAGCGGTCCGGATTGGAACCGATCTACTCGCGTCGCTGATTGTGGGGGGCGGTTTGGGGTGGACGTGTGATACATACCTCTTTGGCTCCACTCCCTGGGGAATGGTCGTGGGATTGGTGTTAGGCGTCGTAGCCGGGATCAGAAATGCGTACCGGTCGGCGCAACGGTGGCCGAAGACTTAACGATTTTCAAGAGAAAGTACGAACGTATCTACTATGGAAGAAAGTCCGCTGCATCCGTTTGAGCTGCACAATTGGATACCGATTTCACTGGGTGGATTCGATATTTCCATTAATAAAGCCGTGGTCATCATGTGGGTGGTTGTCTCCCTGGTGGCGGGGCTTATGGTGATGGCGGGATCGGCGCGCAAGCTGGTACCGGGCAAGCTGCAGAGCATGGCGGAGATGATGGTGGATTTCATCCGCGGTATTATCATGGATACGATGGGCAAAGCGGGGATGCGCTTCTTCCCTCTCATTGCTACGCTGTTCTTGTTCATCCTCTTCTGTAACCTGATCGGGCTGATTCCTGGCAGCTATACAGTGACGAGTCAGATTGTCGTGACCGCCGTCTTTGCCTCTTTAGTGTACGGGCTGAGCCTGGTCATGGGATTTCTGCTGCATGGGGTGAAGTTCCTAGGTATCCTCGTGCCGCCCGGCACGCCAGCCTGGCTGCTGCCCTTGATGATCCCGATCGAGCTAATCAGCCAATTGGCGCGGCCGATTTCGCTAGCCGTTCGGTTGTTTGCGAATATGACGGCCGGTCACGTGATTCTCGGAGTCCTGTTTGGCCTGGCCATTAGTGGCGGCGTGTTGATCGGATGGTTGCCCTTTGTGTTCACGATCGCCATGAACGGACTGGAAGTCGGTATCGCATTTATCCAAGCATATATTTTTACCGTGTTGACTTGCGTCTATTTGGGAGACGCATTCCACTTGCACAACCACGATGAGCATGCGCACTAGCGTGTGTGAGTTTTAGACAAGGGAGGAGTAGGATACAATGGATTCAGCAGCAGCAGCATTGTTGGGCATGGGGTTGGCGGCGGCAGGGTTTGCCGGAGCTGGGGTGGGTATCGGATACATCTTCGGGAAGATGATCGAAGCGGTGGCGCGCCAGCCGGAAGCGGAAGCCCGCGTTGGAAAGTATATGTGGATCGGATTCGCGCTGGTGGAAGCCATCGCCCTGTACGGTCTGGTCATCGCCTTCATCATCATGGGTCTCCGGAAATAAACGGGTTACAGAGGTAAGGGGATGACGGGGATAGCAGGGCCTGGCCCGGCCTCCAGATAGCCCCTCCTCTCTACCTCAGGGAGTTGATATGCCGCAGTTTGAATCTCACTTTTTTTCTTCCCTGATTTTCTGGGAAGTCCTGTCGTTTGGAATTCTCTTCTTCGTACTCTACAAGTTCGCCTTTCCCGGCATCTTGGGCGTCTTGGAAGAGCGGGAGAAGAAAATCAAGGACAGCCTTGATCAAGCCGAGCGTCATCGGTCAGAGGCCGAGCGGAAACTCAAGGAGTACGAGGCCAAGCTGAATACGGCTGCGAAAGAAGCGGAAGGCATTTTGGCGGCCGCTAAAGAGCGGGCGCAGCGGCTGATGGAAGAAAACGAGCAGCGACTGACGACTGAAGCCGATCGGATCAAGGGCGATGCCACGCGTGAAATCGATCACGAGCGCCGCAAGGCGATTCAGGACATTCGTGCCCAGACGACGGAGTTGGCGTTGATGGTGGCGGAGAAGGTGGTGCAGCGCAGTTTGACGGACGCAGACCAGAAGAAGTTCGCCGACGAGGCTCTTGAGGCCCTGTCGAAATCCTACCAGCGATAAGGTTTCGACCGGGCGGGATTAGCTGAGGCTGGTTCCGCCCGGTCTATATCCTTCTAGATCGACACAGACGAAACGAAATCCGACTTTGCGGAGACTGGCGCTGATGTGCGCGCGCAGCTCCGGATGATTCAGCCGAGCAAGCTCTTCCGTGCCGATTTCCAGTCGCGCGATCTCTCCATGTTCACGTACCCGTACGTGGCGCAACCCCTCAGCCTGGAGGATAGCTTCAGCCTGTTCCACGCGCCGGAGATTGTCGATCGTAATTGGGATGCCGCGAGGAATTCTGGACGAGAGACAGGCGGCAGCTGGCTTATCCCAATTGGAAAGTCCCAGGGTTTGGGCGAGCGCTCGCACATCGGCTTTCGACAGGGCAGCTTCGACGAGCGGGCTTCGCACATTCCACTCGCGTGCGGCGATGATACCGGGTCGGTCGTCCCCCAGATCGTCGAGATTCGTCCCGTCCACAATGCAGTGGCTTGCACGAGGTTCGCGCAGGCTGTCTAGCAATTGATAGAGGTCTGTTTTGCAATGGAAGCAGCGGGCCGCGTCGTTCTGCACGAAGGCGGGAATGTCGAGTTGATTGGTCTGGACTAGTTCATGCCGCGCGCCGATCTCTGCTGCCACCTGCGTTGCACCATCGAGTTCGATCATGGGAAAGGTTGGTGAGACCGCGGTGACGCCCAGCGCTCGCGCACCGAGTTGTTCATGGGCAATTTTCAAGACAACGGTGCTGTCGATCCCACCGGAGAACGCGACCAGAACGGACTGCATGTCCGAGATCACCTGGCGGAGCTGGTTGAGTTTGCGTTGCAGGGGCTCGGTCATCATGAAGGTTTGACCTCGGAGATCGTGGAGATCTAACGCGGATTAGTGGTTCACTTTCGCTTTGGCGAGGTTGCCCACCACCACGAGTGCGTAGCGCTGGGGATCTAGGTATTGTTTGGCGACACGCCGGACATCGTCCTTCGTGACGCGGTCGATCCATTTCGGATATTGCGTAAAGTATTCGAACCCCAGGCCATAGAACTCCACCTGCGCGAGCATCTGGGCAAGCTTCGCGGTGGAGTCGAGTCGCAGCGGGAAGCTACCCACTAAGAATGATTTGGCCTCGGCCAATTCCTGATCGGAGACAGGCTGGTCGCGGATAGAGTTGATCTCGGTTAGGACACCGGTGATGGCTTGGTTCGTTGTTTCTGTCTTGGTTTGGAGACTGACCCAGAATGAGCCTGGCATCAGCCTGGAGTCAAAGTGGCTCATGATCCCGTAGGCCAGTCCCTGCTTGTCGCGAATCGAATCCATTAAGCGGGACGAAAATCCCCCAGCCCCCAGGATGTAGTTCATCACCGTGACTGCATAAAAGTCAGGATGCGCGCGGGAGAGGCCTCCATGACCAATTACAATGGTCGACTGGGTGAGGTTTTTCTCGATGAGCTGGACCGTTTTCTGCTCGACTGGTAGGGGGTTTTTTTGGGGTTGCGCTGCCGACGCAATTTTTTTCCAGCCACCAAAATGAGTCTGTACGAGTGATGCAGCCTCTTTGAGCGTGACGTCGCCGACAATGGTCAGGATGACATGGGAAGGAGTGTATTCCCGCCTGTAGAAGGTCTGCGCGTCGGCTAGAGAGATCTTATTGATTGTCTCCTCTGTGCCACTGACGGGCCAGCGGTAGGGGTGTCCGTGGAAGACGAGCTGATTGAAGGCCTTCATAGCGATACGGCCCGGGTCGTCGTTGTCGCTGGCCATCTCGCCTAGGAGCTGGGTCCGAATCCGGTCGAACTCCTGCTTGTGAAGCGCGGGGCGCTGCAGCATATCTGCGAGCAGGGTGAATCCGAGATGGGTATCCTTCTTGAGCACGCGGATGGAGGCGGAGGTGAAATCTTCCGAGGCTTTAGCCTCTAGGGTTCCGCCGATAAAGTCGATTTGTTCTGCGAGCTGTTTGGAAGTGCGTGTTGTGGTTCCTTCGTCTAGGAGGCTGGCAACAAGGTTTGCGAGCCCTGCCTTCTCGGGAGGGTCTTGCGCTGAGCCGGCCTTGATCAGCGCATGGATTTCCACAATGGGGAGGAAATGTTGTTCTAGGACGAGGACGGTGAGGCCGTTCGCGGTGACGAATTTCGTTGGGGCGATCTGCGCCGCCAAAGCGGGGCCGGCGGTCCAGAGCAGGGTCCAGCATCCCATTACGAGGGCCAGGATCGTGTGTCGTCTTGCCGTCAGCATGGTTAGGGCATTCTCTGTTGCGCAGCGCTGGAGGGCGCATCCGGTTGTTTCGGCGTCACAGGAATTAAGGTACCGACAGTCCGGTTGTCTTCCCGTAAGTATTGGCGGGCGATACGTTGGACGTCCTTGGCTGTGACCGCTCTGATCCGTTTCACGAATTGGTCGATCTTCTGCCAGCCGGCGCCGACCGATTCTGCCTGTCCGAGTAACATGGCATGCCGGAAGTTGGAGTCCTGCTCGAAGACATGGGAGGCCTCGACCTGGTTCTTCGCTCGTTGGAGCTCAAGTTCTGTCGGGGGGTGGGTCTGGAGCCGTTTGATCTCCCGGTTCAGGGCCGCCTCGACTCGCTCCGGTTTTTGGTTGGGACTCACGAGGGCATAGAAGTAAAACAGGCCGGGGTCGCTTTGTAGCACGCTGTATTCTGCTCCGACAGCCAGCGCAGATTTTTCTTTATACACGAGGCTTTGGTACAGGCGCGAGCTTTTCCCATGCGACAGAATCGAATCCAGAATGTCGAGCGCGTAGGAGTCTTCACTCGTAAAGTTTGGTACGCGGTAGCCCATCATAATGGACGCGACTTGCGCCTCGCGTTTGAGGAGGAAGCGCCGTTCGCCTTTCTGCTCTGGCTCTGCCGTGGAGAGCAGGTTGGAGTCCGGTCCTCGCGGAATCGGTTCGAACAGCTGTTTGATCACGGAGAGCAGGCTGTCGGCTTTGATGTCGCCCACCACGATGAGGGTTGCGTTGTTGGGTGCATAATAGGTGTCGTAATGCTGCTGTAAATCGTTCAGGGTCATCGCATCTAGGTCATTGAACCAGCCGATCACCGGCCAATGGTAAGGATGGCTGAGATAGGCCTGAGCGAAGAGGGCTTCGACGAGGGCGCCTTGCGGGTCGTCCTCCGTGCGCAGGCGCCGTTCTTCTTTCACAACTTCGCGCTCCGTCGTCAGCTCCTTCATATTGAGCACGAGCCCCTGCATCCGATCAGCTTCCATCTCTAGGGCCAGCGCGACGCGGTCTGCTGCGAGATTTTCGAAGTAGGCGGTGAAGTCCTGGCTCGTGAAGGCGTTGTCGATTCCGCCGTTTTTGCGAATGAGGCGGGAAAAGGTGCCCTGGGGATATTTCTCGGTACCTTTGAACATCATATGTTCCAGCATGTGGGAGAGGCCTGCCCGGCCCATAACTTCGTTACGTGAGCCAACTTTGTACCAGACCTGAACGGTGGCCACCGGCGCTTTAGGCACTTCGACGAGCAGGACTTTGAGTCCGTTAGACAAGATGAACTCACGGGTTTCTGTTGCCGCGGCGGGCGAGGCGAAGACGAAGAGGAGACTGCCTGTGGCAATCAAAAAAAATAGTGGGATCATGTGTCGGGAGTTTAGCCAAATCATGGTTGGGTAGCGCACATACTGTATGCTAGCAACGAGGTTCAATTTGTGTCAAGGCTCGCCCCGCGTAGTCGGGCGAGAGATTGCCCAATTGTCCGCAGGCGCCCAGTACGTCGCGTCCGCGGCTTTTGCGGATGAAAGCATCGACACCGGCCCGTGTGAGGATCACCTGGAAAGCCAGCACGATACGATCGGTCGGCCGCCGGAAGGGATTACCGGGAAACTCATTGAAGGGAATCAGGTTCACTTTGCAGCGGAGGCTCTTGAGCAGTTTGACTAGCCGATGGGCATCCTCGTCGCGATCGTTCACGTCGGCGAGCAGCACATATTCAAACGTCAGTCGTCTGGTTGGGGCCAGCGGATAGCGGCGGCAGGCAGCTATGAGCGTCTTGAGTGAGGCGATCTGGCTGACCGCCGGCATCAACTGCTGACGTTGTTCTTCCGTCGTGCCGTTCAAGGAGATGGCGAGATTCACGCCAAGCGCAGCCACATCCTTCAAGCGGGAGGCGAGCCCCGCGGTCGAGACGGTAATGCGGCGGGGCGACCAGCCCAACCCCCAGGACTTATTGATCAGGCATTGGATGGCGGTAGAGAGAGCCTCGATATTGGCTAGGGGTTCTCCCATGCCCATGAAGACGAGGTTGGTCAGCCGTTCCTTGCCAGTTAAATGGTCTTGGGCGGTGAGGACCTGGTCGATGATTTCATGCGCTTTGAGGTTGCGTTTCAGTCCCATGGTGCCGGTCAGGCAAAAGCCGCAATCCAGCAGGCAGCCTACTTGGGTCGAGACGCAGAGCGTAAGCCGCTCCTCGTCCGGAATCAGCACCGTTTCAATGCGAAGCCCGTCGTCCAAGGTGAGGAGGAGTTTGCGCGTGCCATCGGTGGATTCAAGTACGGTGCAATGTTGCGTGCGGGCAATCGTGGCGACATGGGCCAGTTGGGCTCGATCTTTCTGTGAGAGATCCGTCATCTGCGCGATGTTGCCGGCGCGCCGCTGATAGAGCCACCGCAAGATCTGGCCGATCCGGTAGCGGGGCCATTTAAATTGCTGCAGAAGCCGACCCAGTCCCTCTTCGGTGAGGGCCAGAAGGTTGACAGGAGGTGAACCTGATGGGGCGGCGGTTGGCTCATGCGACATAGTGCACCCTACCACAGGCTGAAAAAGTGGAACAAGATATAGGATGTACGCGGCTTTGCTAGCAAGAGAGCAGGGACACTGCTATAAGTAGCCGCAGTGGTGAGAAGGACGACCGATGTCTGATCGTAGGAATCAACGAACGGTGCGAAAACTGCTCTCCATCATGGCTCTGGGTCTCTGCTGGGCCGGGCTGTTCTCCCGGCCTGTGTCTGCCGATACTTTCCCCTCTCTTATGCCAAGTGTTCCCGATGTCTGTGAGACAGTGGACGCCTGCTTTCAAGCAGCCGCCCTGCCACAGGAACGGCTCGGCACGTTGCTGAATAAAGAACAGGTTTTATCGCTGAAGCTTGAGCGGCTCGAACGGCTGAGGGAGCAATTCCCTGCCACGGTTTGGGCGGCCCGCGCAGGCTTACTGTCTGGGGTGTTGCTCCTGGAACGGGACCCTGCCGTGGCGTTACAGTTTTTTCGCTCGGTCCAGAACGATGTGCCGTTGTTGGATGACTATGTCCGCTTGTGGAGTGGAGAGGCCTTGCTAAAGCTTGGGGAGGGGAAACAAGCAGCCGAGATGTTCGAAACCATTTCCCAGACTGCGCCGCACTCCCTGTTGGTGGTTAAGGCAGCCTATCGAGCCGGAGAAGCCTGGTACCAGACGATGAGTTGCCGCGAAGCGACAGCCTGGATTACCAAAGCGGTGGGGCTGAGCCAGAAGGAAGTCGAGACACCCTTGGCACTGCTCCGGCAGGGGTCTTGCCAGTTGCGAGAGAATAATATTCAGGAAGGCCGTAAAACCCTACGGCAGCTCTGGTCGAGGTTCCCCTTCAGCCCGGAAGCCAAAGAAGCAGAAGCCTTGCTAACCTCGAGCTTGGGCGGTGAGCCCTGGGTAGCGCAACCGAGCGAGCGGCTTGCTCGGGCGCGGGTCTATCTTGGCCAAGCTTTTCATGCTGAGGCGATTGAGGAGCTCCGGAAGTTTCTCGTCGTTGGCCCCTCATCGCCTCAGCATGCTGAGGCGATGTTGAAGCTCGGCATTGCGCAGGTTCGGCTCAAACAATATGACCAGGCTAGGGAGACGTTTCGCGCGCTGGAGAAAGAGGGCACAACGGAATCCTCCGAAGCCTCGGTCTGGCTCGCCCGCGTCTATCTTCGGCAGGGCCAGGGCGATAAGTTATTGGATCTTGCGCGTCCGGCGGCAAGGCCGTCGTTGTCTCCGGAGCAGAAGGGGCAGATCACGCTCTTTGCCGGTCTATGGCTAGAGGATCAGGGCCGTTTGGACGACGCGATTGCGCGCTATCGAGAGGTGGCGAAAGGGGGAGAGCCTGCCTCGCAACGCGCCGAGGGGCAGTGGCGCGTGGGGTGGGGCTATTATCGGATGGGGCACTATCGCGAGGCCTTCGACCAGTTGCGGGCGCTTGTCGAGCAGCATGACGGAGAGGTCGAGCCACAAGCGCTCTATTGGATGGCGCGTGCAGCCGAACTGAGCCAGCCGCCGCAGGCCCATGATATCTACGTCCAGCTCTGCCAGCGATTTATCTATACCTACTATTGTCAGCTGGCGCGTGAACGCACCCAGATTGCGCTCCCAGACTCCGTTGCGCCGGAGCTAGGTTTGGCGAGTGCTCCGGCGAACGATGGTGCGCCGGTACATGGCGTGAATGGTGCGGCGGCAGGGGCTGTGACGACGAGAGCTGAGATCGAACAGCAGGCGGCCTATCAGCGCGCGCGTGAGCTGAAAATCCTAGGACTGGATTCGGATGCGGCGCGAGAGATGGCGGGGTTGATCGATCGGTATAGTCGGGAGCCGGACCTTCTCGTGGTGCTCTCAACGATGCTGAGCGAGGCAGGCGCCTATCACCAGGCGCTCCGGCTGGTGCGGGCCAAGTTCCGCGATCAATTGGAGCGAACCGGCGGGCTCGTTTCTCCAGCGCTTTGGCCCGTTGCCTATCCGATGGGGCTGTTGCCGACGATCAAGGGCCAGGAGGCGAAGGGTGTCGACCCGTATCTGGTGGCGGCAATCATTCGCGAGGAAAGCCAGTACGATTGGCGGGCGGTGTCGCGGGTCGGGGCAATCGGCCTCATGCAGGTGATGCCGGGCACGGCCAACAATGTGGCGCAGCGACTGGGGCTTCCCGCTGTCGGGCGGGCGGACCTGTTCGATCAAGAGACCAATATTCGCATCGGCGTCCATTATGTGGAGCAGTTGCTCGAGCAGTTTTCCGGGAACGTCGCCTATACCATTGCGTCCTACAATGCTGGGCCGATCGTGGTGGGGAATTGGATTACATTGCATCGTGGACGGAGCCAGGATGAGTTCGTCGAATTAATCCCCTATCAGGAGACGCGGCAATATGTGAAGCGCGTGTTGCGGAGCTATCGCGAGTATGCGCGGTTGGGTAAGACGTTCTAGTGGGCATTTCTTGACAAGATTTGGGCAAGTTTCTATAGTGCGCCACAACCTGTAGGGGCGTAACGGGGAGCAAGGCAATGGGGCTGGATCGGCTGGACGCACTCGAAAATCGTATTAAAGATCTGGTAAAGCTCGTACAAGAACTCAAGAAGCGGAACGTGGCAGTTGAAGGGGAACTGACGGTGGTGCGACGGCGACTTGCGGAGAAGGATGATTCGAGTCGGCGTTGGGAGCAAGAGCGCGTCGACATCAAGTCTCGCATCGAAAAAGTTCTCGGCGATGTGGAGTTGTTGGAGTGCTTTGAGGAACGCAAGGAGGTGGCCATTGACAAAGACCATTGATGTGGAAATCTACGGTCAACGGTTCGCGATCCGTGGCGAAGCGGACGAGGCCTATATCCGGCGGCTCGCCAGCTTCGTGGATGGCCATATGCGCCATCTTGCGGAGGGGATGAACACCACGACCCCGTCGAAGCTTGCCGTACTGACGGCGGTTAACCTTGCGCATCAGTTGTTCGAAGTTGAACGCAAGCGGGCGCAGGGTGATGCGGATGTTGAGCGGCGGATGGCGTCGCTCATGGATTCCATCGAGGAGCAGGTGTCGACCTCGCTATTCCGGTAGATTTTCCTTGCAAAGGGGAGACCCCCTTGCTATCGTAGGAATCAGATATCGGGATGTCGCAAACGCGACGGTAGGGAATACGATCAGGTCAGGCTCAAACCGGTTCAGTAATCCGGGAAGATGATGCAGACACCGCGGAATAGATGTAGGTTTGTCATGCTGGTGAAATTGAGACAACGATCATGTGCGCATGGGTTCGTCCTCCTCATGTATAACCTCTTGGAGATGCTGGGTAAAATCATGGAGTGCCTACTGCCGTCCGGCAGTGCGGTCCACGGAGGCAGCTTTCGTTTGCTTCCGGTTCATGCACGCAACTCTCTCATGCGGATGAGGGGGGGGCAGCGCAGAGACACTTTGTGGATTTTGTCTGGCACGGGACGGACTCGTTCTCTCAATTCAGCACGATCTTCATCCCCGTGGAGTCCGTTCTCGGAGTAAGTCTGTCGACCGTGTGTTGGGCGATCCTCTTCCGTAGACCTATCTTCCGTTTGTACTTCCTTCATTAGCATAGGACCGTTGACTAATCTTGTATCAAGATGAGGTTGAGGAACAGGCCGTTTCTCATCTTGTGATTGTAGGGGGGTGAGTCAAATTTTTACCTCAATTATTGCGTATGTACTGACAGGACTCGCTGGGGGATTACTCGGCGTTGGGCTATTTGAATTGATCCGACGTTCCTCAGGCGCTGCCAAGAAGGCGCAAGAGGAACACCAGGCCCGCCAATCTGTGCAGAATGCCCAGCGGGAAGCGGACAATATTGTCAAAGAAGCGAAGCTGGAAGCGAAAGATCTGTTGCTCCAGTCGAAGGCGGAGCTTGAGAAGGAGCAGAAGACGAAGATGGCCGAGCTGGCCATTGCCGAAAAACGCTTGCTGCAGCGCGACGAGACTATCGAAAAACGAGTTAGCGTAATCGACAGGCGGGACAGTGATCTTCAGAAGCGGGACTTGGAACTGGTGAAGTGCGAAGAGAAGCTGACGGTGAAGGAAGCCGCGTGCGCGCGAGCGGAGAAAGAGCATTGTGAGGCCCTTGAACGCGTCGCGGGGATGACGTCCGAGGAGGCAAAGAAGCAGCTCATCCATGAAATGGAAAGCCAGGCGCGGCTGGAGGCGATTGGGCTGGCCAAGCGGATCTTGGAAGAAGCGCGGGAAAATGCGGAGCGGGAAGCGCGCGAGATCATTACCTCCTCGATTCAACGGGTGGTGCGCGACTATGTCTCCGAGTCCACGATTTCCGTCGTCCAGATTGCGAACGACGCGATGAAGGGGCGGATTATTGGACGGGAAGGACGGAATATCCGCGCACTCGAAGCCGCAACTGGAATCGATTTGATCATCGATGAAACGCCGGAAGCCGTCGTGATCTCGGGCTTCGATCCCTTGCGTCGGGAAATCGCCAAGGTGTCGCTCGAACGGTTGATGCATGACGGGCGTATCCATCCGACGCGGATCGAGGAGGTCGTGGAGAAGGTCAAAGTCGATATCGATAAGCTCATGTATGAAGAAGCCGAGAAGATCATTTTCGAGCTAGGGCTTTCGGATTTCCACCCGGAATTGATTAAAGTGCTCGGCCGGCTCAAGTATCGAACCAGTTATGGGCAGAACAACCTCTATCATGCGCGCGAAGCCTCGTATATCTGCGGCATCATGGCTTCGGAGCTGGGTCTCGATGTGAAGCTGGCAAGACGGGGCGCCTTGTTGCATGACATCGGGAAAGCCGTCAGTCACGAAGAAGAAGGCCCCCATGCCATGTTGGGCGCTGAGATCGCCAAGAAGTACGGCGAGAGCGAGAAAATTATTAATGCTATTGCAGGGCACCACGAGCAGGTGGAGCCGATCTGTCCAGAATCCGTTCTAGTCGCTGCGGCAGAAGCCTTGTCCGCAGCTAGACCGGGTGCGCGGCGGGAAGCCTTAGAGACTTATGTCAAGCGGTTGGAGAAGCTCGAATCGTTGGCTACGGGGCTTAAAGGGGTGCAGAAGGCCTATGCGATTCAAGCAGGCCGGGAGATTCGCGTGATTGTCCGTTCGGAAGATATTACGGATACCGAGTCTTTTCAACTGTCCCGCGATTTGGCCAAAAAGATTGAGCAAGAATTGACCTATCCCGGTACGATCAGAGTGACCGTGATTCGCGAGAGCCGGTATGTGGAGTATGCCAAGTGAAGGTCCTCTTCATTGGCGATATTTTCGGAGAGCCTGGGCGCCGTGCGGTAGCCCGTGCTGTGCCTAAGCTGGTGGCGCAGCGGCAGGTTGACATTGTGATTGGCAATGGGGAAAACGCCGCCGCCGGGTTCGGCATTACGCCTGAGTTGGCGGACGAGTTGTTCGATATGGGGCTGGCGGTCATTACGACGGGGAACCATGCTTGGGACAAGAAGGAAGTTCTTGATTATTTTCCCCGGGAGCCGCGCCTGCTTCGTCCGGCCAATTACCCGAGTGGCGCGCCAGGGTCTGGTAGTGTGGTGGTCGAGTCAGCCGGTGGGGAGCAGTTGGGCATCCTCCAAGTGATGGGGCGGGCCTATATGCCGACGTTGGACTGCCCCTTTCAGACAGCGAAAAAAGAGTTGGCTGCGTTGAAGAAGCGGACGGCTGCCGTGGTTGTCGATATGCATGCGGAAGCGACGTCGGAAAAAATGGCGATGGGGCATTATCTGGACGGAGAGGTCGTCGCTGTAGTCGGGACCCATACCCATGTGCAAACGGCCGATGACCAGATTTTCCCGAAAGGCACCGCCTACATTACGGATATTGGGATGACCGGACCGCTTCACTCCGTGATCGGGGTGAAGAAAGAGCTGGCGATCGAAAAGTTTTTGACCGGAATGCCTCGGCGTTTTGAAGTCGCATCCGGGCCAACCGTGTTCTGCGCCGTTCTGATCGAACTGGATGCGCGACTCGGGAAGGCGCTGTCGATCGAACGCATTCGCATCATCGATTAAAGGAGTCTCATCACGAGCCTTCCAGGTTCCCCCGACCTCTTTTCTCAGTCCCTTCCCCCGAAACAGGTCTTCACGGTTTCGGAGTTGACGGGGCTGCTCCGCTCCTCCATTGAAGAACAATTCTCCGATATCTGGCTGGAAGGCGAGCTCTCTAATATTCGTGCGCCAGGATCTGGCCATATCTACTGCACCCTCAAGGACAAGACGAGCCAGATTCGCGCGGTGCTGTTCCGGTCCAGCGCGCTAAAACTGTGTTTCGCTTTGCAAGAGGGCATGCAGGTGATCGTGCGGGGGAGGCTCACGGTCTACGAGCTGCGCGGCGAATATCAGATCGTACTTGATACGGTGGAGCCGAAAGGCGTTGGCGCACTGCAGCTGGCTTTTGAGCAGTTAAAGGAGCGGTTGGCGGCAGAAGGACTGTTTGATCAGGATAGAAAAAAACTGATTCCGGTATTTCCCCAGACTGTTGGCGTAGTGACATCGCTGACCGGCGCAGCTATTCGGGATATCCTGGCCGTGCTCAGGCGCCGTTGGCCGCGGCTCCATGTCTTGATCGCTCCGGTGCAAGTTCAGGGGGAAAGTGCTGGGCGTCAAATTGCCGATGCGCTGGCTACCTTGAATGACTGGGGTTCCGTAGACGTTATCATTGTCGGGCGAGGTGGCGGATCGCTGGAAGATCTCTGGAGTTTCAACGAGGAGATCGTGGTACGCGCCATTGCCGCATCCCACGTTCCGGTGGTCTCGGCGGTCGGGCATGAAATCGATGTGACGCTAGCCGACTTTGTCGCCGACCTTCGAGCGCCGACCCCGTCGGCGGCAGCCGAGAGGGTCGTGCCGGTGCTGGCTGAGATCGTGGAGCGAGTGCGGGAGCTGACACTTCGTACGGGGCAGATGATGCTCCGGCATTGCGCGTTCGAGCGGCAACGGTTGGACGCCGGCATTCGAGGGGTGACGGAGGTGCGGTTCCGTCTTCAGGATGCGGCACAACGGACCGATGACATGATGGATCGGTTGTGCGAGTTGCTTCAGCATCTGCTCACAGCTGGGCGTGAACGGGTGCATGAGGCGCAGCGTGATCTTTCTGGTCTCAATCCCATTCTCGCGATCAAGCAGGGGCTGGCGACGGTTCCGCAATTCTCGAAGCGTCTCGAAGGGCAGATGGGAGGGATTTTGGTTCAGCATCGTCACAGGGTTCATGCGTTGCTGGCGCAGCTCAATACCCTGAGTCCCCTGGCGGTCCTTGGCCGGGGCTATAGTATCCTTCAGACGGTTCCGGCCGGTCAGATCCTTCACCGAGCGAGTGATGTGGAGGTGGGACAGGAGCTGGAGGCGCAATTGGCGAGTGGGCGTTTGCGTTGTAGGGCCACGCGGATCGTAGACGATTCCTCAGTTTGAAATCGAGGGGTGGTCGAGTATAATAGTTCTCTCTACCTATAGATCACGAGGCATATTGTGGCAGCAGTGAAATTCGAGCAGGCCATGGCGCGGTTGGAAGCGATTGTTGGCGAGTTGGAGAAAAGCGATCTTCCGCTGGACGAATCCCTCAGGATCTTCGAGGAGGGTATTCGTCTCTCCAAGAATTGCCTCAAGATTCTCGAAGAAGCCGAACATAAAGTCGAAGTGCTCGTGCAAGACAAGAACGGTAAGAAGCGCATCCATGCCTTTTCCTCAGATGACGAACCCGATGAGCCGTCCTCCTAGATTTTCTGAAAGGGGCCTCTCGGCCCACCTCCACGCCTAGCTGTGCGTTCCTAAGCCCTATGTCATCCCCTTCTCGTATTTCCAAAGAGCGGTTGGACCGTGTGCTGCTGTTGCAGGGTCTGGTGCCCAGCCGTGAGGCTGCGGCCAGAGCGGTGCTGGCCGGGGGAGTCTTGGTGGAGGGAATGATGGTGGACAAGCCTGCGAAGCTGGTGCCGCTGGATGCACGAATTGAAGTCGCGCAGTCTGCATTGTTTGTCAGCCGATCGGGCGACAAGTTAGCCGCGGCGCTAGATGCTTTTCAGATTGATCCCAGTGGGACGATTGGCTTGGATGTCGGCTGTTCGACCGGCGGGTTCACCGATTGTTTGTTGCAGCGGGGCGCGGCTAAGATCTATGCCGTTGATGTGGGGTACGGCCAGTTCGAATGGAAGCTGCGGCAGGATTCGCGTGTTGTCTTGCTCGAACGGACCAATATTCGGTATGTTGACCGTACCACGGTCCCTGAGCCGATCGACTTAGCTGTGATCGATGTCTCCTTTATTTCTTTGACCTTGGTGCTGCCAGCGGTTGTTGGTCTCCTTAATCGTGACGCAACAGTTGTGGCACTGGTGAAGCCCCAGTTTGAAGTCGGCAAGGGGCAGGTGGGGCGAGGGGGAATTGTGCGGGACGATGCGCAGCGCGAAGCGGTGACGGACAAGGTCATTGCCCATGCGATTCAGTTGGGGTTTCAGTTGAAAGGTGTGCTCGACTCTCCGGTGATCGGGCGAAAAGGTAATCGTGAGATCCTGGTGGGCTTTACGCGCGGGATGACAGCCTGAACGGGTCTGTGGTGGAGCGATGATCGCGATGATGCGTTGGCGATGGAGATAGCCATGAAGGTGCTGGTGACGGGCGGGGCCGGCTTTATCGGCTCGCATGTGGTTGATCGCTTGCTCCAGGAAGGGCATCAAGTTGTCATCGTGGATAATCTGTCCACGGGAAAGCGGCAAAACCTCAATTCTGCTGCTCGCTTTTGTAAGATGGACATTCAGAGCTGGCGGCTTGCGAGGGTGTTTCGCAATGAACGGCCCAATGTCGTGATGCACCTTGCGGCGCAGATGGATGTCCGTAAATCGGTGGAAGATCCGGCTTTCGATGCCCAGGTCAATGTGTTGGGCATGTTAAATGTGTTGCAGCAGGCCCTCCAGCATGGAGTACGGAAGGTGGTGTTTGCGTCTTCTGGGGGGGCGATCTACGGCGAGCAGGAGGTCTATCCTGCTTCTGAGTCCCACCCTACCAGGCCTCTGTCGCCCTACGGTATCAGCAAGCTATGTGGGGAGCAATATCTCTCCTACTACCAACGGGTGAGCGGGCTTCAGGTGGTGAATCTTCGCTATGCCAATGTGTATGGGCCACGTCAGGATCCTGATGGAGAGGCTGGTGTCATCGCGATCTTCATTCAGAAGCTGCTGAATAACGAACAAACGATCATTCACGGGAATGGCCGTCAAACCAGAGACTTCGTCTATGTCGAGGATGTGGTGGAGGCTACTCTTGCAGCGATGGATCAGGACACCCAAGGCACCTACAATGTGGGGACGGGGCAAGAAACCTCGATCAACGACTTGATGCAGCTACTGATCACGCACACGCATTCAACCAGCAAGGAAATGCATGGGCCGGCTAAGAAGGGCGAGCAGGCGCGGAGCGTGATTGACCCCGGCAAGATCCGCCAAGAATTGTCCTGGGAACCCAGAACTGAACTGAGTGAAGGGCTTAAGCTTACCGTCGACTATTTCCGCGAGCGCATGGGCTAGCCATGCTTGTGCGGGCGAGAGAAAGCGGAACGCATGGACCGCCCACCCAGACGGAGTCCGCCTAGTAGCGAGGGACGGTTCCATCGACCTGAGTTGCCCAGGCGTCGATTCCACCTACCAAATTTTTCACATTCGGGAACCCCTGTTGAAGCAGGAAGTTCGTCGCATCGGCGCTTCGCATGCCGTGGTGGCAGATGGCAATAATTTCAGAATCGTGGCTCAGCTTGGCCAGCGACTGCGGAAGGGTTCCGAGGGGAATCAGGGTCGAACCATCTATCTTTGCGAGTGAGTATTCCCAATCCTCACGCACATCCACTAGGACCAGTTTGTCGCCTTTGTCGAGTCGCGCTTTTAGTTCTTTCGGGGAAATGGCAAAACCCATTGCGTGGCCTCCTTATCTGGGGGCATCATATGCGAGGAGAGAAAAGGCTGTCAATCAACGGATGGTCACTTTGGCTCATCAAGCAAGATATCGAGATATCGGCTGTGCATTTTTTGTCATCCATGCCTCAGGGGGCAGTTGTGTTGATCTGTTCCGGTATAGGTGAGGCCAACGATCTGTGGCGCATATACATGTCGCGAATTGCTGGGTGTGGGGCATTGTGATTTCACGTGCAGCCTAGTCCAGAAATTGCTTCAGTGCGACGCAAGAGGGTGACAGCCAGTGCGAAGCGGAAAGGTCCTGTATGGCTACGCCACGTATGAAGACCGCGTCCAGGCAAGTGCAGGTTATTCTTGTCACGGTGGCAAACCAGAAAGAGGCAGTTAAGATTGCCAACGCGATGGTGAGCACCAACTTGGCGGCCTGCGCGAATATTGTTCCAGCGATGCAATCGATTTACCGCTGGAAGGGGAAGATTGTGAAAGAGCGGGAAGCTCTCATCATCTTGAAGTCGACGAAAGCTCAGTATCCGGCTCTTGAGCAGGCGATCAAAGAACTGCATTCCTATGAGACTCCCGAGATTATTGCACTATCGGTTAGTGCAGGGCTTAGTCGATATCTAGCATGGGTTGCCGATACGACGCACAGCTAATTGTGGTATCTGGCTCTATTGCTGTCTCAAGGAGAAGACAGGTTGACTCAAGTGCCTTGGCTCTGTACAGTTGCCTGATACTCGCAAGGACGTAGGAAGGCCCCGCTCTGATTAGGGGGTAGAAATTATGGAACAAGGAAACGGCACAGAAAATCACGACGCGTACACCGTTGTGCTCTTTCGAGGCTCAACGGCGAAGCCGTTACGGGTCAGTTTTTCTCGTAAGATTGCCCATAAAGTGTTGATTGGACTGTCTATTTTTGCGTTGCTGGATGTGCTGGTCATCTCGCATTATGTGATCAGAACCCACGAAGTTTGGGAGCTTGCTGGGCTTCAAGCGGAGGTGATGAGTTCGCGGGAGCAGACGGCAGCCTTTTCGACGGCCGTTAACGACTTGAAGAAGCGTTTGACGAGCATGAAGGAGGTCAATCAACGACTCCGGGTCATGCTGGGCATTGACGTCTCTAAGACAGGGGACATCGTAAACGGGCGAGGCGGTGAGGATATTTCCCTCCCAGTGGGGACTGGTAGGCCTGCCATTGAAAAGACTCAGAAGAGTGATGCCGGTAAACTGATCCTCGGCTCCACTGAATCAGCCTATCCGGCTGAGAGCCTCCCAACCGGTTCGAATGGTCCCATCGGGCATGAGATGATCGCCTCGATCAAGAATAGCCTCGAGTGGTTGTTAAAAGAGGCGACAGTGCAGGAGCGGACTCTCCAGGAGCTGTCGATCGCCGCCGAGGCCAAGTCTTTCCGCTGGGCTGCTACTCCCTCTATTTGGCCCGTAAAGGGCTGGGTGACATCCGGTTATGGTCCAAGAGTGTCTCCCTTTACGGAAAAACCAGCTTGGCATGACGGGTTAGATATCGGAGCGGCTCCCAATGCGCCAGTTCAGGCTTCTGCCCAAGGGCGAGTGACGAGGGTCGGGTTCGACTCTGAGCTCGGTAATTTCGTGAGGCTGGACCACGGATTCGGTATCGACACCCTTTATGGCCACTTGGCTAAGTCGTTTGTCAAAGCGGGGCAGCGTGTGAAACGCGGAGAAGTTGTGGGCCTCGTCGGCAGCAGCGGTCGTTCTACAGGCCCCCATCTCCACTACAGCGTCAGGGTAGATGGCCAGGCGCTGGACCCGGTCAACTATATTCTTGAATAGTCGTTCCACCTTCCTCTTTCTTCGCCATCCTGACCTGCCCCTGTCCTGCCCCGCCTCAGTTCTCATGCTATACTGTCTTCAAGGACGGGATAGCGATCCTCTTCGTACTCAATCTATGACAGACATTGAGATCAACCGATCCGTGAAGGCTCGTCCTATTCAGGATGTTGCCGATCAGCTCGGTATCCTACCCGACGAGCTATTGCCCTACGGAAGGCTGAAGGCAAAAGTCTCCCTGGCTGTGCTTGCGCGGCTCAAGTCTGTACGTCTCGGCCGGTATGTGCTCGTGACGGCCATCAATCCGACCCCGCTCGGAGAAGGCAAGACGACCACGTCTATCGGGCTTGCCATGGGTCTTTCCCGCCTTGGTCATCGAACGGCCGTCACGCTCCGGCAGCCCTCCTTGGGGCCGGTGTTCGGGATCAAAGGAGGAGGAACGGGGGGAGGCAGGGCGCAAGTCCTGCCCATGGAAGAGATCAATCTCCATTTGACCGGCGATGCCCATGCCGTGTCCGCTAGCCATAATCTTCTCTCGGCTTTTGTCGATAATCATATTTTTCACGGCAATGACCTACGAATCGATCCGAATCGGATCACTTGGCCCAGGACCTTGGGGATCAGCGATCGTTCGCTCCGGCAGGTCTCGATGGGAGAGGGGATCGCAGGCCGCACAGGCCAGTTTGTGATCACGGAAGCGTCCGAAGTCATGGCGATACTGGCCCTGGCTTCGAGTCATGCCGACTTGCGCCGTAGGCTCGGGCAGATCATCGTTGGGTTTACGGCGGAGGGGAAGCCGGTGCGGGCAGAAGAGCTTGGCTGTGCCGGATCCATGGCCGTCTTGCTCAAAGAGGCGCTGCTGCCGAATTTGGTGCAGACGCTGGAGGGGACCCCAGCCTTCGTGCATACGGGTCCGTTCGGCAACATCGCCCATGGAAACTGTTCAATTATTTCAGATGCCATTGCCCTACGTTGTGCCGACTATGTCGTGACGGAAGCCGGATTCGGTAGCGATCTCGGGGCGGAGAAGTTCTTCAATATCAAATGCCACCTTTCAGGATTCAAGCCAGCGGTGGCCGTGGTGGTGGCGACCCTTCGGGCTCTTAAGCTTCACGGTGGCGGAGGTACGGTCAAGGTCGGGACTCCGCTTCCGGCAGGGCTGACGGGGCCGAATCAGGAGGCCCTAGCCAAAGGCTTTGCGAACCTGGAACAGCATATCGCAAATGTGAAGGCCCATGGGGTGCCAGTGGTCGTAGCCGTCAATGCATTTGTGGACGATCCGGTGGCTGAGCTGGAATGGGTCCGTGAGCGGTCTCGCCAAGTCGGAGCGGCAGGTGCCGCAGTCTCGACTCATTGGGCCGATGGAGGCAAGGGGGCGGACGCCCTTGCGCAGGCTGTCGTCAGGGCTACGGAGGAACCGTCGTCGTTCAGGCATCTCTATGATGTGGCGTGGCCGATCAAGAAGAAGATCCAGACCATTGCCACAGAGATCTATGGGGCCTCTGGCGTATCGTTTGATGCAGCAGCGGAAAAGGATATCGAGATGGCAGAGCAGCTTGGGCTTGATCATCTCCCTATCTGTATAGCCAAGACGCCGCTATCTTTGTCGCACGATCCTGCCTTGAAGGGGCGCCCAACTGGGTTTACGTTGCCGATTAAGGAGGTGCGAATGTTGGCGGGGGCGGGCTTTCTCACGGCAGTTTGCTCCGGCATCCAGCTCATGCCTGGACTACCCAAGAGGCCGGCAGGGGAGCGGATTGGCATCAACCCAGCGACGGGAGAAGTGGTGGGTCTATCCTAACCGCTAGCGCCGCTTCAGGTAGTGGAAGAACTCTGAGTCCGGGCTCACTACCATGGTGGACTTGTCTTTGAAGGTTTTCTTGTAGGCTTCCATCGAACGGGTAAACTCAAAGAAGTGTGGGTCCTGTCGATAGGCATCGGCATAGACCTTAAAGGCCTTGGCATCGCCCGCGCCCCGCAGTTCTTCCGATTCCTTATAGGCTTCAGCCAGAAGGATTTCGCGGTCTTTTTCTGCTTCTGAACGGATTTTCTGGGCTTCCTCAGCCCCTTCCGCCCGGTACTGCTTCGCCTGTCGTTCCCGCTCTGCTTGCATTCTGGCAAAGACGGCTTTCTCATTCTGCTCAGGCAGATCAGCGCGTTTGATTCTCACATCCTGAATCTCGATCCCGTAGGCGGAGGCCTTCTCATTTGACCGCTGGGTGACGATGGTCATGAGGCCAGCGCGGCCGGTCGCAACGATTTCCAGTAAGTCATGGCGCCCGAGTTCGACCCGGAGCTCGGAATAGATAATGTCGTGCAACCGTTGGAGCGCGCCCCGCTGGCTTTGAAAGTTTTGGTAAACTTTTAGCGGGTCGACAATCCGCCATTTAGCGTAGTTATCCAGAAGGAGTGTCTTCTTGTCCTGTGTGATTACATCCTGAGGGTCTGAGTCATAATCCAGTAGGCGCTTGTCGAAGTAGGTGACTTCTTGAATGAACGGCACCTTCACGTAGAGTCCCGACTCCGTGAGGTTGCGAACTGGCTTGCCGAGTTGGACCACGATCGCATTCTGGGTGATGTCCACGATGAAGAGCGGCGAAGCTCCCAGGGAAAACAGCCCTATGACGACCGCCAGTATGGCAATGAGGAATCCCTGTTTGGTCATGGCTTGGTCTCCTCGGCGGCGCTGGCTTTGGTTCTGAGCCGCTCAAGTGGCAGGTAGGGCAGCACACGGTCGCCTGCCTTGCCATCGATAATGATTTTTTCCATATTCGGTAAAATCTCTTCCATGGTTTCGATATAGAGCCGCTTGCTGATGATGTCTTTCGCTTGGTTGTATTCTTTCAAGGTCGCAACGAAACGGTTGGCTTCACCCTGAGCTCTGTTCAGCCGGGCTTGGGCATAGCCCTTGGCCTGGTTGACCGTCTGGGCGGCCTCACCTTTGGCTTTCGGGAGGATGTCGTTGCGATAGCTCTGGGACTGGTTGATCAGCTTCTCCCGATCTTCCTTGGCATTGGTCACGTCTTTGAAGGCCGCGGCCACTGCTTCCGGAGGATCGACATCTTGCAGCTGGATGGCAGCGATTTGGACGCCGCCCTGATATTGATCGAGAATGGACTGGAGGAGCACCATGGTATCCTGCTGGATCTGGGCTTTGCCGGTCGTCAAGGCCTCGTCGATCTTGCTCTTGCCAACTACTTGGCGCATGGAGGCTTCGGCCGCTTTGCCGATTGTTTCATGGATCTCCGCGACGTTGAAGAGATAGTTCGCCGAGCCTTTGATCTTATATTGCACGATGAATTCGATGGCCAGGATGTTCATGTCACCGGTGAGCATCAGGGCTTCCTGCGCCAGCATTTGCTGGCGGCCCTGTCGATCGGTCCGGAACCCGATCTCGATCCGATGGAGTTTTTCAACTTTCGGCTGCAGGACTGATTCAATAAGAGGAATTTTGACATGGGGGCCAGGTCCTACGGTTCGGACCGGAGTACCAAAACGTTTGACGACACCTTCTTCGTCAGGGCTCACGATGAACGCGCTCTGCCAGGCGAGAAAAATCAGTAGTCCGGCCATGGCGAGGTTTCTAATACCGCTTGAGGGCATCAGGCCCTTGAACTGCGACTGGGCCTGTCGGAGGATATCCTCAAGGGGGTCGCTCTTCTTGCTCCAGGGATCTTTGGGGTCGTATACCATGCTATGTAATCGTCCTGATAATAAAGGGTGGCGTTACTTTGCCGGATTAGACTAGCAGACTGCCAGAAGCGACGCAACCAGGGATCCTCGCGGGTTGATCCATCATGAATTCTTGATGTATAATGAGCCATGCCTACGTTGTCGGGAAAGAATCGCTCCAAAACTGCTGAACTATGCCATGCCCTGGCAGACGAGACCAGGCTGGATATTCTTGATCAGCTCAAGGATGGCGAACGTTGCGTCTGCGAGCTGACCGATGCCCTGCAGGCTGGGCAATCGCGGCTGTCATTTCATCTGAAAGTCTTGAAGGATGCTGGCCTGATTCAGGATCGTCCCGAAGGCCGCTGGATCTATTACGCTATTAATGCCGATGCGGTCGAAGAGCTTGAGGAGTTGGTGGCGTCGCTTAGGGTCATGAGGAAGAGGGGTCACCCCAATCCTCGTTGCTAGCTTTTTTTGTTCAATCAATCAATATTTATTGATGGTTTATTAGGAGGGGGATCATGGAAGGCATGCCGCTGGTAGTCGAGAAGCAACTGAATGTCTTTGAACGGTACCTGACTCTCTGGGTGTCGCTCTGCATGGTTGTTGGTGTGCTGCTCGGGCAGGCGGTTCCCGGCCTCGTCCAGACCTTGCGGACGATGGAGTTTGGCCAGGGTAGCCATATCAACCTGCCGATCGCGTTGCTGATCTGGCTGATGATCGTGCCGATGATGATGAAGGTTGATTTCGCCTCGATCCGCCATGTTGGGACTGCCCCGGCTGGACTGGCCATCACCCTGTTCGTCAATTGGGCAGTCAAACCTTTTTCCATGGCGTTCCTCGCTTGGCTCTTTTTTCGTGTCGTGTTCGCTGCCTGGATGACCCCAGCCGAAGCTGATCAATACATCGCCGGGGCGATCATCCTGGCTGCAGCCCCCTGCACCGCGATGGTGTTTGTTTGGAGCTACCTGACGGATGGGGACCCCGCCTATACGCTGGTCCAAGTGGCCGTGAACGATCTCATCATGCTGGTGTTGTTTGTCCCGATTGTCGGTCTGCTGGTAAGCGGCGCGTCCTCCCTGTCCGTGCCCTATGATGTGCTGTTCTATTCGGTCCTGGCCTTCATCGTGATTCCTCTGACGATCGGGTGGGGGCTCCGGGCTTGGCTCGTGCGTCAGCAGGGGCAGTTGTGGCTCGAAGAGGTGCTGCTCCCGCGATTCGCTCCAGTCACCATCTTGGCCCTACTCCTCACTTTGGTCTTCATCTTTGCCTTCCAGGCTCAGAATATTATGGGCAAGACCGTACATGTCGCGTTGATCGCGGTGCCTATCCTGTTCCAGGTCTATCTGAATGCATCGTTGACCTATGGCCTCATGTGCCGGTTTCGTGTGCCCTATGAAATCGCAGCGCCAGGCGCCTTGATTGGGGCTAGCAATTTTTTTGAATTGGCGGTGGCGACGGCCATTGCGCTCTTCGGTCCAGAATCGGGAGCGGCGTTGGTTACGGTGGTGGGGGTACTGGTGGAGGTGCCGGTCATGTTGTCGGTTTGTGGTATGTGCAACCGAACGCGGCATTGGTTCAGGCGTGAGGTGACGGGATGAAACAGTCGGTCCTCTTCCTCTGTACGGGAAATTCGGCGCGCAGCCAAATGGCGGAAGGCTGGCTGCGGCATCTGGCAGGTGATCGTTACGAAGTCTTCAGCGCGGGGACCAAGCCGGTTGGTCTGAACTTGGGATCGGTTGAGGCTATGGCTGAAGTTGGGATCGACATTTCACAGCATCGATCTAAACATGTCGAGGAGTACACGGCGCAGTCGATCGACTATGTGGTCACGGTCTGCGACCGAGCTAAAGAAAGCTGTCCACTCTGGCCAGGCAAGACGACAATGATCCATTGGAGCTTCGATGACCCGGCAGCCGTTGTAGATGCGGAGGCCCGTCGGCGGATCTTTCGCTGCGTCCGCGACGAGATCGCATCGGCCATTCGAGAGTTTCTGGCTGATCAAGCGAAGTAACGAGATTATACTGTGACCACTCCGCCACACGACGACCCGGCTCCAGCCGTACAGCCATAGCAATGGTTACTCGTAATGATCTGGCGCTGAGCAAGTTGAGCCGGATCGAAGTCGCGGATATGGGCAGGCATATTCCGATCGACTGGCAGATCCAGCATCTGGTTGAAGTCGCAGTCGTAGAGGTTGCCGTCCCAACTCACTGAGATCGTGTGGCGGCACATCACGCTGGCTGCAGCAGCGGGATTGAAGGCTTTGGCCAGCCGCTCCATATATTGCTCGTAGTTGCCGCTCTCCAAGAGAAATTCAAGGAACCGGCTGATCGGCATGTTGGTGATCGTGTAAAGGTGGTTGAACGAGACGCCTTGTTGAGCCAGCAGTTCTTTTTTGAACTGTGCTTCGATGGCTTCTTGCGTCGGGGGAAGAAAAGCCCCCATCGGATTGTAGACGAGATTTAACGATAACCCGCTGCCAGGTTGCCCGTAGCCAAGCCGGTTGAGCAGCTGCAATGCCTCGATCGATTTTTTAAAGACGCCTTCACCCCGCTGCGCATCAGTCTGACTGGCGTGATAGGAGGGGAGCGAGGCGATCACTTCCACGCGATGTTGAGCCAGGAACTCGCCCAGATCCGCCTGGGACGGAAGCAGCAGCACGGAGAGGTTGCAGCGATCCAGCACATGGCGGCCGAGGGAGTGAGCTTGCTCCACCAGCCAGCGAAAGTTGGGATTCAGTTCCGGCGCCCCACCCGTGATATCGACTGTCGGAATATCGGTCTTCGCGAGAGCTTGAATGCAGAGCTCCGCCGTGTCACGGGACATGCTCTCGGTCCGGTCAGGCCCTGCATCGACATGGCAGTGCCGGCAGGTCTGATTGCAGAGTTTCCCGACATTGATTTGAAAAACAGTAATCCCCGTAGCGCGAAGCGGGAGGAGGCCGATGCGATTGAGTTGTGTCTCGAAGGGGGGACAGGTCGTCATCTCTCTGAGAATTTTTAGTTGCGCAACAGGGGAGGCGAGGGGGCTCTGTTGCCCTAGCAGGGTTAGAGCCATGTTTCAGCAGCAGCTCCCATCGGGGGCACAGCTGTCGGTTTCCTCGCTCATCCGTTGGGTTGCTCGATTGATGATTGCGAAATGGGGTGCATAGGCTGCTGTTTCTAAGACGGTGAGGGTCCTGTTGCACACCTCCACCGGTTCGCCTCGGCGATAGAGATGGTGATCGTCATCGGTTGCTTCGACGAAGGGGCCTGCGAGTAGAGCGAAATGGCCTTGCCAGAGACAGGGCCCCTTTGTTGGATAGACCGCAGTCCATCGGCTATCTGCTTGATCTAGGCAGAGCTGGTCCGGAGACAAGACAAAGTGTTCAGCTAACGGAGCCAGGCTTAAGAGCGTGGCCACGTTCTGTGTGATTGGTTGGGGTACGCCCCGGAAATAGGTTGTACCCAGTTCATCGACTACCCGGCTGAATGGCCCGCGGAGCGTGGCGTAACGAACGGTTGAGACTGTCGTCGCGGCAGGAATTTTATAGCCGGTCAAGGTGACGGAGAAGAAGTGGATACCGTCGATTACCTGCCAAGGCGAGGACGTGATCAGGTGAAGGCCTAGGAAACCGGCTTCTGTCAACCCTGCTATATAGTCGGTGAGCGTCAGAGCCCCTGAGAGGCAGTCACCCCATTTCTCAGAATCATGGATTAAATATTGCGGTACGGGCTGATCGGCCACAATATCGGATATTGTGAACCGTCCCCCCGGCTTGGCCACGCGAAACATTTCCTGAAAGACCTTCCGTTTATCCGGAGCCAGGTTGATCACACAATTGGAGATGATGAGATCGATGGCACCCTTCTCCACCGGCATCGCATCCGCCATCCCTTTGCGAAACTCGATATTAGAGCTAGGGTAGCCAAGGTTGGCTGCTACGATCGGCGCGTTCCTCTGGGCGATTTCTAACATTGTGTCGGTCATGTCGATCCCGATGACGTGACCGGTGGGGCCAACGAGCCGGGAGGCTTCGAAACAGTCGATCCCGCCTCCGGATCCGATATCCAGCACGGTTTCCCCTTGGGCCACGCTCTTCAGCCCCGCCGGTGTTCCGCAGCCATAGGAAATCTTGAGGACTTCTTCGGGGATGAAGGATTGGAGATTGGCCATGTCGTAACTGGTCGGGCAGCACATCTGCTCGCCCGTCGATGCGGCCTTGGCATAACGATCGCTGACTTTTTGGGTAATCTCGTCCATCGGCATAGAATCCTCATAATCAAATGAATAGGTGCGGGCCCGTTCCTGTATCAAGACTGGATAACCACGTCAATATCTCTTTATCCCGCAGGTCTGCGGAAACTGTGGACTTTCCTCCGCCTCCGTTAGTCCGGAGGGAGCTTTGCCGGATTCAACTCCAGTAGTCGGTGGTGGCCATTGGCCACATGTTCGACTTTGAAGAGTCGATTGCTGATATGGATGGTGGCGGCCATGACGGTGCCGTTGATATGGAAAATAAAGTCCCCGTGAGGGCTGTGCTTGAGGAGTCCTCGCACCACGGCTGAGTCGTTGCTGCGGGAAATGGTGGAGTCGATCACCAACTCATATCGGAGGCCATTGAAGAGTTCGATGAAGAGGGGAGTGTGCGGCCTAGCTGCCGCATCTTTCAAGGTCAGCAGCGAGGGGAGGTTTAAGGCGATCGCTCGATCGTGGATGATCCAAGGCTTTCGTGGGCGCGGTGTCTGTTCGGGTGCGTCCTGCCACAGGGTCACAGGCAGGCGCGGCGCATCGGCCCAGGCAGGCTGTGAAGACAGGCAGGCGATCAGTCCGGCCAAGAGGAAGCGCTGGACCAGTGAACCACTGAATAAGGAGAATGTAGAGCCCACAGGGCAGCCTACCATAGTTCGGGGCTAGGTGTGGTTACAGAGGTTTGCAAGCCGCAACCATGGGGACGGCGAAGGGGAACACTAGCGCACGGCCTCTCCGATAGGTTTCGGCACCGGCTACGATTTCCTTCGGCAGCCATCATGGATTCGGTTACGTCGGGGCTGATTACGCTGCCTT
This sequence comes from Nitrospira lenta, assembly GCA_945865525.1. Lineage (GTDB taxonomy): Bacteria > Nitrospirota > Nitrospiria > Nitrospirales > Nitrospiraceae > Palsa-1315. The sequence continues at coordinate 19,061 of CAMBDY010000004.1, read as the reverse complement.
GCGGTTCGATGCCCTGCGCTGCGAGCAGGGCTGGATAGCCGGTACCGGACCCGACGCGAGGAGCCGGTGATTGAGGCAGGCCAGGTTCTGTTCGAAGAAGCAGTCCCATTTCTCCTAGCCGCTTGTCACACGATTCCAATCTTGACGGCCTTTTTGAACATCCTGTTACATGACTTTTATTGTATCGCAGTGAGAGTTTCCCCATTATGAACGAAAGGCTTTCGTTCAGGGAGCTTGTTGATGCGCTAAGGGGAATTGCATGTCTTCCGTATCTCTGGCCCTGCTCATTTTCGGCATCTGTTATCTGGTCATCATGACCGAGCGGATACACAAGACGATTGTGGCCTTGTTCGGGGCGGCGGTGATGATTGGGCTTGGTGTGGTGTCGCAAGAAGAGGCCTTCTACTCCCATGATTTTGGCATCGACTACGGCGTTGTGTTTCTGCTGATAGGGATGATGGTGATCGTGAACATTGTCCGGGAGACTGGCCTTTTCGAGGTCTTGGCCATCTGGGCAGCACAGAAGGCCGACGCAAAACCGTTCCGTCTATTGGTCTTGCTGGCCCTGTTGACGGCGGGCCTCTCGGCCATCATCGATAACGTTACCACCGTGCTGCTGATGGCACCGGTCACGCTGGCCATTACTAAGCGGCTGGAACTTAATCCCATCGCCTTTCTGATTACCGAAGCGCTTGCGTCTAATATCGGCGGGACGGCGACGTTGGTCGGCGATCCGCCTAATATCATGATCGCCAGCAAGGCGGTACTGAGCTATCTCAACTTTTTGGCGGTCCTGGGTCCTATTTCAGTGGGGATCATGGCTCTATTCGTGGCCGCTCTGTGGTTCATCTTCGGGCGAACGATGACCGTGTCGCCGCATCTCCGCACGGCGGTGCTGGGGTTGAATTCATGGGAGGCTGTACCGGATCGGCTCTTTCTGTATCGCTGCCTTTGGCTGTTGGGGATCGTGAACGTGGGGTTCGGTGTCCATTCGCTCCTTCATCTTGAGCCGGCCACGATTGCGCTCCTTGGTGCGAGCCTCTTCATGTTGCTCGGTCATGCGAGGCGGAAGCCGGAGGATGGCGAGGAACTGTCCTATCTCACCGATGTCGAGTGGAAGACCATCTTTTTCTTTATTGGTCTGTTCGTGCTAGTTGGCGGCTTAGTGAAGGTCGGGGTGATTCGTTTCTTGGCCCATCAGTTGGTGGAGATGACGCAAGGGAACCTCGCGGGCTCCACGATGGCGGTGCTCTGGGGATCTGCCTTCCTCTCCGCTTTCGTGGATAACATCCCTTATGTTGCGGCGATGAATCCGTTGATCGTGGACTTGGCCCGCTCGCTGCATCCTGAGATTACGGACTACGCCACCCTGGTGCATCAGCCGGATATTCTGCCACTCTGGTGGGCTCTAGCGCTGGGTGCCTGTTTGGGAGGGAACGGCACGATTATCGGTGCGAGCGCGAACGTCTTGATCGTGGACATGGCGCGTAAAGCCGGCTATCCCATTTCCTTCTGGCAGTTCTTCAGGTTCGGCTTCCCTGTCATGCTCGGGTCGGTCCTCATCAGTTCGGTCTACCTCTGGTTTCTCTTCCTCCGTTGATTTGCTCTTCGACACCCTAGTGCGAGTAATACACGTATTTCAATCGAAGTACGATGGACTTTTGTTTGCTCCAGCCGTAGCCTGAGGGCCGACCGTCCTCGGCATTGCTTGGGTACTACTGTCTTGTTAGAATCCTCCTATGTTGCTCTTCTCTCTGGGAGTGGTTGATCCCATGAAGCGCTTTTTTTTGTTGGTTGCGTGGTTGGGCCTGCTGGTTGTTCCTTGTGGGGGGCAGGCGCCGCCGCAAACGCCAATTCCTCCTACGGTTCAGAATCAGGCAGGGCAGACTCCGCAATCTACGTTGCCACCAGTTATGTCTGGCGCTGGAGTTTCCATAGCTGGATCGACGTTGGTCCCGGTTCCCGGAGTTGGCTTCTCCACGAGTTCAAGTTTTGGCAAGAGATTTGGCTCCGCTGGGCAGGGGCTCCCAGGAATGCCGGGTGGCCCGCCGATTAAGGGATCAATGGGGTCTCAAGATTCTTCCAGCAAGTACATGCGCCCATCAGTGCTTCCGCAGGTGTTCTGCGATCCGGCCGTCAACATCCCCTGCTGAGAATCCGCCAGAGCAAAGACTGTGAAGTACTAATCGTACAATCCTTCTGTCGAGAGCTTCTTCGAGGCACGTAAGTACGAGCTCGTGTACCATCCACGCAATGCGACCCGCGCCGAGGCGACTCAGAACATCTTGAATACATCGAGGCGTTTTATAATCGGCAGCGCCAACCCTCGACCCTTGGCTATCACTCCCCAACCGAGTCCGAAGCGCAGGCGGCCGTGGCGTCACCAGGTGTCCATGGAATTGGGGAGAGGTCCGTGGGGCTACGAACGGGACGAGGAGGGCGCGTCGTCTCTTATGGGGCAGAGACTTCGGCTGAGTTGACGAAGGATTTGCGGTAGCCGGTCACTTTCTCCAGATAATGTCGGGTCTCTTCATACGGAAGATGCTGGCGCAATTTTGTGTAGACTCCGGATGGCTGAAGGCTGTTGATCTGGTCGACGGCCGTCGTGCGGTCACGCGAGAAGGTCCGGAACACGTTGCTCGGGCCTGTGTTGTAAGCGGCGATCACGCAGTATTCGCGCGACACATTGTGTGTGACCGGTGCCAGTTGATTGAACATCAAGACATTCAAATAGGCAGCGCCGAGCTCGACATTGTTGGCTGGGTCGAAGAGATACTCCCGTGAGGGGGAGACATCCTGCCCCTTCGCCTTGCGGTAGGCTTCGCGGCCTCCGCTGGTGGGGACCAGTTGCATGAGCCCATAGGCTGGAGCCGAGCTGACGGCAAAGGGATTGAAGTTGCTCTCCGTGCGGATGATGGCAAAGACTAGGCTGGGGCTGATCTGATATTGCTGCGCGAACTGGCGAACCAGCGTCCGATATTTGTCCGCCTGCTTTGCCGCGAGATTGGAGACCATCGTAATTTTGACGAAGTGGACCGTCTTCTTGGTTCCCTCTTGGGTAATCGCTCTGGTGGCAGATTTCTTTTCAAGGAGATAGGTTACGAAAGATTCGGCTTCTGCCGGTGTGCGCACGGGTTTATTCTGTTGGTCGTGGATAAGGTTGAAGAGGTAGGGAGTCTTGTCGCCAGTGAGGACGATTTCCTTGTCGGAGAATAAATCGACGGCTCGGGGGTCCTCGGGCGTCAAGATCGTTGTGATCACGGCGTTCTTGAGACTGAGCTGAGGGTCTTGCTGGTCCAATGTTTCGATCAGGATCTCGCCCGTATCGAAGTCGACGATGGCCCGACTCTTATAGTTCTGGGTGTACTTCACATATTTTTTCTGTTCGGGTAGTTTGACCTCGTCCTTACCCCAGGTCTTTCCGACATTCACTCCGAGGTCGACCAGGATGGCCTCCAAGTCCTTCTTGGCCTCCTGCAGATCTTGGAGCAACGCGTTGGGATTGCGCGCATATTGCTCAAGACGTTTTTGGGCGATCTGCGCCGGATTTTTCCCCTGAGCGAGATCGATGATGGTCTGGCCGGTTTGGCCTGTAGCAATTCGTTTTGCCGCACCGAGGGCGTGGTCGGCTGACTCACAACCGGATGCAGTCAAGGCGAGGGTGATGAGCAACAGCGAGGAGAGAGACGTGGGAAATGGCATGGCTGCATTGTACAGAATTTGCTGCATCCTGCAAGGCACCGAGGGCGGGATGCTCAACCCGTTCGCGAGCTTGTCTTGTTCATTTGGCCTTTTCGGTCTGCCTAGTCTGTTTAGTTGGACGAGACCCACGAGATGAACCAGACAGACCAGATAGGCATGATGATTGACCGCCGCTAGTCGTGGGGCTGTCCTGCTGATTCAGTCTGTTTGCCCTCGAGTTCCGTCCAGCGTGCATAGAGCCGTTCAGCGGCGGTCTTGGCTGCTTCCAGCGCGGTGGACCGTTCTTGCAATGCCGTTGCATTGGAGGCGATGGCGGGATCTTCTACGGCGGCTTGACAGGTCGCGATAGTTTCCTCCGCCTGGAGGATGCGCTGTTCCATTTTCGCCCATTCCTTTTGCTCGCGATAGGAGAGGCCTGTCTTTTTCGCCTTTGGAGTCGCGTCTGGCTCAGCGCGGGAGGCCTTGGAGGGGCGTAAGCTTGCCGCCCGATTCTCTTCTGCCGTCTTCCGTTCTTGCGCCGATTCCCATTGCGCATAGTCGGCGAACCATTCGGTCTGGCCTGTGCCGTCCAGTGCGAGCAACACGGTGGAGACTCGGTCCAGGAGCCATCGATCGTGCGTCACCAGCATCAAGGCGCCGGGGAACTCCACGAGACTGTCTTCCAAGACATCGAGTGTCGGAATGTCCAAGTCGTTCGTCGGTTCGTCCAGAATCAGGAGGTCGGCCGGTTGGAGCATCAGTCTCGCAATGAGGAGCCGCGCCTGTTCGCCTCCGGAGAGACGGGAGACGGGGAGATCCAACTGTTCCGACCGGAAGAGAAAGCGTTTTGCCCAGGAGACGAGATGCACTTCTCGGTCTTGATAGACGACCGAGTCACCATAGGGAGCAAGGGCCCGACGGAGCGAGATGGATTGGTCTAGTGATTCGCGGTGCTGTTCGAAGCTGACTACGCGCAGTTTGTCCGCGCGGGTGACGGTACCGGAGTCCGGCTTGAGGGTTCCGGCGATGAGCTTGAGCAGTGTGCTCTTACCGCTACCGTTCGGTCCCAGCAAGCCGATCCGCTGGTTTGGTCCGAGCAGCAGGTCGAGGTTCGTTATGATTGGCCGGTTGCCAAGCGATTTGGAGAGTTGCGTAGCTTCGACCAGCTGTTTGGACCGGCGCCCCGATGAGGTGAAGTTGATACCCGCCGTCCCGAGATCTTTCCGGGCTTCCGCGCTGCTCAATTCCTCGATCAAGCGGCCCGCTGAATCGATCCTCGATTTGGCTTTGGTCGTGCGGGCCTTGGGGCCGCGCCTGAGCCATTCCACTTCGCGGCGGACCCGGTTGGCCAAGGAGGCTTCATAGTTGGCTTGCGCGTGCAGGGCCGCATCCCGCTGTTCTAGGAAGGCGCTATAGTTGCCTTTGGCTTCGAAGGCCCCGTTCGGGTAGCTGCGATTAATTTCGATCATCCTCGACGTGACGGCTTCTAGAAAACGACGGTCGTGGCTGACGACGAGAAAGGCGCGGGCTTCGGCTCGAAGTAATCGTTCTAGCCAGAGAATGCCTTCCACGTCCAAGTGGTTAGTTGGTTCGTCCATTAACAGGACGTCCGGTTCCAGCATCAGCGAACGGACGATGGCTAGACGTTTCTTCCAGCCTCCTGAAAGTGAGGCAGTGGACTGGTCTGCTGTGCGGAACTCGCCGAGGCTGAGGGTTGCGGCAGTGCGGCTGCTATGTTCATGGGGGTCTAGGCCTTCGTCGATGAGGACTTGCGCGAGGACTTCTTCAATCGTATGGGTACCGTCGAATAGCGGTTCTTGCGGCACGTAGCCGACGCGGAGCTGCCGGCGCATCGATCTCGTACCCTCATCCGGCTCTTCGAGTCCTGCCATGATCTTTAGTAAGGTTGATTTGCCGGAGCCGTTGGGTCCCACCAACCCGACATGATCGCCTTCGGCTAGCCCGACTGATAGGTCAGAAAACAACGGCTTCACGCCATAGGTTTTGGTGATGGACTCGCAGCTCAGGAGAATTGTAGGTGGCATAACTCTAGCGTCCGAATGGATAAATTAACTGAGTCTGCTAGTGAACGATCGGGCAGGACTATTCAGGCCAGACTGGATCGCGAAGAGGCAAGTGTACGGGGTAAAGGACTGAACTACAAGGGGGTGGGGTACGAGGGCGTAGAGAGCGTTGTTTGCTCACGGAGCGCGCGCACTCAGCAGGACCTCGCTTGGCTGGGCATTGCAATAGGGGAGGGTATAGGAATGGATGCGTGCAGTGAAAAAATGAGGCCGAGAGAGACCTTGTCTCACCCGGCCTCATGAAGCTTATCGGATCGAATTACTTGGCTGCGACGATTTCCAAGAGTTCGACTTCGAATACCAAGGTCGAGCCTGGCTTGATCGTCGGAGGCGCACCTTTGTCGCCATAGGCAAGAGACGATGGGCAGGTCAGCTTCCCCTTGCTGCCGACCTTCATCAGCTGCACCCCTTCGGTCCAGCACTTGATCACTTGGTTTAAGCCGAACGTGGCTGGCTCGCCGCGTTTGACAGAGCTGTCGAACACGGTGCCATCTGTGAGGGTGCCGTGGTAATGCACCTTGACCGTGTCCGTGGCTTTCGGGGTCGCACCTTTTCCCTCTTTGATCATCGTGAGAATCGCACCGGACTCGGTTTTCTTGGCGCCAGGCTCTGCTGCGGCTTTCGCGAGGAAGGCGGCTCCCGCTTTCTTCTCTGCAGTTGCGATGACTGAGGCGCGGGCCTGTTGCAGCAGCTGAATCTTCTGGCCGAAAGCTTGGAGGTCCACTTTCGGAGTCTTCTTGAAGACGCCGTCGGTGATACCGGATTTCACGAGTTCCAGTTCGGACTCGTTCAAGTTAAAGGCCCCAAGCGATTGGCTGATGGCGAGGCCCAAGGCATAGAGGGTTTTTGTTCATCGTTCGCGGGCTCTGGGGTGACGGCGAAGGCCGTAGAAGTTCCCAGACTAAGCATGGCAACTAAACAGGAAACAACGAAGCGCATGAGCGGTCCTTTCTTTAGATGTGACGGCGGTGGACCTGATATCGCAAGCCCTAGAGTGCTGTAGGGTAGCGCGATGGTACGGCGTGGCTCAAGACAATTATGTCTGGTAGGTGCTCCCAAGACCTGCTAGCGGAAAGACAGTCAAGCGTTCCTCGTGCAGCGTCTTGCGGATAGCTGATAGCAAAGACTCCCTCCTTCTTTACTCCTGACCATACGCTTTTGCGATAGGGCATAGGCGCTTTTGAGGAGCTAGAGAGGAACCATGCGTCACGAGCGACGAGATAGGTGGCCGTTTGAGACCTTCCGTATCGGACATTGCGCCACTGCAGCCGGCTCGTTAGAATCAGGCCACATCTGCATCTGAGCCATGTCATGATTCTTGGATTCGTCATTCTCTATTTGCTCCTATCTGTGGGGATCGGCCTAGCTGCCGCCAGGCGGGTCCACAACACCAAGGATTTTGCGTTGGCCGGTCGGAGCCTGCCTCTGCCGATCGTGATTGCCACAGTCTTTGCGACGTGGTTCGGTGCAGAGGCGGTGCTCGGAATCTCCGCGACCTTTGTGAAGGAGGGGCTGCGCGGTGTGGTGGCCGATCCCTTCGGGTCGAGTCTCTGTTTGATTCTGGCTGGACTGTTCTTCGCCCCACGCTTCTATCGAATGAATCTCCTGACCATCGGAGACTTCTATCGGTTGCAGTACAACCGCACCGTCGAGGTGCTCTGCACTCTCTGTATTGCCGCGTCGTATCTCGGCTGGGTGGCGGCGCAGTTCAAGGTGTTGGGCTTGGTCCTGAACGTGGTGACGGAGGGGGCGGTGAGTCAGCCAGTCGGGATGGTGATCGGCGCGCTGATCGTCCTGACCTACACGACGTTCGGTGGCATGTTCTCCGTCGCGATTTTGGATTTCGTACAAATCTCCGTAATCATAGGAGGCCTACTCTATATTACGTCGATTGTGAGTGGATTGGCCGGAGGGGTACAGGCGGTGATCAGCCATGCGGCTCAGGCCGGTAAGCTCGAGTTCTTTCCCAGTGCTACGGCTGCGGCTTGGATTCCTTTTATCGGCGCCTGGATTAGCATGATGCTTGGATCAATTCCTCAGCAGGACGTGTTTCAGCGTATCACGTCGGCAAAAGATGAGCGAACGGCGGTGCGGGGCTCGATTTTAGGTGGGGTGCTCTATTTTTGTTTTTGTTTCGTACCCATGTTTCTGGCCTATGCAGCCACGCTGATCGATCCGACGACGTTTAATAATCTTTTAGCCGAGGACTCTCAGCTGGTGCTGCCCACTCTGATTCTGCACTATACGCCGGTCTTTGCGCAGATCGTATTTTTCGGGGCAGTCCTCTCGGCGGTGATGAGTTGCGCTAGCGCGACGTTACTGGCGCCTTCTGTGCTGTTAAGCGAGAACGTTATTAAGGGGCTACTGCCTCAGCTCAGTGATGGGGAACTGCTGCGAGTCATACGGTTGGTGGTGGTGGCTTTTGCTGCCCTCGTCCTCATCATCGCCTTGAGTTCCAGCGCCAGCATCTATCAACTCGTGGTGAACACTTACGACGTCACACTCGTGACGGCTTTCGTGCCTCTGTGCGCTGGGCTCTTTTGGCCGCGTGCGACGACGCAGGGAGCTCTGTGGGCCTTCGTGGCTGGCCTGATAGCCTGGCTCGGGCTGGAACTATTCGGTCCGCCTGATTCGATCTGGCCTCCGCAACTGGTTGGGCTTCTTGTTGCTGCGGCTGGGATGGTGGCCGGTTCGCTGCTCCCTCAGAAGATCGGAGTGCATGGCTGAAAAAATCTATGCGATGGGTGGTCTCTATGAGTTTGTCCTTGAGCGGTCTCGTCGCCTCATTGTGTTTTGCCCTGTTGTCGTAGAGGGGCCTCTCTCACCCCCTTTCTTGAGTTCCCTAAGAGCGATGCTCATCCGCCGCTGCGCCTGTAGAGGGGGACTATGGGAGGGGCTTCGGTATACTTTCGGATTCTCCTAGGCCTCGCTCAGCCGAATGGTGTAAGATCGGGGATAATGATTCAGGTACAAAAGAGGAGTGGCGTATGAAGAAGAGGGATTTTTCGGGCGATGACAACATCACCCTGCTGGCCAAAGGGGTCATCTTAAAAGGCGAGATCCATGTCGAGGGGACGGTGCGGATCGATGGCCGTCTCGACGGCGATATTGAGACGAGTGGACAGGTTATTGTCGGCGAGGATGGGTTGGTCCAGGGTACGATTAGGGCTGGCACGCTGATCTGCAGCGGGCGCATCAAGGCGAAGGTGATGGTGACAGAGTCCGTGCAGTTGATGAAGACGGCGACGTTGATTGGGGAAGTCCATACGCCGGTGCTCATGATGGAAATTGGCGCTAAGCTCCAAGGCATGACGGACATGGGGATGACCTCCTGGTCTGAGGAGTTGCCGAAGCTGCCGGGTGGCGTCCGTGATCTGTCCGCGCATAGGGCCAAGCAGGTTGTGGTGCTGGACAATAAAGACTTCCGCGGCGAAGGGTACCAATAGGCCTGTTGACTTTCTGCCGTTTCCGCCGAACCCATGACAAAGCCGCAGATTGTTACCGCCGTATTTTTCACTCTTCTTCTGCTACTCCTCCTATCAGATCTTTCGTCCGTGGCTCATCGGTCAGCGTAGCCAAATGTCTGCGATCTTTCTCGTATTCAGTATTTTTGGCGGACTGGTCCTCTATCGTCTGGTTGGTCTCTCCGTAGAGCCGATCTTCCAGTTCTGACGCCTCGAATTGCGTTTCCGCCTAAGGCTAGGGTATTGTCATCAGATTGAGATTGGAGAGGTTATGATTACGCCAGATGTTCTGACAGCGTATGTGCGCCAGATGATGCCGGATGCCGCAGTCACGGTATCAGACCGGACTGGTACGATGGATCACCTCAAAGTCGTGGTGGTCTCGACAGCCTTCGCGGGAAAGAATCTGCTGGATCGACACCGCATGATCTATCAGGCCTTAGATGTTCCGATGAAAGATGGGCGGATTCATGCCCTTGAACTAACAGCCCAAACACCACCTGAAGACTAGGAGGCCGACCCATGGCAGACCCAATTCAAGAAGAAATTAACAAAGAAGTCGCCGCGCACAAGATTTTGATCTACGGCAAGGGCACCAAGCAAATGCCGATGTGCGGATTCACGAGAGAGACGATACAGTTCTTCGACAAGTACGGGTATCCGTTTGAACTCATCGACGTCTTATCTCAACCGGCCAAGCGGGACGCACTCGCAAAAATGACCAATTGGCCGACGCTTCCCAAGGTATTCATCGACGGACAATTTTACGGTGATACGGATATTCTGGATCCGATGGCAGCCAAAGGCGAGATGGAGCCGCTGCTGAAAAAAGCATTCGGAAAATAGAATAGTTGAAAAGAAGATGGAGAAGGGTGCGTACCACATTCTCCTGCTCGCACAATTCGTGAGCCTCCAAGCCCTTCGTTGGACATATGCAGTGAGAGCATAATCGCCGCCCTCCTTATTTTATGAAGTAGCAGGCGAGAGAGAGAAGAATGCAGGCCTAGCTCGCGGCCCTCACCGTTTGCTCTCTGCCGGTGGCCAGTCCAATTCGGTTTGGCGTCCGCAGTAGAAGCAGCAGAGCCGGTAGCGGGCGCGGCGTCGTGGGTTGGGGAGGGAGATGAAAACGACGGGAGTATCGTCAAAGGGGCAGGCCGGTTGCTGATGCATGAGGTGTTCGTCTGCCATCAGTTCGAGTGAAGCGTTATCCCATGGTGGCATGACCTGTTCGTTCCCGGCAATTCGTTCCTTCACGCTGCATCGTGTGCATTCTGCTTCGTAGATCTTGATCCTGTCTGTCTGTTGAGACAGATCCCTGCTGTGCATCGCTCCACCACATCCGGGATTCAGGCAGGTGAGATGTTCATGCTGGAGGACCTGCACGAATCGACTGTGTACTATCGATGTTTGCTCTACTTTCATAGCGTTTCCCTTGCCTCCTACTCCTGTCAGCGGGTGATCCGCTGTGCCCCTTGACGGCGCGCATCGAACGAGCACTTGTTGAATGGGCACGTTCGATGAGTACAAATGGCGCTCAGACTCCCCGTCATATTCCCCATCCACCGCTGATTTGAAGGTTGGCGCCATTAACGTACCGGGCTTCGTCGCTGAGGAGGTAGCGGACTGCTGCAACTGTATCGTCCACCGCTCCGATGTAACCGGCTGGGATGCGCTTAGTCATGGCAGCAAGCTCTTCCGGCAGCGCGCTACCGGAATCAATAAAGCCGGGGGAGATGGCATTGACGGTAATGTTGTGCGGCGCTAGGAGCTTGGCTAATGTACGAGTCAGAATTAAGACGCCGGCCTTGGCGATGTAATGGGCCGTGACGTCGGGCTGGGAAATCATTTGGTCGGCGTTGGCCATGCTGAAGTTGATGATGCGGCCGGATTTGCGGGCCTTCATGTTGGGCGCGACGGCTTGCGCCAGATAGAAAATGGGATGGAGGTTGCCGTCGAACATCTCGTTCCAGCCTTCGACCGTTTCATCGAGCAGATTCACGCGATGATAGGGGCCTGCACCGTTGATTAGCGCGTCAATCCGTCCCCACTCTTGTTCGACCTGTGCCACGAGGCTTTTGGCCGCGCGGGGGTCTGACACGTCGCAGCAAATCGAGAGGGCGCGCCCGCCGAGCTTGGTAATGGCCTCGGCTGTCGCGGTAGCCTCTGTTTTGCTCGTGCGGTAGCAAAGGGCGACCGACCAGTGTTGTGCTGCTAGGTCGAGTGCGATCCCCCGCCCGATGCCTTTCGCCCCGCCTGTGATGAGCGCCACTCGCTCCGCCATCTTCGGTCTCCTTATTCACGTTGAGTGCAGCATGAGGAACGATGAACTGAAGAGTATGCTTGATCAGCGTTCATCGTTTCACTGTCACTATCTCGATTTCAGTCTGGTTGCGAGCAGCTGCAAGGTGCCAGTTGTTCTCATCGAAAAGACTCGGTTTTGCTTGGGCTTCTTGTCGTCCTCTTGACCTTCGGTGATGAGCGCCTGCAAGTCCGCGATGGTATCGACGTCACGCCAGGGGGTGGTGAGTCCAATAGACAACCCTAAGGCCTTGGCGTGCTGTTGTGTGACGGAAAGGACTTGATCGGTGGACCAAGGGACTCCGGCAAAGAGTTTCTCGGCTGGTTGTTTGAGGCCGATGAGGTAGTAGCCACCATCCAGGGCCGGTCCCAAGACCAGATCCGCGCGGCCCAGCAACGTGAGAGCGTCTTGGTAGACCGACAGGGGCAAGGTGGGCACGTCGGTTCCCACGATGATCACCTGTTTGTAGCCCTTGGCGAAGAGGTGAGCAAAGGTGTGGTGCAACCGTTGGCCAAGGTCTTCGCCTACTTGATCCAAGAGGCGGACGCCCTGCCGTTCTTCCATGATTTTAAAGAAGACTAGTTCTGATGAGGGGGTGCAGGCCAGGTACCGGTGGAAGGGCAGCTGTAGTTTCGCGACGGCAAGTTTGGACCGTTCCAGCATGTCGAGGACGAAGCTGCCATGTAGGGTGGCCGCCTCATCCGGTGTGAGTGGCGGGCAGAGCCTCGTCTTCACCTCGCTGGGGATCGGAGCCTTGGCGAAGATGACTAGGGCGGCGTGAGCATTGTCAGATGATTGAGCGATAGGCGGATTCATGATTTATCGTACCCATCTATACCATCGATGCAGGGTATGAGTGCTGACGCCCATCCAGTACAGGAGTCGGAGCCCCCACATCAAGAGAATTGTCTGTAAAGGGCCCTGCTGCTCCCAGCGCCGAAAGGACGTGGTGACGGGCGAGGTCAGGGCCGCTGTTGGGCCCATTCGTTTAAGCCTGCTGGAGAAGTCGATATCTTCCATCAGAGGGAGGTCGGTAAACCCTCCCATTTGTTCGAAGATGGGACGGCGCACGAACAGGGCCTGATCGCCGGTGGCGATGCGGGTCAGCCTCGATCGCCAATTCATCATGTGACTAATGATGCTGCCCCAGATTGATGTCTGATCGAATCGGACATCGAACCGTCCTCCTACTATCCGTGGGTTGGCCAGCGTTGACTCGATGGAGGCCTTTGCATCCTGTGGGAGTTGCGTATCAGCATGGAGAAAAAGAAGGACGTCACCGCGCCCGGCCTTCGCGCCTTCGTTCATCTGGCTGGCCCGTCCGCGGGGAGCAGTCACCAGTCGAATCGGACTGAGGGCTGAGCCTTGAATGCTGAGCCGGTATGATTCGACTAGTGTGGACGTCTCGTCGCTGCTGCCTCCATCGACGACGATGAGCTCATCGAAGCCGAGGGTTGCGGTCTGTGCCATGGTGGCCATGATCGTCCGCGCTTCGTTCAGCGTAGGGATGATGACGGAAATCGTCATCGCCATGGTTACTAGGCAGGCTCTTTTGGTTCGTTAAACATAAGATACATGACCACAACGATCGTGACCCAAAACACCACTTGCTTGTGCCAGAAGAGGACTTCCCCATAGTGGAAGAAGATGGCGGCAAGCAGGAGGGAGACCCCGATCATACTATAGCGGAGCGTCATATTTTCGACGACAGCATTGGCCCAGACGGCGATCCCGCCGAAGTAAATCAAGAGGGGGATGACGTCGATTTCGAATCCCCCGCTGATCGAGAGAAACACGTCCAGGAAACCGAGGAAAATAAGGGCGGTCCCCACGATCATCCCGGCGACACGCATCTGGTTGTCGTTGTCGGAGTCGTCCTCTGAGCTTGGGCGTACCGGCTTGTTGGTTGGTTCTGGCGGCATAGTTAGCTAATTCCTAATTGAGGCGTCGCCGAGTGAGTTGTTTCGATACACGTGACCCCTAGGGCTCAAACAGTCTCCTTGTCGCTCCTGAAACGAACGACGTTTGAGGCGATACGTTTCACGGGTATAGTGGCATCCGGCTATACCTTGAAATGTTTGCTCAGGGTCAGACCTTGGCGCTGATAAGAGGACCCGAGTGCTGCGCCATAGAGCTGGCTGGGCCGCGCGAGCATTCTGTCGTATACAACCTTGAAGAAGGTTTGTCCATCGTGGATCAGGAATGGCACGTCGTGGGGGCGGACTTCCAGGACCACCTGGGTGCCGTGCAACTCGCCGCCGCCATATCCGAATCCTGGGTCGAAAAATCCTGCGTAATGGGTTCGCAACTCGCCACAGGCCGCTTCGAAGGCGACCATTTCTGCTGCGTAGCCGGCCGGCACGCGAATCCGTTCTTTCGACGCGAGGATGTAAAACTCTTCCGGCTCCAGGAGAAGGCTGTCCTGGCGGTGGCGGTCGAGGGGCTCCCAGAAGTCGAGCGCCGCGTAGTGACCGATTTTCGAGAGATCGATGACGTGGCTGTTCTTCTTTGCCCGGTATCCGATAATCGGCGAGGCGCTGCGGTCGTCTCCCTTCAGATCGATGCGGAGAAAGAGGCCGCGATCCGTTCGGAAGTCACAGGGGGGCAGCGCCTGTTTCGTGGGGAGGTTGTGATAGAGCAGGGGCTCCCGCTTGTGGAGGGTCTGAAGCGACCGGTCCGGTACCGTGGCGTCGCCACGTATGAAGCGGATTTGATTAAGTGCGTAGCCGGTCTTCACCTTGATCGTGAACGAGCGGGGCACGATTTCCAGATAGAGGGGGCCGGAATAGCCAGCGCGGATTTCGTCGAACCCGGTGTTGAGATCCGTCACGACTCGGGTAAAGACGTCCAGCCGTCCGGTTGTACTCTTGGGATTGGTCCGCGCTCGGATGGTTCTGGGTAAGGTCACCCGTTCCAGCAGTGGCACTAAGTAGACGTGGCCCTTTTCGAGAATAGCCCCCTCGGTCAGGTCCATCTCGTACATCACGAGATCGGATTGGTAGAAATCCAAGATGTTCAGCCGGCTCGTGATTTCTGACAGCTCCGGCAGGAAGCTGCTGATCAACCGGTAGGCCTTACGCCCGAGACGCAGATCGAGACTGGCCGGCTGGATTTGCCGCTCTTCGATCGGCACGTGGGCCTGGATGGCGCCACTCGCGATCAGCTGTTTAATCTGCTGGTAGGGCAAAATGCCCTGCGTGGATCGGGTGCTCACAGGTCGTCGTGTTCTCCATTACTACAAGCGTTCAGTGAAGGCCCGGCGCTGACCATCGGCAGCTCGCGCGTCGCTCCCAGTTTCGGTTGGGGGTAATGGAAGGCCTTGCCCTCATAGTTTTTCAACAGGACTCCATCGGCATCCATGTGCACCATATAGTCGCCGGGGAGCAAGGGGATCTTGCCACCGCCGCCCGGTGCGTCGATTACGAAGTGGGGGATCGCCATACCGCTCGTGTGGCCCTGTAGTGACTTGATGATGTTTAGCCCCGTTTCGACGGTGGTGCGGAAGTGGTTCGTACCCTTGGTCAGGTCCGCTTGGTAGAGATAGTAGGGTTTGATACGCGCGAGCAGGAGCTGATGCATCAATCGTTTCATGATTTCCGGATCGTCGTTGACCCCTTTGAGTAGCACGGTTTGTGCGCCAAGCGGAACACCCGCATCAGCCAGCATTCCACAGGCTTTTTTGACGGCCGGTGTTAGTTCGTCCGGATGATTGAAATGCAGGTTCATGTAGATCGGATGGTATTTCTTGACGATGGCGCAGAGCTCCGGGGTAATCCGCTCCGGTAGGGTGCCGGGTACCCGCGAGCCGAGGCGAACCAATTCCAGATGCGGGATCGTCCGCAGAGCCTTGAGAATCCGTTCCAGCAGATGATCTGGCAGGAGCAGGGGGTCGCCACCGGAGAGGATGACGTCGCGCACTTCGGTATGTGCGCGCAAGTAGGCGATGGCCTGGTCGAGTTCGCCTTTTTTGAGGAAGCCCGGTTTTCCGACCAGCCGTTTTCTCGTGCAGAAGCGGCAATAGATCGGGCACTGGTTCGTCACCATTAGCAGCACGCGATCTGGATAGCGATGGACGAGATGCGGGACGGGGCTCATGAGATCTTCTTCGAGCGGATCGTCTTCCGCGTCGAAGTCGTCCATCTCGGCGATGTCTGGGACCACCTGCTTCCAGATGGCGTCCCCTGTTTCTTTAATCGTCCCTAGTACCGTGGGGGTGATGCGCATCGGATAGTCGCCCACGATGGCTTCGATTTTTTTTACGTCGACGCCGAGTCGCTCCGCCAGGTCTTTCGGTTTCACGATACTGTTGGCGAGTATGCGTCTCCATGCTTCCATGCCGGTCTCCTTTGCTGCCGAATGGATCAGTAGGCTTGCCGGGGCACTTAGCTACCGGCGATCCGTTCCTGGCCGTAGGTCTTGCCCAGATAATCGAGGATGTCCTCGGGCTCCGTCAACACGAGATCCCCATCCTTGAGGACGGGAACATAGTATTGACCGGAGACCTCGTGGACGACTTTTCGCATTGAACGAACGTCAGGCACAATGATCTGCTCGTATTCGAGCTGGAGGTCTGCCAGTTTCCGGCGGACAACGTCGCAGTCGGGGCACCAAGATACATGATAGAGAGTTACAGACATATTGTTAACGCTGAACGATCAACGATGCATGCTGAGCAGAAAAGTTCTGGGCGTTCATCGCTCAGTGTTCGGCCTTCATCATGGTCGCGCAGGGCGCCATCACCGCATCTTTCATTCCGTGGATCACTTTCTTGTCCGCCGGGCAGATGGTTGCGAGGATACCAGCCAGTTCCACCGTTTCGCCAGTCACGAAATAATAGGGGGACAGTCTGGCGCGACCGGATAGGTGCTTCATCTCCCCGCTGACCGGATCAAAATAGTCGACTTCGTAGAGGCGGCCCTTGTGAAACTCCTGCAAGATATACGGGGTTTGAGGAAATGAGGTCAGGGCCTTGTCAAGAGCGCCGGCCCATTCGTGTTGTGGCATGTCGTGCCCGACCGATACGCCGCGGCTGCCCCAAGCGAGTTCGGAGAAGCCAGAGGGCTTGATGACGAGATGCCGTTCTTTCTGGGTGGCCGTGGCCAGATCGCGCCAGTTCGTCACGGCCCGTCCACCGATCGTTAATCCGGGAATTGTGGCGGAGGGAGGGACTGGCGCAGGGTCGAGCACCCAGGTGCGGGGCATAATGGTGGTCAGGTGCAGAAAGACCTCTCGGCCCAAGGCCTGTTCCCAGAAGGGGCGCAAAATCGGGTGGTGGAGAAGGGCGAAGGCCAGTTTCTCTTCCAGCGCCGGCTTGTACGGCGGCGTGACGGCAACCCGGTCCTTCTTGGCCGCATATTGGACGAGTTCTGATTTGGGAATGTTCAGGAGGTCGAATAACTCATAGAAACGATAGATTAATGCGATCGGCTGGTCCATACCCTCGCTGATGAGCTGGAGCCCTTCTTCGGTAAATCGAATATGACGGGGTTCCACGCAGTAGGCGTCGAGACCGATGGCTTGCAGCTTGGTGGTGAGCCAGGTCATTTCCGGTCGATAGTCTCTAGCTTCCTCCGATAGCAGAATCGCGATACAGCCGGTCCGTTGGCCACGCTGGGCTTTCAGCATGGCGGCAAATCCATGCACCATCCCCTCGGGGCCTCCCACGAGCGAAAGGCCTGCCGCCTCGCTCGCGGCGTAGAGGCCTGAGAGGCAGGCGGTTATACCGATACCGCCCGGGACCGAGTCGAGCTCGGTGATGGCCATACCGTCCTGGGTGGGGATGATGTCCGGTCGAATGACCGCGGGCACATGGTCGCGAAACCGTTTCATACGGCTGTAGGTGAGGAGCCATTCCGGTTTGCCTTGGTCGAGGTATTCCGCGACCCAGGATGGTTGGACCCCGCGCAGGCTGTCGGCATAAAGACGGTTCAGCGCTCGATAAAAGGAGAACAGCTGCGGCCCTAACTGCTGAAAGAAATCCAATTGGTCGTGCGTGAGGAGGAGCGGTGTGGTCGCAATGCGCCAGGTGGTCGTCGGAGACGCCGTTCCGGCAGTGACATCCTGACCGGGCAGAGCAGGAAAGAGCCCAGCCTGGCTGAGCTGGTCACGGATGATCGTGCAGCGGTGGAGGAGGTCGGCGGTAGACAAGTCAGGCAGAGGCAGTATCCGTGTCAATGATGCTTCCAGTACATAAGTCTCAATTATTACAACAACTTATCAGTTACATACCCGTTACACGCAATGTGATACACTTCAACGGGTTATAAAATAAACTTACAAACTATCTTACACACACATTTTACCATATGAAAGTCAAAATAAAGCAACATCTAGTAGCAAAAGTCCCGATTCTTGGCGGGAAGTGTTTCATCTATCGCAGACTGCGGAGTGGAAAAGTATGGCAATTTCAACAATGGATCAAAGACGAGAAGAAGTATATCAGACTCTCTTTGAAAACAACGGATCGTCAAGAGGCAACTGAACTCGCAGAGAAGAGGTTTGCTGATGCGCTAGGACGAATTCACGCGGGTGAATTGATTTTTTCAATTAGCGCACAAGAATTCTGCGGTCGCTATCTTGAATATCGTCTAGGGCAACTCAATCGCGGTTCAATCAAAAAGTCGTATCTGTTCGCTATCAAATCGCATCTCAAACACTATCTGTCATTCGTCGGCAATGATACGAAGATTCACAGTATCAAAGGATCAAAGTTTGAGGAGTATGCTGACTATCGTCTGAATCAAAAGCCGCAGCCAAAGCGTACCTCTATCAAACATTCGCAGGGAGCGATTAGTGCTTTGTATCACTGGGGATTTCGTGAGCAGTTACTCCCACAAAAATTACTACCAAAGTTCGCAGAACTTCGTATTCCAGCAAGTGAAGGCAAACGCGAAGGCATGGAGCATGATGATTATCAAAAAATCGTCACAGTCTCAAAAGTGTGGGATAAAAAAGCCACAAGTGAGAGAGACCAATATGAGCGTAAACAGGTACACAACTTCATCATCATTCAATCTTGGACGGGAATGCGAAGTTGCGAGGTGTTGGGTCTAGCGTGGCGGGATATCAAAATTTTGAGCGATGGCACAGCACAAATTACGATTCGTGAAGAAACGACGAAGCGAGGAAAGGGAAGGACTTGTCTCTCTGATCGTGGCGATGTTTTTGAGCGCGTACGAGGCTACTCACAACATACAGGCAAGAATGATCATGTGTTTTCTTCATTCTTGCTAGCAACAAAATGGAAGAGCAAACCGTTTTACGCAAAATGGCAAGAGTTGATTAGCGCAGTCAAGGCAAAATATCCAACTTTTGATACAACAAAGTCGCCGTATGCGTTCAGACATTTTTATATTTCGTCACGACTACGAGCGGGAGATTCTCCGTGGTTGATTGCGAAGCATTGCGGAACATCTGCGTTGATGATCTCAAGACATTATTTTCATATCACTGATCTTCAAGTCGGCAAAAAGATACTCAGCAAGAAACTCAAATTCATTGGCGATGATGTAATCGGAGTCACGACGAAGAAGC
>CAMBDY010000003.1 GCA_945865525.1 Nitrospira lenta | reverse complement strand
ATCCTACGGCGCGCTGTCCTGATCTGCTTCGATGAGGATATCCAAAGTGAATCCTTTTAAGCCGAGGTGTCTCTCACGGCCAGTCACAGGTTTCAACCCTAACCCAGGAGGTCCTCATGATCCGAGCATTAAGCATCGCATCGGTGCTGAGTTTTTCTATCTTCACAATGGGAACGGCCCTAGCCCAGGGCAGCGCTGCGGCTCCGGCAGCGGAGAAGAAGCCGGGCCCGGCCGATGGGTTCAATATTCATGTGATGGCCCCGCACAAATTTGAAGATGGCACGGTGCATGGCCCTTATCATCATTATTGTAAAGGGATCTCTCCGGAAGTCCTCCAATGTTTATTATTTGAATCGACCGAGCCCAACGCACGGCTCACGGATGTCGAGTATTTTGTGGCCAAGTCCGTCTCGCGCGCCCATGTGCCGCTGAAAGCCTGGAACAAGTACTATCATGACCACGAGGTCGAGATTGCCACGGGCCGCGTGCAGATTCTGGATATGCCGGAGGCGCAAGCGAAGGAAGTCGCGGCGATTGCAGCTCAGACGGACGGGATCATCTTCCACCTTTGGCCGGATGGAGCCAAGGCGCCGACCGGTGCGGTTGGCCACCCTCAGTCAGTCGGGCACAAGCATCGGCAGGCAGAGAAAGCGGGCAAGTAGCCGGTTTCATTGAGGCGCATTGTGAGCAGGGAGGCGTCGAGGTCCTCCCTGCTCGGCATTCCTGTCAGGGGATGGATGACACGTGAATAGTTGTTTTCGGACGGGTGTGGTCGTTGGTGCGCTCCTCCTCCAAGCTGGGCCTCTCTCGTGGGGGGCAAGTCAGGCCATCCTTCGCCCGCGTGTGCCCCGCGATCAGCTCGAAGCGGCCCGTGCCGTGACCAATCCCCTGCCTGTCAGCGACGCGATGATTGCCAAGGGCAAGACATTGTTCGAAGGGAAAGCTTTTTGCAAGGTTTGTCATGGGATCGACGGGAAGGGGCTGGGAGGCGATATTGCGCCGGGGAGTCTGAAGGGCCCCCTCCCGAGGAATTTCACCGATAAGGATTGGCAAGCCGTTCGAACGGATGGCGAACTGTACTGGATTTTGAAGAACGGCAGCAAGGGCACGGCGATGGCTTCCTTTATTCCTCTGGTCCTCACTGAAGAAGAAGCGTGGCAGGTGCTGCTGTACGTCCGGTCGTTTGGTCGTCCGTGACCCAGGGGAGGGGGTTAGGCCGTCTGATTCTTCGAGGTCGCTCCTTCCTAGTATTCAGTGCGCTGCTCTTCGCGCCGTGCGAGGCGATGGCCGACTGGTCGGCCATCGCAGAGACCAAGGTCCTCTACACGGACAACGTCTTCGAACATTCGTCGGCCAAACGGATGACGGTGAGCGAGGATCCTAGTCAACCGACCAGCGTGTCGGTGAAGAAGCTAGGTGACTTTGTCTGGGAGCCCTCTCTGGATGTCCGCCATATCTCTTCCCCTACAAATCTCGGTTCGACCGAAGTCTCGTTGAAAGCACAGGGGGCCATCTTCACCGATAATCCCATCTTCAATCACGGAAACTACCGGATGCAAGTGAAGCAGACGCTCGATCCCGAGACGTCCCTCCTGCTCCGCTATCGCTATGTGCCGAATCTCTTTTTGGGGCACAACAATGAGCGACGCACCGGCCAGCGATTAGAAGAGGAGGAGCGGGTAACATCCCACATTTGGCGGGTGCAACTGGAGCGCCGTCTCACCGAGTTGTTCACCGCCACGCTGGTCGGCCGCTACGGCCTTCGCCAGTTCAACGAGGCGTTTGCCGAGCGGGATACGACGTTTTGGACGTCGGGGCCGCAACTGGAGTGGGCCGTCAACTCTTGGCTGAGGCTGACGACAATCTATCTCTACGAGCGAGGACTAGCGGATGGGCGGCAGGAGGTCGAATTCAAGGACGATGTCTCCTATCGCCAGCATTTTGCGTCCCTCGGGGCCACGGCCTGGGTGAGCCCCGCCCTGTCCCTGACCGCTGGCTATGGCTACAGACAGAAACTCTTTACCAGCGAGCTTGTCGGGGATTCGCATCGAGGCGTGGTCGATACAACGCATCAGGGGTCTGCGGAGCTGCGCTATGAGGTGAATCCTGTGGCGGCCATCACGCTTGGATTTCAGCGGACTCAGCGCTCGTCGACTGCTGCCGCACGTGACTTTTTGAATACGAATACGTCACTCGGCCTTCAGTGGCAGTTCTAATCCGGCTGCATAGACTTGGCCCGTCTGTCCGTCCAGGATTGCACGGGGAAGGATGAGTGGGAATAGAGGACGTAGAGAGGAGTTTTGGTGGGCCGTGTAGGGGTTGAACCTACGGCCCGCTGATTAAGAGTGTAGAATGGAGGGGCTCCCTAAGTGGTCGAAAGACTGGGGGGAGTCCCTCTTTCCCACACCAGGCCGCACAAATCACCTTCGCGTCTCTTCGTCTCTCTTCGCCTCTCCTTGTTTCGATTGAGCTGGGGTTGCTCACGTGGCTGACACGGTATTGACACCACAAAGAAATTCATTGTTTGGGCCAGGAAGAAGGGGGGGACAACCCCGACAGGGGGGGCCTATTCTCGGCAGGGCGGGGCCACAGAAAGGGAACCCGACGAGTACGGCTGGGCTGCCGTCGGTTGTACCGATACTGAGTTAGGAGTAGTATATCACTGGGTGTCAGATATGTTGACATCCAGTTTCATGTTTCTCCCACTCGTGGAGGCGCCTATGAAATTAGAGGTGGGTCACAATCCGTGCACGATAACCATACGGAGCGCCGCCCCGACCCGTTTCGATGAGGATGGACAATATGTAGATCCTCATAATCAGCCCATCCACTCTTTTCCTACTCGCCACAACCGCCTATCTTTATCGCCTTTGGTAACCATCAGCAAAGGGACATCGCGCTTCTCATTCGAATCTTGCGGCTGGTGGCTTCCAGCCTATGGTGGTGGATGACCGCCACGTCCAGCGAGTCTCTTTACAACGCCACTCCTAATTCGCGGGAAGTTTGAGCTGTTTAGGCCTGGTGCATCTGGCACATTCATTACGTTTCAACCAGGACAAGAATAAGTGGACAAATCCTGAGGCCATTACTTATCACCATCAACTAAGGAGGGTGCCATGACGCGTAATAATCTCATGCTTTTCGTGGGCCTGGTTTTTCTCGCTATGGGCCCAGGATGCGCCTCAATCATGCACGGCAATTCACAGGAAATGTCATTTCAGTCGAGTCCTGAGGAGGTGACAGTTACGGTTGGGGGCCGAGTTCTTGGCAAGACGCCGCTAACAGTGCGACTCGATAAGAAAACTGGGCAAGCAGCGGTTTTCTCTAAAGACGGATATACACCGATTACAATGGCACTAACGACACAGCTGGACTCGTGGTTCTGGGGCAATATTGTAGCCGGTGGATTTATTGGATCAACGACTGACGCCATTAATGGTTCCGTGGATGAGTATCAGCCTAGCCAGTACTTTGTGACGCTCACCCCCGTGAAAGTGAGCAGGCTTGAACGCTTCACATGGCCCAGTACACATGCCAAAGCAGAGAGCTTCATCATTAGCAACTATACGAGCCTCATGATGAATTTAAGTCAGGGAGGCGGAGAGACCTATGGGGCGCTCGTGGGATTATTGCACCGTGGCCCCGAGGAAGAAGCCGCGATGCTTGGCACGATTCAGACTCTTGCCACTGTGCATAGTGATGCGCCCGCGTTTGCCAAACAGGTGACGGCTCGATATCTCACACAATAAAGATTTCTAGGATCTAGTCGGCCATCAGTTTGGTTGGCGATGCGGCAAAAGACGGTCACACAACCCAAGTGGGGATCGCTGAAAGCCTTGATAGGCGCGGCGATCCCCTTTGTTTATGCGGCACTCTCCAGCGAACCTACAACGAATTTAAATTTCTTCTGATGACTCGTGGAATGATGCGATCGGTTATTGCCGCACTTCTGTGGCTGAGCACGGCAGTGCCGTACAGGGGGATGGTGCAAGAGATGTTGGGGCGAATATTCGGATCCTGACGCAGATCCTGTTTCTATGTTAATGCTAGCGGTCTTCATGATGGGCAGGAAGTAGGTTCGCATCCAAGGAGTGCCATTGTTTCGATGATGCTTAAGGGGTTGGCGATGAAGCGGGGAATGCTATTGTTCGGTGGAGGGCTGTTGTGTCTTCTGACAGCACTGGTCTTGTACGAAATCGTGTTGCGGGTGTTCTTCCCGCCACCGCAACTGGTCGCCATTAGGAAGCTCTCGTCTCCAGCAGCGGAGTCGAAACGGAGCGGGTCGTATGTTCTGGAAACGGAAAAGGGTCGTCGTCTTCAGCCCAACATGAGAGTGGAGTTTTCGCCTCATCCCACAAGCGGGCTAGCTGTAACGGTTGAAACGAACTCCCTCGGTTATCGCAACCCAGAACTCGCGGCTAAGTCCGCAAAGCGAATTCTGTTCTTGGGTGATTCCATTACACTTTCAGAGTATTTGCAGGATGCTGATACGTTCGTGCGGCAAGTCGAGACTTTATCTGCAGGTCGAACGGAACCGCTAGAAACGGTCAACGCGGGGATCTTTGGCGAGAGCGTACAGACGTACCGCACTGTGCTGGGGGAAACCGGTCTGTCGATCGAGCCGGATTTGGTCGTGGTTGGCCTCTACCTGAATGATTTTCAGCCGTCACGATATCTCAAGTTGTTCCATCCGCCAGAGTTTTTGCAAGAAAGCTGGGCTGCAAATTACTTGTTTCATATCTTTTCAAAAAAATATGCAAAACTGATACGGCCAAGTGAGCAATGGCGGGAGAATCTACAGATGATCCCAGAAAGCGAACTTCAGGAATGGTCTCACCGCGTTGCCTGTTGTTTCTCCGAGATGGAGGGGGCCGGAGCGGACTCTTCCGAGTTTACGAAGCTTGTCGTCGAACACATAGAGGATTGGGGCGGTGCTTGGAGTGAGGGGGCATGGGACCGGATGGGGAAGACGCTTGTGGAGATGCAGGTGACGCTCGATCGCGCTCATGTGCCCATGGCTATTGTGCTGTTTCCTGTCAGCTATCAGGTTGAGGACGCGCGGCTGTTTGATTTTCCTCAACGGAAAGCTGCGGCTCTCGCAAAGAAGATGGGCGTGCCCCTGTTGGATATGCTCCCTCTGTTGCGCGAGGGAAAAAGTCGGTCACGGGAGCGCCTTTTTTATGACCAGTGTCATCCTACGCCCTATGCCAGCCGAGTCATTGCGGAACACATCCTTGGCTTTTTTGTCGAGAGAAACCTTGTTGCTTCTGTGCGGGATGCGAAGAATGTAAACTAGAGTTCGGATCGCATTGCTAACAATGAGGAGGTGCAGGTGAAGCCTCTTATCGTAACGGGTGCATCACGTGGAATAGGTAACTGTTTGGCAGTCAATCTCCAAGCGGCTGGTTACCATGTTATTGGAATGAATATCGTTTGGCAGGACTGATGGAGCTACATGTATATACTTGGGATTTCAGCTTTCTATCACGATAGCGCTGCTTGCCTTGTGCAGGATGGTGAGATTGTCGCGGCAGCACAAGAAGAGCGATTTTCACGAAAGAAGCATGATCCGGGATTCCCTGGCCGGGCGGTTGAATATTGCCTGGCCCAGGCCGGAATTGGCATCAAGGATCTGAAATATGTCGTGTTTTACGACAAGCCGTTCATCAAGTTTGAGCGGTTGCTGGAGACCTACCTCGGATTTGCTCCCAAAGGAATTCAGTCGTTCCTGGCTGCGATGCCCGTCTGGTTGAAAGAGAAGCTCTTCCTGCGGAATTTGTTGCAAAAGGAAGTGTTGGCCTGTTCAAACGGCCTCGATAAGTCGGAACTACCGGAGTTCCTCTTCGGCGAACATCACGAGTCCCATGCCGCCTCAGCTTTTTATGCCTCCCCCTATGAACGGGCTGGTGTGCTGTGTATGGACGGGGTCGGGGAATGGGCGACCACTTCGGCGTGGCTGGGTGAAGGAAATAAATTGACCCCGCTATGGGACATTCCGTTCCCCCACTCGATCGGTCTGCTGTACTCGGCGTTCACGTATTACACGGGGTTTAAAGTCAACTCCGGTGAATATAAGGTTATGGGATTGGCTCCGTACGGAGAGCCGAAGTACGTCAAGGCCATCTACGACCACCTGATTGATCTCAAGCCGGACGGCACCTTCAGGATGAACATGGCATATTTCAATTACTGCACCGGCTTGACCATGACGAGCCGCAAGTTTGACGGTATATTTGGCGGCCCCCCTCGCAAGGCAGAGTCGCAGTTGGGTCAGCGGGAAATGGATCTGGCTCGATCGATTCAGGACGTGACGGAGGAGGTCATGCTGCGGTTGTCGCGGACGATGCACCGTGAAACGGGCGCGGACTATCTTTGCCTGGCGGGCGGTGTTGCGCTTAATTGTGTCGGAAATGGAAGAGTGCTCCGGGAGGGACCGTTTAAGGGGGTTTGGATTCAGCCAGCAGCCGGCGATGCCGGTGGGGCAGTGGGGGCGGCGCTGAGTGCCTGGCACCAGTATGAAAATAAGCCCAGGACCGCTGACAATGTCCACGACAAAATGAAGGGGAGCTATCTGGGGCCGGCCTTCAGCAATGAGGCGGTCGCAGCCAGGCTGAAGACTCTTGGGGCGGTCTATCATCGGCTTGAGGAGAAGGATCTGTATGGCTGTGTGGCTGATGAGCTCGCGGTGGGAAAAGTTGTGGGATGGCATCAGGGACGGATGGAATTCGGACCCCGCTCGCTGGGCGGGCGGAGCATTCTAGGCGATGCGCGAAATACGAACATGCAGTCCGTGCTGAACCTCAAGATTAAGTATCGTGAATCGTTTAGACCGTTCGCGCCTTCCGTGCTGAGAGAGCGGGTCTCGGACTATTTTCAGATGAACGGTGACAGTCCCTACATGTTGCTCGTGGCTCCGGTTCTTGAAAAGCGGCGACTCCCGTTCACTCAGAGCCAGAAAGCGCTGTGGGGGATCGCTTTGCTCAATGTGCCACGCTCGGATATTCCGTCCGTCACGCACATCGACTACTCTGCCAGAATTCAGACGGTGCATGAGGAGACGAATCCACGGTACTACAAATTGCTCAAGGCGTTTGAGGCCAAGACAGGCTATGCCACCTGTGTGAATACGTCCTTCAACGTGCGGGGCGAGCCCATTGTCTGTACACCTGAAGATGCCTATCGCTGCTTCATGCGGACGGAGATGGATGTCCTGGTGATCGAGAATTATGTGCTGAGAAAAGAGGATCAGGCGCCCCTTGAAGGGGATTCCGATTGGAAGAAAGAATTCGAACTCGATTAGCTAAACGGGGGATTGAGGTAATGGGTCAAGCCGCCATGCAGAAAGAACTACGGCAATTTGGACTGTTGGTCGGAACAGTCTTTGTCGTGATCGGTCTGTGGCCCCTGGTCTTTCGCGGGGGGTCGTTGCGCCTGTGGGCAACCGGAATCGGAGGCCTACTTATTCTATGTGGTGGAGCGCGTCCAGCGATATTAGCGCCTGTCCATAAAGGGTGGATGTGGGTCGGGCATATTCTAGGGTGGATCAATACGAGAATTCTGCTCGGCATCGTGTTTTATGGCCTGGTTACACCCATTGGGATTATTTTCCGCCTCATGGGGAAGGATACGATGCGGCAGGCATTTTCTGAGTCGAGCGCAACCTACAGAGTGGTTCGATCTTCGAGATCCCCTTCCCATATGAAACATCAGTTTTAAGCCGAGGCGTGTCAATTAGGAGGGCGTATGGGCGATTTTGTGATGGAACTCTGGGCCTTCATGAAGGAGCGGAAGAAATTCTGGCTCCTTCCGATAATTATCGTGCTCGTGCTCCTGGGGAGTCTGATCGTTCTGACTCAAGGGTCGGCGGTGGCTCCCTTCATCTACACCATATTCTAGACTGTCATAACACCTGTTGTAGACGTCGATGACGGCCGGGGGCTATTGTCGGCAGGCGGGGGCATGGAAGGAATAAAGGCATGGAGAGAATGAAACGCCTTGCTAGGAGAGGTGTTTAGTGGTTGGTGCCGAAGGCGGGATTTGAACCCGCACACCCTTGCGGGCGCTAGACCCTGAATCTAGTGCGTCTGCCAGTTTCGCCACTTCGGCACATCGAGGTAGGGACAGGATTATCCTGAATTATGGAGGTTCCCGTCAAGCAAGGGGCGTGAACGAGTTGCGTGGAGCGGCGTGGAACGCCCAGAGGCCGGCGGTCGCGATATCCCCGATGTCGCCGCTAAGCACGATCCGCTCTCGGACCAGCCCGGCTGCGCCGAGTAGGGGGGCTGGTCCGATCCAGGGGGCCTCATCGGCGATCAAAACATCGAACCGGACGCGGCTGAAGAGCGGATCGCTCAACACTCGCGATGCCGTGGTGACCACGAGCCGCCGATTCTGGATGAAGGCCTGGCGGTTGGTGTCGTCCGCCGCCGCGAGTATCTCACGGATTTTTTTGGTCCCGCCCAGATGGACGATGTCTTCTTTGAGTTCGTCGAATTCCGGTCGCATGTCTTTCGGCACCGCGGCTTCCGGCACGAGTTCATTAATACGCGTCGTGGCAACATCGAGCTCTCCCTTCAGTTCGGCACATTGACTCTCGTAGAGTTCGAGGTATTGATGCAGGGATGAAACGTTTTTTCCGACAGCTTGCAGGCTGAGCCGCCGGAAGAGTGGGAGGCTTTCGTATTCCACAAGGGTGGCGTTCACGTCCTTAATCTTGTTCTGGAAATCGGTCAGCTGTGTCATTAAGCGCCATTCCAGAAGGCGCACTTCATCGAGATCCTTTTGCTTTTGCGCCTTATAGGCCAAGACAGGAGTCAGTTCACGGAACCGTTCGTATTTTCCTCGGAGTGCGGCCTTGTCGGTGCGCGACTTGGCATAGAACTGGTGCATCTGCGCTTCGAACCCCAGCTCCTGAATTCCGACCCCATCGGCCTGCTGGGCCAAGGCCATTTCATAGCGAGTTACCCAGGTCTTGTAGGTGAGTCCCGCGGCTTTCATCGCTCGCGCGATGGTGCCGATGAGTGTGTCTGCCTGTTGGTGATCGGGGCAGACCACTAACAGGCGTTTGTTGGCGCGGATCAGTTCGATGGCCAGTGTGGCTAATCGCTGCCGCCGCATCAAAAAATCGTCCGACCAGAGGGTCGACAGAATCGACGAGCCTGTTCCGGCTCCTGGGGGCTCTCCCGCTCTCGCCGCTTCGAGGAGGGGCGCGAGTCTGTCGGCCGGACCGAGCCGATAGGAGTCTGGTTGCGCCAGCATGCCGCGCAGCTGTTTAGCTGATGTGGCCAGAAGGCCAGCGCGATCTGGTACCACAGTCACATCGGCACAGGACTGCCCGATGTGATCGAAGGTCTGGACGAGGATGACATTGTCCTGCCCGCTGAGCACGAGGCCTTCGGTCGTCCCTATGTCGTTCGGCGGGATGAGGGAGAGGGGCGTGTCATGTGCGATAGAGGTGCCGAGTGGAAGTGTCAGCTCATAGAGGTGCAACGTGCCGATCGTGTGCACTAGGCGGCATGAGACCTGAGTGATGGGCTGGTCGAGCGACGCCGTGCTCACCTGCGTCTGCTCGGCTTCAAGCCGGAGCGCCCATGTGTCGATGAGGTCCCGTGCGGTCATGAGATCCTTGGAAAGCAGTCGTCGGTTCGCGTCCGCCATCATACGGTCGGCCCTTACGACCTGTCCAGCCTCCCTGCTTGACCCCATCAAGCCGTTCCATTAGCGTAACGGCCGGTATAGGGGCGCGACGGTTATGGGAGGACGGCATTGATGCTTGTTGTTGGACTGATGTCCGGAACTTCCGGGGACGGAGTCGATGCCGCACTGGTCGAGATTACGGGGAGAGGCCACACGCTCAAGGCGAAGACGCTTGCGGCCCACACAGTCGCCTACCCTCGTTCGCTGCAGCAGCGCATTCTCTCTGTCTCTGTGTCTGGAACGGTTGCCGAGGTCTGTCACCTCAACGTATTGCTGGGTGAATGGTTTGCCAAGGCGGCATTACGCGTGATCAAGCAGGCCAAGCGTCAGCCTGGCAAAGTGACCGTGATTGGCTCTCATGGCCAGACCGTGCACCATCTGCCGTCTGGCGTGTCTGTGCCAGGTATCGGGACGATTCGTTCGACCCTGCAAATCGCCGAACCTGCGGTGATTGCCGAGCGAACGGGAATTACGACGGTTGCGAACTTTCGGACACGGGACATGGCCGCAGGGGGCCAGGGGGCTCCCTTGGCGCCCATCGCCCATGCGTTGCTCATGAAGCATGCCCATCGCGCGCGGTTGATCGTGAATCTCGGCGGCATCAGCAACGTGACCTACGTGCCGAAAGGCGGAGACTTGGCCAAGGTGCGGGCCTTCGATACAGGGCCGGCCAATATGGTGCTGGACAGTCTCATGGCGCGGTTGACGGATGGACGACTATCGATGGATCGTGGGGGGAAGTTGGCGAAGAAGGGGCAAGTAGATTCGCAACTACTCACGGCACTGCTCGCCCATCCCTTTCTGTCTCAGCGGCCACCCAAATCGACCGGACGGGAAGCGTTTGGTCCGGAACTGATCGAGGTACTGCTCTCGACTCAGCGGCAGCGTGGCCTGTTGGTTGAGGATCTGTTGGCGACCTGCAGCCTCTGGACTGCCAAGGCGGTGGGGACGGCGCGGCGTTGGATCAAGGGCCAAATCGATGAAGTGGTGGTGGGCGGCGGGGGGGTTCGTAATCGCGCGATCATGACGCATCTCGCGGCAGTGTTCGCGCCAGTGCCGGTCACGACCTTCGACGCCATCGGGTGGGACAGTAAGTCGTTTGAAGCGGTGGCTGTCGCCGTGCTGGCCTATCACACCGTGACAGGCCAATGGGGCAACATCCCGTCTGTCACGGGCGCGTCACATCCCGTGATCCTCGGCACGATTGTGCCGAACGGGCCAGGTTGGCGTGATTCCTTGTCGTCGCGGTAGAGCAGAATGGAACATCTATTCATCGTCCTCGCAATTGTGTTTCTGATTTTCCTGATCTGGCAGCCGAAGGGTTTGTTGGCCGATGGGGTGCGCAAGCACGAGGCCCCCGTCCTTCCTTTCGGTGTCACGCTACGATCCCAGCCCCTGCTGACCGACAGGGATCTCGTGCTCTACAACCTGATCTTGCTGGCCGTGCAGGACCATTTTCTGGTCTTCGCGCGGGTTCCACTTTGGTCAATCGTCAGCGTGGAGGGAGACCGGAAGGCCCGTCTGCAAGTCTTGCGGAAGATCGCGCTGAAGCAGCTTGACTTTGTATTGTTTCATCCTGGCTCGAAAGTCGTGGAGCAGGTGGTTTTGCTGGAGGAGGGAACGCCTCCCCAGCCTGAGGAGATCGCGAGGCGGCAGGAGATCCAGTTAGTGCTGCAGGCCGCCGGGATCAGGCTGACTCTTTTAGATGCCCACACGTCCTACACGGTCTTTCAGCTGGCTCAGTTGCTGGGGCTCGGCTCCGACGAATGAAAATAAGATGTTGAAAAAGTGGGATACCCTGCTGAGTCCCTGGTGCTCGCGCAACGCGCGGGCATAGAAGAACTTCATTGGTGTGTGCATGGAGGGGAAACTGGTTGGTTGCGGGGAGAGGATTTGAACCTCTGACCTTTGGGTTATGAGCCCAACGAGCTACCGGGCTGCTCCACCCCGCAGGAGGATGCTAACAAAGCGGTGAATGGTAAGTCAATTCAGCGGCCCGTTTGCTTTCGCGTACCTGCAATGCTAGAGCGATAACATGAATATCGTTTTTATGGGCACGCCGGATTTTGCGGCTGTCTCTCTTAACGCCCTGTTGCAGTCGGACGATGTCGTGGTCGGCGTCGTGACGCAACCCGACCGCCCGAAAGGGCGGGGGCAAGTCCTCACTCCGTCGCCGGTGAAGCTTCTCGCCCAGCGGGAGAAGATTCCTCTGCTGCAACCCCTCAAGATGAAGGACCCGGAATTTCTTGCGATGTTGGCCGGGTGGAAGCCGGATTTCATCGCGGTCACGGCGTTCGGACGTATTCTGCCTCCAGCCATCCTTTCGCTGCCTCCGCGCGGCTGCCTCAATGTGCATGGATCGCTACTTCCAAAATACCGCGGCGCCGGTCCGATCCAATGGGCCATCATTAACGGCGAGCGGGAAACGGGCATTACGACTATGTTGATGGATGAGGGGATGGATACCGGTGCGATGTTGCTGCAAGAAGCCATCCCCATTACGGATGACGATACGGCCGGTACCCTTTCGCTACGGTTGGGGGAGCTGGGAGGCCGGCTGTTGGTCGAAACGATTGCCCGATTCAAGGCCGGTACCCTTGTGCCGAGGCCTCAAGATTCTTCGCAAGCCACTATGGCGCCCTTGTTGAAAAAGGAAGATGGGGCCATCGATTGGACCTTGTCAGCCGCAGCCTTGGCCAACCGCGTCCGTGGCTTGGCTCCTTGGCCTGGAGCCTCTACCGCTGTGCCGGGAGGCGACCGTTGGAGGATTTGGAGAGCCCGGGCCCTCCCAGACTCAGCCACGAAGCCTCCCGGGACAGTGGTGGCTGTGACCAGCGAGGCGATTCATGTCGCCACTGGGGAGGGAGTGTTGGCCCTGCTGGAGGTACAGTCGGCCAATAGCCGCCGTATGGCGGTCGCACAATATATGGCCGGTCACCCGATCGCCGTTGGCTTGCAGCTCGGGGAGCCAGCGCTCTCTTAATGTTCCCTTCTGAGTCACCCATGAGATCTGGTACCCGCGCTCTTTTTACTACCCAGACCGCACCGTCAGCCCGTGGAATCGCCCTCTCGTTGTTGGTGGAGTCCGAGAAGAGCGAGGAGGGAGTCGATGTGCTGTTGGACCGGGCCCTCGCTCGCCACGCTTTTGATGGCCGTGATCGGGCTCTTACCGTCGAGCTCACCTATGGAGTCTTGCGGAGGCTGGCAACCATCGATTGGCGGCTTGAACCGGTTTTGGACAAGCCGCTCCTTCGGCTTCCCATCGTGGTGCAGATGGTGCTCCGGCTCGGGGCGTACCAACTTCTGTTTCTGGATCGCATTCCCGAATCTGCTGCCGTCAACGAATCGGTTAACCTGACCAGGGCCGTTGCTAGCACACTCGGGAGAGACTGGAGCGGGCTCGTCAATGCGGTGCTGCGTTCACTTCTGCGCCATCCGCGTGCGCCCTGGCCTCGCATGGATGAGTATCCAGCTCAGGCCCTCTCCGTAAGGTATTCGGTTCCCATCTGGCTCAGTTCTCGCTGGGTGGAACGGCTAGGGCTTGCCGCTGCGGAAGCTGCGTGTGAAGGGGTGAGTGTTGCGCCTCCGATGACGCTGCGGGTGAATCAGCTGGTCACGACCAGGGATGCACTCCTCGAAAAATTTGCGCAGGCTGGTATGACGGCCAAGCCAACCACCATCAGCCCGTTCGGTATCATGCTCGAAGACGGAGGCCCTGTCCCCGCGCTTCCCGGGTTTCAAGAGGGCGCCTTTTATGTTGAGGATGAAGCCGCTCAATTGGTGCCGCTCCTCCTCGATCCTCGGCCTGGCGAGACCGTGCTCGATGCCTGCGCGGCGCCGGGAGGGAAATCGACCCATCTGGCGGAGCTGATGCAGAACAAGGGGACCATCTACGCCGTCGATCGGAGCGGGGCTCGCTTGGATTTAGTGCGAACTAATTGTCGCCGGCTTGGAATACAAAATGTCGTGCCAATCGCTGGTGATATTCGAGAACTCCGTGAATGGGTTCCCTCCATGAAGCAATCAGCAGCGGGTCAGCCGCTGGTTGATCGGATTTTGGTGGATGCGCCCTGCAGCGGGCTTGGGGTGCTCCGGCGCCATCCGGAAGCGAAGTGGCGGAAGGACGAGCAATCGCTCCCTCGGCATCAATCACTCCAATGGCAGATCCTCGAAGCGGTCGCCCCATGCTTGCGACCCGGCGGGGTGCTAGTCTATAGTACGTGCTCGACGGAACCAGAAGAGAATGAAGACGTGATCGAGCGATTCTGCCGTGCCCATGCGGAGTTTCAGCGTGAGTCCGTCTCCTCCTGGCTCCCATCCGCGGCACAGGAGTTTGTCACCGAGCAAGGCGCGCTCTCGACAGTCGGGAACCGGTTCTCAATGGATGGATTTTACGCCGCACGATTGAGAAAGGTTTTGTAATGGCTCGCTCCATTTATATCGCTCCTTCAATCTTAGCCTCAGACTTTGCCAGGCTGGCAGATGAAGTGGCCGCCGTGGAACGCGCCGGAGCTGACTTCCTCCATATCGATGTCATGGACGGGCATTTCGTGCCAAATTTGACCATCGGTCCGCCGATCGTGGAGGCTATCCGAAAAGTCACCAAACTGCCGCTCGACGTCCACCTCATGATGACTAATGCCGATGCCTTCATCGCCGAGTTTGCCGACGCAGGGGCGAACTATCTCACGGTGCATGTGGAAGCCTGCCCCCATCTCCATCGCACAGTGCAGGCGATCAAGGAACGAGGAGTCAAGGCAGGGGTGACCCTGAATCCTGCCACCTCGCTCAGCACGATTGAGGAAATCATTGCCGAAGTTGATTTGGTTCTCATCATGTCGGTCAATCCAGGATTCGGCGGACAGAAGTTCATCCCTTCCTCGCTAAAAAAGATTACCGCGGTGCGCGCCATGCTCGATCGGGTCGGGAGCCGCGCGTTGCTCGAGGTGGACGGCGGTATTAAGATCGATAATGCGGCACAAGTATTAGCGGCGGGAGCCGACGTATTGGTCGCTGGGTCAGCTATTTTTTCCAGTCCAGATTACGCCGCGACGATTGCTGCGCTGCGCGCCGCCGGCCACCCTTCTTCCACGACGCCCCAGCGCGTCTCTGCTCACCGATAGGCCTCGCGGGTGGATATTTCGTCTCTCATCGACAGCCTTCACCCTCTCGAAGTCAAAGTCCTCTCGACGTTCGTGGCCGACCCATCGGCGGTGCTCCCGACGGAGCAGTTGGCGCAGACCTCCGGGTTAGAGCCCTCCCAATTAAGCATGGCGGTCGAATGGCTGCTGGCCAAGTCGTTGCTCACGGTCGAGACCGAGACGGTCACGCCGATTGTGTCGCTCACCAAAATTGGCGAGCTCTATTTTGAAAAGTATGCCCCGATTGAACAGGTCCTGTCGGCGGCCCGCGACGCGGCGACAACCGGCAAGCGCCTCACCATTCAGGACATTCAAGCGCGGGAAGGGCTGGAACCGGCGGAGGTCAGTGGCGCGATTGGACAGCTTAAGAAAGAAGGCGCGCTCCTCATCGTGCAAGGCGGGTGTCTCGAATCAACCGGTCGGCCGAGCCCGACAGCGGAAGCGATACGGGGTTTGTTGCAACAGCTCCATGGCACGACGCACGAGTTGCAGGCATTTCCCGAAGCGCACCGGCAGATCATCCAGGACCATGCAGTCAAGCGCGGGAAGGCGAAGGAGCCGTTCCGTATCGATGATCGCGTGGCCAGATCGTTCAAACTCTCTGCGGCCGGTACTGAGGCGGCGCAACAACTCTCGGCGCAGGGGGTGCTGGAAGAAGTCTCCCAGCTGACTCCCGAGCTCTTGAAAGACGGGAGCTGGCGGACGAAGCGGTTCCGTAAATATACGATCAGTCTTCGCGCGCCGCGGATTGCGCCGGGCAAGAAACATCCCTATCGCGAGTTTCTGGATACCGTCAAGACGAAACTCGTCAGCATGGGATTCCAGGAAATGCGGGGCCCGCTGGTGGAGACTGAGTTCTGGAATATGGATGCCCTTTTCATGCCGCAGTTCCATCCAGCCAGAGATATCCATGACGTCTACTTCGTCAAGGAGCCGAAACAGGCCTCGTCGCTTGCAGAGCCGTTTGTGTCCCGGGTTGCTCAGGCGCATCAGGACGGCGGCGTAACCGGTTCAACTGGCTGGAACTATGCGTTTGATGTGGAGCGCGCGCGTCGGTTGGTGTTGCGGAGCCAGGGTACGGCTGTTTCGGCTCATACGCTGGCGGCGCAGCCGGCCGTACCGGGTAAGTATTTCTCTATCGCCCGGTGTTTCCGCTACGATCAAGTCGATGCGACGCATGCAACTGATTTCTTCCAGGTGGAGGGGATTGTCCTCGGCGAAGATATCAATTTCCGCACCTTGCTCGGCCTGCTGAATCTCTTTGCCCGTGAAGTAGCGCAGGCGAAGGAAGTCAAATTTCTTCCGGCCTATTTCCCTTTTACCGAACCGTCAGTCGAGCTGCATGTCCGCCATCCGAAGCTCGGCTGGATGGAGCTGGGCGGCGCCGGGCTGTTCCGGTCAGAAGTCACCCTCCCGCTCGGCGTGACTGTGCCGGTGATCGCTTGGGGGCTGGGGCTCGACCGCATGGCGATGGTGGCGCTGGGTATTCACGATATTCGTGAATTGTTCACCGACAGTCTTGAGTTGATTCGTTCCACCAAGGGGGATTTCTAGCACTCCCATGCCTACGATTACGATTTTTAAGCAGGATCTCGAGGGGTTGCTCGCGGGGCCTGGAGAGGCTTGCCAGTCGATCACGATTGAGCAACTGGAAGAATCCCTGATGCTCGTGAAGGGAGAGCTGAAGGGGCAGAATCCAGACAGCGGTGAACTGCGCATCGAGCTGCAAGACAGCAACCGCCCTGATCTCTGGTGTTGCGAAGGGATTGCGCGGCAGATTCGGGTGAAGCGGCAGGGTTCGCTCGCGCCGTATGGCTTTCTGTCGGCCAAGCGGAAAGCGCTGAAGCGACTGAACGTGGCCCCTGGCATGGAGAAAGTCCGGCCCTTTGTGGCCGCCTGTGCTGCGACCGGTTACCACGTGACTCAGGAGGGCCTCGCGCAGCTGATCCAGACACAGGAAAAGCTCGCTGAGATGTTTGGGCGCAAACGTAAAACTGTGTCGATTGGAATTTATCGGCTTGCGGCGATCGAGTTTCCTGTCGTCTACGATTTGGTGAAGCCGGAGAAAGTGAGCTTCACGCCGCTGGGCATGGACACGGCCATGACGCTAGGGGAGATGTTGCTCGTCCATCCTAAGGGGCTGGAGTTCGGTGGGATTCTTGTTGGGCAGGACCGGCTGCCAGTCCTGCGCGATGCGAAGCAGCAGGCCCTGTCTTTCCCGCCGATCATCAATAGCCGTGAAGTGGGAGAAGTGCAGGTGGGAGACGATGCCCTCTTCGTCGAGGTGACTGGTACTGACCTGTCGATGGTCGTCCTGACTCTCAATATTTTTGCCGCTAATCTGGCGGATCGTGGCGCAGTCATTGAGCCGATCGCCGTGCGCTACCCCTATAAAACATCGCTTGGGAAAACTGTCGTGACTCCGCAGGATCTCAAGAAGTCACAGAAGCTTCCCGTCAGTACCATTGAGCAGGCCCTCGGGCAGACGCTTGGCGCCAAAGAAGTGGCGAAAGCCTTGACAGCTTACGGCTATGAGGTGAAGGCCAGCAGTAAACATGTGACGGTGACGTTACCGCTCTATCGGCAAGACCTGATGCATGCGATGGATGTGGTTGAAGATGTTGCGATTAGCCGTGGGTACGGAGATTTTTTATCAGTGATGCCATCGGATTTTACAGTCGGGGGCCTATCGCGTATCGAAGAAGTTTCCGACCGAGTGCGGACGCTCATGGTCGGCATGGGCTTTCAAGAAGTCATTTCCAACATTCTCGGCTCGCCTCAAGACCTGCGCGATGCGATGCGACTGGAAGGGACTGAGTGGGGGCAATTGGTCGAGGTGGCCAATGTGATGTCCCAGAACTTTTCCGCCTTGCGTCAATGGATGTTACCGTCGTTGCTTCGCGTGGAGGCTGCCTCAAACCGGGCGTTTTACCCTCATCGGCTGTTCGAGGCGGGCGAAGTGGCCAAGTTTGATTTAAAGCAGCCGCTCGGATCGCGCACCGTGACGGTGTTGGGTGGGATGATCGCCCATGCCGATACGCATTTCTCCGAGATCCATTCGTGCGTGGACACGTTGTTCTACTACGTGAACCAGGCATACAGCTTGGAGCCGATCCAGCATCCGTCGTTTCTTCCCGGGCGAGTGGGGGCCATCGTGTCTGAGGGGAAGCCGATCGGTGTGATTGGGGAGCTGCACCCGGAAGTGCTAGAGCGATGGCAGATTAGCGTTCCCGCCGTGGCATTTGAAATCGAGCTGACACAACTGGCCGAACGGCCTTGAGGCCTGCGCCAGTCGACGCATTCCTCAAGACCCGTATCCTGTCCCAATCAATGCGGCAAAGAGTGCGCCGGCGTGGGCGGCTGCGCTTAGGCTCCCGCCGTGGCAAGATGCTGCTTGGCGAGACCGATCAGCTGCTCAAACCCTGTGGCATCCTTGATCGCCATATCCGAGAGGACCTTCCGGTCCAGGAGGATATTCGCCTTCTTCAGGGCATTGATGAATCGGCCATAGGTCAATCCATGCGCCCGAACTGCCGCGTTGATGCGCGCAATCCACAAGACGCGGAAATCCCGTTTCCGGTTTTTTCGTCCCGTATAGGCGTAGGCCTGACCTTTATCGACCGATTCTGTTGCACTTCGGAACAGCCGACTCTTTCCACCGTACTGGCCTGAGGCCAGCTTGAGCCGCTTCTTCCGGCGATGTCTTGTTTTTGGGCCACCTTTTGCGCGAGGCATGAGTCAATACTCCTTTTGGTTAACGCGATCTGTCGGGTCCTGTTTAGACGTAGGGCAACAGGCGATCTAGCGCCTGAGTCTTGGTTTTATCGACGAGAACCGTGCCGCTCAACCGGCGCTTCCGATCCTGCGTCTTGCTGGTGAGGATATGGCGCTTGCCCGCCTTTCTCCTGACCAACTTCCCTGAGCCGGTGCGGGAAAACCGCTTTTTGGCTCCACTATGGCTTTTCATTTTTCTCTTCTTCATGTCGGTACTTCCTTTGGTTAATAGCGTACGGCCTACCGTTTTACTTCGGGGCCACGATCATGATCAAGCTGCGCCCTTCCATACGGGGGGCATACTCGATCGTGCCCTCCGTTCCCACTTCTGCAATGACCATATTCATGAGTGATCGGCCCATCTCCTGATTCGCCATTTCGCGTCCGCGGTAGGTCAAGACGACCTTCGTCTTGTTGCCATCGGCTAGAAAGCTCTTGATTTGGCGTACCTTGATTTCCAAGTCATGCTTATCCGTCCGAGGACGCAGCTTGATTTCTTTGACCTGCGTCGACTTTTGGTGCCGACGATTCTGGTGGTCCTTCTTGCTTAACTCAAACTTGTACTTCCCGTAGTCCATAATGCGGCATACGGGAGGCACCGATGTCGGTGCAATTTCGACAAGGTCGTAGCCTTGATCTTGCGCCTGCTTGAATGCATCAGCGGTCAAAAGAATGCCGAGCTGTTCACTCTCTGGACCGATCACCCGGACTTCACGTACTCTGATTTCGCGATTAACTCGTAGTTTGGGGACGATAGGGCACCTCTTATTGTGTCAGTGAATGTTGCTGCTTTGCTGGGGTGAGGTCTGCACGGAGCAGATCGAGCGCTCCGGCGACAGTCATGCTGCCGAGGTTGGCCCCACTCCGGCCCCGTATGGCCAGAGTCCCACTCTGTACTTCTCGGTCGCCAACCACAAACATAAATGGAACCTTGGCTTTTTCGGCTTCGCGAATCTTGAGCCCAATTTTTTCATTCCGGAGGTCGGCTTCGGCGCGGAAGCCGGCAGCTTTAAGCTGGGCCACGACCTCGGCGACATAGGGATGCTGGTTATCCGTGATTGACATAACCGTTGCCTGAACCGGGGCGAGCCAGGTCGGGAAGGCGCCGCCAAAGTGTTCGATCAAAATACCGAAGAACCGTTCGATCGAGCCCATCAGGGCTCGATGGATCATGATCGGCTGGTGCACCTTGCCGTCTTCTCCGACATAGCCTAAATCGAACTGCTCGGGATTGTTGAAATCAACTTGAATGGTGGAGCATTGCCACGAGCGCCCCAGGGCATCCTTGATCTTAATGTCGATTTTAGGCCCGTAGAACACGCCTTCACCTGGATCAATCTGGTAGGCCACATTTCGGCCTTTCAAGGCGGCTCCGAGCGCGTTTGTGGCTTGCGTCCAGCGTTCCTCAGAGCCAACGGCCTTTTCCGGCTTCGTTGAGAGAAACACTTCAAACTCGGTGAACCCGAAGGTCCCAAGAATAAAGAAGGTGAAGTCCAGAACCTGGCTGACTTCGCTTTCAATTTGATCAGGCCGGCAGAAGAGGTGCGCGTCGTCTTGCGTAAAGCCGCGAACCCGCAACAGGCCGTGAAGGACACCTGTCCGCTCGTACCGGTAGACGGTTCCTAGTTCGCCGTAGCGGATGGGGAGGTCCCGGTAACTGCGCAGATGCGACTTGTAAATCATGATATGGAATGGGCAGTTCATCGGTTTGAGCTGGTACTCGCTGTTTTCGACCTTCATCGGCGCGAACATGTTTTCGCGGTAGTAGTCGACGTGGCCACTGGTTTTCCAGAGGTCCAGCTTCGCCACATGAGGGGAGTACACCAGTTCGTAGCCGTTTCGAATATGCTGGTCGCGCCAGAAGTTTTCGATCAACAGCCTGATGGTTGCGCCCTTGGGATGCCAGAGCACGAGGCCTGGGCCGATTTCATCCGAGATCGAGATCAAGTCGAGTTCCTTGCCGACTTTGCGGTGGTCGCGGCGCTTAATTTCCTCTAAGCGCGCAAGATGTGCGTCGAGTTCCGTCTGGGTGGGGAAGGAGGTCCCGTAGATCCGCTGTAGCATGGGATTGCGTTCGTCGCCGCGCCAGTAGGCACCGGCGGTATTCAGGAGCTTGAAGGCCCCGACATGGCCGGTGGTTGGAAGGTGCGGACCTCGACAAAGATCGGTGAAGTCCCCCTGGCCGTAGACCGTGATGGTCTGTCCATCCGCCAATCCTTGGACGAGCTCGATTTTGTAGGCTTCGCCACGTTCCTGGAACAACTTCACCGCAGCTTGTTTCGATAATTCTGCTCGTTTCACAGGCAGGGCGCGCTTGATGATGTCTTTTGCGCGCGCTTCAATTTTCTCAAGGTCTTCCGGCGTAAAGGGCCGCTCATAGTCAAAGTCGTAGAAGAACCCGTCCTCAATGGCTGGGCCAATCGTGAGTTTTGCCGTGGGGAAGACCTCTTTGACGGCCTGCGCCATAATGTGCGTACTGCTATGGCGGTAGATTTCACGGCCTTCGGTACTGTCGAACAGCAGGGGCACGATCTCGGCATCTTCCGTCAGAACGCTCGAAAGATCCACCATCCGGCCGTTGACCTTTGCCGCCAGGATGTTAGAGCCAAGCGTCAGCCCGAGCGCTGACAGGGCAGACCCAACAGTCTCTCCTGTCGGAATATCCTGACTGCCACCATCTTTGAGCCTAATTTTCATGCTATGCACGGCATCCGAGCACTAGAAACAACAAAGGCACCCCGCCTGCAAGAGGCAAGCGGATGCCCTCAGCTGGGTGGTAGGCGCGGACGGTCTTGAACCGTCGACCTCTACCGTGTCAAGGTAGCGCTCTCCCCCTGAGCTACGCGCCTGTCAATCCGACCGGCCATGCTAATATAGCCCTGCCCAATGTGTCAAGAAATGCAAAAAGAGAGGAGGGCGTACCACAAAGGTGGAGTACGCCGCCGCCTCTCCTGTTTGCCGATACTACCGTAGCCGATCGCTAGAATTATTTGACAGCTGACTTCAGGATTTTCCCTGCCGAGAACTTCGCAACTTTGGTAGCGGGAATGCGCAATGGCTGCCCAGTTCTAGGATTGCGCCCGAGTCGGGCTTTCCGCTTGGCGACCGTAAACGTGCCAAAATTCACCAAGGAGACGCGTTGGCCCTTCTTCAGAGATGTGGTCACTGCGCCGGTGAAGGCCCGTAGCGCTCTACCTGCTGCGGCCTTGGTGATACCAGCGGATGCCGCCATCTTTGCGATCAGTTCTGCTTTTGTCATCGTATCCCTCCTGTTGATGGGTTGAATTACGCGACTTCGTGTGCCGACGTTGATCTGGTCTATTCGTGAATCCGCTTGGGCGCTGGCACCGGAGGTTGCTACACCGTCCGCGTCCGCACCTGCCGTTTCTGTTTGAGGGGAATCTGCAAGTCCTTGATCTTTTTCCTGAGGGTGTTCCGATTCAACCCCAGCAGTTCTGCTGCTTGGATCTGGTTCCCGTTAGTTGCCTGAAGCGCTTTGGTAATCAAGGGGCGCTCAATGGCGCTGATGACCATGGGGTGAAGGTTTCGGCCCGAGCCGTTCTTCGTCCCCTTCACGAAATCTCCCATCTTCCATTCAAGATAGTCCTCAAGCGAGAGGGTACTTGTCTCGCTCCCGCCCGCTGTTTCCATGCCCGCGATCATGTGCATGAACTTGGAGGCGCGCTTCAGCACGGTTCGCGACCCGGTGATCACCAGTGCATCCGTGAGATCGACGTTGGACGCGAGAGACGCCGCCCCATTAAGTGAGTTCGGTGTCGATTCAATGATGACGGCATTAAATGTGCGTCGTGCGGTATTTTGGGGTAGCGCGGCCACGTTTTTCGCGATCGTGACGGACGCATTTATGAATGTGTGCTTGACCTTACTCTGGATGTCTAGGTCGCCACTGAGCAACAGCAGACTGAAGCCGCACCAATTGATAGGGGGTATGAACATGTTCGTTAGAAGCAATTAATGTTGGTGGAGTATTGCGTGGAGCCTTATCTGATGTCAATGCAGAAAATGGAGCGACGACGTGCGTGCTGATTGAGGCGCAGCCGTAGGGCAGTATTTGTTGCAGGATGAGTACTGTTCCGGAATGAAGGCGAGCGACGTGTCCTCAGTCATTTGTTTGGTGAGCTGAATTTTTCTCCCTCTGCGGTTACATGTGAGGGGCAAGGGAGGAGGGAGCCGTCATTTTTCGCCTGTCTCTTTCTTGATCAGTAAGCGCAATATTTAGATGTTACGCCCGCGGACCACCTGGGGGATGACTTGACAGGCGCGTCTTTTTGGGAGTATAAAGGGCACGAAAAGTTTAATTCCTACCGGAATACTCATATATGAAGGTTTCTCTGAGAGCAACGTACGGAATTATGGCGGCTGTTGACCTAGCGTTGCATTCTGGGTCTGCGCCAGTGCAGGCGAAATCGATTGCGCGCCGGCAAGCGATTCCTGCTCGCTTCCTTGAACAGGTGCTTCATGGCATGAAGAAGGCCGGTCTTGTCTCGAGCCTTCGAGGCGCGCAGGGGGGCTACGTGTTGTTAAAGAAACCATCTGAGGTTTCGGTTGTCGAGATCCTTGAGGCGCTCGAGGGGCCACTTGCACCTCCGATCGGCGGGGCCGTGCGGACGGAAGCACGACGTCTCAGTAAGCCGGATCTGCTGCTCGGAAAGATGTGGGAGCGGGTCCATCAAGCGGAGCGTCACGTGCTTGAAGCCATCAGCGTAGAAGAATTAGCGGGGCAGCAACGCGTGCTCGAGCAGGAGCGGTCGTTGATGTACCACATTTAGTAGGATGCGGAAGAAGACCGCCAGCGGCGTGCTGAAAGCCGCTGAAGCGAGAATTGCCTCTTGCGAAAAGTCCACTTCCGCAGTGGTGATGCGATACAACCGCCGTTTCACGAACGACAGACAAAGAGGACGGCTTTTTTCAGCATCCGAGGTTATTGATGTCTCCATACCGGATGGGCCATTTTAGCGATAGTGTTCTTTTCCGCCTGATTTTTCAGCCGTCGGCATAGGGGTCACTATGAGTCGCACACCATTGAGTATTGTTCCAGTCAAGACCGAGCCTATTTCTCCTGCCATTGCCGAGGAGATTGAGACCTTTGAGGCCGAGGCGTTGCGTTTGGCGTCTGGCGACGTGTCGAGCGATCTGTTCAGGCCGTTCCGTCTCCAGTACGGTATTTACGGGCAACGGCAAGCGGGCGTTCAGATGGTCCGTATCAAGATCCCCTTCGGTGGCATGACGGCCAATCAGCTTCGTAGGGTGGCGGAATTGACCGAGCGCTATGCCACAGGGGTTGGGCATGTGACCACGCGCCAGGATATTCAGCTGCATTTTGTCGAGTTGCAGGATGTACCGGCCATCATGCGCGGGCTGGCGGAAGTCGGACTGACTACTCGAGAGGCCTGCGCCAATACGGTCCGCAATGTGACGGCCTGTCACCTGGCCGGTATCTGTCAGGGTGAAGTATTCGACGTGACGCCCTATGCCAAAACCGTCGCGCTCCATCTTTTGCGGAATCCGCTCAATCAGAGCCTGCCCCGTAAATTTAAAATTGCTTTCTCCGGCTGCAAGCAGGACTGCGCCCTGACGCCGATTCACGATGTTGGACTCCTTGCCGCCAAGCGCGCAGATGGAGTAATTGGCTTTCGCATGGTCGCAGGAGGCGGACTCGGGTCGGCTCCCAGGCTGGCCCAAGTCCTTCGTGAATTCACGCCGATGGACGAGCTCATTCCAAGCATCGAAGCCGTGATTCGGGTTTTCGATACCCTAGGCAATCGAAAGAATCGCACCAAGGCCCGCATGAAGTTCGTGATCGAAAAGCTGGGCTTCGAGGAGTTCAAGCGTCGTTGGGAAGAGGCCTATGTGTCGATGGGGCATGACCGCCCGACCCATGAGCCGATAAAGCTACTCTCCCATCCGGATGAGCCTATCCCCCTCATCATGCCGACTGCCGCCAATGGAGCGAAGCGGGCGGCTGGACAGACTAACGGCCATACCAATGGGGCGCCAGCGGAGACCCCGTTCGACATGTGGCGACGCACCAACGTGGTGCGTCAGAAGCAAGAGGGCTACGTCGCAGCCGTGAGCAAGTTGTTTATGGGCGATCTCACGGCGGAGCAGATGCTGCATATTGCCGATCTGGCGGAGCGCTACTCTAATGGCAATATCAGGACGACGATCAATCAGAATATGGTCATTCGATGGGTGCCGGAGTCCCGCATTGCCGACCTTTACGAAGATCTTGCCTCACAAGGGTTGGCCGATCCCGGTGCTGAATTGGTCGAAGATATTATTGCCTGCCCCGGCACTGATACGTGCGGTTTGGGGATCACGTCTTCTAAGGGACTTGCACGGGCTTTGGCGGAGGTCTTTCCGGCAGGGCAGGTGCCGGAGGATTTGAGCGATGTCACCGTTAAGATCAGCGGCTGCCACAATTCCTGCGCCCAGCACCATATCGCTACGATCGGGTTGCACGGAGTGGGGAAACGTATTGGCGCGCACGTCGCGCCTTTTTATGAATTGCATGTAGGCGGAAGGGTCGACGGGGCGGCGAAGATCGGACAGCTAGTCGTTAAGTTGCCGGCCAAGAGCGTGTCTGCTGCGATCACGCATTTAATTGCCGTCTATCGGCGAGACCGACTTGCGGGCGAACGACTGCCGGCTTTTGTGGATCGTGCCGGCAAGATCAAGCTCAAGGATGAGCTGATTCCCTATACCATGGTGCCCTCTTTTCAAGAGGACCCCACATTCTACTACGACTGGGAAGGCGAAGCGGAGTTCGTGCTGGAGGATCTCGGCCCGGGCGAGTGCGCCGGCGGCGCCCTTGAAATGATTGAGAACGGCATTCTCGAAGCGGACCAAGAGCTTTATCAAGCAAAGCTCCTCGTGGATAATCACCAGTATTCCGTCTCGGTGAACAAGTCCTATCGCGCGGTGCTGTCCGCGGCCAAGGCGTTGCTGGTCACGGAAGGACTAGAGCCCTCGACCGATGCGGAAACCTTTACGGAGTTCGACAGCCGAATTGCCCAAAATGGTATCGTCCCGACGATCTATCGGGATTTGCGAAAGCGAGTCGGCGATTTAGGGCCCAAGGAGACGACGGGTGAGTCGGCTTGCGAAAAGATGGTCTTTGCCAAGGGCTTCGTCGATGCCTGTCGTGCGGCCACGGAGCAGATGGGCAAAGATCTGAAATTGGCGGCGGTGGGTGCAGCGGCGGAAGTCGCGGCTAGCGTACAGCCGGTGAAGGCGCCGGGTACTGCGGTCGCAGCGTCT
Source organism: Nitrospira lenta (assembly GCA_945865525.1). GTDB lineage: Bacteria > Nitrospirota > Nitrospiria > Nitrospirales > Nitrospiraceae > Palsa-1315. The sequence goes on along the minus strand of CAMBDY010000003.1, from coordinate 91,936 downwards.
GCCTCGTCCGGCGCGCCGGTGTACGATTTGCGCGGGGTGGCGTGTCCGATGAATTACGTCAAGACCAAGCTGAAGCTGGAGATGATGGATGTGGGGGCGCAGTTGGAAGTCTGGCTGGACTCGGGTGAACCCATCAAGAATGTACCGCTTAGTTTGAAGAACGACGGGCATAAGTTGCTGCTACAGGAACCCCTCGAAGCAGAAGCACTCCATTATCGGATTGTGGTCGAAAAAGTCGAGTGAGCAGGAGGGGTGCCAGGGTCGATCTGTCCTCCTAGAGCGCCATCGATGGGCGTAATGGACGAACCTCGGCGCCTCTCTTGATGAAAAGATGCAGAGGGTGAGGGGCTACGTGGAGAATAGAGAACATCCAATTGCCGCCCAAGAACTTGCAGCGTGGGGCGTGTCGTTCGAGGGGAAGCAGCCGCAAGAAGTGTTGGCGGCTTCGATCGAGCGCTATGGACCAAAGATCGTGCTGGCATGTAGTTTTGGCGCGGAGGATGTGGTCCTCTTGGATATGGTTCACCGCATCAATCCCTCCGTGCCGCTGTTTTATCTCGATACGGAGTTTTTCTTTCCTGAGACCTATGCCTTGCGCGACCGCGTGATCGCGCATTATAGGTTGCAACCGCAGCAGGTCATTCAGATGAAGTCGCTGCTGACGCCAGAACGGCAGGCGGCTCAGCATGGGGAGGCGCTTTGGACGCGCCATCCAGATCAATGTTGCGAGCTGCGCAAAGTGGAGCCCCTCATCCGCGTGCTCAAGGGATTTGACGCCTGGATCACCGGGATCAGGCGAGACCAGTCTTCCACGAGAGCCAATGCGAAGCTGATCGAATGGGACCAGAAGTTTCAGCTGGCCAAAGTGAACCCGCTCGCGGCCTGGACGTGGGAGGATGTCTGGACCTACATTCGTGTCCACGAAGTGCCCTACAACGAATTGCATGACCGCAGCTATCCCAGTATCGGCTGCACCTATTGCACAAGCCCAGTGAATCTCGGCGATGACCCTCGCGCGGGACGATGGAAGAATTTCACCAAGACGGAGTGTGGGTTACATAAGGCCTCGTAATGTCGATGCAAGAATTTATTGCGAAAATTGCCAAGGGCCCAAGGGCTGCTAAGGACCTCACCTGGGACGAAGCGAAGCGGGCGATGAAGGCTCTCATTGAAGGAGAGGCGACGCCGGCTCAGGCGGGGGCTTTCCTCATGGCCATGCGGATTAAGATGGAGTCTGTGACGGAATTAGCGGCGATGACGGCGACAGCGCGCTCCTATGTAGCGGCTGTACCAATTCCGCGCGAGCTCGGGGTCGTCGATCTGCCGAGCTATGCGGGAAAACAGGAAACCTTCCACGCCCTAGCGGCTGCCGCCATCGTTGCGGCCTCGGCTGGTGCATCGGTCTTGATGCATGGGTACGACGGGATTCCCGGTCGCTCAGGGAACGCCGGGGTGCTCAAGGCTTTGGGGTTGCCGATTGATATGAGTTCAAGCGGGGTGGCAGAGACGGTGACAAAACATGGATTCGCCTATCTCGATATTGCTCTCTACCATCCTCCGGTTTATCAGTTTTTGGAGATGCGCCAAGAGTTGGGGGCGCGGAACGTCTTTCATCCGATTGCTAGGTTGTTGAACCCGGCTCGCGCCTTGTCCCAGATTGTCGGCTTGTCCCATCCTCCCCACTTTGAGAAGACTGCCGAAGTGTTGCGGATGCTGGCCTGTCCAAGGGCTCTGGTGGTCAGCGGCGTGGAGGGCGATCCGGAGCTCTCGATTGTCGCCCTCACCCGAGTGCTGGAATTGCGGGATGAGCGGATTACGCCTTTGTCATTCGCGTCGAAAGATGTTGGATTGCCGTTGGGCATGCCACGTGACATGGCTGGCTTTCCATCGGACCAGCGGGATAAGGAAGCGGATCTGCTCCGGCGGATTCTCTACAACCAAATGCCGGGAGGGGCCTGCAACTGGGTGCTGATGAACGCAGCACTGATTCTGTACGCAGCAGGCAAAGGGGCGACATGGGCGGCCTGTATCCCGCTGGCCCGTCGAGCCCTCGAAGAGGGGGCGGCGGCTTCGAAGTTAGAGGAACTGATTCAAGAGCCGGTGGGCACCAGCGTCACCCGTCGAACCCATTGACCAGAGGAGAGGATCGAGTCCGTGCAACACCTTCGCCAATTAGAAGACCAGAGTGTCTACATCCTCCGGGAAGCCTACAAGCATTTCGACAACCTCGCCATGCTGTGGTCGATGGGGAAAGATTCAACCGTGCTGTTGTGGCTGGCACGAAAAGCTTTTTTCGGCCATGTCCCATTCCCGTTGCTGCACGTCGATACGAGCTTTAAAATTCCCGCCATGATCGAATATCGTGATCGCGTGGCTCGTGAGTGGGGCCTCCAATTGGTCGTGGGGCAAAATAAAGAAGCACTGGCGGCCGGGATGAATTCTTCGATGGGCCGAGTCACCTGTTGCACGGCCTTGAAGACTAACGGGCTTAAGCAGCTGATCGAGCAAAAGGGCTATACGGGTATCATCCTCGGCGTGAGAGCCGACGAGGAAGGAACGAGAGCGAAGGAACGGTATTTTTCGCCGCGCGACAAACATGGGGATTGGGACTTCCGCGATCAGCCACCAGAACTTTGGGATCAATTTAAGACAACTTTTCCTCCGGGAACCCACATCCGGATCCATCCCCTGCTGGATTGGACGGAAATCAATATTTGGGAATACATCAAAGCTGAGAATATTCCCTTTATCGACCTGTATCTCGACAAGGGGGAGGGAACCCGTTATCGCAGCCTCGGTTGCGCGCCCTGTACCACGCCGATCCAATCGACGGCGAAGTCCGTGGACGACATTATCAATGAGTTGCGGCATACCACGACGGCGGAGCGGTCGGGCCGCGCGCAGGATGAGGGGCGGGGGATGGAGTTGCTACGCAAAGACGGCTACATGTAACGGTAGAATATTGAAATAGGCATCCAGCTTCGTTCGCAGGTCGGGGAAATCCTCAACGTACACTGGACTAGGGTTTTCCCTCCCCTGCGGCCCTGTTGGACTGCCTATTTGAACATTCTGGAGTATGAAAATGACCGAGATTACTATGAAGGCATCTGACAATCTGAATATCGTCATTGTCGGGCATGTGGACCATGGCAAGTCTACTTTGCTGGGGCGGCTTTATGCCGATACGGGCTCTTTGCCGGACGGGAAGATTGAAAAGGTTCAGGCTATCTGCCGTCAGCAGGGGAAAGAGTTCGAGTACGCCTTTCTGTTCGATGCGTTCCTCGAAGAGCAGGAGCAGGGCATCACCATCGATACGGCGCGCACTTTCTTCGCCTGGAAAGGCCGACAATACATCATCATCGATGCGCCGGGCCACAAGGAATTTCTCAAGAACATGATTTCTGGGGCGGCGCGGGCTGAAGGGGCCTTGCTCTTGATCGATGCCTTGGAGGGCGTGAAGGAACAGTCCAAGAAGCACGGCTATCTCTTGTCACTTTTGGGCGTGCGTCAGTTTGCCGTTGTCGTGAACAAGATGGATCTCGTCGGTTACCGGCAGGATGTGTTCGACGGGATCGAAAAGGAATATCGGGAGTTCCTTGGCCAGTTCAAGGCGGTGCCCCAGCAGATCATCCCGGTTAGTGCCAAGCTTGGAGATAATATCGCCAACCGAAGCGAGCAGATGCTCTGGTACAAGGGCCCAACCGTGCTGGATTCGCTCGGCGCGTTCAAGAAGGAACCTGGACGATCCGAGCAGCCACTTCGTATGCCGGTTCAGGACGTGTATAAGTTCGACGCCCGTCGCATCATCGCTGGCCGCGTGACTGCTGGGCGAGTGAAGGTCGGAGATTCTCTGGTCTTCTCGCCATCTAATAAGCGGGCGACGGTCAAATCCATTGAAGCCTTCAACGTTGAGCCTCTGCCGGTAGAGGGCCATGCAGGCCAGACGGTTGGTATCACCCTAGATGAACAGATCTTTGTCGAACGGGGCGAGGTCGCCTCGCATCAAGAGCAACTCCCGCTGGTATCGACGGCCTTTCGGGCCAATGTGTTCTGGCTGGGCCGGAAGCCGCTGGAACGGGGGCGGCGCTATCAGCTCAGAGTGGCGACGAAGGAAGTGGACTGTGAGGTCGCGGCGATTCACCGAATCATCGACACGATGGATCTGGCCCAGCAGCAAGGTAGTAATGTGGTGAACCGGAATCAGGTCGCGGAGTTAACGATTCGAGCCAAAGTGCCAGTTGCTTTCGACCTTTCTGTCTCGTTTGAGGCGACAGGCCGATTCGTTCTGGTGGATGAATATGATATTGCCGGTGGCGGTATCGTGACGGAACTGGTTCATGACGATCAGGAGTTTCTCCGTGAAGAGGCGAGACAGCGTGATTTTGCCTGGGTAAAGGGGGAGGTTGGTGTCGAGGATCGCGCGCAGCAATATGGCCACCGTGCCGCCATCGTATTGGTGACAGGGGGCCGGCATGCAGGGAAGTCATTTCTGGCCAAGAAAATCGAAGCGAGGCTTGTGGCGGATGGACGGCATGCCTACCTGCTTGACGGGGGGAACCTCCGCCGTGGACTCGATGCGGACCTCTCCGAGGGGGAACGAGGCCAGGCGGCAGAGATGGCTCGTCGTTATGGCGAGGTAGCGAGGCTGTTGGTTGATACAGGGCTGATTGTCATCTCAACGACCAATCCATTCGGTTTGGCCTATAGTGAGGCGGCGCAGGCGATCAGGACGCTTGTCCATCCAGTTCCGGTCATTGCCATCCACATGAGCAAGGCACCAGAAGAAGCCCCACCCAATACGGATATCGTGCTATCGGGCCCGACGGACTTCGATGAGGCCACTCGCCAGATTCTTGAGGAGCTCAAACGGCGTGGAGTATTGGCTCAGGCGATCGGGGCGAAGCCGACCTTTCAGTACTCCATCTAGCGGGTAGGATACTCAAAAAATAGAATCAGGTAGCTGGGCCGGAAGTAGGCATCGGGAATAGGATACTGGAAGGGCCAGAACGGAGGCATGACGTTGAGAGCATATCTAACACGGTCGTACATCGTGCTGATTCTAGCCTCGGGACTAGTTATGACACACGGCGTTGGCGCGGCCCCACCAGAAGATGACGGAACTATTATTCGTATTATTTTTCCCGCAGAAGGTGTAGTCATCGCAGGCAACGATGTGGATTTAGAGTACAAATTCTTGAAAGGTGAGTTGGCGGACCATGTCATTTTTTACTTGGATGGTCAGCCTATAACAGGCCCCTTTCAGGCAATCATGGGCCTTTCTAGCGGGTCACATCAAATTAAGCTAGTCGCGGCGACGGCTGATCACCGGCTATTGAAAGCCACCGCCACTGTTCGATTCCAAGTTAAATGAGTGAATGGATACGACTTAACCGTTAAGGATCTCGTGTCGGCAAATCCGGTTGAACCGTTCGACGAACGCGTTCTGTCCCGACGACGCCCTCTAAATAAATCGGGGCTCACCGTGAGGAGCCAGCACAGTGCGCAGGGGTATCGGCCGATCCCTTGCGTGCGGCACGTACACGGTGGGGAGGTGGTCGTTCGATGCGCGTAGTTGCGATCATCCCACCCATCACTTGCGCGGCTCCTCGATGATCTACACCCATGTGCTCAACCGAGGGCCAGAGGATGTTCGCAGTCCTCTGGATGGAGTGTGAGGTTCCTTAAGGTAGCAGGATGCACGGAGTTTGACTCCTCGGAAACCCTTATGGTACCGTTTTAGGGCTGCGTATTCGTGCAGTTAACGAGGGGTATTAGTCATGGCGGTGGAAAAAGATCTCAAGGCCATCCTTGGTAAATTAAAATACTCAGACGACGCTAAAGTTGTCCAGCAGATCACCGAACAAATGCGACAGGTGCAGGTCCGCATGGCCGGGATCAAGCATAAGCTGGTCGTCATGAGCGGGAAGGGCGGCGTTGGTAAGAGCATGACCACGGTCAACCTGGGGTTGGCGTTTGCGCGGCAGGGAGCGAAGGTTGGGCTGTTAGATGTGGATTTGAACGGGCCTTGTGTGCCTCGCATGTTGGGCATGCATGGCCAGTCATTGACTATGAGGCCTGAGGGAGCGATTCCTCCGGTTGGGCCGCTTGGAGTCAAGGTCGCGTCCATGGATTTTTTTTTAGACGACGCGTCACCGGTTCGCTGGAAGGGGCCAATGGATGTCAGCCCGGTCTGGTTGGGGCTGATGGAAATGAATGTTATCCGCGAGTTTCTGGCGGACGTCGTCTGGGGTGAGCTCGATTATCTGTTAGTCGATCTACCTCCTGGAGCCGCAGCGGATAAGCCGCCGGTCATCGCTGGGTATATTCCCGACTTGGCGGGCGCGATTGTCGTCACGACGCCATCGGCAGTGGCATCGGACGTGGTGCAGAAGTCGGTCACTTATGCCCGTGATATGGGCATCAAGGTTCTGGGCATGGTCGAGAATATGAGCGAGTATCGCTGCCCCTCTTGCGGCGAAGTGAACGAATTGTTTGAGGGCAACACCGAGGCGATGTGTGAGGCGTTGGACCTGCCGTTGCTTGGACGAGTGCCGTTCGACCGAAAAATTGCTCGCACCTTCGACAAGGGCGAGCCGTTGCTGGACGAAACTGACCCCACGATTCAACGGTATCAGGAAATCGCTGGACGCATCAAAACCTTGCTAGATTATAAAAAGGTGCTGGCCGAACTGTAGCCTTAGGTACCTAAGAGGAGACGTTATGAAATTCGTGTGTCTCAACTGTGAAACCTACATGAACTTTGAGAAGGTGGAGAAACCCGGAGAGGGCACGCTCGGCGTGTTCTTCGGCTGTCCGTCTTGCAGCGCTAAGTTTTCCATGGTGACCAATCCAGGCGAAACTCAGATGGTCAGCTCTCTCGGGGTGCAGTTGGGCGGGCGTACGGTTGCAGCCGAACCGTTTGAGATGACCCGAAACACGTTGAAAGATGAGGCTACCGCAGGCTCTGGCCAGATGGCTGCCTATTTGAACGAGAAAATCCAGGGTGGCCAGCCGGCAACCGCCGCTGCCACAGCCGCACCGACGGGCAAGCCTGGCGAGAAGGCTAGTGGCGGTTGTCCCTTCTCTGCGATGGTGGCGGAAATGGGGCTCGGGTCGGGCGGGAAGCCTGCGACCGACGGTGCGGTCGCCTCGGAGTTTACCTGGTCAGTCGATGCGAAAGAGAAGCTTGACCGGCTACCCTCGTTCGTGAAGCCGATGGTGCAGAGCAGCGTGGAAGCCTTTGCCCGTAAGCAGGGATACCAGACGATCACGTTGCAAGTGATGGACGACTCCAAGAGCGAGTCGAGCAACGGGATGACCTGGACGCCAGATGCGGAAAAACGGCTTGAGAATATTCCAGATTTTATCCGTCCGATGGCCCGCAAAGAAGTCGAGCGGGTGGCGAAGGAGCGCGGACTGGCCACGATTACGGCGCAAGTGATGGATGAGGTCAAAGATAAGTTTATGAAGTTCATGTAGGCAGATACGCGAACACATGAGCGAAGCAGTACGAGGGCTCATCCGGTCATCCGGATGAGCCCTTCCTTTATATCTACATGACAGCCGTGATGGGGGTATCTTATGGAGATCGTATAGAGGTCGCGCATGGGGCGCATCATGCTGGACGGTCTATTTTTCAGCTCGGCCATCCGGAGCGCAGCATGCGGAGCAGGGGCATGCTAAGGAGGCACTCTTCTGGGCCGGATTGATCCTGCTTATTGGGATACCGTTGCTCGTGTGTTTAGAGTAGCCAGTTCCGATGCGCTATTTCTCTCCTCACGTAATTGACACTTTTCTAAACCCTGTGCTACGAGTACGACCTGTTATCGATTGATTTGACGGTCTTGTGCGGTTGGCCCTTCTGCGTCCGGCTGTAGGGAGTGAATATGGGTGGACATAGCCATTGGGCGACGGTTAAACGGCACAAGGGTGCCATGGACGTCAAACGCGGGAAGATTTTTACGCGAATTATCCGTGAGGTCACGATCGCGGCTCGCACAGGCGCGGATCCAGATGGTAACCCGCGGCTTCGGCTGGCAATTCTGAAGGCTAAAGAAGCCAATATGCCAGGTGATACACTAAAAAAAGCCATTCAGCGAGGCACGGGCGAGTTGCCCGGCGTAATGTACGAAGAGTTCCACTTGGAAGGCTATGGCCCAGGAGGGACCGGCATCTTGATGGAAATCACGAGTGACAACCGTAATCGCACCGTCGCCGAATTGCGCAACCTTCTCACGAAGAATCACGGCAACATGGCGGAAGCCGGTGCCGTTTCCTGGCAGTTCCATAAAAAAGGGTTGCTCACGATCGAGAAGAGCAAAGTCGACGAAGATACGTTGCTATCCCTCGCGCTGGACGCAGGAGCGGAGGACGTGAAGGTAGGGACATCGAGTTTTGAAGTTCTTACGGACTCGCACCATTTTGAAGCAGTGAAGAAGGCCCTCGGCGATGCAAAGATCGAGACGGTATTGGCGGAAGTCACTTTTGTCCCGCAGAACACAATCAGGCTTGAAGAGAAGGCCGCCGAACAGATGCTCAAGTTGATGGAAATTTTGGACGAGCATGACGATGTACAGAAGCTGCATGCGAATTTTGATATTTCTGACGAGGTGATGGAGAAGGTGGCCGCTGCTGGATGAACGGAGCACCCAAGACATTCTTCTTTCATTCAGTCTTCTGCGCGCACTCCTCCTTGCCGTATCATAGAGCATGATTGCCTCACTGACAGGCCGTTTAGCTTTCAAGTCTCCGACCTCCCTGATTCTCGATGTGCAGGGGGTCGGCTACGAAGTGTTTATTCCCCTTAGCACCTACTATGGGCTAGCCAATCTCGGCGATGGCACCTCACTGAGCGTGCATACCCATGTCCGCGAAGATGCGATTCAGTTGTTCGGCTTTCTGACTTCGCAGGAAAAAGATGCCTTTGTGCTGTTGACCAGCGTGTCTGGGGTCGGGCCGAAACTGGCACTCAGTGTCTTGTCAGCGCTTTCTGTATCCGATCTCGTTTCGGCGATTCAGTCTGACAATGTCGAAAGACTGACGACGGTTCCAGGGATCGGGAACAAATCGGCCAGCCGTCTAGTGTTAGAGCTCAAAGATAAAGTTAGCAAGCTTCAGCCCAGTCTCGTTCCTGCCAGCGAGTCACCCAGGCAGGGCCAGGATGCGACATTCGATGATGCTCTATCGGCGCTTGTGCATTTGGGTTACCGTCCGCAAGATGCCAAAGAGGCATTGAAGCGGGCGAAAGCGTCTAATCATGAGTCTGTCTCGCTCAAAGATATGATTCGTGAGTCCCTGAAGGAGCTTGCACGGGGGTAAGGATGCGAACGTGACCCATTGGATTTATCCTGTTCCTCTTGGGCCTAGGGGCTCTTCCCTACTTGGCGGGAGAGGCGAGCGAACCGAAAAGTATTCACTAGACTTGCGGCACTTTTTCTGAGGGCGATCGCGAAATCGGTAGTCCATCCGTTCCGGCCAACTGTGGCAGTCAGGATGGGAGACGCTTACGCAATGTCACTCGTGAGAAGATGGAGATGAAATTGACTGATCCCAACCAAGGCTGGAATACCGATCGCCCTACGTTCGAGAAAAAATAAGACTAAGAAAGGTTCCTGTACGATGGCCGAGCGAGTTGTCAGCACCCAGATGACGGACGAAGAGCGAACGAGTGAGAATGTGCTGCGCCCGCAGACGCTGGGGGAATATGTCGGCCAGGAGGGGATGAAAGAATCTCTCCGAATTTGTATCGAAGCGGCGAAACAGCGGAAGGAAGCGCTCGATCACACTATTTTTTATGGCCCGCCAGGACTGGGGAAAACGACTATTGCTCACATCATTGCGCGCGAAATGGGGGCGTCGATCCGCTCGACTTCCGGTCTCGTTCTGGCCCATGCGGGAGATCTGGCTGCCATCTTGACGAATCTCCAAGAGCATGACGTACTCTTCATCGACGAGATTCACCGGCTCCCGGCGTCCGTCGAAGAGGCACTTTATCCGGCCATGGAGGATTATCAACTCGACCTCGTTATTGGCCAGGGGCCTGCAGCTAGGACAGTAAAATTGGATCTCCCCAGGTTTACGTTGGTCGGGGCCACGACTAGAGCTGGCGCCTTGACCTCTCCGCTCAGAGACCGATTCGGGCTTGTTCACCGTTTAGAGTTTTATTCTCCCTCAGAACTCCAGACTATTGTGACCCGTTCGGCGGGAGCGCTTGGGATTTCAATCGACTCCGAGGGAGCCAGGGAAATCGCTTGTCGTGCTCGTGGGACTCCCCGCATCGTTAATCGTCTGATTAAGCGGGTGCGCGATTATGCCCAGGTTAAGGCGGAGGGGCGCATTACCCAGACCGTTGCCCAGGAGGCGCTTGCCTGGCTAGGTGTCGATACGGCGGGATTTGACGAGATGGATCGCCGGATTCTCCTGGCCATTATCGACAAGTTTGCCGGAGGACCGGTCGGAGTAGAGTCCCTGGCTGCTGCAGTCCAGGAAGACAGGAGTACCCTCGAAGATGTCCATGAGCCCTATTTGATTCAGGCTGGTTTCCTCGAGCGAACCGGCCGCGGCCGCCAGGCCACGAAGCTGGCCTTCGATCACTTTAAGCGGCCGATGTCCCCCCTCTTTCCCTAATCTGCCTCGCCGAGTCAGCCTCTGATGGCCGCAAATCGAAACGGGTGGGACAGTTGCGTAAACCACTGAAAGGTCGACGATCTCCTTGCATTATCGGGAGTGGTTCCTATATGATTTATCTCTGGGCCTGCGCCATTTCCAGCCGACGGACGGGTGACCGCCTCACTGGGCTGGAAAGAGGGAGCTAGTTATGTCAGGAGACCTTTCCGACTACCGGAAAGAAATCGATCGTATCGATGACGAAATTTTGCGTCTGCTGAATGAGCGGTCCAAAAGCGTCGTCGCGATCGGCAAGCTCAAGAGGCAGCAGGACGCGGACGCCAACCTCCATACCCCGGCACGTGAGGCGGCCATCATCGCGCGCCTCGTCCAGCAGAATTCCGGGCCCTTTCCCTCCGAGGCGATTCGCCCAGTCTATCGCGAAATCATGTCTGCCTCCCTCTCGCTTGAGGGCCCTCAGAAGGTGGCCTATCTGGGGCCGCGGGCTACGTTTACGCACATGGCCTGTATGCAGAAGTTTGGGTCCTCGGCTCAATATATTCCCGTCAACAGCATCAAGGACGTCTTCAACGAAGTCGAGCGAGGGCGCGTCAACTTTGGCGTCGTTCCAATTGAGAACACGACAGAAGGGGTGGTGAATCATACGCTCGATATGTTCATCGACTCCAATCTCCTGATCTATGGCGAAATCCTTCAGGAAGTCTCTCATCACTTGCTCTCGAAGTCCGGCGTGATGGAAGAGGTGAAGAAAATTCACTCGCATCCCCAAGCCATTGCGCAATGCCGAAACTGGTTGGAAGCCAACCTGCCGAACGTGCCCGTCTCAGAAGTGGCGAGTACCGCTCGCGCGGCGGAACTGTGCTTGGAGAATCCTTCGTTCGCTGCCATTGCCTCGGAGTTGGCGGCTCAGCTATACGGATTAAAGGTCATCAAGTCTCGTATCGAAGACAATATCAACAATATGACTCGCTTTTTGATTTTGTCTCAGAAGCCACCTCAGCGTACGGGGAAAGATAAGACTTCCTTGATGCTGTCGGTGAAAGACAAGGTTGGCGCCCTCTACGACCTGCTTCGGCCTTTTGCTTCGCATGGCCTGAGCATGACTAAGATTGAATCACGTCCCTCCAGGCGGAAAGCCTGGGAGTATATTTTCTTCGTCGATATCGAAGGCCATATTGAGGAAGAGGGAGTGAAGAAAGCCGTCGAAGAAATCACTGGCCGCTGCCTTTTCATGAAAGTGCTGGGCTCGTACCCGGCGCATAATTAGCACCATGGCACTGAAGGTCCACCCAGATATCGTCTCGTTGAGTTCCTATGTTCCTGGGAAGCCGATCGAGGAGCTTCAGCGGGAGTTGGGTCTCACGCGCGTCATCAAGCTGGCGTCCAACGAGAATCCCTTGGGCCCTTCCCCGAAGGCGCTTGCCGCCCTGCGCGAGGGCCATGAGACCTTGCATCGTTATCCGGACGGCGGTGCGTTTCGTCTACGCGAAGCCTTGGCGGATCGCTGCAAGGTGACACCCAATCAGGTGATCCTCGGGAACGGATCGGATGAAATCCTAGGCCTGCTCGCCAGGACGTTTTTAGGTCCGGGTGATGAAGCGGTCATGGCAGACCAGACGTTCGTCATTTATAAGATGGAAGTGACAGCCGCGCACGGAAAGCCGGTCATCGTTCCCTTGAAACAGTGGCGGCACGATCTTTCGGCGATGGCGGACGCCATCACGGACCGGACGAGGCTGCTCTTCCTCTGTAATCCCAATAACCCGACCGGCACGATGGTGTCGGTCGATGAGGTGGAGCGGCTGCTCGCGTGTGTACCGGCTCATGTTGTCGTGGTCTTTGACGAAGCCTATTGCGAGTATGTCCGGAGTCCACAGTTTCCTGATTCGCTGGCCTATGTGAAGCAGGGGCGGAATGTGATTGTGCTACGGACCTTTTCCAAGATCTATGGCCTTGCGGGATTACGCATCGGGTATGGCGTGGGGACCATGGAGATCGTGAATTTTCTAAACCGTCTCCGCCCCCCATTCAATGCTAACAGCCTAGCGCAGCGGGCCGCCCTAGCCGCTCTCGGTGACGACGACCATGTGACGCGGAGCCGGGCGGTGAATGCAGGAGGGATGGAGCAGGTGCTCAGAGGTTTGACCGATCTGGGATTTGCGCCCATTCCGAGCGAAGCGAATTTCCTCTATGTTGATATCGGACGCGATGGCCGAACGGTGTTTGAGGCGCTGTTGAGGGAGGGCCTTATCATTCGTCATATCGAGGGGCCTATGGTTCGCGTGACCATCGGCCTGGAAGAAGAGAACAAGGAGTTTTTGGCTGCGCTCAAGCGGGTGCTTCATTCGCATTGAGCGAAGGGTGGGGACCACATGATCATCGTATTGAAACCGGACGCCAGCGAACGCGAAGTCGATCACATTATCGGCCGGCTTCGTGAGCTGGGATTGAAGTCGCAACTCTCGACTGGCCAGGAGCGGACGATCATCGCCGTCATCGGTGACGATCGGATACTGCACAACCAGCCGCTCACAGCCTTGCCGGGCGTGGAAAGTGTGCTGCCGATTCTCGCGCCATGGAAATTAGTCAGCCGGGAGTTTAAGCGTGAGGGCACGATCATCGATGTGGGCGGGGTCAAGATTGGCGGTAACAAGCTGGTCATTATGGGGGGGCCTTGCGCGGTGGAACGGCTCGAATTGACGGTTGGGATTGCCCATGAGGTCAAGGCAGCCGGCGCGAGCATCTTGCGCGGTGGCGCGTACAAGCCGCGCACTTCTCCCTATTCCTTCCAAGGACTCGGCCGCGAGGGATTAGACTACCTGCTGGAAGCCAAGAAGCAAACCGGGTTGCCGGTGGTCAGCGAGATTCTGGACACCCGCGATATCGACTTGTTTCTTGAGAAGGCCGACATCATCCAAATCGGCGCGCGCAATATGCAGAATTTCGAGCTCCTCAAGGAAGTCGGGGCCTACGATAAGCCAGTGCTATTGAAACGAGGTCTGTCGGCCACGATCAAGGAATTCCTCTTGTCGGCGGAATACATCATGTCCCGCGGAAACCAGAACGTCATGTTGTGCGAGCGGGGAATCAGAACTTTTGAAACGCAATATCGCAACACGCTTGATCTCGCGGCGGTACCGACGTTAAAGGAGCTTTCGCATTTACCCGTTATCGTCGATCCCAGCCATGCGACCGGCAAATGGAATCTGGTCGCGCCGATGTCGAAGGCAGCCGTGGCAGCCGGGGCGGACGGTCTTCTGATCGAAGTCCATTCGAACCCGGAATGTGCTCTGTGCGACGGCGAAGAGTCTCTTACTCCGAGCCAGTTCAAAGAGTTGATGCATGACATGCGAAAGATCGCAGTCGCCGTTGGTCGTGATCTATAACCTGAAGGACTCAGGATTGAGGGACTCCTTCGATCCAGCGTGAAGTATGGCGCCGCATTTTACACAGGTCACGATTATCGGAGTCGGGTTGATCGGCGGATCGCTTGGTATGATCCTGCGCGGAAAGGGTTTGGCGGCCAAGGTCGTCGGAGTCGGGCGGCGCATCGAAAACTTGAGGACCGCAGTGGAGCTGGGCGCGATCGATCGTTACGTCATCGATCCCAAAGAGGGAGTGAAGGATGCTGATCTCGTCGTGTTGGCTACGCCGGTCGATACCTATGAGCGGCATTTGACGGAATGGGCCTCCTGTTTGAAGCCGGGCGCGGTTGTGACCGATGTCGGCAGTGTGAAGGGGCGCTTGGTGGAACAGGCTGAACGGGCTATGCCGGCCGGTGTTTATTTTGTCGGGGCCCATCCCATTGCCGGCAAGGAAAAGACAGGCGTGGCGGCAGGATCAGATCAGCTTTTTATGGGCGCGCGCTGCATCATCACGCCGACCACGACGACGAATCAACAGGCGCTCAAGCAAGTGACAGCGATGTGGCAGGAGACCGGCTCGGTGGTGCTCACGATGGATGCCCATCTACACGACAAGATCCTTGGCGCAGTAAGCCATTTGCCCCATGTGGCGGCCTTTGCTTTGATCAATGCGTTGGTTGAAATTCGCGACCAGCAGATTCCTGCTCTCGATCTGGCGACCCATTCTGGTGGCGGGTTGCGGGATACGACCAGGATTGCCGCCAGTTCACCTGAAATGTGGCGCGATATATTGCTCTGGAACCGAGACAATGTGGTGACGTTTATCGAGGCCTATGAGCGATCGTTGGGCCAATTGAAGCAGCTCATCCGAGTGGGTGATGCCGCAGGAATCGAAAAGGAGCTCGAACGGGCCAGGCAGGAGCGGGAGAAGCTCACCGCGCAACTGGCCCTGTCCACGCAGTAGACCTATGGAATCTTTCACGATTACCCCAGGCCGGCCGCTACGGGGAACGATTGTCGTCCCTGGTGATAAATCTATCACCCATCGCGCGATCATCCTGACCGCCTTGGCCAATGGGGTTAGTAGGATTGCGCGCTATTGTCGAGGCGAAGATTGCCTCAACACGATGCGTGCCTTACAGGCTTTGGGCGTGCGGATGGATGAATCAGCCGATGAGTTATGTGTGCATGGGAAAGGCCTATGGGGCCTGACCGAGCCGAGCGGACCAATCGATTGCGGGAACTCAGGAACAGGCATTCGCCTGCTGACAGGTTTGCTGGCGGGACAAGACTTTTTTACCGTCTTGACTGGCGATGAGTCGATCCGGCGCCGTCCGATGGGGCGAATCGTCAAGCCGTTGCGGGAAATGGGTGCAAGTATCGCAGGGCGCAAGGGCGGTGAATTGGCGCCTCTCGCGGTGACGGGCAGTCGTCTCCGCGCGATTACCTATACTTCCCCAGTGGCGAGCGCGCAAATCAAATCTGCCCTGTTGCTGGCGGCGTTGTTCGCCGAAGGTACGAGTCGTATTACTGAGCCTCGCCTTTCGCGGGACCATACGGAACGGATGTTTCAGTTTTTTGGTATCGGGCTCACCCGGGACGAAACGACTCTGCTGGTCGAAGGACGACCCTCGGTCGGGTGGAATGGAGTTCCGCAACTTGTCGTGCCGGGCGATTTTTCTGCCGCCGCCTTCTTCATCGTGGGCGCGACGATTGTGCCTGGCTCGGATGTGACGATCCAGCATGTGGGGATCAATCCGACCAGAACTGGTTTGCTGGATGTGATGCTGAGGATGGGCGCAGATATTCAATTGCTCAACCGGCGGGAAGAGGCGGGAGAGCCGGTTGCGGATATCCGGGTCAAATCGGCCAGATTGCATGGGGTAGCGGTCGGGCCTGAGCTGATTCCTCAGACGATCGACGAGTTCCCGGTTCTTTGTGTCGCGGCGGCGGTTGCAGCGGGGGAAACAGTGATTTCGGGGGCCGAGGAGCTGCGGGTGAAGGAGAGTGATCGGATCGCGACCATCTCGGTGGAGTTGCGCGCGATGGGGGCCCGGATTACGGAACAGCCGGATGGGATGACGGTGCGAGGATTGGGCACGACAGAGAAGAATGGCTTCTTGCAGGCTGGCCATGGCCGCAGTCATGGAGACCATCGGGTAGCAATGTCGTTGGCCATTGCAGGCTTGACCGCCTTGGCGCCGACCGTGATTGATGAAACTGCCTGTATCGCAACATCCTTCCCGGTCTTTCAGCGCACATTATTGGAATTATTGACGGAACGTCAGTGACGGCTGTAATACGGGGCCACGACGTGGGAACTGTGACGGAATCAAAGCAAGCGAATCGGCTGATCGTGGCGATCGACGGACCTGCCGGTGTCGGGAAGAGTACGGCGGCGAAGTCGTTGGCGGCTCGCTTGGGCTATTTGTATCTCGATACGGGGGCCCTTTATCGGGCCATAGCCTGGGCCGTGATTGAGTCAGGGTTGGATCCGGCTGACGAGGTGGCGGTAGCCGCATTGCTCCCTAGTCTTTCGATCGAGATGCCCCTGCATGACGGAACCGGCACGGTCTTAGTGAATCGCAAGGATGTGACCGGCGAACTCAGAACTCCCGGCGTGTCGGCTGCCGCCTCGGTAGTCTCTGCCATTCTTTCAGTGCGGGTCTGGCTATTGCCGATCCAGCGACAGATCGGAGCTGGCGGGTCGGTAGTGGCGGAAGGGCGCGACATGGGCACCAAGGTGTTTCCCTCTGCAGACGTGAAATTTTTTCTCGAAGCGGACCCGAATGTGAGAGCGCAGCGTCGGCATCGGGAGCTGGTGACGGCGGGCTATTCCGGGGCGCTTGAAGAGACGAACGTCGATTTGGCGAGTCGCGATCGGAGGGATCGGTCCCGTGCGATCTCCCCGCTAGTTCCGGCCGAAGATGCCAGGTCTATCGATACCTCGAACTTGTCCGCGACCGAGGTGGTGGACCAGATGATGGCTGTGATTGCAGAGAAGTTGTGAGCGGAGTAATCTATCGCCTTTTAGCGATTTTTTCCCTGGTGATCGGGAAGATTTGTTTCCGCTATCGGGTCGTGGGGGCGGTTCCCAAGAGTGGCGGGTTTATCGTGGCGGCGAACCATGCCAGTTATTTGGATATCCCGTTCCTCGGTTGCGGGCTTGGGAGGCGGGCTTGGTATTTGGGGCGGAGCGATCTCTTCTCGATTCCAGGCAGTAAGGCGATCTGCGAATGGTTGGGGTGGATTCCCTTGCGGACCGGCCGGCTGGACCGTGATGCATTCGGCAAGGCAGTGAGTTTGATCAAGGCAGGGAAGATCGTGGTGATTTTTCCTGAGGGAAGTCGCAGCCAGGATGGGCGGCTACGAGTCCCCAAGCCGGGGATTGGCGTGATTGTGGCGCAGACCGGCTGTCCGGTTGTGCCGGCCTATCTCAAGGGCACCTATGAGGCGTTGCCGATGGGCACCATGTGGCCGCGGTTTCGCCCCGTGACCGTGTTGTATGGTGCGCCCCTCACGTTTCCCCGAAGTGAGGAGCACGGAGGGAACAAGCAGTTTTATCAGGAGGTGAGTCACGCCGTGATGAA
Organism: Nitrospira lenta; assembly: GCA_945865525.1. GTDB lineage: Bacteria > Nitrospirota > Nitrospiria > Nitrospirales > Nitrospiraceae > Palsa-1315. Next base: position 74,355 of record CAMBDY010000003.1, on the reverse strand, counting down.
TCGTATCGCCTCCTTGGGTACCATCGAGTCTCCGGTTCAGTCGTCCAGTGCCGGCATTCGCAATGCTGAGTGAATGTCGGTGTTTCTTTAACCATCAGCACCCGACATTTGTCGGAAGGGTAGGATTCACATCATGAGTACGGTTTCGCCATCGAGTGACCAGCAGTTAGACCGAGCGGCTTTTGCGGCCCTGTACGAGGAGACCTTCAAGAACCTCGAAGAGGGCATGATCACGGAGGGCCGCGTCGTTGCCGTGAGCAAAGACAAGGTCGTTGTCGATATCGGGTACAAATCCGAAGGCATGATCTCGAACGATCAGTTCTCCACCGAGGAGCTCCAGAACCTCAAAGTGGGGGATCCGATCAAAGTCTACATCGAGGAGTGCGAAGACGAGGACGGCAATCTGGTTTTGTCGAAAGAAAAAGCCGACAAGATGAAGATTTGGGAAGAGCTGGAGAAGCTCTTTAATGAAGAAAAGAGCATTGACGGTAAGATCGTGGCACGGATTAAGGGTGGTATGATGGTAGACATCGGCGTAAAGGCATTTCTGCCTGGCTCACAGATTGATCTCCATCCGGTGCGGGATCTCGACGGGTTGGTCGGGCGCACCTTCCCGCTCAAGATTATCAAGATCAATCATCGCCGCGGCAATGTCGTCGTCTCCCGGCGTGTGCTACTGGAAGAGACGAGAGATTCCAAGCGGAAGAACACCCTCTCCACATTGAAGGAAGGGCAGTTGATTCAAGGTGCGGTGAAGAACATCACGGATTACGGGGCCTTCATTGACCTCGGTGGCATCGACGGACTGCTCCACATTACGGACATGTCCTGGGGCCGCGTCGGCCATCCGTCGGAAATGTTTCACATCGGCGACAAGGTGGAAGTTAGCGTCCTTAAGTACGATCGCGAGACTGGACGTATTTCACTCGGTCTGAAGCAGAAGAGCGCGGATCCTTGGAGCGGTGTGGCCGGGAAGTATGCGATCGGTACCCGTGTGCGTGGCCGCGTCGTGAGCTTGACGGATTACGGAGCATTCATCGAACTCGAACCGGGTGTCGAGGGATTGGTGCACGTCTCCGAGATGTCCTGGACCCACGAGGTGCGTCACCCGTCGCGCGTCGTCTCCGTCGGGGATGAGGTTGAAGCGGCGGTGCTGAACGTGGATCCTGGTAGCAGGAAGATCTCGCTCGGGATGAAGCAGACGGCGCCGAACCCTTGGAATATGGTGGAAGGTAAGTACGCCATCGGTACACGTATCGAAGGAAAGATAAAGAGCCTCACAGACTTCGGTGCGTTCGTCGGGCTGGAAGAGGGCATTGATGGATTGATCCATATTTCTGACATGTCCTGGACGAAGCATATCAAGCATCCCTCTGAGCTCTTCAAGAAGGGGCAGAAAGTCGAAGCCGTGGTCTTGCGGATCGACAAGGAAAAAGAGCGGCTGTCGCTCGGGTACAAGCAGCTCGCGAGCGATCCCTGGGACGCGGAGATCCCGAACCGTTATGGTGTTGGGGATGTGGCGGTTGGGAAGGTAAGCAAGATCGCTGATTTCGGCATTTTTGTCGAATTGGATGGAGGCGTCGAAGGCTTGATTCACATTAGCGAGGTGGGTCTCGATTCGCAAGCTAAGCTGGAAGAGAAGTTCAAGCTGGGCGAAGAAGTTACGGCCAAGATCATCAAAGTGGATCGTGAAGAGCGGAAGATCGCACTTAGCCTGCGCGATCACCAGTCGGATAGCGATCGCCGGCAGGTGGATGAATACCATTCTACGCAAGGCATGTTGGATCAGAGCTTGGGCCGCGCGGCGAAGCAAAGCCGGAAGCGGGATTCAGCCGAGGACGAGAAGTAGGCGTGAGTCGGTAGATTTCCGTATATGCCGGGGGCGCGTAGCTGCCCTCGGCATTGGGAGTGAACAGAAAAACTATGGCTCTTGAAACAGATAAGCTGGGCAAGCGTGGCCTCTTTCGCAAAGTGTTCTGGGCGTTCGGCCTTGGGCTAGGGATCCTCTTCCTGTTGAACCTGTTCTTCCCGAGCCTCGATTTTTCGATGGAGGACCGGGTTGGAGTGATTCGCATCGAAGGGGTCATCGTGGACGCTCAAGCCACGATCAGCGAGCTGAAGCGGTTTGCGGAGAATCCCTACGTGAAAGCGATTGTCTTGCGAATTGACAGTCCTGGTGGCGGGGTCGTACCGTCGCAGGAAATCCACGATGCGGTTCAGCGGGTGCGCAGTAAGCATAATAAGGCGGTGATTACCTCCATGGGTACGGTGGCGGCGTCAGGGGGGTACTACATTGCGGTAGCGACTGATCGGATTATGGCTAATTCAGGAACCCTGACTGGAAGCATCGGGGTTATCATGGAGATGGCCAATGTTGAAGAGTTGCTCAAGAAGATCGGGGTGGAAGGTATCGTGATCAAAAGCGGGCGCTATAAGGATGTGGGATCGCCGCTCCGGAAGATGAGCGACGAGGAGCGCGCGCTGCTCCAGTCCGTCATGGATGATGTCCATCAACAGTTCATCGAGGCGGTGGCGGAGGGGCGTGGACTCGATTTGGCGGTTGTGCAGGCTTTGGCAGATGGTAGAATCTTTACAGGCCGCCAGGCGAAAGCGGCGAAGCTAGTGGATGAACTTGGGGACTTGGACGATGCTATTCAGCTTGCAGCGGATGTCGCCGGTATCGAGGGTGAGCCGAAGGTCATTGAGCCACGACGGCGATTTTCGATCAGAGAGTTGATCGAGTCACGATTGTTGGTGCTTTTCCCCAAGCTGGATTTTTATTCCGGGGTGGGGTTGAAGTATCTTATGGCGTTTTAGCGCGGTCGGGTCATCCGTCTGGCTGATTCACGCCACGAAAGAGGGGGAGTTCATTATGACCAAGGCCCAGATCATCGAGCGTGTCTCCGAGCAGGTCACGACTTTGACGAAGCGGCAGGCGGAAGTCGTTGTCAATACGATTTTCGACTGCGTTCGTGACTCGCTCAAGAACGGGGACAAGACAGAAATTCGAGGGTTCGGTAGCTTTCGGTTGCGAGCTCGCCGGATGAAAGAGGGGCGGAACCCCAAGACCGGCGCAACCGTGGCGGTGCCAGCTAAAAAGGTGCCGTTCTTTAAGGTCGGTAAAGAATTGAAAGAACTCCTGAACCAGTCATAACAGGAAACGGACCATGAACTCACCAGATTCTCAGGATGCGGTCGGAGTAGAGATCTGCTGGACGGATGAGGCCTCTAAACGTCTCGAGCGGGCGCCAGTATTTTTGCGTGGTATGGTTCGCCGTTTGGCTGAAAAAAAGGCCAAAGAGCTTGGCTATGCAGAGATCACAGGGGAGATCCTTGATCAGTTCAAGAATCAAATGATGGGTGGGATGGGCGGCGAATCGGGCATGGCGGACGCCGCGGAGCAAATGGCGCTAGGCCATCTCCCCTGGACGGCTTCCGCCAAGGAACGGCTGAACACCGTCCCGGAATTTATGCGCAACATGACGAAGCAAATTACCGAAGAGATCGCCAAGGAGCGAGGGCATCTCGAGGTGAATGTTGACCTCTTTGACAAGGTGGAAGCGCTAGGCGACCTTCGTGAGGTCTCGGCTCCTCCCTTGGAGTGGAGCGAAGGGGCGCTCGCCCAGTTGCAGGAGAAATTGAAAGAGTCGCCGCCGATCGCCATGGAGTTTGTCACGGATATGCTGAAGCGGGATACGGAGGATTTGGCGAGAGAGAAAGGTATGACGAAGATCGATGAGTCGATCTTGCTGCAATTGTGGGGTGTCCCTCAAGAGCGAGTTGCTTGGAGCGATGAGGCGTGGAAGCGATTGCAAACGTCTCCGGATTTCGTACGGAGCGGAATCCGCAAGGCCGCCGAGCGGCGGGCACGGAAGCTTGGGCTTAAAGAGATCGACTCGGAGCATCTGACAGGGTTCCGGAATCAGGCCATGATGAAAGCGGTCAAACGGATTCGCTCATTCGGATACAAGGAGTTAACGTTTGAGGCCTTTGATACGGCGCTGGAGAAGACTAAGCGGTTGCAGGGGAATGAACAGGCGGAAAAGCGCCTTCAGGAAATTCGTGGACATTTTGCCGATCCGGACGTGAAAAAGCCGGAAGGCGGGACGCTCGGGGCTGATTTGATGGGGCGCTTTCGCCGGTATCTCAAGGGCGAAGGGTCACTCTAGCGGTAGGATGCTGAAAAAGCTGCCCGCTTCGTTCAAACCCTCAATGTACCCAACGGCTACGCCTCGGGCTTCCACTCGTTGTAGCCTTGCTAGAAGGCTTTTTTGAGTATCCTACGAGGTCAGTTTTTTCATCCTGCCAGTCTGCACTAACACGCAGGGTTACTCGTGCGGTTCTCGGCCACGGTGTAGACGGACAGGCTGGGAGAATTGCTATTGAGGTAGAAGCAGGGGCTGCCGAAGGCAGCCCCTGCTTCGAGCTAGACCGCCGCTGATTGTTGCGGCCAGAACTTATGACGGATTTGCGGGAGCGGTTCGTTGTCCAAATTGGGGATATCGTAGAGACAGCGATCAATCGTGGCAACTTCTTCTTCGGTTAGCTCCAGGAGAACTCTTTTCTTCCAGAACTGATCGAGAGAAAAGTAATCTGCTGACTGGGGTTTCTCAGCCAAGAGTGCCTTCATCTTTTCGAATCCTGCCGTGTCCACCAGGGGGATACGACCCTTATTACGGTCGTGGCACCAGTGCAGTATCTCCGCGATTCCGTACATCGACAGATCAATTTTCATCATCTTTATCATGGACCCTCCTTGCCAGTGAGCTAGTATAGCGCAAACGCAACGTCGTTTTCAAAGCCTTGCGCTATCTGTCAGGCCTGTGGAAATGGCGTTTTGGTGTGAATTGCTGCCGAGTGGATTGATTGCCAGGCGAAAGTGCTGGTCTGTATACTGACGCGACTAACTTTGGCTGAGAGTCTGGTGAAGGACATAGGTATGCGAAGGTATCTCCCTATTATCGGTTCCCTGCGTAAGGCGTCCAGTGTGAGAAGCATGGCCACCGGCCATATCGGGCACAGGTCCTGGAATCTGACGGTCGTAGCAACGGGTCTCGCTCTGCTTGTAGTCAGTGGCTGTAGCAAGCAGGATACCTACACCCCGCCGGATCTCTTCTATTATTTTGCCAGCTACAAAGTTGGTCAGAGCCCGACCACCGTGACCCCGACGGATGTTAATCAAGACGGGCTAACGGATTTGCTGACGACCAATATTGGCAGTAATACCCTCTCCATTCTTCTGGGCAACGGTGACGGCACCTTTCGTGAGCAAGTCCAGCTGAGTGTCTGCAAAGAGCCTCGCTCGCTGGCGCTGGGGCTATTCAATCGAGACTCCTACCCCGATGTGGCGCTGGCGTGTTCAGGAGGCGATGAAGTTTCGGTCCTCTTTGGTCGTCACGATGGGAAGTTTGAAGAAGGCCCGCGCTATCCGGTCCACCGGACTCCCATTGCTATCGCCAGCGCCGATCTGAACGGCGATCATATGCTGGACCTTGCGGTCGCATTACGAAACGACAAGATCAAAATTTTCCTGGGGTCCGGTACTGGCGACTTTACCCCTGGGGCGCAGTATGAATATGGCGATACACCGACATCCATTGCGCTGGCAGATTTAAATGGCGATGGGACGATCGACTTGGCTATAACGAACGGGGGACCGATGTCGAACGCGGTGTCCATTTGGGCGGGGAACGGGGATGGGACATTTCGTCTTCCCACCGACTATCGGACGGACAAACGCCCGCTCGGGGTCAGCTTTGCCGACTTCAATAATGACCAGATCCACGATCTGCTGGTGATCAACGGCGAGAAAGATAGCTTTACAACTTTTCTTGGTAACGGGAGGGGAACGTTCCGGTCCGGCCATGATTTCGGTGCTGATGCCGGGCCGAACTTTGGGCTGGCCCGTGACTTCAACGGCGATTATCGCATGGACGTGGCTATCGTTAATATCCAGTCGAGCGATCTGTCGATTCTCTTCGGCCGGGGCGATGGGACGTTTGAATATCCGCCTAAAAATTACGGAACGAAGCCGGGGCCCTTTGCCTTGGCGACGTTCTACGTCACGATGAAGGAAGAGGAAGAGCCTGGGCTTGTCACGGCGGACAACGGCAATGGCAGTGTCTCTATTTTCTTGCATCGGGGATTGAAGACGGCACCCGCACCCGTTGCGGACAGACAGTAAGTAAGGTTTCTCCCCACTTGACCGATGGCGAGATTGATCGCAAAGAGCCGTCCGCTTGACAGCCTAGCGACCCTCGGCTAGAGTAAAAGTAATGCAATTTTATGGCTCCTAGTGCGCGACTTGAGGATGTTCGTGAGATCCTTCGGGTGGTGGCTTGCTAGCTGGCTGTTTGGCACTGGAGATGAAACGACGTCGGTAGAGAGCTAGGACTGAACTAAAGCACGCCTATGGACTGCTTGAAATGCAAAGGTTTCATGATGGTTGAGCGTCACTATACGCTCGTCAATCGGCGCCTCTATGCCCGTTGTTTGAATTGTGGATTCTGGATTGACCTGGCCGATCTGCTCCGATTCTTCCATAAAGTCATCGACAGTGGGTTTCGCGGAGCGAAGGTGCGGGAATCATTTACCTTATGAGCAGGAGTGATACGGGCATGATGGCAAGAGACGACGAGAAGTCCTCTCGCGGGATATTCCTTGCCAATACGGTGAGGCTGCTCGTTAGGGGTGCGATAATTAGTACGGTGGCCGTCACGCTCTCCCTTGCGCTTGCAAAAAGTGTTAAGGCGCAATCGGTGTATGTTCAACCCGCGATAAATGGGCATCAGCCTCCTGTCTGGCGAGTCGCTCCAGCCCATGGCATTCTGCTCAAGGATCTTAAGACCGGGCGGGTACTATACGAACACAATGCCGGGAAGCGCATGTCCCCCGCCAGTCTCACAAAAATCATGTCAGCGCTGGTCATTCTTGAGAAGGGGCAGATGGATGATCTGGTCACGATCAGTCCCAATGCGGCCAGAGCTCACAAAACACACTTGCGCGTGAAGGCGGGACAGATCTTTCGGCTGGAAGATTTATTGAAGGCCATGTTGATCATGTCGGCAAACGATGCCTGTCTTGCGGCGGTAGAACATGTAGGGGGCGACGAAGCACAGTTCGTGGTTCTTATGAATGCCAAGGCGACGGCCCTCGGTTTGGCCGATACGCACTTCAGTAATGGCTGTGGGTTCGACAACCCTGACCATTACTCGACGGCCGAAGATCTAGCGACCTTGAGTATCATGGCTCTCGATGAGCCGATTTTCCGGGAGTTGGTCCGTGAGGAACGGGCGATCATTAGGCCGGTCAACGGCCAACATGCGTATGTTCTGCACACCACGAACAAACTGTTGGGGCACATCCCTGGGGTCGAAGGGGTGAAGACCGGATTTACGTCTAAGGCTGGCCGATGTCTGGTTGCTAAGGTCTCTCAGAATGGGAGCGATCTGCTACTGGTGATCCTTCACTCAAATCGCCGCTGGAGTACCGCGAAGAGCCTCATTAGCTATGGGCTCCGAGTCTCTGAAGTCCCTCACTGAATTCCCCCGCGTCACGACCTTAATCTGCGCTGAAGCACCACGGCCCAGCCTGCTGGGGTTATTCGCGTAATCCGTTCATGGGAGCGATGCAAGTCGTCTGGTCTTGTCTATGGGCAGGCGAGGCGCGCGCGAGCTGGCAGGGGCCAAGCCCCTGCCTGACTTGTTACCGAAGCGGGGAGAACTCGATATTGACGTCTTTCCCAAGATAGTTGATGACAAATCCTTGTTTGTCGTAGGCCAGGACGGCGCCCATCACGTTTTCATCTCCGTATTCTTCCTTTCCCAACAGCTTTCGCACGTCGTCAGGACTTTCACTGTTCAAGACGCTGCGAAAGATCCCGCGGGTCTTATAGGAGAATCGATTATTGATAAAGATGAGATCGACCTTGCCGTCTTGGATCCGCACGCCGGCCATCGGACCGGTCGGTTTGCGTTGGTCGAGCAAGAAAATAAATAGGGCTTCTTGTTCCACTTTAATTCCAGGAATTTTTTCATTCACCAGTGCATCCAATGCGGTGGCTTCGGAGTCTCCAAGTTTGACGCCAAACAGTGAGATGTCGGTATTCTTGAAGCCCTTTGAATCCATCACATCGTTCTTGCTCAATTCGTAGGGCTCGGCATAGCCGGAAGACATCCATGGGCTCATTCCGGTCATGACTAGGCAGGCTAGTGTGACGACTCGCAATACATCCTTCATCAACTTCTCCTTGCTCGTGGGGTTCGAGAGCTCGCGCACGTACAATCTATTAACGAAATTAGTGGGGCGTGCAACTTACTCGTATTTTATCTAACGGTCGGTGAACTTGCAAGGAATGGGGTTTAGTTGCTGCGGTGGCTCGCGATGAGGAGGGCGCCGAGGCGCCGGAGTCGTCGAAAGTAGTGTAGACAGTTTTCATCGAGCTCGAGGGTCAGGTTATCCAGATCGGCGAGACAATCTTCGACGATCGCGAGTCGCTGCGGATCGAGTCCCTCGGGGCTGTCGAGGAAATACACCACGCAGCCGCTGATCACCGTGTCCAATGTCATCAGTGGGCCTTCTTGAAGACTGCTCATCTGAGGCCATCGCTCTTCCTTGTGAGTTTCCCAGATGGCGAGCACGGCATCCCTGTCCATTTCGAAATCCTTTGTGAGGGTGCGATTCAGTTGGTCATGGACGCAGTTGGGCTGTCGCTGCAAGGTGGCGATCCTGACGCTCTTGCCTCAGGGGATCAGGCGTGAGATCCATCCAGTGCATATTGAAGGTTCTCGCGAAGGCTAGTGCGATCTGTTGCATGATGGCTAGCGTGGATAGGGCGGACTGCCGGACTTCCGCCATGGAGGTGATGGTACATTGCGTCAGGCCGCAGGGCACGATATAGGAGAAGGGGGAGAGGTCAAGATTGACGTTGAGCGCAAATCCGTGGATTGTGACCCCATGATCGATCCGAATTCCGATCGCGGCAATCTTCGCATCAGCTTGGTGCGCGCGGACCCAGATGCCGGGTTTCTTGTCGAGGCGATAGCCGTCTATCCCCCAGTGCGCGAGGGTCTGGATCAGGACCTCTTCCAGCATCCGCACATACTGTTTTGGTCCTGCACAATAATGTGACAACTTGAGAATGGGATAGCCCACGACCTGTCCCGGTCCATGGTAGGTGATCGAGCCCCCACGACTGACAGCCTGGAGGCTGGCGCCTGTTTGATATAGAGCCTCCTCCCGGGAGTTCCAATGGGTTGGTTGGGTGCTGCGCCCGAGGGTATAGACCGGCGTATGTTCAAGGAGTAACAGGGTATCCCCCTGCCGTTCCGCAATCCGCTCTTGCTGTAGTTGTTGCTGAAGAGTCCAAGCTTCCGCATAGGGGACTGGCTCGGAGAGTCGGATGAGCCTCCCCGCGTGTGGGGAAGGCATTGAGAGCGGCTCCTTCTTCTGTTTCACAAAACTATGACTCATGGGACAGGCTGCAGCAATGCAGGCTTCTGAATTAAGATCGTGGACTGAACATTTTTTCTTTGAATCGTCAGTTGCAAAACAGGCTGGTCTCCGGACCGTCGTAGGGCATGCCAGAAGTCTCCGAGATTATAAATCTGATGATGATCCACCGCGGTAATGACGGATTCGTTTTGGAGGCCGCCCATGGCAGCCGCCCCTGTTGGTATGACATTGAGGGCTAGGACTCCGCGGTCGCTTTCCAGTTCGAAGCTGGCCATGATGCTTGCCGTGATGGTGACGGGGGTGAATCCGATATCAGGACGGAGAACCGATCCACGGGCGATCATCGATTGAATATGGGGGTAGATGGCCTCCATCGAAATCGCATAGCTGATAGCTTGAGCGGAGGGGGCGATGGCCACGTTGATACCAATCACATGACCGGATAGATCAACGAGTGGCCCGCCGCTATTGCCCGGGTTGATGGCGGCATCGGTTTGGATCAGGTCGTAGAGGGTTTCGCCGTCTGGGGTGAGCACCGAGCGATCAATTGCGCTGACAACACCGACCGTGACGGTTGAGCCTCCCTTGAGGGCGAGGGGATTGCCGATGGCGACGACTGACTCGCCAACCTCTAGCGATGGAGAAGGGTTCAGCGTGGCCGGTACCAAGTCCGCCGCCGTGATTTTCACGAGGGCGAGGTCGAGCAGGAAGTCTCGGGCGACGACACGGCCTGGAGTCAATCGGCCGGTTGAGAGTCCCACCACGAGGCTCTTGATGCCCGCAACTAGGTGATGGTTTGTCAGGATATAGCCCCCCTCGTCGATAATAACGCCGGACCCCGAGCCCGATTGGGCTTGTGAGGGAGTAGCGGGTACGCCGCGCGTCAGAATGGTGACGACCGACGGGCGTACTTTTGCCACGACGGCTGGGACCGAGAGAGGAAATACTCTCCTATCTTCATGCGGTTTTTCATGGGAGAGGACCAACCCCATCACTGGCTCAGCTGAGGCGGTTGGCCCCTCTAGTGCCCAAGAGCTGGCAAGAAGAAGCGGAATGGACATGAAGCGAAAGAGGAGAGAGCAGATTGTTTTTGTGCGCACAGTCATCATGAGGCCTCATCTATTCGGGAGGGCCTCATTGTCGCATAAGTGCTCTCAAGGGGAAAGCCGTAGAATAGAAAAGGGGCGAGGATGATCCTCGCCCCTTTTTTGCCGGATGCGCCGCGCTTACTGGATGGTGGCAAACATCTCTTTAATCTGAGGAGTCTTCAGCTTCTTGAGCGCTTTGGCTTCAATTTGGCGAATTCGTTCTCGCGTCACTGAGAGGCTCTGCCCCACCTGCTCCAACGTGCAGGCCTCATCGTAGCCGATCCCGAATCGTAGCCGAATGACGGCCTGCTCTCGCGGCGTGAGCAGGCCAAGAATTCGTTCAAGCTGCTGCGCCCTTTCCCTTAGGTGCACATGCGCGTCCGGTGGGACGGCTTGTAGGTCCGGGAGCAGTTCTCCCAATTCCGTGGTCCCGTCACCCATTGGCTTCTCGAGGGCGACCGGCTCTTGAAAAGCTTGTACGGTTTCGTGGAGTCGCTCCGGTCTCATCCCCAGTGCCTCGGCCACTTCCTCGATGCGAGCCGAACGGCCTAGCTGTTGTCCAAGTCGTCTGGTCACGCGAAGGATGCGGTGCGAGGCTTCGGTCTGGTGAACTGGGATGCGAATGGTCCGCGATTGATCCGATAGCGCTCGGGTGATGCCTTGACGGATCCACCAGGTTGCATAGGTGCTGAATTTGAATCCCTTGCGGTATTGATAGCGTTCGGCTGCTTTCATGAGCCCGATATTGCCTTCCTGCACGAGATCCAGCAGGGTCAGGCTGCGGCCCGTGTAGTGCTTGGCGATATCCACGACAAGTCGAAGGTTGCAGCGGACCAATTCGTCCTTGGCCTGTTCAAGCATGATTCGGGCAGAGCGGAGGGTGGCCAACTCTTCCTTGAGCTGCTTGGCGATGGCCGCCGGAAGTTTTTGTGGTCCTGTTCCTTGCGAGATGATCTCGGTCAGACTCTGAATGGCCTTATCGAGCGATATGGCTGAGAGTCCGCTCAATCCCTTGACCAGCTGGAGAGTCTGAACCGCCTCGATCACAGAAGCAGTCCGTTTGAGCTTGGGGACCCCTTGGATGGCGCGGCGAAGGGCCTTTCGGATGGTGCTCGTCCCGCTATCGATCTTCTTTGCCAGCTCGACTTCTTCTTCTCTAGTCAACAAGGTCTGTTTGCCGAAGGAGCGGAAGTAGAGTGACTCCAGCATGAAGGGACCGCCGCTTACAGCGGTGCGCGTCACAGCCGTTGCCGGTGCGACAGGCTCGTCTTCTTCTGAAGCATCCTCACCGATCGCACCCAGGAGTCCGCTTGCTTCAGGGGCGTCGGTATCGACGTCAGGTGCAATCGTGACCAATTCTTCTGGTTCAGGGGTTGGGAGTAAAGATTCTCGCATGTCGTCGCCCCTCCTCTGGTTATCTGATGTTGTGCCCCGCAGGGTTGTGGCCCCGGCCGGTTTGATTCTTTTCTCACTACAGTAAGAGCGAGTGATTCGTAAAACGATTCATCGTGACGCTGCTCTGTGTTTTCTATCGAGCAAATCCTGCGCTGGATGGTTGATGAGAGCGGCCGCTCGCAATCCATCGAAAAGGCAGGATTCTTAGAGTGGTTTAATGAGGACAAGGAAGAGGTTGTGGGGCAACCGTGCACAAGTCGGTCGGTGCGACGAGAGGGCGCAGGCGCAATTGTGACATTGCAAGACGCTGAAACAACCGTTGTGAAAAGCGATGCGAGGGAAGCGCGTGTCCATCCGGTTGAAAACTAGGCGCCGCGCTTCTAGAATGGGCGCCTATGGCACAATTTCAATCGGGCGAGCGTATTCATTTGGTTGATAAGAAGGGGCGCCAGTATTCCCTGACCTTAAAGGCGGGAGATCGTTATCAACTGAGTGGTCACAAAATTGATCATGACGACCTTATTGGAAAGCCGGACGGCTCTCTGGTCACGCTTTCTGGCAATAAAACGATGTTAGCGCTCAAGCCGACCTTCGGTGACTATGTGTTGAAGATGCCACGGGGCGCGCAGGTGTTGTATCCCAAAGATTTAGCCCTCATTCCCATGTGGGCAGATGTCTATCCAGGTGCGCGTGTGTTCGAAGCGGGGACCGGTTCTGGAGCTCTGACGATGGCTCTCCTGCGTGCCGTGGGCCCACGCGGTCTGGTCGTGACCCACGAAGTTCGCGAGGATTTTGCCAAAACGGCGATGATGAACATTGAACGGTATATGGGCCCGATGCCGAATCTCATCCCGCTTCGCCGAAACGTGTATGAGGGGATCAGCCTGCTCGACGATGGTTTGCCATTCGATCGTCTGGTCCTCGACCTTCCGGAGCCCTGGCAGGTGGTGCCCCATGCGGCTCAGGCTCTTCGTTCCGGTGGGATCTATTTGAGCTTTGTGCCCACCGTCCCTCAAGTAGTGCAGACAGTTGAGGCCCTTGAGAAAGCGATGGTCTTCGGTATGATCGAAACCTTTGAAACGCTGTTGAGGACCTGGTCGATTCAGGGCCGTAGCGTGAGGCCCGATCATCGCATGGTCGCCCATTCAGGCTTTATTACGGTGGCCAGAAAAATCGAGTTTGGTTTGTGGCCCACCGGGCAAGCGGCTGAGGGGGGAGATGATGCTCCCGATGACCATGACGAGCAAGAGGACGACGCGCGATGAATCGATTAAGGGGTAAGGTCGCGATCGTTACGGGAGGTAATGCCGGTATTGGTGAAGCCATCGCGAAAGCCTTTGCGCGCGAAGGGGCCTCAGTTGTGATTACGGGGAGACGGCAAGCAGAGCTGGACCGAGTCGTGGGCGACATCGTACAGGGGCAGGGCATGGTTGTGGCGGTGGCCGGTTCAGTCACCGATGAATTACATGTCCGGGAAGTAGTGCGGCGGACGGTGCAGCAGTTCGGGCGGTTGGATATCCTCGTTAACAATGCGGGAATTGGGGATTTTGGTAAACGTCTACATGAGACCGATGATGCAACCTGGACGCATATCCTCGACGTCAATCTGAACGGGGTATTTCGCATGACGCGAGCCTCCCTCCCGCAGATGTTGAAGCAGGGCGCAGGCGTGATCGTGAATATTTCTTCTATTGCGAGCCTGATCGGGCTCCCGACCTTGCCGGCCTATGCCGCCTCCAAGGGGGCGCTGGATTCCCTGACTAGAGCCCTAGCGGTCGACTATGCCAAAGATGGCATCCGCTGCAACGTGGTGAGCCCAGGCCTGATTGATACGCCAATGGCGGCTCCTTTGATGAACAATCCCGAACAGCTAGCCCCCATTCTGGCGCGCTATCCCATCCAGCGAGCCGGGAAGCCAGAAGAAGTGGCGAGTCTGGTGCTCTATCTTGCCTCCGATGAGGCAGCCTGGGTCACGGGTGGGACCTTTCCCGTTGATGGGGGGATTACCATCAATGGAAAAGGTCCCTCGTGAAGGAGCGTTCACAGGCACGGCGATGAATCCCTAGCGGGCGGCCTAAGAGCAAGCCGCAGTCGTAACGGTGAACTTATGGACATGAACGCACATACTCAGTTCTGCGGCGTCATTGGTAATCCCGTCGAACATTCGCTTTCCCCTGCGATTCATAATGCTGCATTTCAGAAGCTCGGGCTGAACTTTGTGTATCTGGCCTTCCCTGTAGAAGCGATTGGCGACGCCATCAAGGGTCTGCGGGCCCTAGGCAACTTCCGTGGCGCCAGCGTGACCATCCCTCATAAAGTAGCGGCCGTTCCATTTCTCGATGCGGTCGACCCGACTGCTTGTCATATCGGCGCGATTAATACGATTGTGGCTGAGGGCGGAAGCCTGACGGGCTACAATACCGATGCAACCGGCGCCTTGCGCGCGCTTCGCGAAGGCGGCGTCACCTTACAGGGGCAGCATGTGGTCATGCTCGGGTCCGGAGGCGCAGCCCGCGCGATTGCCTTTGCACTCGGGACAGAGTCGGGGATCAATCGTTTGACCTTGCTGGGCATCGATGAACGGGAACGTACAGCCTTGGCCCGTGATCTCCAGTCGAAAACAGGGCTGGCCGTGCAGGCATCGCCATTGGATGACGCGTCGCTGGAGCAGGCTCTGCCGGATGCGCGGGTGTTGATCCATTGCACCCCAATGGGTATGTCGCCCAACGTGCAGGGAACTGTGGTACCGGCGTCATTGCTCCATACGGGCCTGACGGTCATGGACATCGTGTACAACCCCCGGGAGACCAGGTTGCTGACGGAAGCGAAGGCGGCGGGCTGTCGCACGGTTCCAGGCCTCGAGATGTTCCTCCATCAAGCCGCCGCACAGTTCGAACTCTGGACTAACCAGGCTGCGCCGACTGAGGTCATGCGCGCCGTGCTGGAGTCCCGCTTCTCATGAACATCGTTCTGATCGGCTATCGAGGGACCGGCAAGAGTACGGTGGGGAAGCGGCTTGCGGCACGGTTGGGACGGAACTGCCTGTCGACCGATGCGGAGATCGTCACCAGAGCGAAGCGGACGATTCCGGAGATTGTCGCTCAGGAGGGATGGGAATATTTTCGCGATCTAGAGGCTGCTGTCTGCGGTGATCTTGCTGGCCACGACCAGCTCGTCATCGATACAGGAGGTGGGGCCATCCTTCGCCCACAGAATGTCGATGCCCTTAAGAAGAGCGGTACCTTGTTTTGGTTGACGGCCTCCGTCGAGACGATCACGCACCGGATCGGTGGGGATCATCAGCGCCCCTCGCTGACCAGGACCAAATCGTTCATCGAGGAAATTCAGGATGTGTTGCGCGAACGGGAGCCGAAGTATCAAGCTGCCGCCGATCACATTATTGCGACGGACAGTCGAACGATTGATCAATTGGTTGAAGTACTGCTCGCATTGCTTCCCCCTTCTTGACAAGGTCTCACGCGACGTGTTTGTACGAGTCGATGCGCTCCTAGCGCAGTGGTATCGCAGCGTACAGAGGCCGCACAGCGGATTGACACTATTGAATCGACAGTGTGCTTTTAGTCAAAGATAGTTCGGTGATTGTGTCAGGAGGCCAGGCAACGGCTTAAAGTTTGTTCTGCATTTTTCTCGCCGGTCCTGTCCCCGGTCTTCCCTCAGCCTGTACCGAAAGGCACAGCCTCTCTCGCCCCCTTCACAGACCTTCGTGCATACCGCTCAGATCGCTAAAATGCCGTATCGTCCCTCTGTCGCTTTTTGTTGTTGACAAGCAAGCTCAATGTGCTATGGTCGCGACCTAGTAGGCTGGGAGTACTTGAATGCGATTAGCACCAAGTCAGCTCATCCGTCCATCCGCCACGTTTTCCGCGCTTGCCGCTGTTTTCAGTTCATCCCCAATCTTTGCTGCCAGTATGACGTGCCCCAGCGGCTACCATAAGAACGGTAACTACTGCGTCGCTAATTCTCCAAATTCCAAGCCAATTGTCCCAAAGTCGGGTGCCTGCCCAAGCGGCTGGCATGCCCAAGGGCAGTGGTGCGTAAGCAATAAATGACGGTTAACAAAATCGTTTTTCGCTAGCTCGACTTTTCGTGCCTCAACGAATGGTGGCTGGCGTCAGGAGTTTGAGGGCCCTGCTCAATCGTTTAAAGGCAGAGCATCTCCATCACCTGAGAAGTGTGGTCATTGGCGTAGCCCCATCTAGCCTTCCTCGTTGCAATCGTTATGGGCGTAATGGGGAGACGGAACGTCGACTGTTTAGGGTGCAGGCAATAAAGTGAAGCCGTGTTTTGTTTGCATGAAGTTCGTGCAATGCCCTGGAGGAGGCGTCGCGCAACGTAGAGGATGGAAGCAGGCTCAACGTGGTGTAACTATTAAAAGAGGGAGAGAATAATGGAAGAGATATTTGGGAAGGTGAAGGGGTGGGTGGATCGTATCGTCGAAATGGGACTCCTTTTGGTCGCACTCGGGGTAGTGATGCAAATCCTATTTGGATCAGCGGTGCCGTTTCTCGGTGGAGATATTACTGGGAACTTGGTCAAACTAGTCGGCTCATTGGGCAGTAATGGTGTCGTCGGGCTGATTGCCATCGCCATCATTCTTCACTTGTTCAACCGCAACGCAAAGTAAGCCAATCTGACCATCAACACAGGGAGGTTCAGCTATGCAGTGGCTCACAGGTGCAAAAGAGGTCGTAATTGGGTTGACTCGAATTGGTATCGCGTTGCTTGCACTTTCGATTGTTTTGCAAGTGTTGTTCGGTTCAGGAGCACCATTCGTGCCGGGCGATGTCGTGAAAAATGTGATCGCGTTGATCGCAGCTTTTGGCGACAAGGGGCTCATTGGATTAGTTGCGCTTGGCGTCACCATCTACATCCTTCAACGAAACTGACGCCGCTTTAGAAAAAGTCTGCTCCTCGGTTAGTGTCACCCCGCGCTCTTTATGAGCGCGGGGGCTTTTTCAGTTCATTTGGCCAAGGATGAACACTGTGACCCATTACGTCCGTTCCCCTTGGCAATTTCGCATTCTTTTTACTAGTCACAATATAAATTATTGAATATAAGCGTGTCGCATACGCCCGCCGCGCAGTGCTATATTAGTGCGCAGATGCAGCGTAACACCTTGATACTATTTAGTGTATAAGCTAGATAAAATAGCGTGAGTTGATGCGAGGATATAGATATCTGGGGAAGGCATCTATATTTGAAAAATGTGCGCCCGTAGCTATGTAAGAGAGAAATCATTTAAGGGAAAGACGTTGTGGGGAAAGGTGTAAATTGGGGTTAAGGTGGTGGACATTTTTAGTAACGGGACAATAGCTATCGTGATTTTCCAAATAGGCAAGGAGAGATAATAGTGCTCCATTCCACTCCCCTAGGATCGCCCTACGTCGCCATCGACCTGGGTGCCGGTCCGTCCAAGGCTCCAGAATCATTTGGCTTCGATATTGTTCCACGAGCAGGTGTCGATCTGTTGTGTGATCTCGAGCAGCCGCTTCCACTCCGGGATAATTGCGTTGACAAGATTTATAGCGCCCATGTCGTAGAGCACGTGAGGAATTTTATCCAGTTAATGGAGGAGATTTATCGAGTGTGCAAGCCCGGCGCCACGGTCATCATCTCGGTTCCGTATTACACGTCCCGTGGAGCGTTCACAGACCCGACGCATATCCGATTCTTTACCGAATACACATTTCAGGCATTTGAAACGCGCGCGTATGGAATGAAGTGTGAATATAAAATACAATCTACTGAATTTCATGTGGTTCGTTCGTTCAAGATTTATCCAAAGATAGTTCAGAAATGGTGCCGTCGATATCTTTGGAATGTCGTCGATGGTATAACGGTTACTCTGCAAGCGATAAAGTAGTGCTATTGGCTCAAACCCCTGCCTAGCTTAGTGGGTGAAAATGCGTAGAAATGTGGGGGGAAAGGCTGAAGTGCTAGTCAGGGCACAAATGCTGAGAAGATAGTGTGCGCCCGTAGCTCAATTGGATAGAGCATCGGACTTCGGATCCGGGGGTTGGGGGTTCAAGTCCCTCCGAGCGCACCATTATTTTAGTCCGGAGGTGAGATCTATTCGTATGGTGGAATCCGCCGCGTCAGCGCAGACTCAATATGAAATTGCTACGGTCGCAGGTGGTTGCTTCTGGTGTCTTGAAGCGGTCTATGATCAGATGCAGGGCGTGGTTTCGGTCGAGTCTGGCTACATCGGTGGTCAGACGGATTGCCCGACCTATGAGGCCGTCTGCAGTGGCAGAACCGGCCATGCCGAGGCGGTGCGCATCACCTTCGCTCCTCATGTCGTCAGTTACCGCGAATTGTTGGAGGTGTTGTTCGTGATCCATGATCCGACGACGCTCAACCGGCAGGGGCATGATGCTGGTACGCAGTATCGCTCCGCTATTTTCTACCATAGCCCGGAGCAGCAGCAGGTAGCGGATAAAGTCATTGGGGCCATGACGAACGAGCAGATCTATCCCTCTCCCATTGTGACGGAAGTGGTGTCGGCCGGGATCTGGTATGAGGCCGAACCGTACCATCAAGAATATTTTGTAAAGCACCCCTTCGAGGGCTATTGCATGTCGGTCGTTCTACCTAAGGTGGCTAAGTTCCGCAAGTTCTTCACGGCTAAACTCAAGTCGTAGCAAGTTGGGATTCTTCGATTCTGCCCTGTCGCATGCGCCCGTTCACTCGTCCAGCCAGGCATCCTCTTGCCCTTCCGTTTGGTTCGATACGCGCAACGCTAGGAAGTCGAACAGGCTCTGATCCAGGAGCAGCGGTGGCACCACGTTCGAGAGGGCTGTAAACATACTGTCCGTGCAGCTCGGTGACCGTTGCTCCCATTCGCGCAAAAACTCTTTGACCTCTTTCCGCTTGAGGTTCTCTTGTGAGCCACAGAGGTTACAGGGAATAATGGGGAACGCACGCAGGTCCGCATAGCGAGCCAGATCGCTCTCCCTCACGGCGGCTAGCGGCCGAATGACGAGATGGTTGCCATCTTTTGAGCGCAGTTTCGGCGGCATCGTTTTGAGTTTGCCGTTATAGAACAGGTTCAGGAATAGCGTTTCAACAATGTCATCTCGGTGGTGGCCTAGGGCGATCTTGGTCGCCCCTAATTTGGTGGCCACGCTGTAGAGGATGCCGCGTCGGAGACGCGAACAGAGCGAGCAGGTTTTCTGTCCTTCCGGGATGAGTCGCTTGACGATGGCGTAGGTGTCTTGCGTTTCGATATGGAAGGGGACTCCAATCTTCGTGAGATAGTCTGGGAGCACATGCACGGGGAATCCCGGTTGCTTTTGATCCAGATTCACCGCGACTAGGTCGAAATGAATCCGTGCCCGCCGCTGTAAGACCAGTAAGAAGTCGAGCAGGGCGTAACTGTCTTTTCCCCCCGAGAGGCAGACCATGATCTTGTCGCCCTCTTCAATCAGGCCATAGTCTCTGATGGTTTCGCCGACGTGGCGAAGCAGTTTTGTTTGCAACTGTTCGATGGCGCCGTTGAGGTGAAAGGGGCCTGCCGATGGAGACATAAGTTGGCATTCTACGTGGTCTGCCGAGTACCTGTCGATCATCAATCGGGGGCCTTATAGGGCAAGACAATTATCCAGCGGGCGGATCTGCTACAAGCGTCGATTCACATCGGTCTTGGCTGGCATCTCACTAAAGTAATGGCACGCTCTACCTGTAGCCTCTGCTCATGCCTCCGACTCCTCGCCTGTCATATTTTGGAGGACTGGGTCCTTACCTGAGTGTGCGACGGCCCTCGTTCTTATGACGCCTCTCAGGGCGGGGAGCGAGTGAGGATAAGCCGCTTGAGGATGATGGTGGCTATAGCGTATTCTCTGGCCCTCTCGATGATCGAAGGAGAAGGATATGTCTGCTCATGCCATGACGCCAAAACAAGCCGCCCTCGCCTTGATGGCTGCCATGCCGATTGGTCCCTCCGTTCAGCAGCTGGAGGAGTATGGGATTGACGCGACGACGGAACAGGCTCAGGCGATGACACAAGAAGTGCTTTCGTTGAACTTGTTTTGGATATTTGCTTCTATTGAAGCGCATATTCCCCAGAAGTATCAGGCAGTGCTGTCGGATTTTATCCTGAATACGATGGAAGTAGACTGGGGCAAGACCAATCCCGTTGGGCCGGCT
Organism: Nitrospira lenta; assembly: GCA_945865525.1. Lineage (GTDB taxonomy): Bacteria > Nitrospirota > Nitrospiria > Nitrospirales > Nitrospiraceae > Palsa-1315. Next base: position 54,252 of record CAMBDY010000003.1, on the reverse strand, counting down.
GTTTGGACTGCGTACCTCACGGAATGGCAGGAGCGCCGTGGTCGGTATGGACGATTAGTGGAGGAAGGATTGAGCCCCCTGGCAGTGAGTGCGGCCGCCGCTGAGTTGATGGAGGAACGCCACCTGGTCATAGAGGGGCAACAGCAAAACCTCCTGACTCTATTGATCGACTTTGTGCCGGTCGATACGTATGGGCAATTACTGCAAGACGTCGGGTGATTCTATGGCCCGCTGCGACCGGTTAGAGATAGCGGTGCGTGACGACCTTCCCTGTTCCGTCCAATTCATAAAGCAACGGCGCGCCAGTCGGAATATTCAACTCTAGCACTTGCTCGCGGGTGAGCTGCTCCAGCTCCATGATGAGAGCCCGCAAACTGTTGCCATGGGCTGCAATGAGGATGGTTCCCCCGTTTAAGAGATAGGACTTGATCGTGTGTTCATAGTAGGGCAGGACCCGCTCCGCTGTGTCTTTCAGGCTTTCCCCACCCGGCGGCGGCACGTCGTAGCTCCGTCGCCAGATCTTCACTTGTGCCTCACCATACTTCTTTGCGGTCTCGGCCTTGTTCAGTCCCTGCAGGTCGCCGTACATCCGTTCATTGAGGGCCTTGTCCCGCTCGATGGGGATCGTCGGTTGACCGATTACGTCCAGCGCCAGCCGGAGCGTTTCGTTTGCCCGTTCGAGTACAGAGGTGAAGGCGCGATCGAAGGTGAAGCCACGGAGTTTCTCTCCCGCATTCTTGGCTTCTTGGATTCCTTTCGACGTCAAGGGCACATCAACCCATCCCGTGAAGCGGTTTTCCAAATTCCATTGTGATTCGCCGTGACGCAGCAGCACTAATCGAGCCATGGTCTATTCCTCTTGCACCGAAAGAGATTTCGCAGCAGGCGGCAAGCATACTGGAACAGCCGATCAAGTCAAGCGGTTGCTTTCGCCTGGCACGGGCAGTACCATTCCGCCTGATTTTCTCCAGAGAGGATAGACTGCCAGTATGACTGTTTCGCCACCCCCCGAGATGAACTGGTCCAGACTGGAAGTGTGGTGGACTGGAATTGGTGAACGGCTGCAGGTCGCCGACCGGGCCCGCGATTTCTTTACAGGGATGAGAGCGGGCCGTGTCTTTGATCGGATCGCGCAGTCCGGCGGACAGGCTGATTATCTCCTCTTTGTGCTCATGCGCTACTGGGTACCGACGGTGCTTCCACCGTCGGGTCGAGAGCGGCTCACTAAGAATGACCCTGACTATTGGCTAGAATCAGAACAGATTCTCAAGGCTGCCACCGTGCGCCTGCGAGAGCTCAAGCCACTCATCGAATTGCTGACCACCCCGAACCCTCTGGCAGAGTTGGCTTTCACAGGGGGAGCGGTCCCTTCTCCGATCGCGGAGGTCGACCTAGGAAAGATGTTGGAAGGGATTGCCGAGGTGGCAGGGAGCTATGGAGGGCCGGATTATACCTCGGTCATCAAGCAGTTCGATCCGGTTCCCCTCCGGCAGACCCAGCCGTTCAAGCATAACAAGAAGCACAGCGCCGAACTTTGGGTCGTATTCCTGTTGCGCGAGCATTTTCGCAGCCTCGGCCTCGGCAAAGATCGCTACTGGCAGTTAATTGCGCCAGTTTGTGCAGCGGCAGCCATCCTTCAGCCGAGCGGTCAGGCCTATGCGCCGGATGAATTGAAGTCTTGGTGGCAGAAGAACTGGCCGCGTACCTACACGCAGCTGGAGCAGAATCAGGAATCTTCTGATTCGGGTGCTGCCGCATACGAGAAGGATTTCGGGTGGTTTCAGGCGTGGATCGGATGGCAGCAGCGCCGATAGCAGGAGGGTGAAAACGTCTGCCAGTGAGAGCGCGTTGAGTGATGAACAAGGAAATGATCGTGACCTCAGTGTTCCGCATTCATCGTTTAGGCGCAGTTGTTTTAGTACGACCTTGCTGAACAGTCGTTTTGACCATCTTGTCGGAACGCGTCTGTGTAGAGCTTAATGGAGGTGTGAGCGCGCGCGAGGCACTTAGGTACTCGTCGTACGCGTCGCTGCCGGTTTGGTCGGCATCTGATCTCCGTCCGGTAGACCGTCCTGCAGTAGCTTGATCATCGTCAGGACAAAGAAAATGTATATAGCGACTCCGACCCAGATCACGTAGGGTTGGACGCCCCCAGCCTCATTCAAGGCCTCGTCCTGCTTGATTGGATCAGTCCAAGCGTTCTTTTTGATCTCGCCGATCTGCTCGCGGCAATGCCAATAGTACAGATAGTTCGCGGTGGCTCCGGCCATGATGCTCCAAACAAGACTCGTGAAGTAGTCGCCGGTCAGGTAGGCTGAAAGTATGGGGCCGAGGGCGTAGACCAGCGCATAGACATACATTTTCCGGTAGAGAAACCAGAGGAAGGGAATGTAGAGAAAGGCCGGCCAATTCCACGTCAGCACGAACTTCGGTTCAGCCCCTAACCCGAACTTCTTGAAATCTTTCAGGTAGCGATCGGCGTGGGGGCCGATGAATTGACGCCAGAGGGCTTCATCCATGGGCGTGGCGGCAGGGGCAGGGGCTGCTGCTGCCGCTGTGACGATTGGAGCCTCAGGCGCGGTAGCCAGCGAGTTCCCGCACTGATAGCAGAATTTTGCGTTTTCGTGATTTTGTTGTTGGCACTGCGCGCAGGGTTTCATCCGGCAGAGACTATCACAATGGCGGCGTCATCTGGGTAAAGAAGCAGCGCGACGCGGTGCCACGTCTTCGGCCCCCCATTTCAAGTTGCTTCCATCGTCAAGCCTATGCTACCTTCCCTTACTTTACAAGGGGATACGTCTGTCATGCCGACAGAAGAGCTGAAGCAAGACGCCGCACGGTATTTGATGCAGACGTATACGCGTCAACCTCTCGCGATTGCGCAGGGACGGGGGACGAAGGTCTACGATTTTGAGGGTCGTGAGTACCTCGATTTCGTGGGCGGGATTGCGGTGAACATCCTTGGACATGGCCATCCTGACCTGGTTCGGGCCATCCAGGACCAAGCGGCGCAGCTGATCCACACCTCGAATCTCTATTACACGGAACCTCAAGTTAGGCTGGCGCAGGTGCTGGTCGACCACTCGTTCGCCCATAAGGCGTTTTTCTGCAACAGTGGGGCCGAGGCGAATGAAGCGGCGATCAAGTTGGTCCGCCGTTATTCGCATGACAAGTATGGCGCTGGGCGCTTCGAGATCGTCACGATGAAGAACTCGTTTCATGGCAGGACGATGGCGACCTTGACAGCCACTGGCCAAGACAAGGTTCAGAAGGGCTATGATCCGTTGACCCCGGGCTTCCGTTATGTGGCCTTCAACAGTTTCGAAGAGCTGACAGAGGCCGTGACCAACAAGACCGCGGCGATCATGCTCGAGCCGATCCAGGGTGAGGGGGGTGTCCATGTCGCGAACCGTGAGTACTTGCGGCAGGTGCGGGACCTCTGCACGAAACGAGACGTGCTGTTGATCTTTGATGAAGTGCAGACCGGGATGGGACGGACCGGAACGTTGTTTGCGTATGAGCAGTTGGGGGTTCAGCCTGACGTCATGACCCTAGCGAAGGGGCTAGGCGGAGGCATGCCGATTGGTGCCTGTCTCGCCACCGATTCCGTAGCTCAGGCCTTTTCAGCCGGTAGCCATGCCTCGACATTCGGTGGTAATCCGTTGGCCTGTGCCGCGGGGTTGGCGGTCTGCCGTGTGCTGCTAGAAGATCAGGTGCTCGACCAGGCGCGCCGGATGGGTGAGTATTTTGCCAAGGGGTTAGCCGACTGTAAGGAACGGCACCGAGTTGTGCGTGAGGTGCGGGGTCTCGGCCTTTTGCAGGGGATGGAGCTCACCATAGATGCAACGGTCGTCGTGAGCGAATGTTTGGCTCGCGGTATTTTGATCAATGCGACTAGCGAGCATGTGCTGAGGTTCGCCCCCCCGTTGATTATCAGCCAGCCGGATATCGATCGATTGCTCGAGACGCTCGGACAAATTCTCCCCAAGCAGGCCGCGTGAATCGTACTCGAGCCGATTGGACAAGACGGGCATGACGAAACGAACGGTACACGCACAGGCTGGTAAAAAAGACCTTCTGGATATCGCTACCCTCAGCAGGGCGGAGGTGGAGCGGTTGCTCACGTCCGCAGCCCTGCTGAAAGAGAAGCAACGATGCGGGATTCCCCACCCTCTGCTCTCTGGTAAGACGCTGGGGCTCTTGTTCCAGAAGCCTTCGACGAGGACGCGAGTGTCCTTCGAGGCTGGCATGAATCAGTTGGGCGGTCATGCCCTGGTTTTGCCTATGGGCGAGATTCAGCTCTCGCGCGGAGAAAGTGTTGCCGACACGGCGCGCGTGTTGTCCTGCTACCTCGACGCGATCGTGATCCGCACTTACGACCATGCGATTGTTGAGGAATGGGCGCGGGAAGCGACGATGCCGGTCATCAATGGATTGACCGACTTGAGCCACCCCTGCCAGGCGCTGTCGGACTTGTTGACCATTCGTGAGAAGAAGGGCCGATTGAAGGGGATCAAGATCGCTTATATCGGCGATGGCAACAATGTGGCAAATTCCCTGATCGAGGCAGCGGCCAAGATGGGGATGGTCATTGCCCTCGGCTGTCCGGCCGCGTATCAGCTGGAGCAGCATATTGTGGATCGAGCCAGAGTGGAAGCCAAAAAAACCGGCGCCATGATTGAAAGCAGCCAGGACCCCCATATCGCGGTGAAGGACGCGGATGTCATTTACACGGACGTCTGGATCAGTATGGGCCGCGAACGAGAGCATGCACGACGGCTGAAAGTCCTGGCGCCCTATCAAGTGAACCGCCGCCTGTTGCATTGTGCCAAGCCTGATGCGATCGTTATGCATTGTTTGCCCGCCCACCGAGGCGAGGAGATCAGCGCCGAGGTGCTGGACGGTCCGCAGTCCGTGATTATCGACCAGGCGGAGAACCGGCTGCACATGCAGAAAGCCATCTTAACGAACCTCTTAGGCAACAGGAGTCGAACGAAACGATGAGTCGTGGCAAGAAGAAGAAAGTCGTGTTGGCCTATTCTGGGGGGCTCGATACTTCCGTGATTTTGAAGTGGTTGCAAGAGACCCATGATTGCGAAGTCATCGCGTTTTGCGCCGACCTAGGGCAGGGCGAAGATCTGCAGGCGATCAAGGCCAAGGCGAAAAAGCTGGGTGTAAAGAAAGTCTACGTCGAAGATCTACGTGAGATCTTCGTGAAGGACTATGTTTTTCCGATGCTGCGTGGCAATGCCATGTACGAGGGCTGTTATTTGCTTGGGACCTCGATTGCGCGGCCCCTCATTGCACGGCGGCAAGCCGAGATCGCAATCCGGGAAGGCGCCGAGGCGGTTTCGCATGGCGCCACCGGAAAGGGCAACGATCAGGTCCGGTTCGAACTGACCTACACGGCATTGGCGCCAAACCTCAAGATCATCGCGCCGTGGCGTGAATGGACGATGGGATCGCGGCGTGAATTAATCGAGTATGCCGATCGGCACGGCATTCCCGTCACGGTGACGAAGGCCAAACCTTATAGTATGGATTTGAATTTGTTCCATGTGAGTTATGAAGGCGGTATCTTGGAAGATCCCTGGAAGTCTCCGCCGGAGGAAATTTTCCAAATGACGGTGTCGCCAGAGAAGGCCCCGAACAAGCCGCTCGAAGTTGAAATCGGCTATGAGGCCGGCAACCCTGTGTCAGTCGATGGTAAGAGGATGAGCCCAGCCTCGCTATTGGCGCACCTTAATAAGCTGGGGGGCCGCCATGGTATCGGTCGCGTCGATTTGGTCGAAAACCGGTACGTTGGGATGAAGTCGCGTGGGGTCTATGAAACACCAGGAGGGACGATCCTGCATGTGGCGCATCGTGGCGTAGAGTCCTTGACGATGGATCGCGAGGTGTTGCACCTCAGAGATAGTTTCATTCCGCGTTTCGCCGATCTGATTTATAACGGCTATTGGTTCAGTCCAGAACGGGAGATGATTCAGACGGCCATCGATGCGGCGCAGCAGGATGTGAGTGGCACGGCGCGAGTGAAGCTCTATAAGGGGAGTTGCACGTTGGCGGGGCGCAAGTCGAAGCACTCGCTCTATCGACTCGACATCGCCACGTTCGAAGATGACCAGGTTTATAATCAGAAAGATGCCGAGGGGTTCATCCGGTTGAACGCGTTGCGATTGAAAATCCGGGCCCAACGAAAGAAGGCCACGACCTGATGGCACGAGCAAAGGGCCGCAGTCCCGCCACGTCGAAAGGCGAAAAGGCTTGGGGCGGGCGGTTCACACAAAAGACGAATCGGTTAGTGGAAGCCTTCACCGTCTCGGTGGCGGTTGATCGCCGGCTCTATGCCTATGACATTCAGGGGAGTATCGCCCATTGTCAGACCTTGCGGAAGGCGCACGTATTGACCGTCACCGAAACCAAGACGATTGTGAAGGGGCTGGAATCGGTGAAGCGCGAGCTCGATAGAGGCCGCTTCCGTTTTACGCCGCACGACGAAGACATTCACATGGCAGTTGAGCGCCGATTGACGGAATTGATCGGGCCTCTTGGTGGTAAGGTCCATACGGGCCGCAGCCGGAACGACCAGGTGGCGCTGGATATTCGTCTCTACTTGCGGGATCAGCTTGGCCTGCTCACGGTTGCCTTGGAAAGTTTCCAACGAGCTTTGGTGGCCAAGGGGAAGGCGAACCTCACCGTGGCGATGCCCGGCTATACGCATCTCCAACGAGCGCAGCCTGTTTTGTTTGCCCATCATCTCCTAGCCTATGTGGAAATGATTGAACGGGACAAGGGGCGGGTGCGTGATGCGGTGGCGCGATTGAATGTCTTGCCGTTAGGGTCCGGTGCGCTGGCTGGTACCAACTATCCGGTCGATCGCCTGTTCACGGCCAAGCTGCTGGGCTTTCCGGCCATCACGCACAACAGTCTTGATGCCGTGTCCGATCGCGACTTCATGATCGAGGTGGCGTCGGGGCTCTCGATCACGATGATGCATCTCTCACGGCTCAGCGAAGAATTGATTCTCTGGTCGTCGCAGGAATTCCGGTTCGTCGATCTTCCCGATGCCTTCTGCACCGGCAGCAGCATGATGCCGCAGAAGAAGAATCCCGATGTCCCGGAACTGGTGCGGGGTAAGACAGGTCGGGTCTATGGCCATTTGGTCAATTTGTTGACGACGCTCAAGGCCTTGCCCTTAAGCTACAATCGGGATCTTCAAGAGGATAAGCCGGCGCTGTTCGACGCCCTCGATACGGTCATGGCCTCGGTGGAGGTCTTGACGGAATTGATGCGCCGCCTCACCGTGAATCGGAAAGTTCTCGCACAGGCGGTGCAGGGTGGCGGGCTATTGGCGACGGAGCTGGCAGACTATCTTGTAGGGCGAGGGGTGCCGTTTCGTGAAGCCCATGCGATCACGGGCCGTGTGGTGCGTGCCGCCTTGGATCAAGGCTGTGAGCTTACAGACTTCTCGCTTCAGGAGTTGCAAAAATTCTCTTCGCGTATTGAAAAGAGCCTGTTCGCTCGGCTGACAGTCATGGCCGCCATCGATCAGAAGTCTCAAATAGGCGGGACGGCTAGAGCGCGAGTGGAGCAGCGGATCAAAGAGCTGGAACGGAGGCTCTCGTGAAGATACGAAGGCCAAGCGCGACATCCATCGTAGCGATGTTGATGGTGGGACTCTTGGGGGGCTGCGGGACTGTGGGGCTGCCGGTTGCTCCTGGAAATGCCGGTGTGGAGGCGACCATTAAGCAACAAAAGAGGCTAGAGAAATTGGAGCTCCTGCGAGAGCGGAAAGCTGCAGCGGGATCGGAGTTGCCTGATCTGCCACTAGAGCAATTGTTATTGTTGGAGGAGCAGGGTATGGATCTACCTCCGTTGCGACCGGTGGGGACTCGGTAGCCGCTATGGCGCCGTCGGAGGGTCTCTCTCTGACCGGTCTCGAATTTCTCAATAAGGATTTTCAGAATGTATAATTTCGAGTATCGACAGGGCGAATTATATTGCGAGCAGGTGCCAGTCAGCCGGATTGTGAAAGAGGTTGGCACGCCCTGCTATATCTATAGTTACGCGGCCCTTGTGAGCCATGTTCGCGCTTACGACGGGGCATTTAAGAGCTCGCCTCACGTGATTGCCTTCGCTATGAAGTCCAACTCCAATATCGCGATCCTTCGCCTTATGGCGAAAGAGGGGAGCGGAGTGGATATCGTGTCTGGCGGGGAATTGTTTCGTGCCCTTAAGGCTGGTGTGCCTTCGTCAAAGATCGTGTTTGCAGGAGTCGGCAAGAACCACGAGGAGATTCGAGAGGCCTTGAAGGCCGATATCCTCATGTTCAATGTTGAATCTTCGGCTGAGCTGCAGGCGATCAATGAAGTGGCGAAGTCCGTCGGGGTTAAGGCGCGGGTTGCCCTGCGTATCAATCCCGACATCGATCCGAAAACGCATCCCTACATTTCGACTGGCCTCAAAAAAAGCAAGTTCGGGATTGCTGCCGATCGGGCGCTCGAAGAATTCACGCTGGCTGCCTCACTCCCCAATATCGATGTCGTCGGGGTGCATAACCATATCGGGTCGCAGCTGACCGAAGTGACTCCCTTCGTCGAGTCCGTAAAAAAGGTGGTGACATTGGTTGCAGCCTTGAAGAAGCAGGGCATCAATATCCGGTACGTCAATATCGGTGGTGGGCTCGGTATTACCTACTCGGACGAAACGCCACCGCGCCCGCAGGATCTCGCGGATGCCGTGTTGCCTTTGCTGAAGGATTTGAATGTCACCCTCATTATGGAGCCGGGTCGCGTCATTGTCGGGAACGCTGGGATTCTCGTGACGAAGGTCCTGTACCGGAAAGACGGCGAAGCGAAACGGTTTATCATCGTCGATGCGGCGATGAACGATCTGATCAGGCCGAGTCTCTACGGGGCCTATCACGAGATCCGTCCTGTATCAGAAGAGATCTTGAAGCGGCCTACGCATAATGTGGATGTCGTCGGTCCAGTCTGTGAGTCGGGCGATTTTCTGGCAAAAGATCGGGTGCTCTCGGAGGTCAATCCTGGTGATCTGCTCGCGGTGATGAGTGCCGGGGCGTATGGCTTTGTGATGGCCTCCAACTATAATTCGCGACCACGAGTGCCGGAAGTCTTGATCAAAGACGGGGAGATTCACGTTATCAAGACGAGGGAAACCTACGAGGATTTAGTCAAGGGCGAAACGATTCCTGCATTTCTCGACTGAGGAACGGCGCGACGGACGCGTCTTTGTGAGGGAGCTAGTATGTTTACCGGTGCATTGATTGCCATTGTGACTCCGTTCAGGAACGGCAAGGTCGACGAACGGGCCTTCGGCGACCTTATTGAATGGCAAATTGCCAACGGGACGAACGGGGTAGTGCCCTGCGGCACCACCGGCGAATCGGCCACCCTCTCGCACCAGGAACATCATCGGGTGGTCAAACTGACGGTTGAAGTGGTCAACCACCGCGTACCCGTGATTGCTGGAACCGGTTCCAACAGTACAGCGGAAGCGGTCTCCCTGACGAAGCATGCTAAAGAGGCCGGGGCAGACGGGGCCTTGATCATCACGCCCTATTACAACAAGCCGACACAGGAAGGGCTCTACCGTCATTATAAATTGATTGCGGAGTCTGTGGACTTGCCCCAGGTGCTATATAACATTCCCGGTCGAACGGGTGTGAATATGTTGCCGTCCACTGTGGCTAGGCTCTGCGGGTTACCCAGCATTGTCGGGATCAAGGAGGGGAGCGGATCGGTCCAGCAGGCCTCCGAGATCGTGAATATGTGTGGCGCCAGGATGACCGTGCTGTCGGGCGACGATGCCCTGACCTTACCTATGATGGCAGTCGGCGGTAAAGGCGTCATCAGTGTGACCTCAAACATCGTTCCACTCCAGATGGCGCAATTGGTGAAAACCTTCCTGAGCGGACAGGTCGAGGAGGCACGGCGAATTCATTTCGCCCTGTCGTCGCTTTTCACCGCGCTGTTCTACGAGACCAATCCGATTCCGGTAAAAACGGCGTTGGGCATGATGGGAAAGATTGATCCGGAGTTGCGATTGCCACTCTGTGAGATGACGACGGGTGCGAAGGAACAGCTGACGCAGGTTTTAAAGGACGCAGGCCTTATTTAGCCGGGATCTTCCGGTATAGGTGATGATGCTATGACCACTGTGATTGTTGCAGGAGCTGCCGGGCGGATGGGCTGCCGGTTGGTGGCGTTGATCAAAGATTCGACTGTTCTCTCTCTGGCCGGCGCGATCGAAGGGAAAGGCCATGGCGCATTGGGTGCCGATGCCGGCGAGACGGCCGGCTGCGGCCGCGCGCGCGTTCCAATTACCGATAATCTTGCGGCACTGCTTGTTCACGGCGAAGTCGTCATCGATTTTTCCTCTCCCGAAGCGACTTTGAACCATCTGCGCCTGGCCGCGCAACATCGGCGGGCCATGGTGATCGGTACGACGGGGTTTTCCCCTGCTCAGCTCGAAGAGGTGAAATCGCTTGTGAGTCAAGTGCCCTGCGTGATGTCTCCCAACATGAGCGTGGGCGTCAATCTCATCTACAAGGTGATCAGCGAGATGGCGAAGACGCTGGGGGATGAATACGACATCGAGGTGATTGAAGCACATCATCATCTAAAAAAAGATGCGCCGAGCGGAACGGCACTCAAGATTGCGGAGGTCTTGGCAAAAGCGGTGAATCGCGACCTGGATCAGGTCGGTGTCTATGCCAGGCAAGGCCTTATCGGGGAACGAAAAAAAGGCGAGATCGGGATTCAAACAATTCGCGCCGGCGACATCGTTGGCGACCATACAGTTCTCTTTGGCGGCATGGGAGAGCGCATCGAGGTTACACATCGAGCAAGCAGCCGTGATACCTTCGCCGGCGGTGCCTTGCGGGCTGCGAGGTGGGTGGTGCAGCAGCCTCCTGGCCTGTATGACATGATGGACGTTCTAGGGCTCAAGTAGTAGCTATATATTTTAGAGTGCGAGACAGAGAAGCCAGTCGTTCTCCGTGTGGTCATCGCAGTGGAGTCACGAAGATCCGCCCCCTGCAGGGGATGGATCGGTCATAGGGCCAGCCGCTAGAAAGATAGCGTAAGTGGCCTTTTGCTTGTCGTGCGTGTGCGGGGGACTTCTATGGCTAGGCGTAATGTCGAGCGGTAATAGGTTGAGGCTCTTGACCCGCTGATTTCCGACGGCCACAGTTCAAACATGCAAATACTGTGATCGCAAGTCCTGCGTTTAGATCCACTGCCCGTTCCGGCAACATTGCCCCGTGGCATTTATCACAAGTCAACATGCCAGTACCTTAACATGTTGTAGGCTCGCGGCATATGCATCTGAAGTACTAGGTCCTATTGGGGAATAGGCTCTCCCATGTACAAGGCTATATAGGCTATTTGAACGGAAATCACGGATAAAGGGCAGTTAGTTGCTGGGCGAATCGGCTTATGGAGTTCTTGACAGAGGGGGGACTGTCCCATAGGATGTAGCATTATGAAAGAGTCCCACCATGTATAGAATTATCTTTATTCTTGGGCTACTTGTCGTGCTGTACTTTCTCCTTCGGAGGGCGCTGCGCGAATTCAAGGGCCAGCCAGAGAGGCTTGCCCCTAATAAGGATGAGATGGTGCAGGATCCGGTCTGCCGGGTTTTTGTGCCAAGGGGTATAGCGGTGACGGAAGATATCGGGGGGCAGACGTATTATTTTTGCAGCCGCTCCTGCGCGCACAAGTTTCAGGAGCAGCTCGCCAGTTAACAGCCAGAGTAACTGTAGTCGGAGAGTTTCTCTTCTTTGTCAAACTTGAGCGTGATCTGGCACTGATTGGGCGAGAAATTAAAGAGAGGTAGGCTGGATTTGCCGCCGGCAATGCGGTAATAGGTCCACGTTTCGCCGCCAAAAAATCTGGGGGATTTGCCGCTTGGCGTTCCCCAGTTCTTTTCAAACCAGGTTTTGTCTTTGCCTTGTAGCTCAGCTGGGTTGAGTGATTGTTCAAGATAGGGGTTACTGCTACAGGCAGCAAGGAGCAGACAGAAAGACACTAGCCAGGCACATCGTTTCATAGCAGGGCTCCTCGTCGTAGGCGTTGGTCGATAGATAGCCAATCAATAGGCCAATCACAGCGAATCTTAACTGCCATGCGGAGAGCTGTCAAATCTGGCGAACCAGCTAACCGTTTCAGTGGGGCTCGAGTTCTTTCTAGAATAACCGATATTAATTGCGCGCACGAATTTTTTATCTCGACATGAAAGGATAATTCCCATGAAGTTTTTTCTTGATACCGCCAATGTCAAAGAAATTCAGGAAGCGGCTAGCCTGGGCCTGCTCGACGGAGTGACCACCAACCCGTCGCTCGTGGCGAAGGAAGGGCGCAGTTTTAAGGAAATGCTGGTTGAGATTTGCAAAATTGTGGATGGGCCGATCAGTGCAGAAGTCGTCAGCCTCGAGGCCGATGCCATGGTGACGGAAGGGAAGGAACTGGCGAAGATTCATAAGAATATTGTCGTCAAGGTGCCCTTGATCGCGGAGGGATTGAAGGCCACCAAACGATTGGCTGCCGAGGGCATCAAGGTGAATGTGACGCTCTGCTTCTCTCCGACTCAAGCGCTCCTGGCGGCGAAAGCTGGCGCCTGGTGCGTATCTCCGTTCATCGGTCGGCTCGACGACATCAGCTCAAACGGGATGGAGCTGATTCGCCAGATTCTGACGATCTACCGAAATTATGATTTTAAAACCCAGGTGTTGGTTGCCAGTGTGCGTCATCCGCAGCATGTGGTTGAGGCGGCGCTGGCTGGGGGTCATATTTGTACGATGCCTTTCTCGATCTTTCAGCAGATGGTGAAACATCCGTTGACTGATAGTGGCCTTAAGAAGTTTTTGGCGGATTGGGACGCGCAGACCAAGAAGTAGCGGCTGGCAGGATGCTCAAGAGGGAGCGATGAACGGTGAAGAGGGGAGTGAGGGCTGCTTTCTTGCTTTAACGTTCTGCGCTGGGCGTTCAGTGTTCAGTCAGCTGGTTGCGTGAGTCGCTGACGCGCCGTTGCAAAAACATGCTGAAACATCGGGCGGGTCAAGAGTCCGGTGAAGGTGTTTTGCTGGCTCGGATGGTAGGAGCCGATCAGTGTGATACCCCAGGGAAGCATTTTGACGACTCCATGGGAAAACTTCGGGAGTGGCGAGGGAAGTGCTAGCCCCTCATCGCGGCACGCCCTTAAATAGTGATCGAAGGCAATTTTTCCTAGGGTTACCACCACCTCGATTTTCTGTAACAGACGGAGTTCCTCCCGCAGATAGGGGCGGCAAGCCGTGAACTCTTCTGGGGCCGGCTTATTGTCGGGTGGCGCACACCGGACCGTCGCGCCGATATAGCAATCCGACAATTTTAGCCCATCGTCTCGGTGGCGCGAGGTGGATTGATTGGCGAAGCCGAATCGATGCAAGGCGTCATACAGCCAATCCCCGCTGCGATCACCGGTAAACATCCGTCCAGTTCGATTACTTCCATGGGCGGCTGGTGCAAGCCCGAGCACGTAGAGGTGGGCCTGTGGGTCTCCAAATCCTGGGACCGGCTTGCCCCAATAGGCCCAGTCTTCAAACTGTTTTCGTTTTTCTACCGCGACCGTTTTTCGGTAGGCGACGAGCCGAGGGCAGGCGGTGCAGCCGGCGATGCGATCGTTGAGGAGAGTGAGCGCGCGCATAGTCGGCGCAGTCTAGCACGAATCTAAACGTCGATCCTGCTTGCCGGTCTTTCGTCGTGCTGATAGCATGAGGCAGCAACGTTGGATTGCTCTTCCGATACATAGAGGAGATAGGGCTGGCATGATGACATGGGTTCAGCGCGCATTTGTGATCAGTGGGTTGTGGATGGCCGTCACGCTTCCGGTTTCGACAGAAGCCCAACCGCAGGGAGAACAGCCTGCGGTGAACGATAGTACCCCTCAGGCTGGAATGAACGGCGAGATCGATCACAATCTGGTGTTGATTGATCCCCTTGATAATCCGAACGAGTCAGAGGGACGCCTCGTCATCCTTCCGGAAATTAAGCGAGAAGGTGACCGCTACTTTCTCAGTTCGTTCAAGCTGCCAGATAAATTGACCTTTGCCGGTAAGCCGGTCCCCCTCGATAACTGGCAGGTACGTGAGCGCATCGAGTACGAATTTTATCAGTTCCTTCAAGATCAGGGCGAAAGCATCATTTTGGCCAAACGCACCGGGCGCTGTTTTCCCCCGGTCGAAAAGCAGCTGGCCGAGGCCGGATTGCCGGACGATCTTAAGTACATGTTGCTGGTAGAGAGCAAGTGTGTGGCCGCCGCCTATTCAAAGGCGAAAGCCTCGGGCCCCTGGCAGTTCATCCCCTCCACGGGGAAGCGCTATCGCCTTAAGAGTGACGAGGTGCGCGACGAGCGTCGCAATTTGGAAATGTCGACGGAAGCGGCAGTCAAGTACCTGCATTACCTCAAGGACTTTGAGAAAAACGATTGGTTCATAGCTATGGCCTCGTATAATGCGGGCGAAGAGCGCGTACGTCGGCTTTTGAAAGAACAGAATATTACTGATTATTGGAAGATGGATGGGCCGCGGGAAACGAAGCGTTATGTTCCACGCATCATTGCCGCCAAGGAAATCTATTCGCAACCGGAGAAGTATTTGGGGCTCAGCAAGAAGGAACTCTACATGCCGATGGAAACCGAAAGAGTTACCATTAACGTCAAAGATTTCCAGCGAACGCTCACGTCAATTGCCGAGGAATTCGGGACCTATGTCTTGGAGCTCAAGATGTTGAATCCTGAGTTTAAAAAAGATGTGCTTCCTCGCGGGGTGTATCAGGTGCAAGTTCCTCGGCAAAGTTGTCCGACGCGGTGCTTCAAGCAGGAGAAGATTCCCTGATATGCAAGATGCTGAAAAAGTTCGCCAGCATCGTTCTCGTATCATTCAGACCATCAGTATCCCCAAGGGTACGCCTCCAGCCTTTAGTCGCGGCAGCCGTGTTGGACTAACTTTCACCCATCTTGTCGGTCGCTACCCTGCTAGTCGATGACAAACGCGATGCAGATTCCTTCCTCTCCTATTAAGTCACTACTAAAAAAAATACTCGGCCGAGGACTGGACGCGGTCAATGCCTATGCAGCGGTTGGCCGCGCCATCTCTCAGGACGGAGCAGTTTTTACCATCGGGCGTCACCGATACGATCTGAACAACTATGAACGAGTGGTCGTGGTCGGAGCAGGCAAGGCTACGGCTTCGATGGCTCTAGCGGTGGAGCAGAAGCTGGGCCGTTGGTTACATCGCGGGTTTGTCGTCGTGAAGCAGGGCCATGGCCTGCCAATGAAACGGATCCTTGTGGCGGAAGCAGGGCACCCAGTTCCCGACGGGTTCGGCCAGCGCGCGGGAGCTAAGCTCTGCGCCATGGTATCAGCACTCGGGCGGCGAGATCTCTTGATCGTGCTCTTGTCCGGTGGCGCATCTAGCCTCTTGCCTGCCCCGGTCGCAGGGGTGACATTCACCGCCAAGCAACGGACCACCAAGATGCTCCTGCGCTGTGGCGCGATCATCCATGAAATCAATACGGTTCGCAAACACCTCTCACGTATTAAGGGTGGGCGTCTCGCCGAGTCGACAGAGGCTACTGTGGTGACGTTGATCCTCTCCGATGTGTTGGGTGACGATTTCAGCACTATCGCCTCAGGGCCGACGAGGCCAGACCCCACGACGTATGGCGAGGCTGTCGCGATCTTGAAGCGCTATCGTCTCTGGAGCACGGTCCCGCAACGGGTGCGGCAGCATCTTGACCGGGGCTGTCGGGGCCTTGTCCGTGAAACGCCGAAGCCAGGGGCCATTCTGTTTCATCGAGTCCATCATCACCTTGTCGGGAATAACGGAGTTGCCGTGAGGGCAGTCGTCCGCGCAGCTCGGGAGGCTGGCTTCCGGACCATCCTGCATGAGGCCATAACCGGAGAGGCGCGCGAAGCGGGACAGCGATTCGGGGCTATAGCAAAGACTCTGCTGTGCAAAGGCAGACCGTTGCGAAGACCGTGTTGTATCGTCGCCGGTGGCGAAACTACCGTGATCGTGACGGGAAATGGTACGGGCGGGCGGGCGCAAGAGTTCGCGACCGCTGCTGCGCTGGAAATCGCCGGTCTCGCCAGAGTGTGGGTCGTAGCAATCGGGACCGATGGGACCGATGGTCCAACCGATGCGGCTGGAGCCGTGGTCGATGGCGACACGGTGGCCCGGGCGCAACAGCTTCAGATAAATCTCGCAGGTGCCCTGAGGCGCCACAATACCTATCCGGCCTTGAAGAAGCTCCAGCAGCTCATCGTGACGGGTCCCACCGGTACGAACGTGAACGACCTTTACCTCCTTCTCCTCCTCTAGGTACTATCCATTTAATGGATCGTCTTCTCATCCTTCCCTTGGCCTCCTGTACAGACGGATCTCTCGTTGGAGGGAAAGCCGCTGGCTTAGCGCGTTTACTTGCCGGAGGATTCTGTGTTCCTCCGGGATTTTGCGTAACGACGGTAGCGTACGAGGGCGTGCTCCGTGCAACGGGATTTTCTCCGACCGCACGATGGAGCGAAGCCCTGCATACATCAGGAGCAGAACGTCAGAGGATCCTTTCCCTGTCCCGCACCGCCATTCAAAACGCTGATATTACGAAGCTGACAGCTCCGATTCTTGAGCAGGTGCGGCGACTGGATTCTTCGTTGCAGAGGCTTTGGGCCGTGCGGTCGTCAGCCACGAACGAGGACGGAGCTTCTGCAAGTTTTGCCGGGCTCTACCTGACGCGTCTAGGTATTCCGCCGGAGGAGATTGGTTTGGCGGTGAAAGACCTTTGGTTGTCAATGTGGGATGAGCGGGTGTTGAATTATCATGCGATGTCGGGGTTGAGCGATGTTCCAGCCATGGCAGTTCTGCTTCAGCCGATGCTAGAGGCGCAAGCAGCCGGCGTGGCCTACTCCAACCATCCGATTACAGGACGGACGACCCAGGTGGTGATCGATGCGGTGGCAGGACTTGCGGCCGCCCTCGTGGAGGGACGAACGACGCCAGACCAGTATGTGGTGGAGATAGACGAGAAGGGTCAGCCTATGCTGATTTGCGATAGGAGGATCGTCGGCCAGACTTCCGCGTTGCGGATGACCGGGCAGGGCCTTCGCGATGTGTCTTTGCCGGCTGGGGCCGTAGGCCGCGCAATCTTGTCGGACGATCAATTGTTTGACCTGGCCCGCACTGCCAAGCGGATTGAACAGACGTTTGGCCATCCAGTGGATCTCGAATGGCTCTGCGACCATCGCGGGCTTTGGCTACTTCAGGCCCGTCCCATTTCTGGGAGAACTCGGGTCCCGCGACTGACTAATGATGACTGCGAATGGTCGCGGGCTAACTTCAAAGAAACCCTACCGGATCTACCGAGTCCCCTTGCCCTGTCGTTTCTCGAACGGTTCATGGAGCGGTACATCCTGACGCCCTATCGGCGTTTGGGTTGTCGAATCCCCGAAGGAGTTTCTTCTGTCCGCATATTTCAGGGCCGTCCCTACATCAATATGACCTTGTTCCATATGCTCATTGGACAACTACGGGGAGATCCCTTCTTGCTGATGGAGCAGATGGGCGGCGATTCGCTTACCAGGGTGCCGGAGGTCCGCCCTCTTGGATGGATGGCCTTCGCTCGTGCTGGTTTCGTCATGATGGTCAAGATGCGACAGGCGGTGAGGTATGGACCGGCCTGTTTTGCGGAGATGAAGGCAATCGCGGACAAATATCGAGCCGAGCGGCTCAGCTTTCTCTCCTCCGAAGATTTGGTGTTGCGCCTTGATGAGATCGAGCGATGGCTCGATCGACATGAACTGACTTTTGCTATCGTGGGCGGGGTATCGCAATGTTTGCAAACGTTAGATAGTTTGCTACCTCGCTGGTTAGGCAAAGACTGGAGAGCCTTGCTGAACGGGGCGCTCCAGGGTCAGTCGACGGTCATCAGCGCGCAGCAGATTGTGCGGTTGGCGGAATTGGCAGACAGGGCTCGACACGATCCTTTCGTCCTATCCCTATTCACCGCGGAGGAGTGGGATGCGCGTCAAACGCGGTGCCGGTTGGAAGGGACGGCGTTTCTCCGTTCCTTTAATTGCTATCTTGACGACTATGGCCACCGAGGGGTCGGCGAGTCGGACGTCCAGTCTCCCCGATTTTCCGATCGACCAGAATTGTTGCTGGCGGTCTTGCGAACACAGATTCTTTCTCCCACCGGCGTAGCCCCCGCCGATATTTTTCAGCGGCAAACCATGATACGGGAATCGACTTTGGTAGAGATTCGCACCCGCTTCGGCTGGCGACTCCATCGACGGGCCGTTTTTTCTTGGTTATATCGTAGGCTCTGCCAGTTCTTCGCCCTCCGGGAGGCGAACCGGCATCATCTGATGTATTATTCGGCAGCAGTACGCAGCCTTCTGCTGCGCCTTGGCGAGCGGCTAGTGGAGCAGGGCCTCCTCTCGACGCGGGAGGATATCTTTTATCTCACACACAACGAGCTCGTAGGTAAATCTCGCGATTGGCGGGGACTAATCCAGGCTCGCCTGGCCGATCGAGACCGGTATGCCGTAGTCAACGTCTCGGATACGGTCCGGGATTGGCGCGATACAGCCCGAGGCCTAGCTGCGTGTTCCTCTGTGGTGTCCGAGGGGACCTTGCACGGTATCCCCATCAGCGGGGGACTGGTTGAGGGGCCAGTTCGTATTATCCGGTCGATGGAGGATTGGGGCCGTGTCAGACAAGGTGACATTCTTGTGGTTTCGGTCATCGACCCGGGCCTGGCTCCTCTGTTCGGTGTGGCAGCAGGGTTGGTCGCCGAAATGGGTGGTACGCTCTCTCACGGCGCCATCATCGCCCGCGAGTACGGATTACCAGCCATTGCCAATGTGCCGGCTCTTACTGCCAGAATTCAAGAAGGCGATCGAATCAGTCTGGATGGGGAGCGAGGGGAAATTATCATCCGACGCCCTTGACCTTTCGTGATAGTTTTCGTACGCTCGAAAATTATTACTCCTTCATTGCATCATCCAACAACGGGCTTGAATATCGGTCGGCAGCATGACGTGGATGGCCATCTATGATTGACGGTATGGCCTTTAGCCTCGGGGCTCTTGTCGGCGCGTTGCTCGCTGGCTTCTGGATGGCGGCCCGCGTTCGTGCAAAGATGCAGGCGCAACTGCTGGCGACCGGCGAACGGGCGCAGCGAGCCGAGTCGTTGGCGGAGGAATTGCGCCGTCAATCGGTACAAGAGCGCCTCGATCTCGATCACGTGAGACAGCACCTTGCGGAAGCTTCTCAGGCCCGTGCTGTGGCAGAGACTAGGGCTGCGGAAGCCGCACTCCATCTCAACGAACAAAAGACATTGCTGGGCCAGGCGAGACTGGAATTGGCTGAGACCTTCCAGGCCCTTTCTGGCGAAGCCCTCAAGCAGAACAATGAAGCTTTCCTGAACCTCGCACGCAGCTCATTCGAAACGCTTCAAGTTGCCGCTAAGGGTGACCTCGCCAAGCGGCAACAGGCGATCGACAGTTTGGTAAAACCCTTACAGGACTCATTGCATCGATACGATGACCAGCTCCGGCAGTTAGAGCAATCGCGGCAAGCGGCCTATGGAGGTCTTGATCAGCACCTCAAGCTCCTAGCTGAATCGCAGCAGAAGTTGCAGTCGGAGACCGGTAACCTTGTGAAGGCCCTACGTGCGCCGGCTGTTCGCGGCCAATGGGGGGAGATTACGCTCAAGCGCGTGGCCGAGCTGTCCGGCATGGTAGCCCGTTGCGATTTTTTTGAGCAGGAATCCATCACGATCGAGGGTAACCGCCTTCGTCCCGACATGGTGGTTCAGTTGCCGGGTGGGCGGCAGATTATCGTAGATGCTAAGACCGTGTTGGCCGGCTATCTGGACGCGCATGAAGCGGCAACCGAGGAACAGCGGCTTGAAGGAATGCGCCGTCATGCGGCCCAAGTCCGGTCTCGTATGGACGACTTGAGCCGGAAGGGCTACTCGAATCAATTCGCGCAGGCGCCGGAGTTTGTCGTGCTCTTCTTGCCGGGAGAACAGTTCCTGGGCGCTGCGCTGGAGCATGACCCGCGGTTGATCGAAGACGGGTTTCTTCAAAACATCATTTTGGCCACCCCGACGACACTGATGGCACTTCTTCGAGGGGTCGCCTCCGGATGGCGACAGGAGAAAATGACTGAATATGCCGAGGAGGCTGGGCGGTTGGGGAAGGATCTTTATGAGCGAATGGCCGTGTTGACGGAACATTTGAACGATATTGGACAGGCTCTAGGGAAGAGTGCTCAGGCCTATAACAAAGCGGTCGGATCGCTTGAAGCGAGGATCTTGCCGGCGGCTCGTCGGTTCAAGGAGCTGGGCGTATCGTCGGAGAAAGAGTTTCCTCTGTTGGACCCAATTGAGTTTGATCCACCTAAGGCCTTGCCTTTCGAGGCTGAATAAGGAGCATGCATGATCGATCAGCAGGCCATGGTGGATGACTTCCATCGTGCATTTGATATTGTCATTAGTCCCATTCCGACGCTCGTCGATGGGCGGACGCGCGAGCTGCGGGTCAAACTGATTCAAGAAGAATCCGACGAGTTGAAAGAGGCGCTGGACTCAGGCGATCTGGCCTCTATCGCCAAGGAGATAGCAGATCTCCTCTACGTCGTGTACGGCACGGCTGTGTCCTGTGGTATTGATATGGACCCAGTTTTTCGGGAGGTGCACCGCTCCAACATGAGCAAAGTTGGCGGGCACAAGCGCGACGATGGGAAATGGGTGAAGCCTGCCAGCTACTCGCCAGCGCGTATCGAACCGATTCTTGTGGCGCAGGGGTTAGCGCAACGCGATGGCGCTTCCGGTTCATGAGTAAGGTTGAAGGGTTAAGATAGGCAGGGTCTCTGCCATCCCGTCAGGCCACGCGAACGAAGGGCCTCCTAGTGAGCCAACGTTGCTACCTCAGTTCCTACGAGTAATTCCCTGAGCGTTGAACGATGAGCACTGAACCGGGCATCGTTTTTCCTAACTACCCGTCTGCCATCACGTATTACTGACTGCTCAGCATCCTGTCAGCATATTGTCGATGAGGCGAACCTTGCCGATTCTAATTGCGCCGAGCAAGAGGATTTGGCGTTGAACCTGTTTGAGGGGCTCCAAACTTGCCGGATCGCAGAGGGCGAGGTACTCGACATGTGCAGTCGGTTCCTGCGCGACCGTTTTTCTCATGATGCGCTCAACCGTCGATGCATTCTTTATCCCTTCCTCGATAGCTTGGCGTCCAGCCCGGAATGCTCGATAGAGGATGGTGGCGGCCTGCCGGTCGTCAGGGGAGAGGTACCGGTTGCGGGAACTCATCGCAAGCCCGTCCTTTTCCCGTATCGTGGGCCGGACGTCGATGGTCACTCCTAGATTCAGATCGGTAACGAGTCTTTTGATCAGCGTGGCTTGTTGATAATCTTTCTGACCGAATAAAGCGAGATGAGGCCGCACGATTCCGAAGAGTTTCGTCACGACTGTGGCGACGCCGACGAAATGATGGGGTCTGGCTGCCCCTTCCCATAGCTGCTGCGCAATCTCTGGAACCATTACGATGGTTTGAAAGCCCTTGGGATACATCGCGTTGGGCGTCGGTTCAAAACAGACATCCACACCTTCTGCGCGGCAGAGCGCACGATCGTGGGTAATCGGACGAGGATATCGGGTCAAGTCTTCGTTGGGACCGAACTGGGTTGGGTTCACGAAGATGCTCACGACGAGCGCATCGCATCGCAGTCGTGCAGCCCGGATGAGAGAGCGATGGCCGTCATGTAGCGCGCCCATCGTGGGCACAAATCCGATAGTGACGCCTTCCCTGCGGAGTCGTTCGCCCCAGGCAGCCATGGATCGTGGGGCACGAAGAATCTTCATGAGCTTGGGGACTGGCTGCAAGCGGGGCGTGAACCATAGCGGGTCGAGGGTTGGGGAAAGAGGAGCCGGACCTCCGGTTGTTTCTCCGCCTCGACGAGTAACTGGCTGACCGTGCGCTGAAGTGAGGGATGGAGGAACAGCGGATCGAGTTCGCTGAGCGGCATGAGGACGAACCGACGGTGGTGCATGCGAGGATGCGGCACCGCGAGATCCGGTTCGTTGATGATCCGTTGGCCATAGAACAAAATGTCCAGATCGATCGTTCTGGGGCCTGATCGGTTGCTTTCATCCCGACCGAGCGAATGCTCGATCTCTCGCAGGATGGCTAAGAGGTTGCGTGGCGTGATGTCCGTCTCAAGCTGCACGACGCCGTTCAAGAACCATCCGTCCCCCGGATGGGCATGGTCATTCACCGGCTCTGTTTCATAGAGTAGTGACACGCCAAGCATTTGGGAGTGAGGTAGGAGACTCAGTAGCGTTACGGTCCGATCGCAGAAATCGAACCGATCGCCCACATTCGAACCAAACCCGATGAATACTGTCTCACGTCCCATTTTTTCTTACTCTATCCTATAGGATGATCGCGGTGCACGGTCAGGCAGATGCCGTGGCAAGAGGAGACTGCGCCCGTCGAACGAGCACAGTCTGAGGGGGCGCGTTCCGCGAGTAAGCCTTCGCCTCGGCACCTCGTCCCTAGCCTAAAATCCTACTTTTCTAATCCGCTCTACTGCCTCCGCTAATCGTTCTTTCGTCGTGCATACCGTCATCCGGATATAGCCTTCACCCGGCGCCCCGAAGCCGTTACCTGGCGTCGTGACGATTCCCGCCTTCTCCAGCAAATGAGCGGTGAAGGAGGCGGAGGTATAGCCCTTCGGCACCGTGACCCAGATGTAAAAGGCGGCAGGAGGCGAATCGACTTCTAGTCCGAGTTGCTTGAGGCCTGGGACGAGGGTATCGCGCCGTTCCTGATAGATCTTGCGAAGGCCGTCCGTGAAGGAGTCATCCAATCCCAGCGCTGTTATCCCCGCGGCCTGCACCGCTTCGAACACGCCTGAGTCCAGCTGGCTTTTGACCTTGCCCAGCCCAGCCAGGACGTCCTTATTGCCGACCGCAAATCCAAGCCGCCAGCCCGTCATGTTGTAGGTCTTGGAGAGGGAATGGAACTCCACCCCCACATCCTTCGCTCCATCAATTTCCATGAAGCTGATCGGAGGCTTACCGTCGTAATAAATCTCCGAGTAGGCTGCATCGTGACAGACGATGATCTGATTCTCTTGTGCAAACTTCACCACCCGCTTGAAGTAGTCCTTGCTCATGATGACTGAGGTCGGGTTGTTCGGGGAGTTCAACCACATCAACCTGGCTTTCTTCGCCACGTCCTTTGGGATCGCATCGAGGTCCGGGAGGAATCCGTTGGCCTTGGTGAGGGGCATGATGTGTGAGACACCACCGCAGAAGCCGGTGCCGACCGGATAGACCGGATAGCCTGGGCTCGGGACCAGGACGATATCGCCGGGATCGACGAAGGCCAAGTGGATATGGCCAATCCCTTCCTTTGAGCCGATCAGGGTCAGCACTTCGTCGGCAGGGTTTAGCGTGACGTTGAACCGACGCTTGTACCAATTGGCCACGGCTGTCCGAAACGACAACATCCCTTCATAGGAGGGATATTGATGGTGCTTCGGATTCTTGGCAGCTTGCGCCAGGCTTTCGATAATCGGGGCCGGTGTCGGCAGATCAGGATCGCCGATGCCTAGGTTAATGATATCGACCCCCTTGGCCATCGCTGCCTGCTTCATCTTGTCGATGGCGGCAAAGAGGTAGGGCGGGAGGGTCTTGATTCGGGTGGCCACTTCAATGGGGAAAACAGACATGCGAACAGGCTCCTTTCGTCAATCAATCAGTTTAAAGTCGTCAGGTCATCAAGTCTTCAAGTCAGGGCCGGATTGTAGTGGACGGTCGACTTGATGACGATCGAACATTCAATGATAGAGTCTAAGACTACAGCAGGAATGACGCTGCAATCAACGCTAAGACGCGAGGCGGTGGTTGATGAACCAGTTCGCCATTCGGTGTAGGGTAGGAGGGCGGTAGCGTCGTCGCCGTGATTTTCTGTGCCGTTAGTGCGTGAGGTCAAAGGGCTCAAGCAGCAGCCCTTGTTTTAGCCGCTCGTTACGCGAGGGCTTCGTCGTTGGCATGCTTTGAGAGACGCGCGCCGTTACTGTGGGCATAGGCGACGCCACTTCCATTCTTCGCGGCACTCACGTGGGTCTTTCCGTTCTTCTCGTTCACACATTCCACTAAGACCCAGAACCGCAAGGGGTTGACGCTTTGCTTCCGGGCAACGTGCAGCGACGTGCCATCGAGGACCGTTTGGAGGGAGAGGTCCGTTCGCCACCCCAAATGTTTCGTGAGCGGAGAGATGACTCGCTCTATCGTGGCGATAACTTTATTGTCGGTACTGAAGTGGTTGAGTATAATGATGCGCCCGCCCGGCCGGCAGACACGGATCATTTCATTCATCAGCTTGCGGTAGTCTGGCACGGCGGTGACGACGTAGGCTGCCACGACGGTATCAAAACTATTGTCTACGAAATCCATGGCACCGGCATCCATCCGGTGGAGCTGCACATGGTCCATCCGGTGTTCTGCCGCCCGCTGCCGCGCCTTCTCCAGCATACCCTCGGAGAAATCGATGCCGACGAGGTGACAGTGGCGTGGATACATCGGCAGGGCGAGCCCTGTGCCGACTCCCACTTCAAGAATTTTTTCGTCAGGCTGGACGTCTAGATTCCGGATGACGGATTCACGTCCCTCGTGGAACACTTTACCGAAAATCCGATCGTAGATTCCCGCGTAGGACGTATAGACCCGCTCAACTTTTGCTAAATCCATCTCACCTCCGGCTCCACAACTTATGCGACTTACAGGACCCAGCTAAAGCAGGGATGATGCGAGGATCGCAGCTCCAGTGGGGGGGGATTTGTACGGCAGAGCATTTGACTAGCGCAAGGAGCCCCGCCTGCACTGCAAGACGGACTACTGTAGCCAACTCGCCGTGGTGAGTCAACAGATACCCTCGGGTTCGCAACTTGATTCAAGCTGGGTCCCTATGGGATAGGTACGAGTATGATCCTCGCTGGATTCTTCGCCGGTATGTTATGTCTCGGCCTCATTCTCGGAGACTGGATTTACTTTGTGCGCCTCACGTCGGACGCGAGTCGGTATGGGTGCGGAGTGGCCCGCACGCAGGATTGCTTGATCCGGACGACGATAACGCAGCTGGCCGATCGGTTCGATGCAGGCGGCCTGTTGACCTTGCCGCATGGGACCGCGCGGTTTTTTCCTTCTCTTAGGCAGATTGTGATTCGTCAGCAATATCGGCTCTTCGTAATCGGCTTTCGTACCTTGTGGCCGCTTAAAGGGTTGATCTCCCTCGCCCCTCAAGGCGCCGCAACCTCCGTGCTCTACCGAACGCTCACGCCCTGGTCGTCGGCTCTGCTCACCGGTATCTGGTTCGTTCTGGTGTTGGCCGGCACAGTGGGGGCTCTGATCGCCTTGTTCCTTGAAGGTGAGCTGAGCTCAGCTGGCGGAGTCGTGTTGGCCGTCGGGATCATTGGGTTGGGGCTTGTCTTCGTACTTTCAGGGGCGATTACAGTGGTGTTCGCATACCGGTTGGAGAATGCCAGGCTGGCGATAGTCTATCAAGAATTGCGGGAAGCGCTCGAAGAGAGTAGATCGCAGGCTTGAGATAAGCTTGGTCTATCTCGTCTGTTTGGTCGATGGTAGGGGATCAGGCTGAATAGACTAGACAGACTGAACAGGCCAGATAGACCAAATGAAGAAAATTAGGAGAGATACAGGCTTAAGAACTGATCATATTCAGCCGGGAGATTCAGGTTGGACCGGTTGCGAGCAAGACCGGCAATGATGCCGCGGTGTTTTTTGCTGAGGCCGGACGTTTCAAAGGCCTGACGGAAATGCTTCCATTTGGCGTCGTCGTCGGTCTCCAGACTGGCTCGCTCGACCGGTGATAGCGCATGGACTGAAGTGGTGAGGGAGCGAATGGCTTTTTCGACGCTCTCATAGGGTGGGGCCAGCTTGATCTGAGCATAGAAGGTTTCCAGGTGATGACGGAATTCCTCCCGGAGCGTCAGGGTATAGTCGGTTGAAGTTGTAGTCGGTTTAGGCATAGCGGCTGGCAGGATGATACGGGAAGAGCCGCTGTTATGACAACAGTTCATCCATATCTATTTGCCAGCAGGACCGCGAATAATTCTGTGCATTCTCCCGCCGGCTGTATGAGCTGAATGCGAACTATGCGGCGACCTCTGAGGCTAACTTTGAGCTGGCGTAGCCGTAAGCGGCATCGGAGTCCAGGTCGTACCGGCATCGGTCGAGCGGTAGAGCCCGCTACCGTTTGTGCCAGCATAGAGGATGTGCGGGTCTTGTTGGCTCATCGCAAGCGTGCGAATGTTCAGCGAGTTTAGTCCATTGTTGCTTGCGGTCCATGTCTGTCCGTTGTCGGGGCTCTTCCAGACTCCTCTCGGTCCTCCAATATAGAGGGTCTTGGGCTCGACGGGGTCGATGAGGATGCTGCTCACGAACGGATCGGGAAGCGATTGTCCGATCCGTTCCCATTGCTCGCCGCGCGTACTGGTGCGGAAGAGGCCCTTCGTGGTCCCGGCATAGACGGTGTCCGAGCTAACGACATCGAAGGCGATCGCATTGACCCCCAGCGCCATTCCCCCCATCAGCTCCTGTTCAGGAATCAGCCCGCGGTTAATCTTTTTCCATCCCATCGCTGCGTTATCGGATCGATAGATCCCCCCCGTGGTGCCCGCGTAGAGGACGCGGGGATCACGGGGGTGAATGGCGATGGAGACCACGATGTGGACCTCCTTCATCCCGGTCATGCGCCCTTCCCATTCACGGCCGCCATCTTTGGTATAAAAGGCACCGACGGTCGTGGCGGCGTAGATCTGATCGTGGTCGGTTGGGTGAAAGACAAACTCATTGATAAAGGAAACGTGCTCTTTGAGCCCAACATTGTGCGGGAGCCAATGTTGCCCGCCATCCGGACTCTTATAGACTGCGTCGGCCATGGTGCCAGCATAGATCGTTGCAGGAAACTGAGGATCAATGGCAAGGGTCGTCACACGTCTGGCGCTGAAACTGGGGAATCGTTCCCATAGCTGGCCCCTATCCCGCGACTTGTAGACGGCATCGTTCGTTGCCACATAGAGAATGTTGACGTTCGTTGGATGGAGCGCGATGGAGACGATCGCCTCGCTGTCCTTCTGGCAGCCAACAAAGAAGATGAGAAGGGCAAACGCGGCGAATGAAGTGGCAGTACGAATTAGCATAACAGGGGTCGACCTAATCATAGGCGTCGCCGTTGCGTCAAGGAGCAGGGGGGAGCGAGGGGGATAGTAAGTTTCTGTGTTTACGGAACACGCGCCCTCAGAGCCAGCGGCCTTCGTATCCTCAACCTCTATAGTTTCTTGGTAAATCGTTCCGCATAACCCGTCAATTCCATATAGCCCTGCCCGCGGGTTGGTTTTCCTTGTGAGGAGCCGGTTGCTTCGATCGCGCCTTCCCAATAGGTCACTTGCGTGCTGTGTTTGGTGGAGAGTTCTTGCTCGGCCATGAGGGGAGTCAATTCTAGCGAAAGTTGCTGTGAGGGAATGGTGAGACGCCACTGTTGCGGGTAGCGGGCTTTGCTCGTGGGGCTGGTCCAATAACTGATTGGCTCCAAGGTGAAGTCTTTGATCGACAGATGCTGCCCCCGTCCCTCCCGGTCGATGAGGGTGCCGCTGGAGACACGATCGGTCGATCCATTGGCTCGGCGGAGTCGATAGAGCATCAGGTCTCTTTGGTCATCAAGTTGCAGGCTGAACCAGTCCCAGCCGACTAGATCCTTGTCGAGATCAGCGGAGCCGAACTCATGGTCCATCCAGCTCGTACCAGTCATATCGAACGATTCATTTCCGATCGTGAGCTGGCCGGTCGTGGCTAGCCTGGAGAAGGAATAGTAGTGGGAGGCTTGCCCCACAGTCGATCCTTTATAGCTGATGCCGTTGGAGCCATGAATCACGAGGGGTTTTTCTTGCGAAACTGTGAGCTGGAGGGCGAAGTCGCCATCCGCTGCCCGGAGTGTCTGGGTCCCTGGCGCCGAAGCCAGTGATTCGGCGCTCCATTGGTCGACCCAAACATGGAGGCGATCATGATCCGAACCGGCCTTGCCCAAGCCGGTCCGGCTGATTTTTTCGGCATAGTGAAAACGCCCTTGGCTGAGGTCACTCACAGCAAAATGAGCCAAGTAGAGTTGCGTCACTGCCCACTGAGATGGCCGGGTTTTCACTTGCGCCTGCGTCATCCCCCGGCGGAAGAAGGTGAGTTGATAGCCAAACGCCCGGCCATTTCTTGCTTTGAGCTGACCTGTGTAGTACCACCATTCTGTACGAAAGGCTTCATGTGCACCGTGATCGCGCGGAAAGGCATAGCGATAGCCTTCCGTGGCAATGGTAAATTCCTTTGCCGTATCGTTTGCGAGCCCTGGCAGGACCATCAGGAGACTGCTCGCTAGGAGCAGAACGGATCGAAGGTGGCGCTGCAATTTGTGCATGAATGAGGGAGGCTCCGTGAGGTGGTGGAATCGTCAGTTGTGCTTATAGCATGCTTTGGTATGTGGCACAAATCTCCTGTATTGATGATGGTTTTCGGTATTTCCGCAGGTGGAATATATTCCGCGCTCACCGTTGACAATTTTGTCAGCCGTCAGCTATCGTAAGCGATGCAAGCCAATCATGAGCGAGAGCCGCAGGGGGGTAGTCAGGGCGAAATTGTGCCGCCGTTTCCCATCCCCTCACGGATTCCGGTGTTCCCGCTTCCGAACGTCGTGCTTTTCCCTAGGACCTATCTCCCCCTGCATATCTTCGAGCCCCGCTATCGCGACATGGTCTCCGATGCTGCAGGCAGCGGGCAATGTATCGGCATGGCTCTGCTCAAAGAGGGTTGGGAGCCGGACTATAATGGTCATCCACCCGTGTTCCCGATGGGCTGCGTCAGTCGCTTG
This sequence comes from Nitrospira lenta, assembly GCA_945865525.1. Classification (GTDB taxonomy): domain Bacteria; phylum Nitrospirota; class Nitrospiria; order Nitrospirales; family Nitrospiraceae; genus Palsa-1315. Next base: position 25,233 of record CAMBDY010000003.1, on the reverse strand, counting down.
GTGAGCGTGCAGACGCTGGCCGATGGCCGATCCAACATCCTTCTGCAAGGGCTGGAGCGGTTTGAGATCGAACGCGAGTGGCACGACAAGCCCTATCGTGAGGCGACGATTGCCGTTAGGAGACGAGGCGTAGAGACGGCGCTCGATCCGGCGGTCCGTCAACGTCTCTGCATTCTCCTAGAGTCCTATCTCCAATCCCACGACGACATGCCGACCTGGCAGGAGTTTTTTCACAAAGAAGTCAGCGACGAGATTTTTGTGAACACCTTATCCACTTACCTGGAGTGTACCCCCTTGGAAAAACAGTTTTTGTTGGAGGCCGACAGCCTTCATCAACAAGCCCGCCGTCTTAGCGATCTTATCAAGTTCATGACGCAGGACCAGTCTAGTACGAAGGGCTGGGACTGATGGATCACGCAATCGCTATCAAGGTTTCCGGGCTCACTAAAACCTATGACGGCGGCCATGTCGCCGTTTCGGATTTGTCGTTTCAGGTCTATCAAGGCGAGATCTTCGGCCTCCTCGGGCCGAACGGGGCGGGGAAAAGTACTATGCTCCGGACGCTTATCACGCTGCTGCCGGCGACGTCCGGCTCCGCCAGCATTTTAGGCCATGATACGGTGCGCGACGCGGACGTCGTCCGGCAACTAATCGGCTATGTACCGCAGGAGCGGGCTATCGATCGGTTCCTCACCGGTCGGGAACATCTCGAACTCCTCGGCGCCCTCTACCATTTGTCGAAGGCGGAAGCCGCGAAGCGCATTGCCGAATTGCTGAAGCTTGTAGAATTGGAAGAGGCGGCCGACCGTCCGGCAAAAACCTATTCTGGGGGCATGAAGCGAAAGCTCGATATTGCCTGTGGCCTTTTGCCGAACCCCAAGATTTTGTTTCTTGACGAGCCAACGCTGGGCCTGGATGTGCAGAGCCGCTTCCGCATCTGGGACTATGTGCGGATGTTGAAGAAGGGTGGTATGACGATCGTAATGACGACAAACTATTTGGACGAAGCAGACCAGCTCTGCGATCGCGTCGCTATTATTGATGGTGGCAAGATCAAGACGCTTGGCTCGCCGACCGAGCTGAAGGCCGGACTGGGCGGTGATATCGTGTCCCTGACCTTGAAAGACCAGAGCAATATCCCCGTGTTAGTCTCTGCGCTGACGGGGCAGCCGGGGATGCGCGCGGTCAAGGCGACGCCGGCCGGTTTGGATATCCGGGTCGATTCGCCGGAGAAGGCCTTGCCCGCAATTCTTGACTCTGCCAATCGACTGAATTGCCCCCTGGAGTTTATTGAATACCACAGGCCTCGGCTGGATGACGTGTTCATTGCCCATACGGGGCGGTCCATGACCGAATCAGTTCAAGATATTCAGACAGGATCATAAAGGAGCTACGGTGGCCCAGTACTGGCAAGAAATTCATGCGTTGACGATGCGGTGGGTCCGGCGGCTCAGCCGTGAGAAGTTCAGCATGCTGTTTACGCTCGTGCAGCCGATGCTATTCTGGTTGATCTTTTTCGGCAACCTGTTTCAGAAGGCCGCGGATGTGCAAGTGACGCAGGCTCCCAATTACATCAGCTTTCTGACGGCCGGCGTAGTCGTCATGACGGTGTTGAACAACGGACTAGCCGGCGGCGTCGATCTGCTCTTCGACAAAGAGAACGGGTTTCTGGAACGGTTGATGACCACGCCGATCCACCGGAGCTCGGTGATCCTGAGCCGGTTCATTTTCGTGATGACGATTACCTCACTCCAAGTACTCGTGATCCTCGGGGTGGCCTTTCTGTTCGGTGTCCAGCCTACGACCGGGCTTCTTGGTGTCGCGGTGATCTTGCTGATCGGGATGCTTTTTGGCGTCGGGCTTACGGCGATTTCCATGGCCATGGCCTTTTCCGTGAAAAGCCACGGCGATTTCTTTTCGGTGTTAGGCTTTTTGTCATTGCCGATGATTTTTTTGAGCTCAGCCCTAGTGCCTTTGGCGGGAATGCCGGTTTGGATGGGCTTTTTAGCGCAGTTTAATCCGATGACTTGGGCGATCGACGCGGTGCGGCCGCTGATCCTCTCCGGCTGGACGGAGGCCCTACCTCACGTCGCGATGGTCGTGGTCGTCATGATAATCTTTGACGCGATCTGTCTCTATGGGAGCGCCAGAGCGTTCCGTCGGGCGATGGGCTAATGAGCGGGCTGTCCGGGAGTCCCACCATGCTGGTCAATGAGCGCCAAATTCGGGCTCTGATCCGGTTGTTGTCCGATGAAGACGAGAGGGTCGTCCGGACCATCAGTGGGAAACTCATCGATATTGGTCCCTCGGCTGTACCCCTCCTGCAGGAAGCGGAAATCGAACAGCCGGAAATGGCCGACCGTCTGCTGTCGGTGCTGGAGGAAATCCGTGGTAGTAATCTCGAGTCCGAACTAACGCAGTTGGCGGTCTTGCCCGATGGGACGATGGATCTCGAGCAGGGTGCATTTTTGGTTGCCCGCTATGCCTATCCCGCCCTCACCGTGTCTTCCTATGCCAGACAGCTTGATGAGATGGCGCAGGAAGTCCAGGCCCAGCTTGGGTCTCGGGCATCAGGCGAGGAAACGATCAAGACGCTGAACCGGTATCTTTTTACGGAGCAGGGCTTCAAGGGGAATACCAAGAACTATTACGAGTTGGAAAATAGCTATCTCAACTGCGTGATCGACCGGCGGACTGGCATTCCCATCAGCCTCTCGATCCTCTATCTCCTTATTGGGAAGCGGATGAGCCTTACCATGTACGGGATTGGGATGCCGGGGCATTTTCTGGTGAAGTACGAATCGAACCGGTACAAAGTTTTCGTCGATTGTTTTAACGGCGGAGCCCTGCTAACCGAGAAGAATTGCCAGCGGTTTCTCACGGAAGCCGGCTATGGATTTGACGAGAAGTATCTGCTGCACAGTCCCGTACGCGCCATTCTCTCCCGCATGATCAAGAATCTCCTGGCCATCTATACCAAGCTCGATGAGCCTCTCAAGAAAGCTCGCCTGACGAAATTCATCGAGATCCTGGGTGGTGGCGATAAAGAAGGTGGGCTGTAGTTCGTGAAGCGTTGTTTGCCAGCAGCTTTCTAGCTTTTAGAGCTTAATCGTCATCAAATCCTTACCGGCTACAATCCTTCCATCGAATCTTTCGCCTGCTTGTTCCCTGACATTGTACCGATCCGCAATCGGATAGAAATGCGAGAGGACTAGGCAGTCGGCGCTCGCTTCCTTCGCCACCAATCCACATTCCCCTGCGTGAAGATGTCCGCGTCCAGGCTTATTGGCGGGGAATGAGCAATCGAGCAGAGCCAGGTTGGCATCCTCGCAGAGGCGGATGAGGTTTTTACAATATTGTGCGTCTCCTGAATAGGCCAAGACCTTGTTGCCATATTCAATTCGATACCCGACAGAGTGCAGCGAGGGACTATGGACGACTGTCCTAGGGGAAATTTTCGTATGACCGATCATGAAGGACCGATCCGATACCTCTTTGAAGCGCACCGCAAACCGGGCCTTGTCGAATCCAGGTAGGGTCTGGATTAGCGTGCGAAACAGCTTCTTGGTGCCGTGCGGGCCGATTAGGGTCAGATCAGGCCTAGTTCCGAGATGGTTCGAAAAGAAGACCGCATCGAAAAAAAATGGGATGAAGTCGGCGAAGTGGTCCGCATGGTAATGGGAAAATAGAATATGGGTAATGCTGTGGCGATCCACACCAATCCGCATCAGATTCATCAGCGTGCGGGGCCCGAAGTCGAGCAGGAGTAGCTGGCTAGTGTATAGCAAATAACCGGAAGCGGCGCGGGTCGGGTGGGTATTCGTACCGGATCCGAGAATCGTCAGGCGCATAGCGTTCTATTACATGAGACCTGTCACACGAATCGATTGTGGGCATAAGCCATGCGGGAGGATAGGCTGCATTGGCATAAGGGTCAAGGAGGAAGGAGAAAGAGCGAGATGGGCTGCGGTACTCGTGCAACGCGTAGACTTCAGCGTCGTTCGTCCATCGTAAAGCGTGAAACGGGCGAATCCAAAACGAGATATGCTTGACGAAGCCCGTTGCGCGAGACCCCAGACGCCTCGTGCAGTGGAAGATCAATCAGGCTCATTCCGCATCACCCAGGATAGTTGTTTGGGGAAGGCTAGGTCTTCTCCGCGTTGCCAGCTCTAGCCCATAATCTTCATTTCGGAGTCCGTGACGGTTGCTCCCCTTGCCAGGATTCTCGAAGAATGAAACACGTAAGTAATTGATTATATTAAAATATTCATTATTTTTTCACGGAAACTTTCATGATATGATTGGGGTGCTGCTTTCTTAGTCGCCATGGGCTCTCCCCTGGTGCAAGAAAGACGGGGAGGTGATGTGGCCATCACCTCCCCATTTTTTTTGCTTTAAGGCCTTGTCATGCCGAGGGAGGTCTGGTCTTGGACGAAGCCACTATTCCATTGCGAATGTTTTACTAGATGCTTAAGCAAGCAGAAGTTCTACGGAAGAATCGTTCGAGTGATTAGCTGAGCGTGAGCTGCGGATCGGACCTAAGAGATATCAGAGAGGAGAGAAGTGAGGGGGCAGCGTGGCCGCTGCCCCCTCGATGGAACTACTTCTTCTTTGCCTTCTTCTTTGCTGCTTTCTTCGTTGCCATCTGTCCTCACCCCCCTTTCAGGATAAAAGTATTGAACGCAATGGAACCACTCTATCAGAGTTTGAGTGACGAGTAAAATTTTCTCTTCAAGTTTTTTCACGTCGGCGAGAGGGAGGGGGAAGGAATGCGCGAAGTGTGAGATGTAAAACGTGAGGATGAGGATGGTTGGTCTGGCCGGTGAGACCAGAGAGATGAGGAGAAGAACGAGAGAGACGAAAGTGCCGCGCCCTATCGCTCCTCCGTTGACGGGGCAACGTGCGCCTCCCTATGATGCAGATCCTATGCCACAAAATGAATCAGGACGGACCAATCCAGCCGCGCTCGTGGTCCTCATCGGATTGATCATCACGTGTGTGTGGGTCTGGAAGCGTCTGCCACTGGAGACTCAGGAGTATGTGATTGATCAAGCCATTCCCATGGTATTTGCCGGGCTGGTGATTGTGGGAGGCCTGGTAATACTGGTTCGGGCAGTTAAGCGCCGTCGAGTAAAACGGAGGAACCGGACGACGTTGTTAGCCTTGTTCGAACAGGCGAAGGAGAGGGACAAAAAATTAGAGATCGCCTTTGCGCTCATCGAAGTGAATGAGTATCAGGCCAAAGGACTGGAGTCGGTAATCCCCGCATTGCGCAATCTTTTTGTGACGACCTTGCAGCAGGCCTTGGACGACAAGCAGCACCGGATTCGGGGAATGGCTGCCAGCCATCTGGGCGTCTTAAACGATAAGACGGTTGTCCCCATTCTATTAAAGGCGCTAGAGGATGACCATGCCTATGTGCGTTCCAGTGCTGCCCTCGGGTTGGGGCGGCTGCGTGCCAGTGAGGCGAAGGAAAAGCTAACAGTGGTCATGAAAGATGACTGGGATCAAACGGTCAGGAGCCGATCGCGGGAGGCATTGGAGCGGATCAAATAGTCAGGGCCAACCCGGCTGTTTTTCGTGGGCCCATTAGGAGCTATGCACATAGGTGAGCCAGGAAGCGTCATGCCCAGACTGTCCCCTTCCTCAGTGGGGCACGAGACTGAAGAGCCGATAGAGGGTGTACTCAGAGAATGTCCGATGAAGGCACGGACACGATTGGCCCAGAGACATTGGCGGGGTTTCACCCCATCACTCGATTCAGTTCGATGCGATCGGAAGGGGTAACGCGGTATCCTCGTTCATAGAGATCATTCATCCCTTGTATCAAGGCCTCCATATTGCGGCTGCGGTACCAGCTGTCGAAGCGTTTTGCAAGTGATGGGGCCTGTGTCTGGCCGTGGTCTCTGTCATCGAAGGGGAGGGCGAGGGCACTGAATAAATCTTGAAGTTCAGTGTGACTATAAATCCCATCGTCATTCCGGTCTGCGACCAGGGCAAATTCATAGAAGGTCAGACTGACAGAGAGCATTGATTGGGTCTTGGAAAAGTCGTCTCGCGCTTGATCCATCCCTCCTGGATAGGTGCGGGGACAATCCACTTCCGGCTGGGCTGCAGTCTGCCAGCTGATTTTTTCCGCAGTGGGGGGCGGCGGTGCTTTCGCTTTGCCATAAAACCAGGCTAGACAGCTGCTCGCTTGCCCAAAGGCCTGTTTGTCTTTATGAATCTGCTGGCCGATATGGCGGGTAAACTCTTCAAAGACGCGGCTCTCTCTACTCGACGAGTCGTTCGGGAAGAACGCTAGTAGCAGAAGGATGACGACGAGCCTTACCGCCAGCAGTCGGGCGGTGGTCCGTTTGAGTAGCCGAGGATGATTGGCTGGACCGGTCGTGCGGGTGGAGGATAGGCGAATAGACATAGGACAAGTATACCATGCGAGTCCCCTCATGCTTTATGAGATCGAGCGAGTGGTGAGGGGGATCGCACACGAATGAAGAAGGGGCCTCTTGTGTCATGGTTATGCCATTTTTGACCGCAGAACTGCCAGGTATCGGTGGACAGATGCGGACGCTTCCGGAAGACTTTCAGGTCGACGAACGACCCCTCTATCTCCCTTGCGGAGAGGGGGAACATCTTTACGTCAAGATCAGAAAACGTCTCCTCTCGACGCCGGATCTCGTTCTCCGGCTCTCGTCGACTTTAGGGGTGAAAGCGCAAGCGATCGGTGTGGCTGGACTGAAAGACGCCAGGGCCGTGACCGCACAGATGGTTTCGTTGTTGGGGATCATGCCGGATCAGTTGGATCGATTGAAAGTGGATGAACACCTCTTATCGGTGGAGGTGCTGGGCCGGCACCGCAATCGGTTGAGGACAGGACATCATGCGGGCAATCATTTTCGATTAGTGATCCGAAATGTCGCGCTGCATGCCCGTGAGACGGTCCCGCAGGTTTTGGCCCTTTTGGTGCGACGGGGGGTGCCGAATTATTTCGGTCCTCAACGGCAGGGACGGGATGGCATGAACTATCAGACGGGAGCCGAGTTATTGGCGGATACTGCCCGTCGCAACAAGCTGAGCCGGTCCAAGCGCATGTGGTATCTCAACGCCTATCAGTCGTATTTTTTCAATGCTATGCTGGCCAGACGGTTGGATCAGATCGATCGCATCCTGGTGGGGGACTGGGCCATGAAGATGGACAATGGCGCGTGCTTTCTGGTCGAGGATGCGGCGATTGAACAGCCTCGGGCTGATCAGTTTGAGATCAGTCCCACGGGTATTTTATTTGGATCGCGGGTGTCGTGGGCCGGAGGCGAACAGGGCGAGATCGAACGGGCCGTGGTTTCTGAGAGTGGAGCGACACCGGCGGGCCTTACGGAAGCGGCGAAGGCCTGTGGGTTTCGAGGTCAACGGCGTTCGCTCCGAATCCCTCTGGCCGATTTGGACTGGAGTTTGGAGGGCACCGTGCTCACGCTCTCCTTTTCCCTTCCCCCCGGTGCGTACGCAACAAATGTTTTGCGGGAAATCATGAAAGTGAGCGAGGGGCCTGCGGCGAGGGAAAATGGGTAAGGGGATCCCGTGAGGCGGGGGTGGTCCATGAAGTCCCTACATCTCTAAGTCTAATTCTGCACGCTTGGGATATGACCGCATAACGTGACGACGTATAGACGTTCGACTCGCCGTCAAAATTTTCTTCGAAAGAAGAATGACCCATAGAGGCCGGCGATGGCGATGGTGACGAGCTCAATCGTGAGCAGGAGTCGGCTGACAATGGCTTCTGGTGTGGGCGGTGTGAGGATGAAATGCATTCCAAGAAACTCAGGTGGTAGTGCGGGGGGAGTTTCCCAGGGTGGGAAGAGGATGGCGAGGCACAGGACCATCAGCATGCCGTAAACACATTGGAGATTCAGTTGATCTGCCGGGGGCTCGGCTGGCGTCGCTGGCAGCGGCAAGGGCTCAACGTAGTCGGCATGAAGCCGTTGGCCGCATTGGGTACAGTAGCGACTGATCTCCGGAAGCTCCTGTCGACAGGCTGGACAAATTCTCATACGGGGTAAGCTACACGGAACCATCTCACTTTACTAGCAGCTGCAGAAAAAGCTGCTCCCGCGGATCGTAAAACGTGCCGGGCGGGACTGTCGGTGCTGCCCCGCTCAAACTTTCACGTTTACAGTTCACCGTTCACGAACGATGGGGACTAACGATTTCAGCATCTTGTTGAGGGGTGGCGAGTTCATTGACAGGTGAAAGAAGGGCTTCCTATAATCCGCGCGCCAGTAAGTGATTAATTCATTGACTCAGGCGCCCTGGTCGGAACTTATTTATTTTTTTAAATGATGCAGACTATCAATTGTATTGGGGTGATCGGCGCTGGTGCCTGGGGCACAGCCCTCGCTAAGCACATAGCGGAAAAAGGGTTGCGCGTCCAGCTCTGGGCTTATGAGCGGGACGTGGTCCAGGCGATCAATCTGACGCACGAAAATCGGGTCTTCTTGCCCGGCGTAACTTTGCCGCCCTCCCTCAGTGCGACGGACTCGCTCGCACAGGTCATGAGCGACTGCGATGGCCTCCTTTTTGTCGTGCCGTCGCATGTAGCCAGGCGTGTTCTCCAACAGCTCGCCTCCCTTTTGCCCCCTTCCCTGCCGATGATCAGTGCGACGAAGGGGATCGAAGAAGAGACGTTTAAATTGATGACGCAAGTGATGCAGGAGGTTCTGCCGTTGGCGTTCCATAGCAAGCTAATGGCCTTATCTGGGCCGAGCTTTGCGGCAGAAGTGAGCCAGAGCCAGCCCACAGCGCTCTGTCTCGCGGGGCAGGATGGTGCTCTGGTGAATGCCTTTCAGGCGGCCTTGATGACGCCGGCACTCCGAGTCTATGCGGACAGCGATATGATCGGCGTACAATTGGGCGGGGCCTTGAAGAATGTGATGGCCTTGGCCGCCGGGGCCGTCGATGGGCTGGGTCTCGGCCACAATGCGAGGGCAGCCTTGATTACGCGTGGGCTGGCGGAAATCGTCCGGCTTGGACATGCCATGGGTGCCGATGCCCGAACCTTTTACGGACTTTCAGGTGTGGGCGATCTCGTGCTTACCTGCACCGGGTCTCTCAGTCGGAACTACACAGTCGGCGTGAGGTTGGGGAAAGGCGAGAAGTTAGAGGCTATCCTCGGTAGTATGAAGGCGGTGGCTGAAGGGGTGAGGACTGCCAAGGCTGCATCAGGGTTGGCCCAGCGCCATGGAGTCGAGATGCCCATCGTCGGTGAGATCAACAAGGTCTTGTTCGAAGGAAAATCTTGCCGCCAGGCTGTGACTGATCTGATGGAGCGTGATGCGAAGCCAGAAAAGGGGTAGGCATGAACCAGAAGTCGCTTGAACGATTGTTGACCAAGGTACAAGCCGGCACTCTGACCGTGGCAACGGCGCTCGCTCAGCTTCGCACCTTGCCCTATGAGGATCTGGGGTTTGCGTCGCTTGACCATCATCGATCAATACGGCAAGGGTTCCCCGAAGTCATTTTCTGTGAAGGAAAGACAGCGGTGCAGATTCGCGCTATTGCCAAGGCCCTGCTGAAGCATCATCGCCTCCTATTAGCAACACGGGCGACGCGCCAAGTGGCCACGCTGATCAAACGGCTGGATAAGCGAGCGGTCTACCATGACGAGGCTCGCATTGTGTCGATCCGCGACCCCACGCAACGGCTCCAGGGCCATATTCTAGTGATTACAGCTGGCACGTCGGACATTCCTGTCGCAGAAGAAGCGAGAGTGACGGCGGAGGTGATGGGGAGTAAGGTCGAAACGCTCTATGACGTGGGGGTGGCAGGGATTCATCGGCTGCTGGAACGTCAGAGCCAGCTGATGAAGGCCCGTGTTGCGGTGGTGGTCGCAGGAATGGATGGCGTTTTACCGAGCGTAGTCGGTGGGTTGGTGCCCTACCCTGTCGTAGCTGTGCCGACGAGTCGTGGCTATGGTGCGAGTTTCGGCGGGCTTGCGGCACTCTTGACGATGTTGAATTCTTGTGCAGCCGGAGTCGGGGTGATGAATATTGATAATGGATTCGGGGCCGGCTGTCTGGCGCATCGGATCAACCTACTTGCAGAAAGGGCGCGATGAGAGGGGAATGCGAGACAAGCCAGAAAGATGAGATGCTGAACGAGTGACTGTTTTTACTTTTTCCGCTATTCGCGGTTATCTTAGGCAGTTTATTTCACCTCGATCGTTCCGCGTTTCCGCCAGCCAACCATCTGAGTTTTTGGCCCCTGCTCGGTATTCGCCAGCAATTTGGGCTGCACTTCAAAGTGATAGAGCCCTGCTCCTGCCGTGACTTTCTTCTGGTCTAGCCCGTCCCAGGTCAGCACGACAGACATTTGCGGGGGGGCGGCCCCGTCCGTTGTGGCTGCGTGCGGTTCCAGTGCGATACGCGCCGTGAGGAACCGGAGAGAATTTTTCGAAGGCGAGGTAATGAACGAGGAGACTTCCAGCAGTGTGGGGGCCGTTAGCTCTTTGGGGAGTTGGATTAAAACGGAGAACTGCAAGGAGCCAGACGCAGTCGTATAGGGATTGGGGGAGACGTTCAGTTCGAGGATTCTGAGCTCCGGTTCATGGCGTGGGCCTTGGTGGGGTTTTGATTCTGCCGAGGTGACAGTCGGGATCCAGAGGAGCAGCGTAGCGGAGAGCAGCAGGGAGACACGACCGATCAATAATCCGAGTCCTGTTAAGCAGAACCTGTGGAAGAGCTGGAAGATGGTCATGAGGTTCTATGCGGAAGGGAGCTATTGTTGTGAGGCATCCGGCTAGTGGGCCAATGCCGTGTGGATAACATAGCGCTGGGAGGCTGTCAACGCTCGGATTGAGTTGATTGCCGTTCGTACGCGCCTTGGGTAAGATGGCGCTGGTTGAATCAGGCAGAGAAAGGACGTACGTGGGTTCGCACCTCCATTTTGATTGTTATTCCGGCATCAGCGGCGATATGACGCTCGGCGCGCTTGTAGATGTGGGCGTACCGTTTTCCGATTTGGTGAAGGGGCTCAAGCAGCTTCGTCTTTCAGGGGTGACGCTTCGGAAGCGGCGAGTCCAGCGAGGGCCGATTCATGCCACGAAAGTGGATGTTGTGATCGCGACAGGATTGCGCAAGCCCCTCTCGCTTCGCCGGATCCACGCGATCCTCTCCGCGAGCCGTCTCCCGGACAAGATTAAGCAGCAAAGCCGGTCCGTATTCGATCTCTTAGCAGAGGCGGAAGGGCAGGCCCATCGTGTAGCTAGGGACCAAGTTCATTTTCATGAAGTGGGCGTGCTGGATTCGTTTGTCGATATCGTGGGCAGCCTGATTGGCTGCGACTTGTTGGGTGCAAGTCGTGTGACGGCCTCTCCGGTCAATGTCGGAACGGGGACATTGCAATCAGCGCATGGGATCTTGCCTGCGCCAGGTCCAGCAGTCGCCATTCTGGCCCAAGGAATTCCGATCTACAGCGCTGGCCCTGCCAGGGAGCTGACCACGCCGACCGGCATGGCGTTGCTGCGCACTTTGACTTCGGAGTTTGGTCCCATGCCGGTGATGACGCCAACGGCCATTGGCTATGGAGCGGGCGATGCCGATCCCGTGGGCTGGCCGAATGCCTTGCGGGTGTTTCTGGCGCGATCCTCATCTCAAGGGCTGCACGAGCAGGATACGGTGTTGCAGGTTGAAACCAACCTTGATGATGTAAACCCCCAGATCTATGAGCATGTGATGGAGCAGTTGTTGTCCCGCGGGGCGTTGGATGTGACGCTCGCACCAGTGATCATGAAACGAGGCAGGCCAGGCGTCGTGCTGACATGTCTGGTGGCTCCGGCTCTGTTGGGCCAGGTGCGCGAGGTGTTGTTTCAGGAAACGACTGCGTTAGGGGTTCGAGTTGGTGAGGTGATGCGGCAGATCCTCCCCAGGCGATTTATATCAGTGAAGGTACCGGGAGGCGTCGTTAGGATGAAGATTGCCAATGTGAATGAAACGATGACGAAGGCGGCTCCGGAATATCTTGACTGTAAGCGGATTGCCGAACGAACGGGCCGGCCTCTCAAGACCGTGTTCGACGATGCGGCCATGGCCTATGCCAAACGACGGGCGGTCAGGACAGGAGACCAGCGATGACAGTCCTTCTCTACAGCCTTTTATTCCTGGTATCGGTCGTGGTGACGTTGGGCGCATGCACGCTCTTTACAAACGCGATCGAGTGGCTGGGTAAACGGTTCAATCTGTCTGAAGGGGCGATTGGTGGCGTGTTAGCCGCTATCGGGACTACGCTACCTGAGACATCGATTCCGATCATCGCTATTTTTTTCGGAGCCAACCGTGCCGAAGCGGAGGTCGGATTGGGCGCAATCCTCGGCGCTCCCTTTATGTTGAGTACGCTCGTGATTCCGATCTCGGCCATTTTACTGGTGGCTTATGCCAGATTGGGGACGCGTACGGCGGTGTTCTGTTTAAACTACAAGAATGTAACGAGCGATCTCCTCTGCTTTATGGTGGCCTATAGTGTGGCGTTGGCCTGCGCCTTTGTGCCTTCTCGGATGGTGCACATCCTAGCTGCTGTGGGGCTAATCAGCCTGTATCTCTATTACGTTAAACTAAAGTTCAGTGAGCTCGCCGATGAGGAGGGGGGCGTGTTGGAGCCGTTGTTCTTTGCTCGCAATTCCGCAGTCCCCACATTTGGATTGATTGGCCTTCAGGCAGTCCTGGGCTTGGTAGGCCTCGCATTCGGTGCGCATCTCTTCGTACTCGCTGCAGAAGCCATTGCCAGAGCCCTGTCGATTTCGCCTCTGATCCTGGCTCTCCTTATTGCGCCCCTAGCAACCGAGTTGCCGGAGATGTCGAACAGTTTTCTCTGGCTCTATCGAAAGAAAGATCGCTTGGCGGTGGGGAATGTCACTGGCGCGATGGTGTTCCAGGGGACGATCCCGGTCTCAGTCGGCCTTATAGGTACGGATTGGGCCCTCGCCCCGACCGCATTGATCACCATGGTGCTGGCCGTGCTTGCTGCTACTTTCTTATTGGTGCAGGCTGCGTGGAGCGGTCTCTGGCGGCCCTGGTTGTTGGGTGGGAGTGCCATTTTGTATGTTGGGTATGTGTTGTACCTCTATTGGCTGTAGCGTCGTGGCCGGTAATGTGAGATGAGTATGGAGAGGAAAGACAAACCGCTCTTAGGCATTACGATGGGTGATCCTGCAGGGATTGGTCCTGAGGTGATTGCGAGGGCTCTGGCTGTCACGAAAGTGCGACGGCTGTGTCGCCCGTTGGTTATTGGTTCCTTTCCTGTGATGCAGCAGACGGTGAAGAGTCTGAAACTTAAGATGACTGTGGTCCGAGTGGAGGGTCATGGGACGGTGTCTTCACGGTCGAATCAGCTGGCCGTACTGGATCCGCTTGATCGGCCTCTTGGACGGTTTGCGTGTGGAGTGGCAGCGCCTGAGACAGGGGCTGCCTCCGTGCTGTTCATAAAGAAAGCGGTGGAGCTATCGCAGCTCGGTTGTATCGACGGTATGGTTACAGCCCCGATTAATAAAGAAGCGATTAACATGGCGGGGTGCCACTTTCCTGGCCATACAGAACTGCTGGCAGATCTGACCCAGACGCCAGACTCCGGCATGATGATTATCGGTGGTCCGCTCCGGATCATGTTCGTAACGACCCATGTTGCGATTAAAGATTTGTCGTCGCTCCTCACGCAGGCCAAGATCGAAAAATCTATCAGGCTGGCCCATGTGGCCTTGCGGGACCTGTTCGGAATCAAGAAGCCTAGAGTTGGTGTCGCGGCGTTGAATCCTCATGCGGGAGAGCATGGTCTGTTCGGGGACGAAGAGGAACGGATCATTCTTCCTGCAGCGCGTGCGGCGCAGGCCAAGGGGATTCTGGCGAGCGATCCTTTACCGGCTGATACTCTGTTTAGTAAGGCAGCCAAGGGCGATTACGATGGAGTGGTGGCCCTCTATCACGACCAGGGGCTGATTCCCTTGAAGCTGGTCGCGTTTGGCACCTGCGTGAACTTGACGGTGGGGTTGCCGATCATCCGGACATCGGTTGATCACGGGACGGCGTTTGATATCGTAGGAAAAGGTATCGCAGATCCTGGCAGTCTGGTCGCGGCGGTCACGCTGGCCGCCACGCTAGCTGAGGGTCGATCGGATGCGCGGTCCGTCTCGTTACGGAAGAAGAGGCCTAGATGACAGAGAATGCGAAGCAGGGGCTTGTGCTAGTGCGCCAGCAGTTGGAAGAGTTGGACGCGATTTGTAGGGATACGATGGAGACGCTTAATACCGTGGCAGGAGCTGAACGCCTGGCAAAATGGAAAGCCAGGACGGTGGCGCTGCTCACGGAGTCCCTGGGCCAGCAAGAGGGACAGAAGTTTGCCGCCCTCCAGCCCGGGCCTTCGTTTACAAACGACCTAGTAGAAGAGTTTACCGACCTCATCGACTATTTCAAGGCGCCACTGGCCGATTTGGCGAAGCAATTGGCGCTGGCCGCGCCTCGTTCCTCCGGCGGGAGTTAATCGGTGTCGATTTCGGATCTCCCACCGCCGCTCAAACGGTTCGGCCAAAACTTCCTCATCGATCCCAACATTGTGCGCAAGATCGTCGCGTTAGCGGAGCTGGAACCCAATAGCCATGTGCTGGAAATCGGTCCAGGCCGCGGCATCCTGACGGAGGCACTGAGCCAGGCGGCCGGTCATGTTACGGCGGTCGAACTGGATCCACGGCTCCATGCCTATCTTCAGACTCGGCAGGCGGAGCTTCCCAATGTGGAGCTAGTTTGCGCAGACGCGCTGGCCTATCCGGTTGAACAGCTGCCAATGGGGACGGTCGTCGTCGCCAATCTGCCGTACTACATTTCAACCCCTCTGCTTTTTCACTTGCTTGACCAACGTGGCCGGTTTCCCAAGATGGTACTCATGCTGCAGGCTGAAGTGGCCGATCGATTGGTCGCTCAGCCTGGTGGATCCGATTATGGCGTCCTTTCCGTAATGACGCAGTATGCCGCGGATGTGACAAAAGCCTTTCGGGTTTCGTCACAGTGTTTCCGTCCCAGGCCAGAGGTCGCCTCGGCGGTGGTGCTGCTGCGTGCGAAAGTGCAGACGGGGCTGAGCCAGCAGGAAGAAGAAGCCTTTTGCACACTGGTAAAGGGGGCGTTTGCGCATCGGCGAAAAACGATCGTCAATTCGCTCAGGGACGAGGGATACGATCAACCTCCCATCGCTGGGGCGTTGGCACAGCTCGGTCTCTTACCGGCCGCACGGGCGGAAACAATCTCCCTCGAAGGCTTTCTCAGGTTGTCTCGTCTGATCGGGAAGGGGCGGAAAGGGATTTAGGAGCCATGGCCGGCCCATTAAGGATGAGAAGACGGGTTATTCAATGTCCGCTCTTCGTTTGAAATGATCGATTCCCTATGTTAGCATCGCACTCATGGCTGTTACTCCCTCGGCCAAGCGTGGCGAAGCCCGCCGCGCCGCCTCTCCCCCGTCACACATCAAACGAGAAGTGATCGGAGTCGTCCTGATCGCGTTGAGTCTGCTCACGCTTCTCAGCCTCGTGTCCTTCGTACCCTATGAATTGAAATCAGCAGCTGCCGCGTCGCCTTCTGGCCGAAATATGGTCGGATTGGTCGGAGATTTCTTTGGGTTGACGCTCTTTTCGCTGATCGGTGGCGCAGCCTATCTCTTCCCTGTGCTGCTCGGCCTGATGGGTATCCGCTGTTTCACCCAGAGTGACTTATCGATTCGGTTGCGGAACGCCGGCGCCTCCCTAGCGGCCCTCCTGTTTCTAAGCGGGCTTCTCCATCTCGAAATCACGGCGGTGCCGACTCTCTCGAGTGGCTTCATTTATCGTGGTATGGCGGGAGGCCTTTTCGGGCGGGTGCTGGCCGAGGGCTTGCGCACCTATTTCGCCAGTACCGGTGCACATATTCTGATCATGGCTGGGCTACTGATCTCGCTTCTTTTCACAACGCCAATTTCTCTATCGGAGATCGCCCTGAAGCTTCCAGTCTGGGGCCGTGCAGTGTTTGCACAGGTGCGTGGGTGGATTCCGGAACGATCAGTGGTAGAGCCGGCTCCTGAGTCGCCTAAGAAAGCCACCCGGAAGTCATCGAAATCCCTTCGCGCGGTCATGGAGGAGACGCTGCCCGAAGTGGTAGCGAAGCAGGTATTTGATGGGCCGATTATTCAGCCGTCGCCACAACCGACGCCTGACCCAGTTGAGGCGAGTGAGGCGGAGCTTGATCAATCGGCTTTTGTCTCCCGGGCGAAGGAAGGGGACTATACCTTGCCGGATCCGGCTCTGCTCTTGAGCGATCCTTCCGTGCCCATGGGCCGTGTTACGGAGGAAGAAATCAAGGCGCAATCCGATGTGTTGACGCGCGCCCTGCTGAGTTTTGGCATTGCAGGGAAAGTAACGGAGGTTCGTCCTGGACCGGTCGTGACGATGTATGAGTTTGAACCGATGGCTGGCACCAAAGTCGCGCGCATTGTGAATCTAGCCGACGATCTGGCCTTGGCCTTAAAGGCGGTCAGTCTCCGGATCGTCGCGCCAGTTCCTGGAAAATCGGTGGTCGGGATTGAGGTGCCGAACCTCTATCGCGAAATGGTATCGATGAAAGAAGTGGTGACAAGTGAGGCTTTCTCGCGAGCCAAATCGAAGCTTAGTTTAGCTCTGGGGAAGGATATTTTTGGCGCCCCCCTGATTGCCGACTTGAAAACGATGCCACACTTGTTGGTCGCTGGTGCCACCGGAGCAGGGAAAAGTGTTGGCCTCAACACGATGCTGTTGAGTCTGTTGTTTTCCGCTAAGCCCGATGAGATTAAGTTTTTATTGATTGATCCCAAGAGACTAGAGTTTCAAACTTATGACGGTATTCCGCACCTCTTGCGTCCGGTCATCACCGATCCCAAGTCCGCGGCGCGCGGGCTCAGTTGGGTCGTGGCGGAAATGGAGCGGCGCTACCAGCTGCTGTCCGAGGCAGGGGTGCGGAATATCGATGCGTACAATCGAAAGGTCTCAGGGGCGCAGGGTATGCTCGAGACCGACAGGACCGCCAAAGCTGACCAGCCGGAATTGCCTATTCAGTTTCTATCCCAAGAGGAGCGGCTCTCTGCTGGAGAGACGACTCTTCAGGAGGGGAGTCCAGGATCGTCCTTGCCGCCGAAGACGCCACCAGAACCTTTACCCTATATCGTCGTGATGATTGATGAGCTGGCGGATTTGATGATGGTAGCACCGAAGGAAGTGGAAGATAAGATTGCGCGGTTGGCGCAGATGGCTCGCGCATCCGGTATCCATCTCGTGCTGGCGACGCAGCGTCCGTCGGTTGACGTGTTAACGGGCTTAATCAAGGCGAATTTTCCTGCCCGCATCGCTTTCCAAGTTTCGTCAAAAACTGATTCGCGCACCATCCTGGATGCCAACGGCGCAGAGGCGCTTCTGGGACGCGGGGACATGCTCTATATGGCGTCAGGGACTGGGCGTCTCATGCGCGGACATGGGTCCTTTGTGTCGGATGAGGATGTCCGTCGCGTAGTCGAGTTTGTGAAGGACCAAGTGAAGCTAGTCCATAATCAGGATTTACAGATTGCGCTGAAACAGGAGGATGCAAAAGAGGAAGAGGCGCTGGATGAAGTGTATGAGCAGGCCAAAGAATTGGTCCTGTCGACCGGCCAGGCGTCCGCATCGCTGATTCAACGCCGGCTGCGGGTGGGCTATCCTCGCGCTGCTAGGATGATCGAGCAAATGGAGGCAGCCGGCATCGTGGGCGCAGCTGGCCGCGATGGGCGGAGAGAAGTTGTGGGGCGGCGAGGGCCAGTAGGAGAGGCCGAAGAGGCATGAAGTAGTCAGGGGCGCTACTGGGCGTGTAGAACGTGTACGATGGACCGTGCGCGTTCGATACCCGTCATGGCTCCTCCCACGCCTTAGGTGATGCCACGTGGTTTGCTAGGGACGAGCATTTCTGATGAAGCTGTACAGGCCTAAGCGTAAGGCGGTTTGGTTGACGCTGCATGTTGTTCTTTGTGGCTTTCTAGTCCTGTCTCCGGCCCGCGCTGCTGGGGATGAGGATAATGTGGTGCCGCTGAAGGAAGTACGGGAGGTGGTCAAGCGGCTTCAGGCGCGTTATGAGCAGACTAGGGATCTTCAGGCGGACTTTACGCAGAAGACTAAGATCGAGGGGTTCGATCGGCCCATCACATCTTCTGGGAAGGTCTCGATTAAAAAGCCTGGCCGATTGCGGTGGAGTTATCTTGATCCATCGATCGAAGACATTTTCGTGAATCATGATGATGTAAAAGTGTATGTGCCGGAGCACAAGCAGGTCTTGGTGGGCAAGCTGACACAGATGGCTGCCTCAAAAGCTCCGTTAGAGCTCTTGCTCGGGGTGGCGCAGTTGGAGCAGTCGTTCCACATTGAGCCGACACCAGGGAATGGTCGTGGTGCGGGAGGACTCAGGCTGCTCACCCTTTTACCGAAATCGCAGGCGGGGGAGGCGGGACGATCGGTCCAACGGATCGTCGTGGAAGTATTTCCCAAGACCTATTTCATCCGGACGGTCACGTTGCATGAAATGAGTGGGAATGTTGCGAGCTTTGAGTTCTCGTCGCTCCAATCTAACGTGGGGCTCAGCGATGCATTTTTCGAGTTGAAGTTACCGGCCGATGTGGAAGTGGTGAGAGCGCCCGTATTTAGCCCTCGGCAGTAAGGCCTGTGGGATGGTTCAGAGGCTGTGAACAGACGAGTGAGACCAGGTACATCCCATGTCTTTCATTGAAGTCGTTGATGCCGCAGTCAGACGGTTGGATGTTGACTTGCTCGCCTCCGAGTATTGGAGTCAGAATGAGTTTCTGTTTATTCCACAGTTTCTTCCTCGGTTGGCAGTGGAAGAATATCTGGTCCCCCAGGCGCAGGGGGTCAAGGGTGAGCTGAATCGTAACTATATCCCCGGTCACAAAAAAGGCGGGAGTGTCAGCTATTACACGGTGATGGCGAAGGCCACGCGTTTTTTCGAGCTCTATCGGTCTGAGGTCTTTATCGAGTTCCTCAGTCGTCTTGTTCAGGCCAAGCTCAGTCTATGCCCTGAGAATGATCCCCATTCCTGCGCCCTGTATTACTACACGGAGCCAGGTGACCATATCGGGTTCCACTACGACACTTCGTATTACCAAGGGTCTCGCTACACCATATTGATGGGGCTGGTCGATCATTCGACGGAATGCAAATTTGTCTGCGAGCTTTTCAAAGACGATCCGATTAAATCGCCTATGCATCTTGAGCTGATCACTCATCCGGGCGATCTTGTGCTCTTCAACGGTGATAAGCTCTGGCATGCGGTGACGCCGCTCGGTGAGGGAGAGGAACGGATTGCCCTCACGATGGAGTATGTAACTAATCCGAACATGAGAATTTTCAAGCGGTTCTATTCCAACCTCAAAGACTCCTTCGCCTACTTCGGCCTCCGCACGGTTTTTAAGCACGCGCTGAAGGCCGCCAAGACCCCTCGCCCGTAACACGACTCTACGAACGCCTGCCTGCCAGGAAGCCTTGAGTGGTAAGCCCTGAACAAGGAGCGGGGAAAGTAATGTGTATTGTCGCGTTCCGCGTTGATCGCGCAGCGTGCTGTTTGCGCACTCGTTACGCGGTTTTGCGGAGGACAGTTACACAGCCTGTAAGCAGGCGAGAGGGCTCTGGATGGGGACAATCTGAGGTGGCCTCGCCAGTGAGGCCGTTATTGCTTTAGGAGGGCACCGGAGATGAAGGGAGGCCTATTGATGCAGATGCTTCATTGCGGAGGCGCAGAGAATGATGAAGAAGCCGATCCAAAGCGCAGCTCGTTGAAAGGGAATTACCTCGTAGGAGGCTTCTTCGCCTTCTTCTGCGTCGTCTGATTTGAAAATCACAGTGTAGAGGAAGAGCGTCATCAAGCTGAGTACGAGAAACAGCTTGATGAAGAAGATGGTCAGGTATTTCGCATGGTGCTGAATCCCGCTACCGGTTTGCGAGGTGATGACTTGATTGACATAGTGAAAGTTGATGCCACCGGTCATGAGTAGGACTACAAGCAGGACGCCTGCCACTTTTTTATAATGCTGATAGAATGCGTCGGTGATCGGCTTAATCTGTTCCTTGGCGACTGCTTTCTTCAGTCCAGGAGTTACGGCTAAGACGAGGAAGGCGAGCCCACCGATCCAGATGACCGCTGACAGCAAGTGAAACCAGTGGTTGATGATGGGGATCAGCGTATTGAGGTCTATAAAGAGGCTTTGAAGTGCGTCCATTTTTACAGCTCACCCATCACGTTATGGCCTGAATATTGGCGCGTCGTTACCAAATCGTTTTTTGCGGAGTTCTTCCATCAGCTCAATGGTAATCAGGGGGATGCTATTCTCACGCGCGTGCTTTTCGACGCCTTTTTTGACCATGGCCCGCAAGAAGTAGGGAATCTTGCTTAGCCGAGACTCAGAGTCCGCATCCCAAGCCACATCGCCTTCCTCAGGCGTATTGAAGGCGACGGTGATCTTTGGGCCACCTTTGGGCGTGTAAAGACACCACTCATCTTCATCCAGCCAGTCGCCGTGATCGACGTAGGGGCGTGCCCGACAGCCGCCGCAGATATCGGTATATTCACAATCGCCGCATTTTCCTTTGAGTTGCGGGTAGCGGAACGAATTAAAGACGTCAGACTTTTCCCAGAGATCGACGAAGCTGGTTTCACGGATGTTCCCGGCTGATAGCGGCATGTAGGGGCAAGGGGTCAATTCGCCGTTCGGGGTGACTCGCGCATAGTTGGTACCGGCAAGACAACCACCGCCCATATAGCCGGTTGCCTTGGTAATCGGAGAATTCGGATCCTTCTCGTAGGCCAGCCGTTTGAAGTGAGGCGCACAGCGGGCTCTGACGAGCATGCCTTTGTAGTTATCCTGGCAGTTCACCAAGTAGCCGAGCACTTCTTCGTATTGGGTCGGGGTGATGTCGGTTAGTTCTTCACCGCGGCCGGTACAGACCATGAAGAACACATTGAGGACTTTGGCTCCGAGCTGGTGCGCCCAATCGATAACGGCCGGCAACTCCTGGTAATTCATGGGCTGTGCACTGAAATGCACTTGAAAGGCCAGCCCATTCCGCTTGCAGGCCTCAATGCCAGCAAGCGCGGATTCCCATGCACCAGGGACGCCACGGAATTGATTATGTTTCTGGGGGTCGAGCGAATCGATGCTGATGCCCATGCCCATCACGCCGATCTCGACCAGACTCTTTGCCATCTGGTCGTTGATCAGCATGCCGTTGGTCCCGAAGACCACCATAAAGCCGTGTTTGACAGCATGGCGCGCGATATCGAGGATATCAGGACGGACGAGCGGTTCGCCCCCTGTGATGACGATGAGGCAGCCCTTATTGACCTCGGCGATCTGATCAATGAGCTTAAAACATTCTTCGGTTGAGAGTTCGTCGTCTCCACCAGCGGATTTCGTTGTCGCGTCGAGATAGCAATGGTCGCACTTGAGATTGCAGCGTTTCGTAAGGTTCAACGCGAGAAGATAGGGCTTGAAGTCGTCGACGGTCCGTCCGTCGTGCGGCGCAAGACCCGTGGGAGCCGGAGTAAAGAACTGCGTCACTTGCTGTTGGATGGAACCGAGCGTTCCTGATAGAGCCGGAAAGTTTAGGACCGGGAGAGACCGTCCCATCAGCGGCCAGCCTCTGACTTTGGCGTACCGGTCAGGTTGGCAATCATATCTTTCAGGTTCCCGGTCTTCATAGCGTCTGCCATGTAGTCCTTGGCTTGATCGATCCCCGCATTGGCCACTTCGGCGGTAATGACTGTGACGCCGATTTTCTCGGCATGTTTTTCGATCAGGGCACGGGTACACTCGCGCATGAACCCTTCCGGCGCCCGTTCGAGCCTGGTCTGTGCATCGGGAGACCAGGTATAGGGAGAGGCGGGGGCTACTTCCGCTGCCTGGCCGTTCCCGTTTTCGTGGGAAGCGGCAGCACCATTGGCGCCGTTCGTGGCAGCGGCCACGGTGGCTTGGGCCTGAGTCGAGGCACCGGTTCCCTTGTTTGCGAAGATGGGGGTGTAGTCTTCAGACGCCGCTTCCTGAATCGTGGGGGCTGCATATTCCAACGTGATCGTAGTCATCCCGAGCTTGCGAGCCGTTTTTTCGATCTTGGCTTTGGCGCGTCGGCGCTGGAAGCCAGCCGGGACCGCACGGATGGCTTCTTTCGCGTCCTTCGTCCATTGCATAGGGACGTCATCGTAGGTCAGGTCTGTTTCAAGTGCTCCTTCGGAGATCGCGGCTGATTCAAAAATGGTCTTGTCGACCAGTTTAAAGCGGTCGCCTCCGGCGGAGCAGACGGGGCACTTCACCGGTGTTTCGCCCTTGCCAATGTAGCCGCAGCCGTCGCAGACGAAGTAGTTCTGATTCATCCGATCCAGATAGCCCTGAGTCGCTTCACTGACTTTCGGTTGTTCTTTCACGATCTCGGTCATCATGCCGCTCAGCGTCGAGCCCATCAGGTCCTTCGCCACGGACGCGTCCGCCTGCATCTTGTCGCGGTCGATACCGGCGGCTTCCAGATTGCCCCCCAGCGCGTGCATGGCGTCCATTGCACCCTTGGGCAGAATGTGGCCGACGGCCGTATCGACGACCGTGTTGCTGATGATGGTATGACCCTTCTCGATGGCATAACGATGGATGGCAGTTTTGGCCACGCCTCTGGCAAAGATCGGAATTTTTTCCATCCGGCGGAGGGCTTCTTCCGTCCAGGCGATGGTGTATTCGGCCAAGGTATCGATCGGGGGTACGTACTTTCTGTTTGAGACCAGAATATTGCAGGGCGCGGCGCGCAAGAGGTTCTCCGTGTTGCTGCCGATGTCCATATCCTCGTCGCTGTGCACGCCGATCCGTCCGACGATGAGCAAGGCGGGGATGTCTTTGCGGACATATTGAATGATCTTTTCGAAGGCCTTGCCGTCTAGGAGGGTGGTCTTGACGTCGGTCTGTTCAGCCTGCGCGATTTCGCGGCAGATATCGAGATGCGACTGGTAGATTTTTGCGAGACCACTGTCGATGATTTCTTCGTGGAGTTTTTCCTGCTCCTTGAAGCGGAACACCTTGCCGGCTTCCTCGTTGAGGACGCCCGAAATGCTATGGAAGGCGGCATAGTGAAAGTAGGGATCGAAGGCTGAGATGGCTTCAACCGGCATGTTGAAGGCCTTGCCTAATGCCAGACCGGTCATGAGTCCGCCGAAGGAATAAGGGCTGCCGTCCACCGCGACCACGATTTTTCCGCTGGTCATAGGCTGGATCTGTTTAACGATCAGCATGTCCGAATTGCGCACGCGGCGAAGCACGCGTTCGGTGTTGCTGCCAATCACACTATCCTTCACCGCGCCGACGCCCAAGGCGCCCATGATCACGAGATCGTAGGCGTTGGCATTGATGTCTTCTGCCAAGACCTTCCAGTTCCGGCCTTCGAGCGAGCGGCGCTCGATCGGCAGGTTATTTTCCGCACATTTTTTATCAACGTAGTCGAGGTAGGAGTCAGTGATGATCTGGAGCCCTCGGGTAATCAACGAATCGTGGATCTGGCGCTGCCGGTCGAGCTCTTTTTCATCGTGATACTCTTCGGGCAAGCCCGCTTCCATCTGTTTGAAGCGCTTGTCATGCATTTTGGCCGCATAAACATGGCTCCCGACGATTTTCGACCCGAAGGCTTTGGCAAAGTGCACTCCGATGTCAACGGCGGTGTTGGAATGGTCAGAGTTATCAACCGGTACGTAGATCGTTTTATACATTCAAAACTCTCCTCACGGATGCCCTTCAGGCTAGGGCGAACGAGGGTAATTATCAAAGGTTACAAATGGTTGATGTATTTTCTGATTTGCAATGAAGAGGGATGATAACATCAGCTTAAAATGGAATGCAAGGTATCGACTGAGGTCGGTTGAGAAGTGGCCCCATTCGTTTGAACAGCAGCCCGAGTTTCTTAAGTGGATTCTCTGCTGATTCCTACGCTGCCAGTTTGACCGTCGGCAGCATCACGGCATACGCCTCATCAGGTGTTTGCTTGCCCAGGCTCGAATGCGGTCTGGATTGGTTGTACCAGTCCAGATATTGCGTGATCGAGGTTCTGGCTTCGGCAACCGAATCATAGGCGTACAAATACACCCGCTCGTACTTCACCGATTTCCACAGGCGCTCCACGAACACATTATCCCTCCAGGCTCCGCGTCCGTCCATGCTGAGTTTGCATCCCTGTTCTTTGACGGCGTGCACAAACTCCTGCGCGCTGAACTGACTGCCTTGGTCGGTGTTCACAATCTCCGGCTTGCCGTGGCGAGTGAACGCCTCTTGGAGCACATCGACCGCATGGCAGGTCTCCAGCGTGATGGCGACCTTCTCGGCCAGTACCTTGCGGCTGGCCCAGTCCACAACGGCCGTGAGGTAGACGAACCCTTTGGCCATTGGGATGTAGGTCGTATCCAGTGCCCAGACCTGGTTCGCCCGGTTGATGGTGAGTCCGCGCAGCAGGTAGGGATACACGTCATGGCCGGGGTGCTTCTTGCTGGTGCCCGGTTTTCTATACAGCGCCTCCATGCCCATGCGCGCCATCAGTGTGCCCACGTGTTTTCGCCCGACCGTGCAACCCTCCCGATTCAGCTGGTCGCGCAACATGCGCGCGCCCATGAACGGGTGCTCCAAGTGCAACGCGTCAAGACGACGCATCAGGACCAGATCGGCTGCGCTGACAGACTTGGGCACATAGTAGACGCTGCCCCGGCTGATCCCTGCCAGTTGTGCCTGGCGGCTGATCGACAGTGCGTGGGTGGAGTCCATCATCGCTTTGCGCTCAGCCATCCCACCTTGGTGAGCGCCCCTTCTAAAAAATCATTCTCCAGCGTGAGCTGCCCAATCTTGGCATGCAGGGCCTTTAGATCAACCGGCGGCTCCGCCGGAGCGGCTCCACCGCCAAATACGTCGGCGGCTCGTTCGCTGAGTTGCCGTTTCCACTCCGTAATCTGGTTGGGATGCACGTCAAACCGCTGTGCCAGTTCGGCCAGCGTTTTGTCACCGCCCATCGCGGCCAGCGCCACTTGGGCTTTGAACACCGCTGAATGCGTCCGTCTCGTTCGTGTTGCCATCGTCTGCTCCCTTTCATCGCCCTGTCAGGCCATCAACGGTAGCAGATCCTCCACCTAACGGCTTGTTCAAATTTCCGGGGCCACTTCT
>CAMBDY010000002.1 GCA_945865525.1 Nitrospira lenta | reverse complement strand
ATATTGACGAATCTCAATGTCGTTGAATTGCGCGATAAGGTGAAAAGCGGGCTCTTCAATTGCCAGCGCATCTCCTACAGATACGAGACTAATCACCGCCAAGACCAGATACTTCCTCAGATTTTGCATAGATCCTACGCCTCCTTTTCGTGGGCAGATGGTGCCGCAGGCACATGAAAGCACTTATCTTAGCGCGTGGG
Source organism: Nitrospira lenta (assembly GCA_945865525.1). GTDB lineage: Bacteria > Nitrospirota > Nitrospiria > Nitrospirales > Nitrospiraceae > Palsa-1315. The sequence goes on along the minus strand of CAMBDY010000002.1, from coordinate 122,987 downwards.
CAAGCGTATGTTTTCACAATCGCGCGCTTGGGGTCAGCGTGCGTCGCTCGCAATGGACCACGAATTTTCTGGCCAAGCTAATATGTCTTCTGGGCTACCGCTACCACAGCGCACGTTGTGCGCATCGCTTCCTTTTATGCTGCATCGTGTTGAAGTCGGAGATGCCCTTGGTGTGCAGGTTAGCGCCCCACTCCATGGCTCTGGTAGACTAGGGCCATGATCCATCCGCTTCCCTCTACTTGTGAACGAGCCCTCCTCGAACGATTCCTTAAGGCGGAGGCAATGGCCTTGTGGGCGGTGCGCTCTGCGCAAGCGCAGGATGTGCCGTCCGGGGTGCTGCAGTTTTTACGTCGGCATGAGCAGGAAGAGGCGCAGCACCTCAAGCAGTTTGAACAGCTGCTAGGAGTCCGTTCGCATGGCAAGACGACGTTGCCACGTGTGCCTACCCAGTGGTGGGCCTTGGCCGTGCATCTCTATGGATACGAGATGTTGGGTTTGGAGTTCGCCAGGCTGTTAATTGGTGTACGTTCAGATTTGCGCTCGATTTTGGAAGATGAAGAAGGGCATGTGGGGTTCTTTGAAGATGAAGTTCGCGCCATCCTAGTTCGCGGAGGGTCTGCTGCAGATGGCGCGCGACAGACGGCGCAGGCTTGGCGGCGGCGGTTGCCTAGAACCGTCGATCGGTATCTGGAAGACGAGAGTCTTGCCCCGTTCCGTGATGAGCTTCGACGGCATCTGCTTGGGGCAATCGACCAGCGGTTTATGGTTGTTGGTTTGCTGGCGAGGTCGGAAGGGCTTGATGCGCCTCGTGTGACGCAGGCAATCGGGGAGTCGGAGGGGTAGATGCAATTTGAGGTCAGATATTTTTGACGCAGACCGGCGATATTCAGTGCCACGGTGGAGCGCTCGCGTCCTCACGGCACCCGCAGGCGTTATCGCCAAGATCAATAGCGTCACATTTTTTGCCATCGTTTCTCTTGTCATATTGATACTTGAAAAATGTTTGTTTTACGTAGAGGTTTTCCGTACAACTAATTGATAAAAATCATTTGTATTTTATGTTCTAAATTGCGGTCATGACTGTCTGAATTGAGGTGTGAGTGGCGCTTGTTTTACCGATGCAGAGCGTGGTCATTACTGGGGCATCAACCGGGATCGGAGCTGCCTGTGCACTGCATCTTGATGCGTTGGGGTTCCGGGTATTTGCTGGGGTGCGCCGGCACGAGGACGGCGCACCGCTCAGGGTCCGGGGGAGCCAGCGGTTGCTGCCCGTGCTGTTGGATGTGACGGATGCGGTCTCGATCGCGCAGGCTGCTGCTCAGGTCCATGAGGCCGTAGGAGGCGAGGGCATTGCCGGGCTCGTGAATAATGCCGGCATTGTCGTCGCCGGTCCTTTGGAAGTCTTGCCGATTGCTGAGCTCAGGAAGCAATTTGGCGTGAACGTGATCGGAGCGCTTGCGGTCACGCAGGCCTTCTTGCCCCTCTTACGCGTGAGGAGAGGGCGTATCGTGAATATGGGGTCGATTGCGGGACGGGTGACCGTGCCGTTTCTGGGGCCCTATTCGATGTCCAAGTTCGCGCTGGAGGCGATGACGACAGCGCTACGTCTGGAACTGGATGGCTGGGGGATTGAGGTGTCGATCGTGGAGCCAGGCGCAATTGCCACGCCAATTTGGGAGAAATCGATTAAGGCCGCTGATTTGCTTCAGGCTTCAACAACGCATGACGCCTTGCCACTTTATGCCGAGCATTTCGCCTGCGTGCGCCGGGCGATTGACGAGGCCGCGCGCCGCGCGATTTCCGTTGATGCCGTGGCCAGGGCGGTAGAGCATGCCTTGACGGCCCGGCGCCCTAGGACCCATTACCTGGTCGGCTCCGATGCTAAGTTCCGTGCGCTCCTGGCGCTGCTTCTGCCGCATCGCATGCAAGATGTGCTACTTCGCTGGTTTTTGAAGTTTCCCCGCCGGCGTTGAAGAAGCCCCTTCCGTAAGGGTATTTTCTCGTGCGTCGGTAGAAGAGAAGGTAGAAAGAATGCGCCATGATCTTGCGTGGAGGCGTGGGGTGCGACGCTTCACGAACGATGGTAATGCGGAGAGGTTACCCGACTAAGTCCGGGTTGAGCCGGCTCAGAGACTTGATTGAGAGGGCCTTGATTTCGTTGTAGATGATCGTCCGTCCTGCCTGGCGAAGCCGCGCGAAGATGCCTTCCACGATCACCTGATCGCCTTCCCGGACTTCGACTTGTCCGAGGCTAATGACTTTCAGCGTTCCGGCTGAATCTTTCAATAAAAACCCATAGGCGGGCTGGCCTTGCCGGTTTGTTGCGAGTTGGAGGTTGGTGACTTGGCCTGTCACGGTTACTTCCTGACGGTCGTATTGCTCCGGATGGGAGAGGAGCTCGGTGATTTCTAAGAGCCCGGTTGCGCGGGCAGAGACAGGTAACGAGAGAAGGGGGAATAGGAGAAGGGCAAGAATCAAGAAACGCGAATAATGGTAGCGGCGAATCGGCGGTTGCATGCTCGATGGTGTAGCCATGTATACCTCTCTTATACCTCACTGGGAGCAAAGAACAATCAGACAGGCGGCGCTACCACTTGTCGGAGGCTTTGCTGCCCGCGTCTTCCCCTCGCATGCTGCTGAGGATCTGGGCCTGCGCTTCGCTCAATTCCTGCGCAGCTGGTTCGGCCGAGCTATCCAGCGCGGCTACCTCAAGTTTCTGCCGTGGCGCAGTCCGTGTGAGCAATTCTTCATCCAAGGCCTCAATCGAGGTGTCCATGTCGTTGAGGATGGCGGTGAGCCGCTGTAGCCCAAACAGATTTCTGGTGATTTCAGAATGCATGGCATTAGAGCTAGCACCGAACACGAGCGAGGTCCAGAATTTGACCTCGCTTTCCTCCGCCAGGCTGCCCCAAACCATCAAGGTAAGTTTGTCGATGAGTGCAGACTCAGTTTTTTCCAGTCCGTCGTAAGTCGAAAGCGATCGTTCAACTGGTTGCTCCGCGAGCACTGCGAAGGTTTCTTTCCACAAATCCAAGGGTGCGGTGGTTGTGGCGAGCCCGGGCGAGCCAGCCTGCATTTTTGCTTGGAGCGTCTGTAGATATTGCGTGATGTATTTGACTTTTCGTGCCGTGAGACTGCCGGCCGGAATGCCCCAGACATGCCCAATTTCGTGATCCAGCAGCGGCGCATAGATCGCGGTCTGCCGCTCACGTTCCGCCAGATTGAGCCGTTTGCAATATTTCTCAGCCATGCGGAGCTGGGTTTGGTATTCGATGCTGAGCCGTTGTTGCTGATAGTTCTCGGCCGTGATCTCATTGTCTTCCCACCGTTGTTCCAGCAGTCGGATGGCCGGCCTAGGCAGCACGGTTCTGGCGGAGGTCTCCAAGGCGTCGAGGGTTTCGGTGGAGAGGGCGAAACGCTTGGTCAGGAGGATGCGGGCTCGCTCAGCGAGGCCTTCGCGCAGGCGCTGGAGTCGTTGTAGCGATTCGCATTGTAGCCAGGTTCGCTCCCGCTTCAGTCGAACCTGCCGGCGGTATTGATCGCGCCTACCCGTGACGGCTTTGATCGATTCTTTAGTCAGGACGTCGTGGATGCGCTTGGTACCGCTAACGCAGCGAGGATCCGGTTGGTCTGCCACTATGTACAGCAGTTCTTCGTCTGTTATGTCGAAGTGCTGGAGTAGGATTAGCCGCAGCATGATCCTGCCTTGCATCGGCATGGTATCGATGGTAGATCGAATTATGTCAGCGGTTAGGGGGGACGTGGGTACGGCGATGGTGGTCATTTGGATCCTCTATGCGGTACCGGAATGGCGCGATTCCAGATAGAGGGCGACATATTCGCGAATCTCTTGAATGGTCCCGCTGACGAACATATCCCGAGGGATATCTACACGCGTGAGGGTGGCAGGGTCGACCCCGCGTTCGATCGCGTAGTCTTCGTCGATGTACAGGCTCAATGATCCGTCAGGAAAGCGGATCGCATAAAGTGCGTTATTGTCAGCCATAGCTAGTGCGAGGCGCCTGACTCTTAGTGCCCGCTCCTCACCGCGTAGAGGTATCATATTGATGATTGGGCTGTCAAAGCGGCGATCCCGCCGCGGAATGCGTAAACAGTCTACCAGAGTATAGGCGAGAAAGCGTACCGCGCAGGCAGCGACACTCCTGCCTGCGAACGGCGCGATATGAGGACGCCTCCCGAACGACAAACCAAACACAGCCTTCGATCGCGAGACCGAAGGCCGTCTTCGAGACGTTGATTCTTGTGGGCGTTAGCCGCCGAGGGTGTCGAGGGTTTCCTTGAGCGGGTTGCGAATGCAGGTGAAAATTGGTGTGTCGCGCAGCGTGTAGCGTGACCCTTCGGTCTCGCGAAGCGCCATCACAAGGTCTAGGAAGTCTTCCGGCTTATCGCTTTCAAACGCCACCACCCACTCCTGGTCGTCTAACCCGAACGAGTACGTCGTGTTCAGTTTCACAGAGGGGAAGCGATGACCGACTTCGATATGTTCGTCCATCATGCCTTGCCGCGCGGCCTTCGTGAGGAGAAACCATTCGCGCGTCTTGAGAAATGGGTATACGAAAATGTACTTGGCTTTTCCTGGCACGACCGTCAAACGCTTGCTCTCTTGATTCTCGTGGGTATGGTGATCTACGTAGACTGAGCGTTTGGTGATCGCTAGATAGGAGTAGGGCGTAGTCAGGTACTGACCTAAGCCTGAGGCTAGGATCTTGGTGGTCATCTCCTGGAACAGTTCGAGCTCGTAGCTGATCCGCCAGAGCATGATGTCGCAATCGCCTCTGATCCCGACCGAGGAATAGGGTACCACGAGGACCCGACCGGTATACTCTTCAACCGCGCGTAGGAACTCCTGCTTGCCTTTGGTGCGCTCGCTTTCGGGGAGACGGCGCCAGGCCGAGTCGATTTTATAGAAGGCGAAGTTCACATATTGGCGTTTAGGGGCCGGGGCTGGCGCTGGCGCTGCTGGGGTTTGTTCACGGGTTGACATCGAACTCCTCCGTATAACTTCTTGAAAAAGCGCATTAAGTCGGATACTCTTTTTTTATCATTCCATCTTCGCCATTGTCAACCGGCTGAGGAGCGTTGGAGGCGGCGTTGACAGGTGAAAAGTGATCTGGTACTGGCATGTCATGCAGTTTGCATCAGTTTATGGGTTGCGGAATGCTGCGTTGCTTGGGAGCGTTCTTACGCTGAGGTTGCTCCTGCCTCTGTCAGTTCATGCCATTGACGTGCATCCCACCGGGGAGCAGATTCAGGCCGCCCTTGATCAAGGCAAAGAGGCGGCGCAGCAGCGGAATCCTCCCGATACTTTCTATGTTCGATTCGGTGCCACCGATGAACTGCATCCCAGTGGATTCTTGATTACGAAGCTGAGAGGTCTGTCGGTCCTGGCAACGCATGTGGCCCTCCGTAAGCTCCCGCTGAGCGAGGCTGAGGTGACGCAAGTGCTGGAAGGGCGGACCATGTTGGTTAGCGCCGTCATCTTTGGGAATGCGCCCAACTTCGCGGTGGATAGTTATATGGTGTTCGAGCAGGGAGGGAATACCATCAAGCCCGTGACTGTCCGCTTCGACGGATTGGCCAACCGGAGCGCCGCCTGGCCTGAGACTCCGCGATTCAAGGCAAAGGTCATCGGATCTTTCAACTACGCAGACTTCGATCCCAACGCCAACACGACTATCACAGTTTTTCCTGCGAACGGCGGAGAGACCAGTTTTACGGTCGATTTCTCGACTATTCAGTAGCGCGATATTCGAAAATCGTGTCAGCTCGTCGTGTGCCTCCGGGTTGTTGAGTTTTCCTGGTCTAATACGGCCAACTAGACAGATGAGATCAAGCCGGCGAACAAGATAGATCAGAGAGGCCAGATGAACCAGATTGCCGCAGAAATCATCGCGATTGGGAGCGAGCTTTTGATCGGGGGCCGGTCCGATTCCAATTCTCTCTTTCTTGCCGAGGAACTCGGCAAGCTTGGGATCACTCTGCGTTTCAAGTCCGTTGTCGGTGATGAGAAGCAGGACATTGTCACGGCCATTCACATAGCCGTAAAACGCGCCCGCGTGATCATTATGACTGGTGGGCTTGGTCCGACGGTGGACGATTGCACGAGAGGAGCGGTGGCCGCCGCCACCGGGTACAGGCTTGCTCGGCGCAAGGCCGCGTTGGACGGGATGACGGCTCGGCTTGCGCAATGGGGCCGCACCCCCAGCCCCGCGCAGTTGCGCCAGGCCTTGATTCCCTCCGGCGCTACCATTCTGAATAACCCAGTCGGTTCTGCGCCGGGATTCTGCCTGACCTGGAAGAAGGCTTTGATCGTGTCCTTGCCAGGTGTGCCACGGGAAATGGAAGCGATGATGCTGCAGGAGGCTCTACCTTTGTTGCGCGCTGCCAGTGAATTGTCAGGTCAGCCTCCACGAACGCCAATCGTGCGTCAGGTGTTTCATACGTTTGGCTTGGCGGAGGCGGAGGTGGATGCCAAGTTGAGTGGACTCGTTCCAAAAGGCTCGCTGGTCGATCTGGGATTGCTCGTCTCGCCCTTGGGCGTGCAGGTCTCGCTGACGACAAAAGGGAATCAACTGGCTCACGAGAAACAGTGTGATCTGTTGAAAAAGCTGGCAGACGGGGTTCGGTCGCGGCTTCGCGATTGGATCTTTACCCAGGGGCACGACACGATGGAAGAGGTCGTTGGGCGGAAACTAGCAACACTAGGGCTGACCGTCGCGTTGGCGGAATCCTGTACGGGAGGCTTGATCGGTCATCGGCTGACCCAGGTGGCTGGCTCTTCTGCTTATGTGGACCGCGGCGTCATCTGCTATAGCAATCGGGCTAAGACAGAGCTGCTGGGTGTACCGGCTGATCTCATTGCCCGACAGGGAGCGGTGAGCTGGGAGGTGGCAGCGGCGATGGCCTGCGGCATTCGCGAGCGAGCCAAAGTGTCCGTGGGGCTCAGCGTCACGGGTATTGCCGGGCCTGGAGGCGGGACTGCCATTAAGCCGGTTGGACTGGTTTATGTTGGGTTAGATGGGGGAGCCGGCCCGTCAATCACGAAAAAGTTTCAATTTCACGGCGATCGGAATGCCATCAAACAGCAGTCCTCGCAAGCGGCGTTGGATCTCCTGCGCCGATGGCTGCTTGATCAGAGGGCAAAGTGATTCGGGTTGTTCGTGTTCTCGAACTGTTTCACGCCCCATCATTGCCGAGCCGATGAGCACGACCGTGGGTTTCTAGCTGGCGTCGTGGGCACAAGTGTTGAGGGCAGGGTTCTATCAGTAGCCTGATCGACGCTACCTACAAAAATAAGTGAACATGCGGCGGTACTTCCTGTTTGCCCCATATTATCCAGTGATTCTCCGCTAGGTTTCTCCCTCGTAATTTGGGTATAATCCGGCAATCTGTACAGACATAAGAGGAGCACCCATGGCTGAAAAAGACGATAAGAAACGCGCGTTGGATCTAGCCCTGTCCCAAATTGAGAAACAATATGGGAAGGGGGCCATTATGAAGATGGGGGAGGCCGATACGCCGGTGAATATTCCGGCGATTTCGACCGGATCGCTCGGGCTCGATATTGCTTTGGGCGTCGGCGGGCTTCCCCGCGGCCGGGTGATCGAGATTTTTGGTCCCGAGTCTTCGGGCAAGACGACCTTGACCCTCCATGTTATTGCAGAAGCGCAGAAGGCCGGTGGCACCGCCGCCTTCATCGATGCGGAACATGCTCTGGATTTAGGCTATGCCAAGAAGCTAGGCGTGCAAGCGGACGACCTGCTTGTGTCGCAGCCTGATACAGGGGAACAGGCGCTGGAAATTGCCGAGACGCTCGTCCGAAGTGGAGCGATCGATGTCATCGTGGTGGACTCGGTCGCAGCTCTGGTGCCGAGAGCTGAGATTGAAGGCGAAATGGGCGATGCCCATATGGGGTTACAAGCTAGGCTGATGTCGCAGGCCCTTCGAAAATTGACGGCAGCCATTTCCAAGTCACAGACGACCCTGATTTTCATCAATCAGATTCGTATGAAGATCGGCGTGATGTTTGGCAATCCGGAGACGACGACCGGCGGTAACGCACTCAAGTTCTATTCGTCGGTGCGGCTGGATATCCGGCGCATCGAGTCGATCAAGGATGGGCAAGAGGTGACCGGTAACCGTGTGCGCGTGAAGGTGGTGAAGAACAAGATGGCACCGCCCTTTAAGCAGGCGGAGTTTGATATTTTGTTTGCCCAGGGAATTTCCAAAATGGGCGAGTTGGTCGACCTTGGGGTCGAGAAGAAGGTGGTAGAGAAATCTGGCGCTTGGTATTCCTACCAGGGTGAACGGCTTGGGCAGGGCCGCGACGCGGTTCGGGATTTTCTGTTAACCAATCAGCCCTTGGCCCGTGCGATTGAAGGGAAGCTGCGCGATCTGGCGTGTCTGCCTGGGTGTACGCCCGTCAAGCCAGGTGCCGCGCCGGTCAAGGACGAGAAAAAGACTGAGGAGAAGCGGCCACACAAGGTTGGCGCGTAAACAGTAGCTTAGTGAAACAGGCAAGATGAGCCGGACGAGCGAGATAGGCAAAACCCAATGTTTGAAGTTTTGGGTTCGACGTTCCAAAAGCCTTGAACTTCGAACCCTGAACTGCTTTTGCCCCGTGCACCAGGCTGGGCTCGCGTCGCCCGACTCATGCCGTACGGGCCACGCGTGGGCGGGTGAGTAGACGAATCATAGTAGCGGCGCGACCGTCTTCGGATCATTGGCTACAGCTCGCGGTGCGGGCTCTGGCCCGCAGCGATCGCACGAAGGCTCAGATCGAATGGCTGCTTGCGGCGAAGGGGGCCTCTCCCTCGGCGGCTCGCGCCGCGATCAAACGGCTGATGTCGCTGAAATACCTCGACGACGCGGCCTTTGCGGTACGGTGGGTCGAGCGGCGACTTGCCCGCATGCCGATGGGCCGTGCCCGCCTCCACGAAGAACTGCGTGCCACCGGCTGTCCTGAACAGATCGTGCAGACTACGGTGAGGGCCACCTACCGTAAGGTGAGCGAGGAGGATCTCGCGCAACAAGTGGTGACGATCGCTGGGCAGAGTCACTCGATGCACACGCTTGGCCGGTTGGCGAGAATTCTGAGCCAGCGAGGTTTTGACGAAGACACGATTGAAACTGTGCTGGGGCCACTGCTGCGAGAGGAAAGTTAGGGCACATGAAGAACGGGACGCAGGAGTTACGACAAGCCTTCATTCGGTATTTCGAGCAGCAGGGTCATCAGGCCGTGCCTAGCTCTGCTTTGATTCCTCAAGCGGATCCCACGCTGCTCTTTACCAATGCCGGGATGAACCAGTTCAAGCGAGTTTTTCTCGGCGAGGAAACGCGTGCCTATAAGCGAGCGGTCACGGTTCAGAAATGTCTACGCGCCGGAGGCAAGCACAACGACTTGGAAAATGTTGGCTATACCAGACGGCACCATACATTTTTTGAAATGTTAGGAAACTTTTCCTTTGGCGACTACTTCAAGGAAGAGGCCATTCTGTTTGGCTGGGAGTTTCTGACCAAGACGGTTGGTCTCGACAAAGCGCAGATGTGGGTTACGATCTTCCGCGACGACGACGAAGCCGATCAACTCTGGAAGAAGCTGGGTGTGTCGCCTTCACGCATCATCCGGTGTGGCGAGAAGGATAACTTCTGGCAGATGGGGGATACAGGGCCTTGTGGCCCCTGTTCCGAGCTTCATTTCGACCAGGGCACGTCGGTGCCGGGCGACGATCGTCCGAACGGGGAAGGTGATCGCGTCATCGAGATTTGGAATCTCGTCTTTATGCAGTTCAATCGGGATGCAGCAGGTACGCTGCATCCGCTTCCGAAGCCCAGTATCGATACGGGCATGGGATTGGAACGGCTGGCGGCCGTGGCGCAGGGCGTCTATAGCAATTACGACAGTGACGTGTTCACGCCTCTACTCAGGTCTGTGTCTGCCAGAGCCGGGATTCAGTATGGAGCGCAGGAGCTGACAGACCGGTCGATGCGTGTGGTGGTGGATCATCTTCGCGCCATTACGTTCTTGATGGCTGATGGGGTCTTGCCCTCGAATGAGGGGCGCGGCTATGTGCTCCGTCGGATTCTGCGCCGAGCTGCACGTCATGGCAGGCTACTGGGCATTGTCGAGCCGTTTCTCCACGAATTGACGGAAGCGGTGGTGGCCCAGATGGGCCCAATCTATTCGGAAGTTTGCAACGCTACTGCGACGATTGCTGAAGCGACGAGAGGCGAGGAGGAGCGGTTTATCGCCACGCTTGAACAGGGCTTGCCGATTCTGAATGAGTTGATTGCAAAAGCTCGCTTAACAGGACAGAAGGTGCTGACAGGCCAAGACGTGTTCAAGCTTTACGATACGTATGGCTTTCCCATGGATTTGATCAGCGAGGCCTGCCGCGAGCAGGAGCTGAAGCTCGATGAGGCAGGATTTGATCAGGCCATTGAGGAGCAGAGGACGCGCGCACGTAAAACCGGGGGGTTCGAGCAGGAAACGGTCAGGCCTGCGGTGACCGAACTGGCTAGCCGTCTCGGGGCGACCAAGTTTGTTGGCTATGATCGCTTGGAGAGCGAGAGCCTCGTGCAGGCAATTTTAAAAGGTGATCGGCTGGTTAAAGAAGCGGCGGAAGGTGATGAGGTTGAATTAGTTCTGGATGTCACACCTTTCTATGCGGAAGGCGGCGGACAGGTTGGAGATCAGGGCGTGCTGATGGGGCAGGACGGGCAGGTGGAGATCAAAGAAACCACGAGGCCTGTACCGACGGTAATTCTGCATGCGGGGACCGTCACAAAAGGGCGGATTCGCGAGGGCGAGCAGTTGCGTCTGACCGTCAACGCGACAACGAGGCAGGATGCGCAACGGAACCATACGGCCACGCACTTGCTCCATGCCGCTCTGCGTGATTTGCTGGGACCCCACGTCAAGCAGTACGGGTCACTCGTCGGACCGAATCGTTTACGGTTTGATTTCGCCCATTTCCGGCCCCTCTCCACTCGCGCTATCGACGAGATTGAAACAATTGTGAACAATGAGGTGCGGAGGAACGAGAAGGTTACGACCGAGGTGTTGAGCATTCAGGATGCAGTGGCCAAGGGCGCGCTGGCGTTTTTTGGCGATAAATACGGTGAGCAGGTACGGGTGGTGACCGTCGAGTCCTTTAGCAAAGAACTCTGCGGTGGCACGCATTGCCTGCAGACAGGGGACATTGGCCTATTCAGGATCGAGTCTGAGACTGGTGTTGCAGCCGGGGTGCGCCGGATCGAGGCGCAGACCGGCCGTGGCGCATTTGCGCAGATGAAGAAGTTGGAAGCCGACGTCCGAGAATTGTCTGATACGCTCAAAGTTGGCCAGTCCGAATTGGTCTCCAAGACACGCAAGGTCCTGACACAGCTGAAAGACAAGGAACGCGAGCTCGAAGAACTGAAATTGAAAATGGCCAGCGGTGCCACGGTCGAGTCGTCGGCTAAAATGATCGCTGGTGTTGCGGTGCATGTGCAGAGGACCGACGGGTTGGATGTCAATGGCATGCGGGCTTTGGCTGATCAGCTACGGGATAAATTGAAGAGCGGGGTCGTGGCGCTCGGAGCTGCCAATGGCGGCAAGGTGTCGCTACTGGTTATCGTCACAAACGATCTGATTGCCAAGCTGAAAGCGGGAGACCTGATCAAGGAGATGGCGGTAGAGGTTGGCGGGACCGGCGGGGGTAGGCCCGAGATGGCGCAGGCAGGCGGGAAGGACCCGGCCGGCTTAGATACAGCCCTGAAAAAGGTCTTTGGGTTGGTCGAACGGACGTTGGGGCGGTAGACTGATGGAGGACGGCAAGCGGGTTCTTGCGCTCGATTACGGGACCGTGCGGATCGGAGTTGCCCTGAGTGACGAGTTGGGCTGGACTGCCCAACCACTGGAGACACTCACTCGTCGCACGTTGGATCGAGATATTGCCCACATTGCCGCTCTCGTCGCGACCTATGAGGTGAAGCAGATTCTATTGGGTTTTCCGTTGCAGCTAGATGGCCGCGAAGGGCCGGCAATCCAGGCGATGCGCGAGTTTCAGACCCGCTTAGAAGCGGGAGTGTCTGTTCCGGTTATTCTGTGGGATGAGCGGTTGACCACGAAGTCGGCGGAAGACCTCTTGATTGCTGCCGATGTCAGCCGAAAAAAGCGGAAGGGTGTGATTGATCGCATCGCCGCCTCGATTCTACTCCAGAGTTATCTGGCCAGCCTTGAGCCAGAACAGAAACCGCGGGCGGAGAGCCGGGCGGATGAAAATGCCGATACGGAAACCCTAGAACCGCATGATGAACCGATGGATCATTTTCGGACTTCTACTGGCCGCAACGGCCGCTCTTGGCGTCGCCGTGCATCAGACGATTCGCTGGGCTGAAGGCCCAGTTGTTCTGGCGGCCACGCACCCCTCTTCGAAAATCGTTCTTATTCAGGACGGTGCGTCACTTCACGAAGTGGCTGCGATGCTGGAGCGTGAGCGGTTGGTCAAGAGCAGTTTCGCTTTTATTATTTTAGCGAAGTCCCAATCTGCTGACCGGAAGGTTCATGCCGGGGAATATGAACTTAATGCCGGCATGACCTTGGCGGAAATTCTCTCCAAGCTGCTTAGCAGCCAAGTCCTGCTCCACCCCGTGACCATTCCAGAGGGGCTCACGCTCACTCAAATTGCCAGCCTGCTCTCGCAACAGGGCCTCATAGACCAGACGGAGTTTCTCCGGTTGGGGAAAGATCGAACCTACATTGCGTCCTTGGGGATCAAGGCGGACACACTCGAAGGCTATCTCTACCCCAACACCTATAAGTTTCCTCGCAACGTCAAGACACGCGAGGTGCTGACGGCGATGGTCGAGCAGCTACGGGAGGTCCTCCGGCCTGACCTTCTCGCTCGGATGCAGGAACTTAAGATGACGATGCACGAAGTCCTGACCCTCGCCTCTGTCATCGAAAAGGAGACTGGGGTTGGTAGCGATCGCCTCGATATTTCTGCGGTCTTTCACAATCGGCTCAAGCAGCATATTCCGCTCCAGAGCGATCCGACCGTCATCTACGGATTGCCGGTATTCGACGGGAATTTGCGCAAGAAAGATCTGTTGAATCCCAGCCCCTACAACACTTACCGGGTGAAGGGCTTGCCTCCGGGACCGATTTCCAACCCAGGGATTCAAGCGATTCGCGCAACTCTCTATCCGTCAGACTCGCGCGCGCTATATTTTGTTTCACGGAACGATGGCACGACGCAATTCTCCAAGACGCTGACTGAGCATAATCAGGCGGTGGAGAAGTATCAACGGCGGCTTTTCCGGAAAGTGTCTTCGCCACGCCTCTGACCCTGTGCTATTTCTTCCGCGCTTTTCTCTTCATCTCTGACCTAGGACTTGCTATAAGACTGTATGATGACAACGCAGGAGTGGAATGTCCCGACGCTATTGGACCACACCGTGCTACGCCCGGATGCGACGAAGGCTGACGTGTTGCGGGTGTGCCTGGAGGCGCAAGAGTCAGGCTTCGTCGTGATTTTTGTGCCGCCCTGCTATATCGATGAGGCGGTCGCGGCTGTGGCTGGTAGGAATATTCGTGTTGGGATTCCAGTTGGATTTCCACTGGGAGGCCACACGACGGCTACGAAGGTTGCGGAGGCCGTTGCAGGCGTTATCCACGGGGCCACGGTGCTCGATATGGTAATCAACGTCAGCCGCCTCAAATCGGGCGACTACGCTCTGGTCAGGACCGACATGGCTGAGGTCGTGCAGGCGACTCCAGGGGTCGAGCATAAAGTCATCCTCGAGACTTGCTATTTGACGCGCGAGGAAAAGATTATGGCCTGCCGGTTGGCGGTGGAGGCAGGGATGGACTATGTGAAGACTTCAACGGGATTTTCTGCCTCTGGCGCCACGGTTGAGGATGTGAGGCTGATGAAAGAAACGGTGGCGGGCCGCGCCAAGGTGAAAGCCTCCGGAGGGATCAGAGACTGGAAGACCACCTTGGCCATGCTGGAGACTGGCGCGGATCGGATCGGCACTAGCGCGAGTGTGGCGATTATGGCGGAATGGTCTGCCGCTAAACGGAAAAAGTGAGTTTCGTGCTGGCTTCTGGTATCGTACGCCACGTATAGCAAGGCGAGGCCAGAGCCGAGAGCCTTTTAAATGCGTGTCGCGCATAATCACACGTGCAATATGCAGCACGAAAAATAGAGGCGCGGGCGAGCTAGCAATATGTCGTATGAACAGAAATTAAAAGAACTCCAGCTTAAACTTCCTCAGCCTCCTAAGCCGCTGGCGACCTATGTGCCTGCGGTCCTGGTTGGAAAGCTCTTATTTTTGTCCGGCGTGTTGCCCATGCGTGACGGGCAGGTGGCCTTCGCTGGTAAGCTTGGACGGGATCTGACGGTCGAGCAGGGGATGGAGGCAGCGAAGCTATCGCTCCTGAATGTCTTGGCGATAGCCAAGCAGGAACTTGGCACGCTGGACCGCATCACGCGTGTCGTGAAAGTTGTCGGCCATGTGGCGTCGGCAGAAGGGTTCGTGCAGCAGCCACAAGTGCTCAACGGGGCTTCCGATCTCCTGGTTGCCATCTTTGGCGAAGCCGGCCGTCATGTGCGTGTGGCAGTGGGGGCGGCTGAGTTGCCTCGCGGATCCGCCGTCGAACTCGAAGTGATTTTCTCCGTCTCCTGATCGTTTGCTAACCCTCCTAAATCCTCAATTGGCATGGGCTTGCTGGCTTGACTCTCGAAAAAACCGCTTGCTATAGTTTGAGATGTTTTTTGATTGCACGTATCTGCGTGGTCTCTTCTCGTGCTATGCGCCGGATGGTCGTGCCTCTTTTTTCCCTGACAGGAGCCTATTCATGAAGATATTTCTCGCTAGCGTGAGTGCGATGGCATTGTCAGTCAGTGTCAGCGTGGCCGCTTTTGCAGCAGCGCCTTCCTCGCTCGAACTGTATCCGCTAACGGTGGTTCCAGGTGCGACTCTCTCGATTGGTGGGAAGGGGTTGGGCACTTTTAAATCTGTACAAAATAATCGCGTCACGGTCGGAGGGTTTTCCGCGTTGATTCAGCGGTGGGAATCAGATCTGATCGAGGTGAAGGTACCTTTTCAGGCTCAGTCCGGTCCCGTTGAAGTGAGTGCAGGAAAAAAGAAACTGTTTGCCGGGACATTGACAATCGTGCAGCCGGCCATTGCCGCAGTGACGCCAGCAGAGATTGAACCGGGACAGACGGTGCAGATTACCGGCGCACATTTCGGCAACACGGCTGGTCCACGCGATCCGAACACGATGTTCGGGGTCAACGATGTAATGATTGGAGGCGTAGTCGTCAGGCCGCGCCGATGGAAAGACGACATTATTGAGGTCGATGTTCCCGCGAATGCGGCCTCGGGCGATGTAGTGGTTCGATTGGCCTCGTCCGATCCACTGCCCGATGGATCCTGCTGTGCGCCGGTCCAGTACAAAGTGAGCAACGCGGTTCAGCTGAGGCTGATTCCAAGTATTCGTGTCGATCCCGTGAGTGGCCCGATCGGGACGAAGGTCGTCTTCTTCGGGAAGGGTTTTGGTGCAGCGAAGGGGTCTGGTGACAAGGTCACGTTTGGGGGGCGTTTGGCCACCATCGCCCAATGGTCCGACAGCGCTATCGTGGTGCATCTCCCGCTGGATGCCGAAACGGGGGCAATTGTTCTAACTGCGCAGGGGCGTGAACGGACGGTCGGGACCTTTACGGTTCACGTACCAAAAGTCACTGCCTTGACCCCTTCAGCCGCTCCGATCGGGACACTCCTGCGAATCAGCGGAGAAAATTTTGGACTTTATTCGGAAAGTGGTTCAACCCCTTACGCCTTTACCGATTTCAATACGGGGGAGAACCGTGTCGACATCGGCGGAGTTGGCGCCGTGATTTATCGCTGGCAGGCTAATCGCATCGATGTGTGGGTACCGTTCAGCGCCAAGAGCGGGCCGGTCGTGATCTCGCGTGGCGCTACGAAGCCCAATTCTGACGGCTCGTGCTGTGCGACGAAGGAAGTTCTTAAAACTGATGCGGGGACCTTTACGCTGGTGGTACCAAAGATCGACTCCTACAGCCCGAAGTCCGGCGGACTCGATGAACTGATCACTATCAAGGGGTCCGGATTTGGCTCGTTCCTGAAAACAGCCGAGCATGCCTATCTAGGCCTCAACCAGGGGGCCTATAAACGGAAGGAAGATATTGAGTTGGGCGATAACGTGTCGCGTACGGAAGTGTTGTTTAGCAAGGTCGCGGCGCAGGTCATGTCTTGGACGGATACGGAGATCGTGGTACGGGTCCCCCACCGGAATCTCTATGGCTTGGGCAAGCGCAATGAGTTCTTCAATGAGCTGGCCACAGGCCCACTTATCGTACGGCGCGGTTCTTGGGATGTGGAGCCTGACGGTATTTGCTGTACGATGAAGAAATGGCTAACCTTGGAGGCTGGCTCCTTTACCATCGAAGCCAAGGGGATGCCTAATCAAGGCTATTTCAACAATAACCGCCCAGACGCCGACACCAACCAGTGAGACAGGGATTGCGAGGATGCCTCACGGTGCTGTTAGCGACGTTACTGCACTCCTCCCTCTCCTGGGCTGTTGATGTGCCTCTGACTGTCACGCTTCAAACGAGCCATACCGAAGCCCGCTTGATGGGGCTCTACTTCCGTACGCCTCAGCTGGGCTGGGCTGTCGGGTCTGGCGGTGTGATCGTGAAGACGGTGGATGGAGGAAAAAAGTGGCAGAAGGTCGTTAGTGGCACCACCGCAACTCTCTTCGGCGTCTTTTTTCTTGATGAGAAGCAGGGTTGGGCCGTCGGGGCTAATGGAACGATTCGCCGGAGCCAGGATGGGGGCCAGACCTGGCAGCAGCAATTCGTTGACACCCAGGCGCCTTTCTATGGACTGTCATTCGTTTCACCCACCGAAGGGTGGGTGGTCGGTGGGAACGGGACTATTCTGCACACGAAGGACGGCGGATCCCAGTGGGCCGATCAAGCGAGCAAGACGAATGCCGCCCTTTACGCCGTGCAGTTTCTTACCGCACAACATGGGACAGCGGTTGGGGCAGTCGGGACCGTTTTGATGACGAACGACGGCGGAGTGATCTGGACCCCTCAAGAGACTCAGGGGGCCGTGACTCTCTTCGATGTCTACTTTTCCGATGCGGCGACCGGGTGGGCTGTTGGCAACGCCGGCGCTATTTTCCAAACAACCGATGGCGGCAGTCATTGGACCGATCGCACCTTACCCTGCAGCCGGACTTGTACGAAGCTCACAGACCTCTTGCGCGTGCGCTTTACAGATCCTCAGAGCGGATGGATTGTCGGTGAACGGGGCATGGCCTATCGGACTAGGGATAGCGGCTTTACCTGGACTGAACAGGGGGCTGTCGCGACTGTGTCGCTATTCGGTCTGTCGTTCCCTGATGGTATGCAGGGGTGGGCGAGCGGAGAACAAGGTACGATTGTTCGCCTGAGCCTCAGTCAGTAACACTAGGTCTTCTTCAGTTCGTCGAGCCGTGCTTGCAGAATGCTGAGTGCGGCAATCGCGGCGGTCTCGGCTCGTAAGATGCGTGGTCCGAGGGTAAGCGAGAGAAAGCCCTGCTCCTGTGCGATTCGCTGCTCGGTTTCTGCCCAGCCCCCTTCCGGTCCCACTAATAAAATAATTGGCTGCTGCTGGTCGTGCAGTAAAGGTATGGTGGCGAGTGAAGGGCCACTGGACCGCTCCGTGAGGATAGCCTTCAGAGGCGCTGAGGCATAGAGCTGGCAGATATGCGCCAACTCGAGTGGGTCCGCGATGGTGGGAATCGTCCACCGTTCCGATTGCTGCGCTGCGTCTCGCACAATGCGTTCCCACCGGGACCTCTGATGTTCAAGGCGTTCCTGGTTGAGCTTGACGACGCTGTGCGCACAGTGAATGGGCACGAGGGTCTCGACACCGAGCTCTGTCGCTTTTTGCATGACCCAGTCCATTTTATCGCCTTTGATCAAGCCTTGCCCGAGTACAATCGGCGAGGTGTTGCGTGTTGGCTCGGTCTGCTGGTCGAGGATACGGCTGTCAATGGCCTGTGCGGTGATCTGGGTGACTTCCGCACGATAGCGGTTACCGCATCCGTCGTTTAGAGTGAGGACGGTCCCTTGGTGCAAGCGGAGGCTGTCGCGAAGATGATGAAGCAGGTCACCGGTGATGCGAATCGTGGGAAGCGTGACCGAGTTGGGAGAGACGAAGAACGTAGGCATCGTGGGGTGCCGCGGCGGTGCCCGGGCTATTCGAAGTGGGCTTTCATTTTGTCGAAGAAGCCATCGCCGTCTTGATCCATAACCATGCCGCTTTCTTTAGCGAATTCTGTGAGTAATTCTTTCTGATGAGGATTCAGTTTGGTGGGGATCTGAATTTTGATAACGAATAGTTGGTCCCCAGTGCTCTGGCTCTTGAGGCTGGGAATGCCCAGGCCCTTGAGTCGGAGGATTTTATCCTGTTGCGTACCGGCAGGAATTTTGATGACGGTATTACCTTTCAGCGTGGGAACTTCGATTTTTCCTCCGAGCGCGGCTGTGACAAAATTGACCGGGACATCACAGAGGATATCGTGTCCTTGGCGTTGAAAGACTGGATGCGGTTTGACGGTGATCGCCACATAGAGATCGCCTGGCGGGCCTGCATTAACTCCGTGTTCCCCTTCATTGGAGAGGCGTAGGCGCATGCCTGATTCGATGCCAGCTGGGATGTGCACGGCGATGGTGCGCTCTCGATAGGTGCGTTGCCGGCCTTGGCAGGTACCGCACGGCTCTGTGATGATTCGTCCCATTCCTTCGCATTGGCCGCAGGGGCGGTTGATACTGAAGAAGCCTTGCTGGAACCGCATTTGGCCGGCTCCCTTGCAACTAGGGCAGGTCTTGAGTGAGGCGGCGTTCTTGGCGCCAGACCCATTACAGCCAAGACAGACTTCCCAGCGTGGGATTTTGAGCTTGGTATCTTTTCCGTAGACGGATTCTTCAAAGGTCAGTTCCAGGTTGTATTGGAGATCGTTCCCCCGCTCTGCCCGGTTACCGCCTCGCTGGCCTCCAAAAAAATCTTCGAAGATGTCGTTGAAAGCGTCGCCGAAGCCCCCGCTACCACCAAATCCACCAGATCCTGAACCTTGCTGGCTGCTGGCGTGGCCGAACATGTCATAGCGTTTGCGCTTTTCCTGGTCGCTCAGTGTCTCGTAGGCCTCGTTGATCTCTTTAAACTTTTCTTCCGATATTTTTTTCTGTGCCTCTCCCGTCTGAAGGTCAGGATGGTGCTGGCGGGCCATCTTACGATAGGCTTTTTTGAGTTCGTCGTCGGAGACGGTTCGTTCGACGCCTAAGGTTTCGTAGTAATCGCGCTTGGACACGGATGCCATTTCTCTGGGTGATAGTGCAGCAAGACCGAGCCCCGCATATTGAGGAAGCTCGGTCTCACTGACGGTATTCTAGGTTACTTTTTTTCTTTGTCTACTTCTTCGAATTCTGCGTCGACGACCTTTTCGTCCGTCTTGGTTTCGCCCGTTCCCTCACCCGTGCTGGCACTGGGGTCTGATGCAGCCGAGGCGGAGGCTGCCTTGTACATTTCCTCCGCCAGTTTGTGGGAGGCGGTGGTCAAGGCTTGGGTGGCAGATTCGATCGCTTCCGGGTCCGTACCCTCCATCGCTTTCTTTAGGGATGCAACAGCTTCTTCGACTTTGGTCTTGTCTTCCGCAGCGATTTTGTCCCCATGCTCGCTCAGGTTCTTTTCCGTCTGATAAATGAGGGTATCGGCTTGGTTTTTAGCTTCGGCAGTCTTCCGACGTTTTTTATCGTCGTCCGTATGGGCCTGGGCATCCTTGACCAGCTTCTCAACTTCTTCTTTGCTCAAACCGCCCGACGCCGTGATTTTGATCGACTGTTCTTTTTGGGTAGCCAAGTCTTTAGCCGAGACATGGACGATGCCGTTGGCATCAATGTCGAAAGTCACTTCTATTTGCGGCATCCCGCGCGGTGCGGGTGGCAGGCCGACCAAGTCGAATTGGCCGAGGAGCTTATTGTCGTTCGCCATTTCGCGTTCCCCTTGGAAGACGCGGATGGTCACCGCCGTTTGATTGTCGGCCGCCGTCGAGAAGACCTGGCTCTTTTTAGTCGGGACGGTCGTGTTTCGCTCGATCAACTTCGTGAAGACACCGCCGAGGGTTTCGATGCCTAGCGAGAGCGGTGTCACATCGAGGAGTAGCACGTCTTTCACGTCGCCTTTGAGCACGCCGCCTTGAATGCCGGCCCCGATCGCAACCACTTCGTCGGGGTTCACCCCCCGGTGCGGTTCTTTGCCGAAGAATTCTTTAACGGCTTGAATGACTTTCGGCATACGCGTCATGCCGCCAACGAGAACGATTTCATTGATGTCTCTGGCGGAGAATCCGGCGTCGGAAAGCGCCTTCTTGCAGGGTTCGATCGACCGTTTGATCAGGTCATCGACCAACTGCTCCAGCTTCGCGCGGGTCAGTTTGATCACTAGGTGCTTGGGTCCGCTGGCATCCGCAGTGATAAAGGGCAGATTAATCTCAGTGTCCTGGGACGAGGAGAGTTCGATCTTAGCCCGTTCCGCCGCTTCTTTCAGTCGTTGGAGGGCCATCCGATCCTTGCGGAGATCAATGCCTTGATCCTTCTTGAATTCATTAACTAGCCAGTCCATGACGCGCTCATCGAAGTCGTCGCCGCCTAGGTAGGTGTCACCGTTAGTTGATTTGACTTCGAACACGCCATCGCCGATTTCCAAGATGGAGATGTCGAACGTCCCGCCACCCAAATCGTAGACGGCAACCCGCTCGTCCTTCTTTTTGTCCAGGCCGTAGGCGAGGGCTGCGGCGGTCGGTTCGTTAATGATCCGGAGGACGGTTAAGCCCGCGATCTGGCCGGCATCTTTGGTTGACTGACGCTGGCTGTCGTCGAAATAAGCCGGAACGGTGATGACCGCTTCGGTGACTTTTTCTCCAAGATAGTCTTCCGCGGTCTGCCGCATCTTTTGCAGAATCATAGCGGAGACTTCCGGAGGGCTGTAGCGCTTGCCACGCAACTCGACGTAGGCATCGCCGTTATCGCCGTCAATTACTTTATAGGGGAGCCGCTTGGCCGCATCGGTCACTTGTGGGCTACGGAACTTGCGACCCATAAGGCGCTTCACGGAGAAAATAGTGTTCTCCGGGTTCGTAATCGCCTGGCGCTTCGCAATCTGTCCGACGAGGCGTTCACCCTTTTCAGTGATGGCAACTACGGATGGGGTGGTGCGAGCTCCTTCTGCGTTAGCGATCACAATCGGTTCACCACCGCTCATGATAGAAACGCAGGAATTTGTGGTTCCAAGATCGATACCGATCACTTTACCCATGTGTCTACTCCTTCCTAACTAATCCTGTCTTTGATAATGAAGTTACGATGAATTGATTGTACCGCTTCTTTTCGATCAGCTGTCGGCTCGGCCCGTCGATATGCTTACCATGGCGGCCCGCAAGATGCGGTCATGCAGGAGATAGCCCCGTTGAAACTCGTCCACCACATGCTGCTCCGGAATCTTCTCGGACGGAACGGAGGTGACGGATTGATGGGTTGCGGGATCGAAGGGCTTGCCAGCTGTCTCAATGGGCGTGACATAAAATCTCGTCAGTGCTGCCGTTAACTGCTTGAGGGTCAGTTCCACGCCTTGGATGAGGACGTCGCTGCTACCCCCTTCTCGCGAAGCTTTGATGGCACGTTCGAGATTATCGACGACTGGCAAAAGCTCCTTGAGCAATGACTCATTGCCGAAGCGGGCCTGGTCCCGTTGGTCCTTCTGGGTCAAGCGCTTATAGTTATCAAACTCGGCAGCGAGTCGAAGGTATTTATCATTTAGGCCATTCGATTCTTCGGTCTTTTCCGCAAGGGCTTGCTGAAGATCTGTGACCGGGCCCACTTCCTCCGTGACCTGCGAGGAGTTGTCCAAGTTGTCGATTGTATTCGTGTTCTGCTGATCTTCAGCCATAAAATAATTCCTTATCCTGCGGAGATAGCCACACGGCTCCACGAAGTCAACGGGGCCAGAGAAATTAATTACTTGCGTGGTGCGGTTAGCTTTGAAACGGCGGAGGGGTGGTCGCCCTGAGCGCGGCGGTAGAGCAGTTCAAGCCCCTCTAAGGTTAGGAGGGGTTCGATCTTTTGGATCGACGTGGTTTCGGAGGCCAAGATTGAGCTGAGCCCTCCTGTGCCGATGACATAGGCGGTGCGCCCTAATTCCTGTTCCATGCGCCGGACGACGGTATCGACCAGACCTGCATAGCCGAATAAGAGCCCCGATTGAATGCTGCTGGCTGTGTCTGTACCAATGACGGTTTTGGGGCGGCTCAATTCCACCTTAGCCAGTTTGGCCGCGCGGGTGAAGAGGGCTTCCGCCGAGATGCCGAGGCCTGGGGCAATGACGCCGCCGAGATATTCGCCCTTTGCCGTGATGGCGCAAAAAGTGGTGGCGGTGCCGAAGTCGACGACGATCAGATCACGGCAATACTTATGATAGGCGGCGACGGCGTTGACTAGCCGGTCGCTACCGATTTCTTTTGGATTGTCGTACCGGATGATGAGTCCCGTATCTGTGCTCGACGTCACAACCAAGGGGTGCTGATGGAAGTATTGCTCGAGCATTTGCTCGATCGTTTCAGTCAGAGCTGGGACGACACTAGAGATGATGGCCCCAGTAAGCTGCTGCGCGGGAAGTTTGGCTGCGGCAAGAAGATTGGCAAAGAGAATGCCGTATTCATCGGATGTTTTTTTGACGTCTGTGGCGATGCGCCAATGCGCCGCCAAGGTCCGGTCGTCATAGACGCCCCAGACAATGTTGGTGTTACCGATATCGATGACGAGAAGCATGATTCATTCTATGTCTCCGCTGGGCGATTTAGCCAGCAGTCTGTTAGGTTCGGACGTGGATAATGTCGGCAACACGCAGCTGCACGATCTCGGGTGCGTTGAAGCCTGGCTGGGTTTTGTCTGGCCTCACGAGCAAGGCGCCATCCTGGCCGATACCCTCGGCGCGCCCCAGGCACTGGTCCCCATTGGCCAAGGTGGCTTTTATGTTCTGTCCGATGGTTGCGCACCGTTGGTGATAGGTCAGCGCCAACCGACTTGTTCCGTGAGCGGCCAATTCATCAATACACTGTTCGAGCTCAAGTAGGAGTTGCGCTAGCAGCCGGTTGCGGTCAACCGCCCGTTGCTGTTCGTGCCAGATCGAGGTGGCTGACTCGCGAAGCTCCTCTGGCCAGTCCTGCTGCTCGATGTTAACGTTGAGCCCAATTCCGATGATCTGGAAAGGGATTGCGCCTGTTCCGAAAGCACTTTCACAGAGAATCCCACCGACCTTTCGCTTCGAGATCAGGAGATCGTTGGGCCATTTCACAGACACATGGAGGGACGAGACCGCTTCAATCGCTTTGGCTGCCGCTAGCGCCGAGACGAGTGGAAGCCAGGTGAGCCATTCCGTGAGGCCTTCAGCTGGACGTTGTATTCGGAGGATGATGGAGCAGTAGAGGTTAGCGCCGGCTGGTGAAAACCATGTTCTGGCCAAGCGCCCACGACCGGCGGTCTGGCTATCGGCGACGACGACGGTGCCATGCTGGGCGTTTGCCTGTGCGAGGCGTGAGGCCTCCCGATTTGTTGAGGGGAGGCTGTCGAATAGTTCGATGCGGTGTCCAAGCCACTTGCTGGAGAGCGCGCTCTGGATCGTGCCCCGGGTCAGTGGCGGTGAAGGTTGCACCGGCTATCTCGCTTTGCGAGCCCGGTGTGATGGCTCAAGCACTAGGCTCAGCGCCGCGGCGGGAGCGGAATGGGTGAGGGCGCCGATAGAGATGCGGTCCGGGCCTGCTTTCGCCATTGCCCGTACATTGCGCAACGTGATACCGCCTGAGACTTCCACGAGCGCATGGCCTTTGATGAGCTTGATGGCGCGACGGACCATGGGTGGGGTCATGTTATCCAGCAGGATGATATCGACTGGCTCGGTGAGGGCCTGTTTCACCTCCGCTAATGATTCCACCTCCACAATTACTGTCATGTCGCGCGGGGCTTTGGCCTTGGCTTTCCGGCAGGCGGTTTTGATGGGCGTGGTCGTTTGGCGCAGAAGCGCCAGATGATTATCTTTGATGAGGATACCGTCACTCAGGGATGGGCGGTGATTTGTACCTCCGCCAAGGAGAACGGCCCATTTTTGAAGGGCTCGCAAACCAGGGGTTGTTTTTCTCGTGTCCAGAATGGTGACCGGGCAGCCGTGAACGGCATCGCGGAATTGGCGCGTTAAGGTGGCGATGCCGGAGAGCTGCTGAAGAAAGTTCAGGGCGACTCGTTCCGCCGTTAGGATGGATCGACCATCCCCTTCAATCTGGAGAAGACAGTCTCCATCCTGTGCCAGCTCTCCATCCTGGCGGTGGATGGAGAGAACGAGTGAGGGATTGATGGCGCGAAACACCTGAATGGCTGCGGCGAGTCCTGCGACCACCAAAGATTGCTGGGCGACGATTCTGGCACGCGCAGGAACGGGAGCAGGAAAGAGGACGGCCGTTGTGACGTCGCCGTGGGGGAGGTCTTCCTGGAGTGCCACCCTGATGGCTCGGCGGATGGCGGTAACCGGAGCTTTAATCATCAGTTAGGCTCCCAACATGGTGCGCAACTGTTGCTCGCTGCTGGCGAGCATAGCTTGATCCCGTTGCAGACTCGCTAGGCGATCCTGATGGTCAGTAATGACTTCTGGCGGGGCCTTGGCGGTAAACTCTTGATTGCGCAGTTTTGCTTCCAGCCGCTCCCTTTCCTTCGCTTGCTCCAATTGCTGCTTCCGCAGGCGATCCAGCGCTTTGGCGAGATCCACGTCGCCTGCCACCAGAACACCGACGGATAAACCTTCGGTAATCAACCGGAGGAGGTTGCCAGTCGGCCAGGTTGCCATTGGGGCTAGTTGGACCGTGCCGCGTCCGAGATGGGCGAGGAAGGAGCTGAGTTGGTCTAGGTGCGTCTGTCGCTCAGGTACCTCGTGCGACACGTAGAAGGTGATGGGTTGCCCCGGTGGATAGTTCAAGAGAACGCGGGAGGAGCGCACCAGACCGATAGTTTTTTCGAGTAGTGTAAACCGCTGGTCCATCTCCGGGGCGATCCACGTCGTGTCAGGGGCCGGATAGGGCTGCAGCATGATGCTCTCGCCCTGGTGTGGGAGGGTTTGCCAGATCTCTTCTGTGAGAAAGGGCATGAAAGGATGCAGGAGCCTCATCGTGGTCTCCAATGTATCGACCAGAGTCTGTCTGGTGCTAGGCGCATCAAGGCTGGCAGGATTTTGGAGCACAGGTTTGATGAGTTCGAGGTACCAGTCGCAGTACTCGTGCCAGATAAACTGGTACAGGGCATTAGCCGCGCGGTCGAAGCGATAAGCTTCTAGTTCCGTGGTGACAATCTGGATCGTATAATTGAGGCGACTTAAAATCCAACGGTCTGGGAAACTGCGTTCAGCGGGCGCATTCATGGCGCGCGGCCCATCCAGATTCATGAGGCTGAAGCGGGTTGCGTTCCAGATTTTATTGGCGAAGTTGCGGTAGCCTTCGATCCGTTCCTCTGCGAGTTTGATGTCGCGCCCTGGCGAGGCCATCGCGGCGAGGGTAAAGCGGAGCGCGTCGGTGCCAAACTGCTCCATGACATAGAGCGGATCGATCACGTTGCCCTTGGACTTGCTCATCTTTTGCCCGTCGGCATCCCGCACCAGGGCATGGATATAGACGTCTTTGAATGGCACCTCGCCTACAAACTTCAGTCCCATCATGATCATGCGGGCGACCCAGAAGAAGAGGATGTCGAGCCCAGTCACGAGAGTAGAGGTCGGGTAGTAGGCCTTCAGTTCCGGCGTTTTCTCCGGCCAACCCAGTGTCGAAAATGGCCAGAGGGCTGAGGAAAACCAGGTATCGAGGACGTCCGGGTCGCGGATCAAGTCATGGCCGTTGCAGGTCGGACAATTTGTGGGTGCGGTTTTCCCGACGATGGGTGTCGCTCCGTGAAGGATTGTGAGTCGCGGAAAGATGGCTCCGGTCGATGCCGTACCTTCGACGATCAAATCCTTGGCGCAACTGCGGCAATACCATGCGGGGATTTGATGCCCCCACCAGATCTGGCGCGAGATGCACCAGTCTTTGATGTCCCGCATCCAGCTGAGGTAGTTGTTTGTCCAGCCTTCTGGGATAAGACGGATACGTCCGTCCACCACTGCTTCGATGGCTGGTTCAGCTAGGGGTTTAATCTTCACAAACCATTGAGGTGAGAGATATGGCTCGACCACCGTCTTACAGCGGTAGCATTTACCGATGGCCATTTTATGGTCGTCGACTTTGGTGAGGAGGGAGCGCTCCTTCAGGAGCTGCTCAATCTTGGCCCGTGCTTTAAGGGCGGGAAGGGTCGCAATGGCTTCGATGACGGATGGTTCAACCCCGGCGGCGGTGAGTCCCTCGCGATTGAGTAAGGCCTGGTGGTCGAAGATGGGCAGCCGCGGTAGCCCGTGTCGTTCGCCTGCTTCAAAGTCGTTGAAGTCGTGCGCCGGCGTGATCTTTACGGCGCCTGTACCGAACTCGCGGTCGACGAGGATCGCATCGCCGACGATTGGAATGGTGCGATTCGTGAGGGGGAGCCGGACTCGCTGCCCGATGAATTGATTGTAGCGGGGATCCTCGGGATGCACTGCTACGGCCGTATCACCAAACAAGGTTTCTGGTCTTGTCGTTGCAACGGTGAGGCGAACCGCTGGAGTTTGATCAAGCGCGTATTCAATCGAGTACAGTTTGCCTTTGCTGTCTTCGTGTTCGACTTCGATATCCGAGAGGGCCGTCAGGCACCGGGGACACCAGTTGATCAGCCGTTCACCGCGATAGATCAGGCCTTCCCCATGCAAGCGGACGAAGACTTCAAGTACGGCTTTCGAGAGCCCTTCGTCCATCGTGAAACGCAGCCGATCCCAGTCGCAGGATTCGCCGAGCCGTTTCTGCTGGCGGATGATCGTATCGCCTGAAGTGGCTTTCCATTGCCAGACGCGTTCGATGAAACGTTCTCGTCCCAGGGACTCCCGCGAGACCCCTTCGGTCATTAGCTGTTTTTCCACGACGTTTTGCGTGGCGATACCGGCATGGTCGGTGCCGGGAAGCCAGAGCACATTACGGCCCTGCATGCGCCGCCAACGGACCAGGATGTCCTGAATGGAATGATTGAGCGCATGACCGACGTGTAGCGAGCCTGTGACGTTGGGTGGTGGAATCACGATGCTGTAGGGCTGGCCCGGATGGGTCGGCGAGGCGTGAAAATAGCCTTTCTGAGTCCAAACCTCATACCAGCGCGCTTCAACGGCTTTGGGGTCGTAGATTTTGTCGAGTTGGGGTGTGCTCATTCCGTGTTGGCATCCTCGAAACCGTGAGAGGGGCGCTGCAAGTGCGCGATCTTAGCATGAGGATGGCGGCCTCTCAAGGGAAGAAGGGGGCCACAGATAGCTTGAGGGGTGTGGTGGCGTGTGTTATACAGACTCGCACAGAGCGAGGGCGAGAGGTTCGCTCCGCTTCCACTTTTTACG
Source organism: Nitrospira lenta (assembly GCA_945865525.1). Classification (GTDB taxonomy): domain Bacteria; phylum Nitrospirota; class Nitrospiria; order Nitrospirales; family Nitrospiraceae; genus Palsa-1315. The sequence goes on along the minus strand of CAMBDY010000002.1, from coordinate 95,366 downwards.
ATTTGGAGAGATTATGGCCACAGGGCGAGAAAAAGACCGGAAGACCAGAAAGAAACATTTGAAGAACATGGCGCGAGTGAAGGCATTGGCGGTAGCCAAGCGAAGTAAGAAGCCTAAGAAAGGGTAGTGCAGGGTAGCGCAAGAGCCCTCCGTGGTATCGGTGACGCGGGTGAGCTCTTCTGCGATCTGTGCTTCGGCTGGCCCTGACACGAGCTAGTGAGCACTCGATTCGATCTGTTCGCACGCGGCCACTATTAGTATTAGCTGCGCCAGCTCCTCAGCCCGCCGCCTGCGAGGCCGATGACCAGGAGGAGGATTTCTTTTTTGCCTCGTTTGTTTGGTGGCCTGGGGTGCTTTCAACCCCGTGATAACTTCAAAAGAGGTTCAGGGTGAAAAGCCTTGGTCGAAGGGGCCTTGATCCCTAGCGAGCGTAAGTGCGGGTCGTCCACACGGCTCGAGGAGCTGATCAGAGAGGCGAGATCTCTTTTCCTGACGTGATCCACTTTGCAAATTTCTTTGCAGAACCCCGTGAAGATCATCGGGCTCAAATGATAGTCGACGATGATGAGACGGGAACTCATCGTGCACGCCCCATTTCTGCGGGTAACTTCGAACGCTGAATGGACTGCCCAATGATGAAGGGCGAGGACTCCTAAGACTAATGAAATCATCAATTCAAGTTATATTTTTCGACGCGGCTGAAACCCTGTTTCATGTGAACGGCTCGGTGTCGGATATCTATCTCCAGCATGCGGTCCAGTTCGGGTTTAAACAGACACTCGATTCTCAAGACTTAATCGCACAAGCCTTTCAGCGGGCCTTTCGCGACGCATCTCCGCCGATTTTTGCCGTCACAGACCCGCTTAAGCTAAAGCAATGCGAGCGGCTTTGGTGGTTCGACATCGTCCATAACGTATTTTACCGCGTTGGCATGTTTGCGCGGTTCGACGAATTCTTCGAACAGGTTTTTCAGGTATTTGAAGATCCTCGTTCCTGGAGCCTGTTTCCTGAGACGTATGTCGTTTTGACCAGGCTGCGTGAAGCGGGTTTCGAATTGGGAATCATTTCCAACTTCGATACCAGACTCTTCTCCGTGATCCGTGGCCTCGGCATCGATCGGCTCTTCGATACAGTGACCATTGCCAGCCTTTCCATGTGCGCCAAGCCTGCCTCAAAGATTTTCGACATTGCCTTGGAAAAACATGCGATCGATCCTAGCGAAGCGATGCATGTCGGCGATAGCCTCAGAGACGATCTGGAGGGCGCGACAAAAGCGGGTTTGACGGGTGTGTTGTTAGATCGAACTGGACTGGCTCAGTCGACGGGTGGCCATGTGATCAGGACGTTAGACGAACTCTTGCCCCTGGTTATACCCTCAACACAGTAACGGAACCAGATCCTTTGCTCGGCCCTGCAGTGAGAGGTCAGCGAGGCTCGACTGCTGAGTATTCTCAAGGTTGATCTCGATAATAAGTGCGCCGGCTTGCTTTGCGATAGCCGCGAAGCCTGCTGCTGGATAGACCACTCCAGACGTGCCGATCATCAGTAAGACATCGCAGGACCGCAACGCCTCATTGCAGCGCCGCAGATCATCCTCGTGGAGTGACTCCCCGAACCAGACGATATGAGGCCGAAGTAGTCCACTGCATTGAAGGCAGATCGGTAGAGTCTGGAGCGGGATTGTACGGTTGTCCGAGACCAAGCCGCAGCCCGTACAACGCACCTTCCAGATGTTGCCATGAATTTCTGAGAGGTGTTGCGATCCTGCGGCATGGTGGAGCCCATCGACATTTTGCGTGATGAGCCAGAATGCTTCGGGCCTGCGACGCTCAAGATCTACCAGCGCGAGATGTGCAGGGTTTGGTTGTTTTGTGGCAACCAATTCCCGTCGCCAGTTGTACCAGTCCCAGACTAATCGGGGGTCCGATGCAAAGGCCTCCGGGGTTGCAAGATCTTCTGCTCGGTAGTTGCGCCATAAGCCTTCTGGTCCTCGAAAGGTTGGGACGCCGCTGTCAGCTGAAATCCCTGCACCAGTTAGGATCGTGATAGCGCGTGCGGTGGCAATATGTGAACGTGCTGCGAGCAGGGTCATGGTGAATCATTTTACCCTAGTTCAGCCGCCTGCTATAGTAGCCCACCTGATTGAGGAGCCTTGTCATGAAAAATGTCTTGATGGTCGGTGCCGGATCGGTGGGTGGGTTTTTCGGAGCACATCTAGCGAAGAACAATCCCAATGTCTCCTTCCTTCTGCGCGCCAAGACGTGCGAGGCCGTGAGACAAAACGGCTTAACGATTCGTAGCGCTAAGGGCGACTTCACCGTCCATCCAACGGTTGCCTCAGACCCGCGAGAGCTTCCTACGCCCGACCTGATCATCCTCTCGGTCAAAGCGTACGACCTGGACGAGGCGTTGAGTCAACTCGAGCCGGTCCTAACCAGTCAGACCGTCATTCTGACTCTCCAAAACGGGGTTGATACGGAAGACCGTATTGTGGCGCGCCTGCAACGGGATTGCGTTGTGGGTGGCGTGGCCTTTATCTACTCCAAGATCGCCGCGCCGGGCGTCATCGATTATTATAAGAAGGGGGCTGTGGCGATTGGTGAACTGATGGGGCATCAGAGTCCTCGCTTGCTGGCCATTGCGGATTTGTTCAAGGATGCGGGGATTCCTTGTCAGCTTACGGAGGATGTGCGGAAAAGCAAATGGGAGAAGATGTGTTGGAACTGTGTCTTCAACCCACTGACCGTCATTGTCGATGACAAAGTGGCGAAGACGCTGGAACATCCCGAAATGCTTCGTGTGATCCATCAGATTGTCGAGGAAGTTTCAGCCGTGGCAGCCTCGGCTAAGGTGCCACTTTCGCCTGACATGGCAGAGAAGGTCGTGCGTTGGACGCAGGAGATTCGCGATATCCATACCTCCATGTACGACGATTGGAAGGCGGGCCGTCCGACTGAGATTGATTATTTGAACGGGTACATTGTGCAAAAAGGACGTGAGCTTGGTATCCCCACACCGGTGAACGAGGCACTGACAGGAATGATCAAGACGATTACGGAAAAAGAAAAGACCGGCCCCGGTATCGTAAGGATTGACGGGGGGGTGGTCCAGCCAGTGTCTCTGGATCGTGCGGCAATTGCTGCCTTGCCGGTGGAACATCAGCTCGATATTGCAACGGTAATGCCCAACATGAAGGGCAAAGGGGTTCGCCTGAAAGCTTTGCTGGATATACCTGCCCTGGCGATCAAGGCTGATCATGTCACGATCCATTCGGGTGACGGAAAGTATTCCGCCTGCCTCACCCTTGCACAAGCGTTGGAGTGGGGGATCTTGGTGTATGAAGTCGATGGCGAGGCGCTGCCGGAATCGAAAGGCGGACCCTATCGCTTGGTAACTCCTGGCCTGGGCGATCTGTGCGCCAATGTGAAGGGAGTCGCGAGGATCGAGGTCACGATCGGAACCGGTACGGATACCAGACCATCGGTCAGGACAAATTGTTAAGGACGTATCTATTGAAAGACCCGAATCGCTTTCCAGCGCTCCGATCTGTAGCGCCAGAGCAATAACCCCATCCTGACTGTCCAATCCGCGATCATTGCGCTCCACACATAGAGCACATCCAGCGCGAGCCAGGGTCCAGCGATGATGGCGAAGGGCACGCGGACTCCCCACATGCCAATGGTGGTCGCCAGCATGATGAATTTGGTATCGCCTGCCCCACGCAGTGATCCTGCCAGAACCATGGTGAGGGCCAGCGGGACTTGGAGGACGGCGACGATGCGTAGGAAGACCGTTCCAAGTTCAACGACTGCTTCGTCATGCGTAAAGGCTCGGAGCAGGATGTAGGGAAAAAAGAAGAACACGACGCCCATTGAAGCCATCGCCATTGTGGCCAGTCGGTTCGCCTCCCAGTTTTCGAGTTTCGCCTTCACATATTTTCCCGCACCGATACTCTGTCCCACCATCGTGGCAGCCGCAATGGCAAACCCATAGCCTGGGAGAAACGAAAGGGACTCAATCGAGAGACCGACTTGATGGGCTGCATAGGTCACGGTGCCATAGAGCAGGACGATCTTGGTGTAAATGATGATGCCTGCCTGTTGAAAAATTCGTTCTCCGGAGACCGGTGCACCGATCTGCCAGGTGGAGCGCATGAGATCGCGGCGCATCGCGAGCGATCGTTTGAAGACTAGTCGATTGGCCCAGAGGAGATAGAGGACGCCGGTTCCTTCTGCAAGGCCTGTGGCTACGGCTGCTCCTGTGAGGCCCCAAGCCGGGAAACCCCAGAGCCCGTAAATGAGCGGATAGGCGATTGCTAGATAGAGAAGGTTCACTGCAATCAAGGCGTACATCGGAGTTTTAGTGTCGCCGGTTCCCTGCAGTATAGAGGAGAGGACTTGGAGGAAGATGGTGCAAGGAATAACTAAAAAGATTAGGTTCGAGTAGGGCAGGGCCAAGGCGATGACGTCCGGCTCCGCGCCTAACAGCTCCATGGTAAAACGATTGAGGGTGAGTCCGAGGATCACGAGAGCGCAGGCGATGAGGGCGGCCAACCCAAGGAGATGAGTGGCGGCTTCGCCGACGTCTTTGGTACGGCGGGCGCCACAGAGTTGGGCGATGAGGACGTTAGCTCCCACTGATAAGCCAGAGACGAGTGTAGTGGCCATGAAGGCCAGTAACTGGCCAAGACCCACTGCGGCAATAGATGTGGCGCCAAGCCCGCCTACGAGGAAGACGGCAGCGATGCCTTCGGTCCGTTGGAGCAGGCTACTGACCGTGACGGGCAGAGCAAGGGTCAAGACTGATTTTCTGATTTGGGCGATGCGGGATGCCATGGCAGGCCATCCTAGCAGGCTGTTGATAAAGACCACCAGCGGTGTGCTCGACACTCATAAAGCGCGCGACTAGCGAGAATAGCGTGATTTGAAGGGCTAAAAATCTCAAGCTACAGATCTTGAGTCCTCGCCGTTCTGCCAGTCACGTCTTCTCGTACGGCTATCCTGCTGGACAAATGTGGGTCTGTCCGATTAGGGTCATACACGATGAATCAATTGAGCGATTCCGTACCAGCTTCTCCTCCGAAGGCCCCCCGCCTCTCCAAGTCGAAATTTCTGTCAGGCCTGCAATGTCACAAGCGTCTGTATCTGGAAGTCCATCAGCCCTTTCTTGCAACCAAGCCTGATGAGGCGACCCAGGCGATGTTCGAGATGGGAACAGAAGTCGGGGAACTGGCCAGAAGTCGCTTTGCAGGTGGCGTCCTGGTGACTGCCGGCTATCGCCAGACTGAGGCAGCGCTGGGACAGACGGCCGCCCTGATTCAGGATCTTGCCGTGCCGGCAATTTTCGAAGCGGCGTTCCTTCATAACGGAGTGCTGATTCGCGCGGATGTGCTGGAGCGCGTCCCGCTCGGTGGGGGAGCGTCTGGAGGCTGGCGTCTAATTGAGGTCAAGTCGTCCACGAGGGTTAAAGATATTCACCTTGACGATTTGGCTGTGCAAAGCGAGGTGATCCAAGGAGCCGGACTCACGCTGGTCTCAGTCGGTCTCATGCATATCAATACCACGTATTTTTATCGAGAGGGACCTATCGATCTGACAGAATTATTTTCGATTCAGGATCTATCTGAGGCTGTGGCGCAACGCAGGGCTGCGGTCCCGGGGCGGTTGATCGAGATGTCCAGCATGCTACTTCAGGCGCAAGCCCCTGCCATTCAGCCAGACCGTCATTGCCATACACCGTACGAGTGCCCGTTTTGGGACCATTGCACCAAAGACAAACCGGACCGCTGGATTCATTACCTGCCTGGCGCGAAGCAGATCGTCGATCAGTTAGCCGAGCAGGGGGTGACGACGATCGACGAGATCCCTGCCGGTACAAAGCTCTCGCCGGTACAGCGTCGCGTGAAGGAGAATGTCGAGTGGACCTCCACGAAACTCGGTACGCTGTTGAAGGCCGTCCAGTACCCGGTGCATCACCTTGATTTTGAAACAGTCATGCTGGCTGTGCCTCGATTCTCTGAGACGAGACCGTATCAGGCCCTTCCGGTGCAATGGTCGAATCATATTGAGCAGGCTCCCGGTGAGTTGTCTCATGAGGAGTTTCTGCACAAGGACCTAGGAGATCCTCGGAAGGCCCTGGCTGAATCCTTGCTGAACTCTCTGGGGGAGAAGGGGAGTATCTGTGTCTACTCGCCGTACGAACAATCTATCCTGGAGCAGTTGGCTGTCGCCATTCCCGCATTGAAGCCAGCGTTGCAGCGTATCATTGCCAGACTATGGGATCTCTTTCCGATCATCAGAGATCATTACTACCATCCTGCCTTCTGCGGATCCTATTCCATAAAGTCGGTGTTGCCAGCCATGGTTCCCTCTCTCGCGTATGATGATTTGGCGATTAAAGAGGGAGGCCATGCAGCGAGTCAGTACTATCGTATGGTTTTTGTCGAAACGGATTGGATCGAACGAGCGGCGATTGCGGAGGCCTTACTGCGATATTGCGAACGGGATACCCTGGCGATGGTCGAACTCAGGCGCGCGTTGCAGACCAAGGTACAGAGGAACAAAGATTAGGTCACTGCCCTGTCTGCCTCCCTTAGAAGCGGACGGTACAAGCAAGCTTTCAGCGGCTAGGTTCGCTCCCGCCACCGGTGCGCTTGAGAACCAGCGCGACGCTGACGGCTGCCGCAAGCGAGAAGGTGGCAAAGAGCCAGAGTCCCGGTCGGAAAGTGCCCGAAAGATCCTTCATGATCCCGAGCCAGAGTGGCAGGAGAAACCCGCCGAATCCGCCGGCCGCACCGATAACTCCGGAGGCGATGCCGATCCGATTTGGAAACCGTTCCGATACGACCTGAAACACGACGCCGTTGCCAAAACCCATGACCGTGATGGCGCCTATCAGGATCGGTAAGGCCCACCCAATCGAGGGCAGTTGTCCTAAGCCTGCCATCAATCCGGCGATGGCCGCAAAGATCGGTCCCAGCACCACGACTCCACCAAGCCGGTCCGCAACGTACCCGCCCAGCGGACGAACCGCACTTCCGAGCAATCCGCACAGTGCCGTCACCGAGCCGGCTTCGACCACATTGAGTCCATACTGATCGTGGAGAAAAAGCGGAAGCGTGCTGCACAGTCCCACGAATCCTCCGAACGTCACGGCATACAAACCACAGAGCCAGTACGCCGACGGTCGGCGCAGCATTTCCACCAGGTCATGCCACCAGAACTGATGCCGCACCGTAGGCAGCCGGCCTTCGTCGGACTGTACCAACAACCAAAATAGCACCGCCGTCATTACCAGCGGAATCGCCATCAAGCCGAAGACTCCGTGCCAACCGACGAGTTCGGACACGCGTGGGGCAAAGAACATTACCAGCACGGTACCGCTGTTGGCCGATGCCGCAATGCCAAGTGCCAGTCCCTGATGTGCCGGCGGATAGGCCCGGCTTGCAACCGGAAGCGCCACGGCAAAACTGGCTCCGGCAACCCCCATCAGCAGGCCGACGCCCAACATCTGAAGATAGCTGCTCGCGGCTAGCCAGCCCCACAAAACCGCACCCGTCGCGGCTCCAAGCAGATAGAGACCGGTACGTTTGGCTCCCAGCCGATCGCTTACCAGTCCCACCCCCACGCGCAAGAGCGCACCGCCGAGCAGTGGACAGGATACCAGCAACCCCTTCTGCGTAGGGCTTAATCCGAAATCTTCCGCGATAGGGACGCCGAGCGCACCGATTAAAAGCCAGACCATGAAGCTGACTTCGAAATGCAGCCATGCACCGACAAGCGACGGCCAATGACCACTTCGCAATGCGGAAACCAACGTGTTGAACGAAAACATGGCACTCCGTTAAGCGTGGTATCGGCCCCTTCATCGGGCCGCCAGAACATCGCACTATAGAAGACCGGCTTTCCATCCTGCAAGGCGGGAGGGGTCTGTACCGGCAGATGCGCACAGTTTGTCTCAGGATAGGGTTCTGATATAGTTAACCCACCGATGCACTCACGCGCACGCGACGCACTCTACGACTGCCCGTCCGATACCTTCCGTTCAGATCTTGGGCGCTACATGCCAGCCATCGGCAGTAACCGCTGCAAAGCGGTCCGCGAACCGAATGGAAAAGTCGGCGCTGGTGATATGCCAGGCACCTCCTCTATTGGTGGGTTAGCAGGTGGGTATGAAATAAAAACGCCCAAAAAGTGGCGTCGTTACCTGTTGGTTGGCGGAGAGGGTGGGGATCGAACCCACGGTCCCGTTGCCAGGACAGCAGTTTTCGAGACTGCCCGATTCGGCCACTCTCGCACCTCTCCGCATGGTAGAACTCGTCGAACGTCAGGGTAGGATTGGGACTGTGCTGGGCTCACGATCCACAGCCATAAGCATATCGCGGCAGGAGTATTTTTTCAATCGATTTCCTGTCTCAATTAGGCGGAGAGATCGGTGAGGTTGCAACGCATGACAGACGCCGGTTCATCTGAAGTCCTGCCACTGGGATTCTATTCTGCGGGAGCGATCGTGGATGCGCAAGGGGAAGACCGTTGCCGCTTAGACGCAACGACGATTACCGTCTGGGGCCTGATCCTCGACGGGCCTGAGGACTGTCAGGAGCAATACCGTCGCTCGCTTTCGGGTGAGGAGCGAACGAGGGCGGATCGGTTTGTCTCTGACGAAGACCGGCAACGGTATGTTTTTTCGCATGGCTGCCTCAGGCTATTGCTGGGCCGCTGCCTGAACGTTGAGCCTAGTGCCGTGAAGTTTCAACTGGGTCCGACTGGCAAGCCAGTCCTCTGTCACGCGACACATGGGAGCGATCTTTCGTTTAACCTTGCGCATGCCCATGGCCGAGCGCTCATTGCCATCGCGCAGGGGCGCGAGGTCGGAGTAGATTTAGAACGAGTCCGTCCGGATGTCGCGGTGGAGAAACTGTCCACTCGGTACTTTGCGCCGGCTGAACAGGTCATGATTATGCAATCGGCTCAGGAGCAGCGCCCGGCACAGTTCTTTCGCTATTGGGTCGCAAAGGAGGCTGTCCTCAAGGCTCAGGGCGTTGGACTCCGATCGCTGAGCCAATGCGAGGTTCTCCTGACAGCGGATGGAGCAGGGGCAGAGGTGTTGGCACCAACCGGCTCGCTCCGTCGAGAGAGTTGGACGATTCGCTTTCTCTCGTGCGGTACTGGCTGGGAGGGGGCGGTGGCGGCACAGGGGAAAGACTGGACCACGCGTGGCAGCCTGGCGCGGTAAGCCTATCCTATTGCGGAGGAGAGAGTTTTGTTGGCGTCTCGCGTAGCTCCCTGAAGAATTTCTGCAAGAGGGCCTGGCTCTCCTGTTCCAGCACCCCACCTGTGACGGACACCCGATGGTTCAACGTCGGTTCTAATGACAAATCAAATACCGATCCGCAGGCACCGGCTTTTGGATCCCAGGCCCCAAAGATGATTCGAGGAATCCTCGCTAGGATAATTGCGCCAATGCACATCGTGCAGGGCTCGAGGGTGACGTAGAGGGTCGTGTCGAGCAATCGCCAACTGCCCACGGCGGTTGCAGCCGTGCGGATGGCGATGATCTCTGCATGCGCGGTGGGATCTTGCCAGAGTTCGCGATAGTTGTGTGCCTGGGACAGAATCTTGTCCCCCTGCACCACCAGCGCTGCAATCGGCACCTCACCGAGCTCCGCCGCGCGCGCTGCTTTTGCCAACGCAATCCGCATGAATGCCTGATCCTGTTCATTTGATGGCATGATGTCCACCTTTTGCGATGTTGACCGGGCTTGACGACTTGGTCCATTCGAATTCATACCGCAGTTGCAAGGTGGTATACCGCTGGACCAACCCTACTTGATCTAGTGGCATGTCCCGTTCATGGATCAGGGCGATTTCCATGCCCTGATAGCGGAGCGCAAGTCCCATGACCGCGTCGAATTCGCTTGGTTGGAGGGCATTGGTGGCGCTTCGGTCCGTGAAGAAATTCCCGTCGACAAAGAGGACCACCCGATTACGGTAGAGGTCGAGATCAGCGTGCGCGACATAGCGGAACAAGGCACGACCGGTGTTGTCCGGACGGGCAAAGTAGGTTTGGTTGTGAAAGAGCCAACCGGCACCAGCATAGACCGTGAGATTCTGTTCAGGGAACGCGGAGCGCCACCAGCTGAGGCTGCGGGCATTGGCAGGCCGGTAGGTTACGAGCGTGTCAGCATAGGCTTGGATGATGCCGCTGCGGTCCATGGGGGCGTCCCGTTCATATTGTAGCCGCCAGCCCCAGTTCTGGATGGTGCCGGTGAAGGCATAGACGGAGTCCCATTCTGAGAGGCTTATCCAGCCGTTCTTCCGGTCTGAAAAGACGTTCTGGTCTGTGTAGAACTGGAGATACTCTTTATAAATATCCGTTTCGAGATGGATCATGTGGCGGAGACCAACTAGGCCGCTATTGTCTGGTCGTGCTGCAAAACTGGGGTTATGCACGAAGGCGCCCGTGAGGAGATAACCACGGAGCCATTGTTCCTCGCTCTGCTCATGGGCCTCTCCCATTTCCGGTAGGGGCCGTCCATATTTCTCCAGCGCCCAGAGCTCAGTCGGCGTGATCAGGCAGAATCCCCAGAGCAGAGATCGAAGTGTGAAAAAGCGGAGTGTGCGCATGGTGCTTGGTACCAGCTCAATGAGTCCTATCAGTCTTTCGAGTAATGCACCTGTCTCAGGAGGTTGTAACGGGCGGGCGAATCAAGGTCAAGCGTTACCTGTGGGATGAGCTAGAATCGGCTCACGAGATACGACGGCCGGATGCGGATGGCTAGCTGTTGGAGGAGTCCGATTCGAGCGGTGCGATGTTGTACTGGAGTTCGAGGTCGAACTCGTCGATCAGTTCGTTGGCGGTAGTCGCGCCGAGATCGGAGCGGACTTCGTTGATCACCAGGTCGATGGCCATCCCAGCTTGGGCGCCATATTGGGCCATAGCCAATTCAATACGCTCTCGAGCCATTTCAATTTTCATGGGCCTCCTTCGCTGTAACGATCCGGTTCGCTATCCCAAGGTCCGCAGCAAGGCTTCCATTTCAGGGACGAGGTCCACGCCTCCATTAGATCGGCCGGAGCGTGCGGCGTCGATACCGGCGCGCAAGACGGGTTTCGCCTCCTCTTTTCGTCCCAACGAGGCTAAGGCGCGTCCGAGCCCCAGGTGTGAGGCGACATGGGTTGGGTCCAGTTGGGTGGCGACGAGAAGATGCTCGATGGCCTCCTCTAGATTACCCTTTTCCTGAATGAGTTTGTTACCAAGCCCGTAACGGCCGAGAAAGCCCTTCGGATTTTTGGCAACCATTTGTCGGAATGAATCAAGATCCACGATAGCCTCCTCGTAACAGCGAGATTCATCTTACCACTAGACGAAAGACGAGAGCCAGACTTCTGATCGGCTGTAAGCGTGGCGCGAACCATCCAAGGGGTCAAGGGGGCGATTGGCGAATCTGGTGCAGCGCTGCCAGATCCTGGTTCAGCTCAGGTAGGTTGTAATGGGTGGCGAGGAACAGGACACGCTCGCGACAGCGAATGGCCGAGATGCGATCGGCAACGCGGAGGTAGACGTCGGTTAGCAGGCGCAGGACCGCTGCTTCGCCAGGCGCATTGCCAAGCTTGACGAAATGTTCAGATGCGTTATTGAAACATTTCTCCGCTGGCCGGAGGTCGCTGGCATCCAGATACGTTTTGCCCATCTGACTATAGGTGAGTGCCAGCCCCTCCTCATTACCAACGATGCGGTGGGCATCGAGCGCGCGGGTGAAGTAGGTGGTGGCTGCTTCCCATTCGCTCTGGCACGCCTTCTCCAGTCCGAGATTATGGTAGAGGATGCCGAGCGCTCGGTGATCGTTTAAAGGGGTAAGAAGATCAAGGGCTTCGAGGTAATAGGGACGCGCCTTCTCCGGTGTGCCGGCTCCGACGTGGAGGTTGCCAAGGTTCACGAGGGTCTGGCCGATGGCCTGTTGATTCTGTTCCGTCCGCTGAATCGCAAGAACTTCTCTGTAGCAGTCTTCTGCTTGATCAAGAGCACCTGAGAGGGCGCAGACGTTTCCGAGGTTCCCGAGCGAGTCAGAGAGGGCTCCCTGATTAAGACTTAGGCGATCAGTGGCGACAGCCTGTTCGTAGGCCGCTTTGGCCTGAGCGAGTTGGCCGCGATGGAGGAAGATGCGGGCACGATGTTTGTGGTCGTCAGACATTCTTCGTGAAGTCTTTAGTCTCCGCCCTTTGGTTCGTCGCGTTCAAATTCAACTTGAATCTGATCCTCTTCATTGAGCCCCAACCCATCGCGGAATGAACCGTAGAGTTCGGTGACGTCTGCGATGTCTTGCGGATCTTTCGATTCCGGAGAAAGGAGATAGGCTTCACAGAGCATCACCCCGGTCTGGAAATGATGAGCGATAGTTTCTTCCGTAACCTGCTGCCAGGTAATGAAGATGCAGAAGGCGTGGTAGTAGTGGGCTTGGGGATAGCGGGTGGCGAGTGCGAGAAGTTGCTCGTAGGCAGTTCGTGCCGTGGAGCCGGCAGTGGAGGAAAAAGTAGCTTCGGCTTCGACCGCTTCGTCCCAGTCGGCTCCGAGTTCGCGATGGGCGTCGGCCTGGCTAAAGGCTTGTTGCGCGGCAAGTGCTGGATCAAATTGCATTGGGTTCCTCTTGGGCTAGGTGGTTGCAGCATACGTGGAGGGAGAAAAGGAGGTCAATGCGTACATTTACTTTTCTTCCTGTGGCTCTGTAGACTGTGGGAACCTATTGCGATGGCCACAGAAATTCCCTTGTACCGTGAACCAGACGAGACTGCGCCGACCGATCCTATCGATCGCGTGATCCGGTATCACGTCCAAACCAAACATCATTTTAATCGCTATGCCCGTTCGCTAGGGCATCTCGACTGGGCAAGTCAGCCTGATCCTTTTCGTCGATATGACGGGGCGTTGTTTGTTCCGTTGCCACGGCTGAGGCCTGATGACGAGCCAGTCTCTCCGTTCTATGACGCGATCTATCAACGGGGGGTGGTGCCATCCACGCCGGTCATGTTACCTGGGCTGTCACGGTTTTTTGAACTGGCACTGGCACTATCGGCGCGGAAGCGGGGCGGGAGCATGCAGTGGGCGCTTCGAGTCAATCCGTCATCGGGGAATCTTCATCCGACTGAAGGCTATCTTATCCTGCCGCAGATGGAGGGGCTGGATCTGAGGGCCGGGCTCTACCACTACGCACCAAAGGAACATGGGCTCGAGTTACGAACGGAGTTTGACGCAGGTGTCGTGGCACGGCTTCTTGCGCCGTTCCCGGCTCAGTCCTTTCTGATTGGGTTGACGTCGATCCATTGGCGGGAAGCGTGGAAGTATGGCGAACGTGCGTTCCGCTACTGCAATCATGATGTGGGCCACGCAATTGGCACGGCCAGGATTGCAGCGGCGACTCTTGGCTGGAGCATGGTGCTCTTGGATGGAGTCGCGCAAGATACGGTTGCCACCTTGTTAGGCGCCGACCGCGGAGAGGATTTTGACGTCGGTGAGCCAGAGCATCCGGACTGCCTGGCAGTGGTTTGGCCATCTGGAGACGTGACCGGTGAAGCCGTCGATGTGAAACATGGCGAGCCGACGGAGATCCCACTATTTCTCGATCCCGCACTCATACAGACTCTGGCAGCCGGAGCTTGGCGCGGGAGGGCCAATCGGTTAAGTGGAGAGCACGGGGTGCAGTGGGAGATTATTGACGAGGTGGCCGCTGCAAGCTGGAAAACCTCTCAGGAGCAGACCTCTGTCGCTGGGCCCACGGCTAGGCTGTCTCAGCTTTTACCGTTCACGAATCATGCGGCCTCCTCCGCAGGCCAGATCATCCGTCAACGCCGAAGTGCCGTTTCGTTCGACGGTAAGACCGCCATGGCATCCGCTACATTTTTTCAGCTGTTGGACCGAGTTCTGCCTGCGGCGGAGCTGCCACAATTAGATCGCCCGATGCCCTGGGACGTCTTGTCCTGGAAGCCGGCTATTCATCTTTTGCTGTTCGTACATCGCGTGGCGGAATTGACACCGGGGTTGTATGTTCTTGTGCGTGACCGTGAAAAATTGCCCGTGCTCCAGCAATCGATGAACGAAGAATTGATTTGGACTCCAGTACCAGGTTGTCCTGAGACGTTGCCGCTCTATTGGTTGCTGGAAGGAGATGCCAAGAAGACAGCGGTGCAGCTCAGTTGCCATCAAGACATTGCAGGGGATAGTGCGTTCTCGTTGGGGATGCTTGCGGAGTTTGATGGGCGCTTACGTGAGGGAGGGGCTTGGCAGTATCCGCGTTTGTTCTGGGAAGCTGGTTTGCTGGGCCAGATACTCTATCTTGAGGCGGAGGCGGTAGGGATGCGAGGCACCGGGATCGGCTGCTTCTTCGACGATCCGGTCCATGAGATCATAGGAGTCAAGGGCCATTCGTTCCAGTCGCTCTATCATTTTACAGTTGGCCAGCCAGTTGAAGATAAACGATTAATGACGCTACCAGCCTACTAGAATCTGTCAGCATAGCAAGATTTATTTGTATGATATCAGTAGTATGGAGCTATATATCTCATGTTTAAAATAAAGAAAAAATCCGACAAGCCAAAGCCCACGGTGCTGTACAACGTCATCGAGGATTATTCTGAGTTTGATGCGCCGGGCAATGTCACGGTGTGTGCTATGACGCACCAGGAAGACCTTCCGGGTCATGCGAGAGTCCTGTCGGAGAGCTATGAGGTTCCGCTGGAGACAATGGTGACGCTTCTGACGGAAGGGGGGGTGTATGTCTATCCGCAGATGGAGGGACTACTCACGCGAGGGCTGTTCGCTTGCATCATCGACCCTGCCGCTGTCGCTCCCAAGCAGAGCTTTGTGCTGGATCTTATGCAGTTTGCTGAAGCCGAGCAGTTGGCACAGGCACGATCGCTGATGCTTCTCGAGACCGCGCTTCAGGTGTTCACCCGCACGTTGCCTGAGGAATTGAAGGCGAAGTTGCAACAGAAGAACCTTGGACTTGACTATCGGACATTGGACCGCGTGGTCGCCAAGGGTGGAGACATCAAGTACATTGATTTCCGTAAGGATTGGTCGCCCCATTTCAAGCGGCTTTGTATTATGCCGGATGGCCGATTGGTTGAAACGGGCGGGCTAGAGGAGTTTGCGAAGCTTCATGGTATTACGTCGGCGCAGGCCAAGACGCTGGTTGAACAGGGAGGCACGCTGGAGGTGAATGGCGAGATCCTGGCTTGTCAGATTGTCAATGGGCAACCGGCCGTGGCGCGATTTACATCGAAGAGTTATGCGCAGGCTAAGGAGTTGGTGGCGGAAAAAGGACTCCATATCATGGATGCTTTGAGCGAGGTGGCCTACAACGATCCGGTGATGATGCGTTCACTAGCCAGGAAGGAACTCAGCGGGGGGCGGTGAGAATGAGGTGGTGCGCCCGATAGGACTTGAACCTATAGCCTTCTGATCCGTAGTCAGATGCTCTATCCATTGAGCTACGGGCGCATTGGAGAAGCACAGTTTCACCGAGCTTCAGATAACACCCTCTGACAATTATGCAGAAGGTGGACGGGGCAATCAGTACTGTCGCCAGCCAGCGGTTATACAGGGCTCAGGGCTTGCGGGTCAAGGGACTTGGCACGATGCAGGGGACAACTTCCGCCGTTCTTTTCTTTTTTTACAGAGATCTGAATAGCTAGCGGCGGCGCCCTGATGGCTGAGTTTCGTCTTCGTATTGTGCAAAGAGCCGTTTGGCTTCCGGATGGAGATGTCCTTGATGCCCATGGGGAATGCCGACGGTGCGAAAGAGTGGCGAGAGTTTGCCGTTTGGATGGAGGTAGCCGGCCCGCAGCGGCACGGTGCGGGTGCTATGCTTGATCAAGTGGCAGGGCATTTGTCTGATCGACGTGAGCCAGTCGGCAATGTCATGGGGATTACCGATCGAAGCCGAGAGTAAAAGCAGTTTCGCTTGGCTTGGACAGAAGATGATGGTTTCTTCCCAGACAACCCCCCGTTCGGGATCTGCGATATACTGCGACTCGTCCAAAATCACCAAGCCCAACGTATCCAACCTCACGTCGATTTCACCGCCGCCTGCGTCGTAGAGCAGATTGCGCAGAATTTCCGTCGTCATGATCAGGAGGGGTGCTTGTCTGTTTTCGCGCCGGTCTCCGGTCAGGATGCCAACTTGGTCCGCTCCGAAGATTTTCGAGAACTCCGTGTACTTCGTATTGGAGAGGGCCTTGAGCGGCGAGGTATAGATAACGGTCCGGTTCTCTGCGATGGCACGGCGAGCGGCTTCGACTGCGACATAGGTTTTGCCACTTCCCGTTGGCACGCTCACGACCACGTCGCTCTCTCGCAATTTAGCGATGGCGTTCTCCTGCCAGGCATCTGGAATAAAGGGCTGCAACGAGGATGGCACTCCCAGTCCTTCTAGCCAAGTGGCGAGAGTGATGCCTGGCTCCTGCGATTCCGGTCCTGCTGGTCTTTTCCCAAGGCGGTACGGCGGCGCCGAGAGCTTCGACTTTCGTACAGTTGTGGCATGCGGAGGGGCTGGAGCCGGTTGAACCGGTTTCTCCCCGATCAAGGTCATGAGGTCGGATTCGAAACCGGCGCGATTCTCCGCGGAGTGGCGCAGCAAGACTTCGATCAAGCGGCGCTTGCCGGCACGGAAATGCCGCTGCACCCGCCCTCGTGCCAGACGATGCAAGAGGGCGATAGGTTGTTGAGCCAGCAGTTGTTCTAGTTCTTCGGTCGTCATAGTTGGTTGGGGTTAGAAGCGATAAAGAAAATTAAGTATAGCAAGGCAGCCACCCATGTTCCCATATCCCGACACGCCTTTTCTTAGGGTAATTCCTCCAGCACACCGCGGCGCAAGGCGGCGATGGCCCGTGAGGCGGTGTCTGCCAATCCTGGGTGCGTCGCTTTAAGCGTATGGAGTTGAGACAAAAACTCCAAGGTTCGTGCCAAGAGGCGATAGATATCCCCTTCAGCCATCGAGGTGCTTTTACAGAGACCGATCCAGGTGAGGGTGGGATCGCCGATCCATCGTTCCGTTACCGCAGCGATATCGGCTCGCAAGAGTGGGGGCTCTTCATGTGGCGACAACGATGCAGCCAATTTGCGCACCTGTCCGAGCAATGAGGCCAGTCCTGAACTGACGCGGGGAAAGGAGCCAGGGCGATCGTCGTCATTGGAGATGCTCGACATGACGGCGGCCAGCATTGCGGGATCGGCACCATTGAAGGCGTTGGCCCGGAGCAGTTCCGTGATGAGCAGAGAGTGGTCGATGCGGATGAGCCTGGCCCATTCTCCGTCATCGGTCAGGCGGGCCATCGGCGTGAGGTATCCGAACTGCTGTAGGACGTCGATCTTCTCTTGGAACCGATGCCAGAGACTGGTGCGCAGAGCCTGAATCGACTTGATGTGCCGTTGCTGTTCCTGCCGGAGCTTAGAGGCAAGGGGGTAGTCGTTCTGGCAGGCGGCGCGCGATGGACAGGTTGGACAGGCGAAGTCGCCTAGTATTTGGACAATGGCATCAGGAATTGGCTCGTTGGACTTCGGAATCAGGATGGGAAGCTCCGGTAGTTTAGTTGGCAATTCATCTAGGCTTTGGAGCAACTCCTCCACGGTTCCCGGTGTGCACCAGGGATAGACCGGCGCATCCACACAGTCGAGGATACGGTCGGATATTTCGGTCACGGTGGAGGCGGGGGATTCGGTAATGCCTCCGCCTTGACGCAGGGCCGTGATCATCGGGCTCTTTTGACCTTTACTGCGATATTGGCGGAGGACCACGCCTCGGCTTCGACCGAAACCGACTACGCGTCCGGGGGTCAGAAAATGAAAACGGGCGGCAATCTCTGGTGACTCAAACTTTCTGATGGGGGCGCGGTGTGTTTTCTGCCGGCGGACCTGATCGAAGGTCTGCCATTCTGCGATCCAGTCGGTGCAGACGCGCGGTCCAAACGGATCCATTTGCACGCGCAGATCATCCAACTTGCGTTCTAAGACTTCTGCCCGTTGGTTAAGCTGGAATTGCGCAAAGCTTTTGGCGAGGATCGGTTGGATTTGATCTAGGGGATGCGCTTTTAGGAGGTTGAGGACCATCGGATAGCTGATGACGAATTGGCTATTAATGGCTTCCGGGTGGCCCGTGAAGCCCTTGGTCAGCACGGTCAGATCAATATAGGGGGAGGGGGTGACGATGGCGAACCCGACGAGATCTTTCCCGCGGCGTCCTGCGCGACCGGCAATCTGCTGCACTTCACCGATCGTCAAGTCCATAAAGTCACGGGACTTGCGGATGCTGGATTGCGTGATGATCACGGTGCGGGCGGGAAAGTCGACCCCGGCGGCCAGCGTCGTCGTCGCGAAGACGGCGTCGAGACAACCATGACGCATCAGCTCCTCTACTGCGATTTTCCACGAGGGCAGGTGACCGGCGTGATGCGCTGCTACGCCGATACGTTGGACGATTGGAATGAGCGGGTGTTCGGCAATGCTGGGATACTGGGCGATCACCTTGTCCAATACGGCGGCAATGGCCTCCTGACGAACAGGTGGGAGGACGATGTGACTGTGGTCGAAGGCCTGCATTGCCTCATCGCACGCGCGGCGCGACGTGAGGAAGACGATGGCAGGGGTCAAGTGCTTCGCGCGAAGGGCGACGATGAGGTCAACCGGATGGATCGAGGGAGGCATGCAGTTTCATTTCCTTTAGAGCTCAATACATAATTATCAATTATTGCAATAACTTATGATGATTTCTGTCGTGACATATTTATGATATTTTTAAGGAGATGCGAAATTTTATTTACGCACCATCTTACACACAATCTCTCTTTGAAAACAACGGATCTCTCGCCCAGTAAGCCCCACTTTCGGATCACTCCATTCTTTGACATATCCCTTCATGTAGTAGAAACTTTCCCGCACCGTTACCACACGAAAGGATATCAACGATGCGAAGGTTGCTGACAGCACTGCTGTTACTCATAGGCACGCTTGGAGGTGTGGGGTGTAATCCTGCGGAGATGACTGTGGAACAACTGCGTGTGGCGACACCTGAAGAGCTGACTAAGGCCTGTCAGCAGGGCGATGCGGGGGCATGTGGTTATCTTGGGGTGTCGTATGACAACGGAGAAGGTGTCGCGCAGGACAAATCCAAAGCGGTGGAGCTCTATCAGAAAGCCTGTGATGGGCAGTTTGCGCGCAACACTTCACGCGTGAAGTTTGCGGGGGGATGTTTCAATCTTGGGATTATGTATGAAGGTGGAAAAGGCGTCAAGCAGGACGACTTCAAAGCAGCAGAGTTCTATCGGAAATCCTGTGACGGCAGGAATAAGTTTGGATGTAATAATCTTGGAGTGATGTATGAGTTTGGTAAAGGGGTACGACAGTCTCGTGAAGACGCACTCAAATTCTTTGGCAAAGCGTGTGACTTGAAAGAAGAACGAGGGTGTACGAACTACGCACGAGTGAACACTCCGGAGAAGTAAGACTCAGGCATACGCAGGACGCCGAGGAAATAGAAAGAAAGTAGATTCGTTGACATCGTGGGAATCGGAGTCGATACTGCAGTGGACAGCGTTGATACGATCGTGACTCGTCGAGCAAAGGAGTGCGCATGAAGCGGAATGTATTAAGGGCGTCGCTTGTGAAGCAGAGAGTGGCGCAGGCACCGATTCAGAAGTCGACTGGAGAACTTAATAAGGACGCGTTGTGGCGGTTGGAACATCTTGAAAATCAAATGGCCAAGTTCTCTGAGTTGGTCCTTGAGCATGCGGAGGATGTCGATCGTCTGGTGCGCATCGTAGCCGAAGATCGTGACGTCATCCGGCGGCAGTTACTGCGCAAGCACCAACTGCAAGTCCGGGTCCGCAAGTACCTGCGTGACACCAACACCTAAGGCGAGATTCGACTGCGGCCTCACTGGCCAGTGAGGCCGCTCTCATGGATCGTGAATCAACCTTCTGGATGTGTTTCGCCCTACCGGGCGTGTAACGACTCCCTGTTACAGTGTTCTTGGGGGCCAGAGCGGCTCTGTCCGGCGATTGACCATAGCTCTTCGTGTCTCCACACATTTTGGGGAATCCTCTACCGATCCATTAGTTGATCTGTTGTCTCGACTCGAATCGATGACCAGCGTGGGTGAGGCCCTACGACTCGATGCCCGGGCTTGGCCGGAATTGACGATGCAGTAACTGGGCCTATTGAGTGCGTATTACTCAAGAAATTCTTTGTTTCCTCCCTTCAGATCTGTATAATTGGGGGCTAGTTGAAACGCAGATACGCTGATCTATAATATGTAGATCAGCGCCTGTGAGCCGGTCGTACGGAGGGCTGTTCATGTTTGTCACTCGACACGTCCGTCTTATTTGCCTTGGTACTGTACTCAGCCTCGTGAACGTGTCCGTCTATTCTGCCCGCGCGGCTTCGCCCGCGCCTGCGCCAGCTTCTGACCAGGCCTCCACTGCATCGCCGGTGATTCGCCTGAGCCTCAATGAGGCGCTGGCACTATTTATAAGTCAAAATCTTGATGTCCTCATCGCCAAGTATGGCATTGAATACAGCAAGGGCCAACAAATCACTGCAGCGCTCTTTCCCAATCCTGTGGCCACGATCGGAACCCTCAGCTCCTTTACGCAGGGGCGGACGGCATCGAATAGCGGGGCAGTCATCAGCCAAGTACAGCAGCTGTTTGAGTTAGCCGGTAAGCGCGGTTATCGGATCGAAAGTGCGGGCTATGGCAGCCAGTCAGCGGAAGCATCGTTTGAAGATGCCGTGCGCCAATTGGGGTTCACCGTCAAGGACACGTATTACCGGATCCTGCTGGCTCAGCGACGCTTGGCCTTGGCCGATGAGAATCGCGCCCGATTCTCCCGCATTCTTGAGATCAATACGATTCGGTTGGCGAAGGGGTACATTGCTGAAATAGACCTCATTCGCATCCGACTGCAGATGGTCGACTTTCAATCACAGGTGATTCAATCCTTGCAGGAAGGGGAAACGGCTCGTGGAGAGCTTCGGCAGCTCGTGCGGCTGTCGGCTAAAAACACGCTGGAATTAACAACGGAGCTGGACTTTCGGCGCATCGACCCAAGTATCACCAAGCTGCGTGCGTCTGCGTTCGAGCTCCGCCCTGATATCAAAGCGAGGCGGTTTACCTATTCGCAACGCGAGGCCGATCTGAAGCTGGCTAAGGCCTACCGGATCCCTGATGTGACCATCGGGGCTGGGTATGCCGTTCAGGGCCCCCAGGGGCCGGACAATCCCCAGCAGTGGTCCCTCAACTTAGGGCTGCCATTGCCAGTATTCAACCGGAATCAGGGCGGGATCAGGCAGGCGGAGGTGGCGGTGCAAACTGCCGAGGCTGACTTGAGTAAGACCGTCAATCTCGTGGAGAACGAAGTCGAGGTGGCCTATCGAAACCTGCTGCAGAGCCGGCGATTGGTCGAAGCCTATGTCGGCGGGGTGTTGGAAGAGGCTCGCTCGAGCGTGACGATCGTCGAGCGAGCCTATGAACGAGGCGGTGCGACGATTCTAGACTTGCTCGATGCCGCACGTACTTCGCGATTGATTCAGCAAAACTACATCGAAGCCTTGTTTAACTATCAGCGTAACCTCTTCCAATTAGAAAGCGCCGTGGGGCAGGAGATCTCCTCATGAAGGTCGCCATCCTATCGTGGTCAGTGGTGGTGGAAGGGCTCTCGCTCTTCAGTACGGCCACGCTAACCCTGCTCCTTCTAGCTTCGTGCGGGCGTGGAGAGCAATCGGCTGTCTCGAATGCCGCAACTCTGCCAGTTCAGGTAGCCGGATCAGCTGCGGAGTCGCATTCGCGGATCGAAACAGCGCTTGTCGAAGTCGGATCGGGGGTGCATGAGCTTACGCTGGTCGGGAAGGTCGCCTATGGGGAGGATCGCTATTCCAGAATTTCCTCTCCCCTCCAGGGGCGGGTCCTTGAGGTGCTGGTACATTTAGGGGATCGCGTGCAGGCCGGCAATGTGCTGTTGGTGTTGGATAGTCAGGAAATCGCCCAAGCCTATTCGGAGTACGTCAAGGAAGACTCGGAACTTCAATACGCGACCCGTGCTCATGACTTAGCGCAAGACCTATATGAAAATAAAGCCTTACCGTTGAAGGACCTCAAGCAAGCGGAGAACGAGTTGACCAAGGCGCGCGCAGAGTTCCGCCGCGCGAAAGAACGCCTATTGTCGCTGCGGGTCCCGGCAGAGGAATTGGAGAAGCCGCTCGAACGACAGAAAATCACGTCCCGATTCGAAATGAAGAGCCCCTTGACGGGGACTGTTGTGGAACGGAACGTGACGCCCGGCCAATCGATCGGGGGCGATTCCGGTCTGGTCGTGTTTACGGTGGCTGATCTTGATGTGCTGCAGGTGGTGGCGGATGTGTATGAACGGGATCTTGCGATGGTCAAAAAAGGGCAGGCTGCCAAGCTCAGCGTGGAGGCCTATCCCGAGGTAAGATTTCCCGCGACTGTGGCCAGCGTCGGTGACGTGGTGGATCCGACCTCCAGGACCATTAAGCTGCGCGCTTCGGTCAACAATGCGGATCACCGGCTGAAGCCAGAAATGTTTGCCCGCCTCCAGATCCAGGTCGGCAATGATACGCCGCTGCTGCTGATCCCGCGCGAAGCCGTCTTAGAAGTGAATGGGAAGCAGTTCGTATACGTAGTGAAAGGTCCTGATCGCTATGCCAAGCAGGCAGTCAAAGTGAGTGCGATCTCATCGGATCGCGTGCGGGTCCTGGAAGGCTTAAAGCTGGGGCAACGCATTGTGATTAAAGGCGCGGTCCTGATCAAAGGGCAAGAAGCGAAGAACTAGTGCGCGGTGCGCGGGGTTTTCCTACTTTGAATTGGGATCGAATCATATCGCATGCTAGCTAAAATCGTCGAACTCGCGTTGGTCCAGCGGGTCATGGTCTGCACCCTAGGGTTTCTGCTTTTTTTTGGCGGACTCTACGCCTTTCATACCCTCGATATCGTCGCCTATCCCGATCCTTCCCCACCAATGGTTGAGCTGATCACCCAGTACCCTGGATGGTCGGCGGAAGAAATTGAACGCCAAATCACGATCCCCATCGAAGTCGCGCTCAACGGCATGCCGGGCCTCACGGACATTCGCTCGGTGTCGATCTTCGGGTTGAGCGATATCAAGGTGTATTTCGATTTCAATACAGAAATCTTTCGTGACCGCCAGGAGGTCTTAAATCGAGTGGGCGCGGTGCAGTTGCCTCCCAGCGCGGCGCCATCGCTGTCGCCCTGGTGGGCGATTGCCGAAATCTATCGCTATGAACTGACCGGGGACGGCAAGACGACCCTGACCGATTTGAAAACGATTCAAGATTGGCAGGTCCGCCGAGAGTTTCGGCGTATTCCCGGTGTTATCGATGTGACGGCGTTCGGGGGGACGACCAAGGAGTACCACGTCGATATCGATCCGGGCCGCTTGATCAGCTACGGCGTCAATCTGTCGCAGGTTATGTCCGCCTTGACCAACAGTAATGCGAATGTCGGAGGGAATTACCTGACCATTGGCGCACAGAATTACAACATCCGCGGACTCGGTTTGATCAACGGTATCGCGGATATTGAAAACGTGGTGGTGGCAGAAAAAGAGGGGACACCGGTTTTTATCAAAACGTTGGGAACGGTCGCCGTCGGTTCCAGGGTGCGTCTGGGCAAGGTCGGTATCGACGATCGCGATGATGTTGTGGAAGGTGTCGTCCTCCTCCAGCGGGGCTACAAGGCCCTGCCCGTCCTCGAGCGAGTGCGCCAGAAGGTTGAAGAACTCAACACTTGGAAGCTGTCGGCGGGGGTCCAGGTTAAAACCTTCTACGACCGTACGGCCTTGATCCATACGACAGTAGAGACGGTTACGGATATTCTCATCAGCGGTATGGTTCTAGTCTTTGTTATTCTGTTCATCTTCTTGGGGCATTTCCGCGCGTCGCTGATTGTGGCCCTGACTATCCCTCTCTCATTGCTCTTTACCTTTACGATGATGAGCCTCATTGGGCAGTCGGCGAATTTGATTTCGCTCGGTTCCATCGATTTCGGCATTATCGTGGATGCCACCTTGATTATGGTGGAAAGCATTTTTTTTCATCTGGCGCACGGGAAGCTTCATGGTTTGACGGTTCCTCAGCAGATCGTACGAGCCGCTCGGCAGGTGGGGCAGCCGATTTTTTTCTCGACGGCGATCATCGTGGTGGCTTTCATTCCGCTCTTCACGATGACGGGTGTGCCGGGGAAGATTTTCGCGCCGATGTCGATCACTTATGGGTTCGCGTTGCTGGGCGCGCTGCTTATGGCCTTTACCTTAGCTCCCGTACTCTGTTCCTTCCTGCTCAAGGACATGATCAGTGAAGCGGATACCGCAATCGTACGCGTGCTTCGTCATTCCTATAGTACTGTGCTGACGTGGGCGTTGGATCATCGCATGGCTGTCGTCAGTTTCTGCGTTGGGCTCTTGGCCCTGACAGCTGTGGCGCTACAGTCATTGGGAGGAGAGTTCATGCCGGCGCTGGAGGAGGGGAACCTCTGGGTGCGTGCCACGATGCCAGTGGATATTTCGTTTGATCAGGCCGCGAAGTTGGCAACTGAGATCCGTCATCTGTTCCGCGAGTCGCCGGAAGTGACGACCATTGTGTCGCAATTAGGGCGCCCTGACGATGGGACAGACCCAACGAGCTTCTTCAATGCCGAGTTCCTAGCCAATCTGAAGCCCGAAAAAGAATGGCGTTCTGGGTTGAGTAAGGATGCCTTAATCGAAGAGATTGAGGGTAGGCTGAAAGAAATTCCTGGCATCATCTTTAATTTCTCACAGGTGATTCAGGATAATGTGCAAGAGGCGATGTCGGGGGTGAAGGGGGAGAACTCCATCAAGCTCTTCGGCCCGGATCTTAAGACCATGGAGGCGAAGGCCATTGAGATCGAGGCGGTCATGCGGAAGGTGCCTGGCGTCAAAGACTTAGGGATCTTCCGTCTTGTGGGACAGCCGAATCTGTTGATCCAGGTCGATCGTGAGGCGAGCGCGCGTTACGGGCTGCAAGTCGCTGACGTGAATGCCGTAGTGCAGGCAGCGGTTGGAGGGCAGGCCGTGACCCAGGTCTATGAGGGGGAGCGGCTGTTCGATCTTGTCGTCAGGTTTCTCCCAGAGTTCCGGCAAGACGTGGATTCAATCGGTAATATTCTCGTCAGCACGCCCAATGGGTCACGGATTCCCTTGAAGCAGGTGGCCAAGATCACGACGCAGACGGGCGCCTTCATCATCTATCGCGAGGGCAACGAACGCTATATTCCCATTAAGTTTAGCGTCCGGGATCGGGACCTCCAAAGTACGGTTAAGGAGGCACAAGCGGACTTGGCCAAAGAGGTGAGCCTGCCTGAACGGTATCGGATGGAATGGGCTGGTCAATATGATCAGCTTCAAGACGAGCAGAAACGATTGGTGATCGTAGTGCCGATCAGCTTGCTGATCATTTTCTTCCTCTTATATGGAGTGTTCGATTCGTTCAAAAATGCGTTTCTGGTATTGAGCGCCGTGCCGTTTGCATTGGTGGGAGGAGTCCTTTCCCTTGTCGTTACCCATACAAATTTTAGTATTTCTGCCGCAGTTGGCGTTATTTCGACGCTAGGCGTGGCGATTTTGGGAGGCGTTTTACTTATTTCACGGGTTGAAGAATTTCGGCGCACGGGGATGGCCCTTCGTGAATCAATTCGGAAGGGAGCTGACGTGCAGATGCGCCCGATTCTCATGGCGACGCTAGGCGCGGCCATCGGCCTCTTACCAGCCGCGCTTGCAACTGGCATTGGATCGCAGGCCCAGAAGCCGCTGGCGCGTGTCGTAGTAGGCGGAATGCTCACGGCAGCCGTGTTGATTTTGGTGGTCTTGCCAGTGTTTTACGAAATCGTCCATCGGCAGGACGAGCGAAAGAGCAGCGAAGAGGAGGAAAAGAGATGACCGTGCAGCTACGATATGCAGGTGTCTGGGGGATCGTTTTGTTGGTGGTATTGGCAGGGCTGGCGCAACCTCTTTGGGCTAAATCGGGGGTCAAGACATGGGTTATCCCGGTTCAGATCCCCTATGAGATGCCTCCGAAGGGACAGGATCTTCCCGCTGAGTCAGTCCCGCAAAATACGAAGCCCTTGACGGCGGATGAGCTGCAACGCGCTGAGGCACTGCTGCCCTTGCTCGAAGGCAAGCAAGAGTTCTGGGCGATGGGGGAGTTCGTACATCTAGGCGAGCCCGCTGTGCCGGCTCTCGTTAAGGGCCTGACGCTGTCGTCGCCGCGCATTCGGTACAATGTCATTGAAACCATTTCGATGTTAAGGGCGGTGTCAGCCGTACCAGCCCTCGTGGTAGCGGCCTCGGAGCCGAACGAGGTGCCCCGTGTGCGGGAACATGCTTTGCGGGTGGTGGTGCGCTTGGACGCGGCAAAAGCTGTCCGGGCGATCGAGGCCATGGCCAAAGATCTGAATTCGACGATCCGGAAAACTGCGGCGTTCGAGGCGCGCTACGTGAGAGAGAAGCTGGTGGTGCCGGTGCTGGTGGGGATGGTGGCAGACGAGGAGCGGTTTGTTGCCCTCTCAGCCCTCCATTCGCTTTGGATCCTGACCAGACATGAAACGGAGTTCCACGATTGGGAAGCCTCGAGTAAGCAAGACCGCCAAGAATGGGCGATCGAGTGGTTGGAATGGTGGAAGAGCCAACAGGATAGTTTCCAAATGCCAGATCCGAAGCGGCCGCCGCGGACTCGCTAGCGGTTGCATGGCGATGCGGGGTTAAAGCTCCTTCAGCCTGGAAGTCTCATCTGTCGTGCTGCTTCAGGCGCCGCCTTGCGGGTGCGAAAAACCCTGTGTTATATTTTGAGAGCCCGTTTGTTCGATGCATCATTCGTACGAAGGACTATAGGTAAGTTTCATGGCGATTCTTCCGATTGCAAAGCTCGGTAACCCCATACTCCGCCAGGTGGCGGCGAAGGTGGACCTGCGCGACATTCGTACGAAAGAGCTGCAGCGTTTTATCGATGATCTCTTTGAAACCATGCTAGACGAGCCCGGCATCGGGCTAGCTGCCCCCCAGGTCTCCCGCTCGATCCAAGTGGTGGTCTTGGGTTGCGAGGGCGATGGCGCGGATGGGTTTCCCAACACGGTGCTTATCAATCCCAAGCTCGTGCTCTATGGTCCCCAGCAGGAAGAAAATTGGGAAGGCTGTCTGAGCGTCGATGGGCTGCGTGGGAAGGTGACGCGCCCCTCTCTGGTGCGAGTCCAAGCGCTGGATCGTAAGGGCAAGCCTATCGACATCGAAGCGACCGGTCTCTATGCCGTTTGCATTCAGCACGAGCTGGATCACCTGATCGGTAAAGTATTTCTGGACCGGATGACCGATATGTCGACGCTTGCGCAACTGGCCGAATTCAGCCGCTATTGGCAAAAAGAACCAACCCCGGTGATTTAATCTACCGTGAATCGAACGTCCCTGTGAAAACTCTTCTGCGTGTGCTCCAGTATCTCAGCCCCTACCGATCCATGGTCGTGGGCACCTTCTTCTTTGCTAGCGTTGCGACGGCATTCGAACTCATTCCCGCGTGGCTCATCAAGGTGCTGATCGACGAGGTCATTCAAGCCCATCGCACGGAGCTGCTGGTATGGGTGTTTGGCGGGCTGGTGGCAGCCTATCTGTTTCGTAATCTTTGCAGTTCGATGCGCATTCGGCTGAACAATTCCTTAGAACAACAAGTCGTACATGATTTGCACGTGCAGGTCTTCTCGGCACTGCAGCGGCTCTCGATGAGCTTTTTTGAAAATCGTCCGACGGGCGAGATCATGTCGCGGGTATTGAACGACACGGAACATATGCAGCGGATTTTCGTCGATGGGTTGGAGCAGATGATCACAGCCAGCCTTACCCTGATCGGAATCATGACGGTGCTCGTCTGGCTCAATTGGAAGCTGGCCTTGTTGGCCTTGCTGCCGATCCCCCTATTGGTGCTCGGGGCTACCGAGTTCACGAAGCGGGTGCATGGGCACTATCAGGCCATCCGCAAGGGTGCGGCTGAGCTGAATGCGCTGTTGCAGGATGCGCTGGCCGGCATTCGCGAAACGATTGGGTTCAACCGGCAACCCTATGAACAGGAACGCTTCGGGCGAAAAAGTGACCGGTGCCGGCATGAGACGCTGCAGGCAATGTATCTCTGGTCATTCTATTCACCAGGCATGGCGCTCATCGGAAGTTTGGGCGGAGTGCTGGTGCTGTGGTTTGGAGTCGCCGAAGTTCTGCAGCAGCATCTCTCGGTCGGTGAGCTCGTGATGTTCATATCTTATTCGGCGCTGTTTTA
The DNA here is from genome assembly GCA_945865525.1 of Nitrospira lenta. Lineage (GTDB taxonomy): Bacteria > Nitrospirota > Nitrospiria > Nitrospirales > Nitrospiraceae > Palsa-1315. The sequence continues at coordinate 67,010 of CAMBDY010000002.1, read as the reverse complement.
TGTCCCGATCAATCAAATTCACTCCCTGAACCACATGCTGCAACATGCCTTAGCAGCGAGTGAGCGGGTATTTGACATTCTCGATATTATCCCGGACGTGCATGATCAGGTGGGGCTGGCACTGCCGCCGAACCGGCTGAAGGGCGAAGTAGCCTTTCAGCATGTGAAGTTCCACTATCGGAAGGATGTACCGATTCTGATGGACGTGCGCATTGCCATACAAGCCGGGGAGCGGGTTGCGCTGGTCGGACCGAGCGGGGCGGGGAAGAGCACGATGCTCAAGCTCATCCCCAGATTCTACGATGTGACGGAGGGCGCCATCACGATCGATGGATACGATATCCGAGAGCTGCCGTTGAGCTTTCTACGCAGCCAGATCGGCTTAGTGCAGCAGGAGCCATTTTTGTTTAATGGTACGGTACGCGAGAATATCGTCTATGGGAATCTGTTAGCGGGACACGAGGCGGTGGAAGCCGCCGCCAAGGCCGCGCGGGCGCATGAGTTTATCATGGCCCTTCCGGAGGGTTATGACACCTGGATCGGGGAGCGAGGCGTTAAGCTTTCAGTCGGACAGCGGCAGCGCGTGTCAATCGCACGCGTTCTCCTGAAAGATCCTCCCATTGTTTTGTTCGACGAGGCAACGTCGAATATTGATACTGAAACAGAGGTGAAGATTCGAGAAGCCCTCAACGAGCTAACCCGAGGACGGACGACGATTATCATCGCCCATCGGCTTTCGACGATCCACAATGTGGACCGCATTATCGTCGTTGATGATGGCCATGTCGTGGAAGACGGGACACATGAGATTTTGATCGGGCGGGAAGGGGTCTATGCGCGACTCTATGATGCCCAATTCCAAGTGTAGCCTGCAGCGTCGCTGCTGCTGATTGCCGCTCGTGAAGCGCACTCGCACGCCGGTACATCAAGGTTAATAAACGGTGTGCGAGGCGAGCGAGCGATCAAGAGTGATAAGCCGTTGCAGATGAATTGGACTCGTCGGTATACTACGACTCACACGAGAGGGATAGCGCGATGGTGCTGATTTACGAAAGCGATCCGTTGGACAATGAAGACGCGCGTGGGCGGTTCTATCATGTCTGTCGAGGGCGAATTGACGCAACGGAAATCCAGCTCCCAGCTGGTGAAACGGTGTATGAATGCCCGGTCTGCGGAGTTGATCTAGAAGCTGAAGATTTTTGGCTGGCGAGGCAGAAAGGGGCGGTGTAGTTCACGATGGCTGGAAGCGCAGGTAGAAAAACCGTATCCGTCTCTCGCGGGCTGATGATGCTCTGCGAGACCTGCCATGGCGAGGTCATGAACGAGAAGTTAACGGACGCTAGAAACTTTGTGGCTGATCACGAAGCGCTCTTTGATACGATTTGCCTGGGCTGCACCGACATCAACAGGCCACTCATTGACGACATGCTCGGTAGTTCCGAATGAGCATGCGGCTGCTCAAAAAACCTCCAGTACCATTCGCACTTTCAACGTAGTCTTAACAGAGCCTAGAGGGGTCATCTTCGGTGTTTCCATGGCTTTGGCCGCGCTCGCGGTGAAGGTTGCTAGCTTTACTTACATCCTTTTCCATCGAAGTATTTGCACGTAGTATCCCCGGATTTGACCTTCCAGGTTTTGAGCACGGGCATTTGTCCTTCGCCTCGTATTTCAACGACAAAGTCCACTAGGGTTGAGACCTGCAGCTTCTCCATATGGGGCCGTGCCGCTTCCGGCACGTCGATGTAAAACACTGATCCAAGCGTAGAAATCAGAATGCGATGGTTTTCTGTATCAAGATAAATGACGGGGCTATAGAAGCTTCTGTCTTCGGCGAAGCTTGGAGAAGCGGTGAGGGTCAAGAGGGAGAAGCTGACCGCGGCGAGAAGAGTCGTACGCAGATCTGGCATAACGAGCGCTCCTTCTGTGAAGTCAATCAGGAAGACATTGTCGCATTTGTGGATCTAGGAAACAAATTAGAAATCCGTGAGAGGTCTATCTGGTGTTTTGTCCTGTCAGGTCGTTTAAGTCTGACGCAGTTCGACCGACCAATAGACCGCTGTTAGGGAGCGGTCATGATGGGTACCTGCGTGGCCATCCCGCCATCAATCCAGTAGCATCGAATGTCCGGTTTCGACTTTTCCATAAGCGATACGAGGAGATAGGCGGGGGTCGGTAGGTTGATTTTGGTCCAAATCTCTTCGTAGTCAGTGGCGATTTTGATGTCGGTGATCGAGGGGCGCGCCGGGTCGTGTGGATGGGAGTGGTAGACCACTTGCAGATCGAGGCCTTTGGTTCGCATGTCTTTCTTCGCAGCGGAAAAGTCTGCCATATCCATGACGAAGGCAATTTCAGCTCGTTCAACCGGCGAGAGCCGTTCAAGATGCGCCGCTTTGGCCGGGTCAAAGGACGACAGTTTTTCGGCCCCCTCAAGGGCGACGATGTTCTTGATTCGATACATCTGGGTGACGGTTCCGTGGTTTCCGGCCAGGAGTCCACAGCATTCGTAGGGATCGAGCGCGCGTGCGTGGGCTACCATGTCGTCGAGAATTGCTTGGGGAATGTGAAGGGGAGTGGGCATTCGAATTAACCGTCGGAACGTTTCACCGTCTTAAAGCCCTCAAGCCGTTTTAATATGAGTAGTCATGATAATGACCTGATGACTGTCAGGGTTCAATGTTTGTCTCGACTCCCTCAGATCGTGCAGGACACGGTGTAATCGCTCTTCAAGTCCGTAATGGTGGGTTTTGCCCCGCAGAGACGGCAATCCGGGTCCTTCGGACGACGGACCTTTCTGAATTTCATCTCCAAAGCGTCGTAGATCAGCAGGCGATCGGCCATGGTTTCGCCGATGCCGAGAATTTCCTTGATGGCTTCCGACGCTTGCAGGATGCCCATGGTACCGGCGAGGACTCCCAGGACGCCCGCCTCTTGGCAATTCGGCACCAACCCGGCAGGCGGTGGCTCCGGATAGAGGCAGCGGTAGCAGGGATAGCCTGCATGGGGCTTGATCGTGGTGAGCTGTCCCTCGAAGCGGAACATGCTGGCGGAGATGAGCGTCTTTTTCGCGAAGAAACAGGCGTCATTGACGAGGAATCTGGTCGCAAAGTTGTCGGAGCCGTCCAGTACGATGTCGAACTGGGACACCAGCGCAAGAATATTATCGCTGTCCACGTTTTGGCGATAGGTCTTGATCGTGATTTCAGGATTAATAGCCGACAGGGTCTTGTGGCCTGACTCAACTTTCGGCATGCCCACCGTAGTAGTCGAGTGCATGATCTGTCGCTGCAAATTCGAGAGATCAACGACATCACCATCGACTAAGCCGATGGTGCCGATACCAGCTGCCGCAAGATAGAGTCCTGCAGGGGAGCCGAGGCCGCCTGCGCCAATCAGCAAGACTTTCGCCTTGAGCAGTTTGGTCTGGCCCTTGCCGCCCATCTCGTTGAGAATGATTTGACGGCTATAGCGCTGAATCTGTTGATCGGTCAGTTCCATAAATTCCGTGATCAGTGATGGGTGACGAGTAGGGATTCATGGTTGAAGGAGGGTGCAAAGCCTCCCAGTATTGTTGATTACGGTTACACGTCCAATTCGAGTTCGATCGGGTCGACAATGACACCCTTCGTGCGAAGGCCTGCAACCGCCCGCTCGACTTCCGTGCTCTCTCCGGTCAGTTCGACATCCATCCAGCCGGTCGTTTCCCGCACATCGGCCCGCCGGACATTCGTGACCACCTTAAACTCGTGTCCGATCTGGTAGATGACCGGCTCCTTGATCTTGTTTTCTGGAAATCGGATATGTACTTTCATACTTGCCATGACTAGCCTCCTGCAATAGCTGGCACAATTGAGACTTCATCGCCGTGTTTGAGCGAGGTCTCTTTGCCTTTAAGGAAGCGGATATCTTCCTCGTTGACGTAAATATTCACGAAACGGCGAAGTTCCCCAGTGTCGTCGCAGAGGCGATCCTTGATCCCAGGATGGGCGGTATTCAAGGTATCAATCATTGCCATGATGCTCGTGGCATCTGTCTCGACCTCTCCCAGTCCCTTCGTGAGAGGACGGAGTGGGGTTGGAATGCGGACTTTAATCATGCGGCACCACCACCATTTCCCCCTATCTTAAAAGCTTTCTCGAAGCTCGTGAGGCTCGGCTGAATGCGGTGCGGCCTGCCAACCGCATCGATCACCGCTTCCTGCGTCTTCAATCCGTTACCGGTGATATAGGCGACTGTGACGTCGCCTTTCTTGATTGTGCCTTGTTTGACCAGTTTCTGCAGCACGCCGATGGTGACCCCACCTGCCGTCTCCGCAAAGATCCCTTCCGTTTGCGCCAGCAGCTTGATTCCTTCAACCACTTCCTCGTCTGTCACCATGTCCATGGATCCCTTACTCTCGGCAGTTGCTTTGAGTGCATAGTAGCCGTCGGCCGGGTTGCCGATGGCCAGTGACTTGGCGATAGTCTTGGGTTTCACCGGTTTAAAGAAATCACGCCCTGCCTTGAAGGCTGTCGAAATAGGAGAGCAGCCCTCAGCCTGCGCGCCGTTGACCCTCGTGCGGACCTCGTCAACCAGGCCCAGAGTTTTCATCTCATGGAGGCCCTTCCAGATCTTGGTCAGGAGCGAGCCGGAGGCCATCGGGATGACCGCTTGATCCGGCGTACGCCAGCCGAGTTGCTCCACGGTTTCGTAGGCAAGCGTTTTCGAGCCTTCTGCATAATAGGGCCGGATGTTGATATTCACGAAGGCCCAGGGATACTCGCCGGCAATCTCGCTACAGAGACGATTGACATCGTCGTAGTTGCCTTCAACCTCGACCACATTCGGCTTGTAGATCAAGTTGCCAAGCACCTTGGCGGCTTCCAGATCACTAGGAATGAACACGTAAGCGCGCATGCCGGCTGCAGCCGCATGGGCGGCGACGGAATTTGCTAGGTTGCCGGTTGAGGCGCAGGCGATGGTTTCAAATCCCAGTTCGCGTGCCCTGGTGATAGCGACCGCAACAACCCGATCTTTGAACGAGAGGGTGGGATGGTTGACCGTGTCGTTCTTAATATAGAGCTCGTCCAGTCCGAGAAAGGCGCCGAGATTTTTCGCACGTACCAGCGGCGTCATCCCAGCATGGGGACCGAGAAAATTGGGTCCCTCCACGGGTAGGAGATCGGCATAGCGCCAGATGCTCAATGGCCCGTCCTGGATCTTCTTTCGGGAAATACTCTTTTTGATTTCCTCGTAGTTGTACTTCACTTCGAGAGGGCCAAAGCACATCTCGCAGACGTGGATCGCTTGAGTTGGATATTCTTTGCCGCACTCGCGACAAACCAGCGCTTTCATCTTTGCCATGGTGCCTCCACCTTACGTCACAACATCACAGGGTTATGGCTGGACGCTACAGCCAGCAAACGGATCGCCGTCATCGAATAATTCGGTAATTGTCGGGTGCGCCCCGCAGAGCGCACAATCGGGATTACGTTTTACGTTGATCTCGCGGAACAGCGTCTTACGTGCATCGAAGTCCAGGAGCCGGTTCGTGAGCGGCTGTCCAATGCCGAGGATCAGTTTTAAGGCTTCCGTCGCTTGAATCGTACCAATGATGCCGGCCAATACGCCGATCACACCAGCCTCCTGGCAGGAGGCGACCAGGCCTGCCGGTGGCGGAGTCTTGAAGACGCAACGATAGCAGGCTGACTGCTTTGGCACAATAGTCGTTACCCGTCCGTCGAAGCGCAAGATGCCGCCATGGATGAGTGGCTTGCCAGCAAAGAAACAGGCGTCGTTGATCAGGAACTTCGCCGGAAAGTTATCGACTCCGTCGATGACGACGTCGTAGTCGCTGATGATCTTCAGGGCATTGCCAGCCGTCAGCCGCTCTTCGTACATCGTGACCTGGACGTCGGGGTTCAACCGCTGAATCTTTTCTTTACCCGAGAGGACCTTGGGCCGTCCGACATCCGACGTGTGGTGCAGGACCTGGCGTTGCAGATTGCTTAGATCGACTACGTCGCTATCGATGAGGCCGATGTGGCCGACTCCGGCTGCCGCCAAATAGAGCGCGGCAGGCGAACCAAGGCCTCCCGCCCCGACCAGGAGAATCTTGGCCTTGGCGATCTTCTTTTGCCCTTTGCCACCCACCTCCGGCAGGAGAATGTGTCGGCTATAGCGCGATATTTGACTTTCGGTAAATTCCATAACTCGTGATGTGTAATCAGTGGCCTATGATGATTCGTGAAGGGATCGGGAGCGCATCGGGCGGCATTGACGCATTACCCACCACTAAATATTAAAATACTTCTCGATACTGATGTATCGCTCCCCGGTATCGCAGAGGATGGTGACGACGTTCTTGTCTGGTCCGAGTTCCTGGGCCACTTTCTGCGCGGCAAACACGTTGGCGCCGGCGGAGATGCCTACTAGGAGGCCTTCCTTTTTCGATAGCTGCTTGGCTGTTTGATAGGCTTCATCGTCGGTTACCGTGATCACGCGATCCAAGATGGCCCGATTCAATACTTTCGGGATGAACCCCGAGCCGATGCCCTGAATCTTGTGGGGGCCAGGTTCTCCGCCCGATAAGACCGGTGATCCGGTTGGTTCTACCGCAATGATCTTCACGTTGGGATTTCGTTCCTTAAATAATTCCCCGCAGCCAGTAATGGTGCCGCCCGTGCCGACTGCCACCACGAAAGCATCGATTTTTCCATCGAGCGATTCCAGAATTTCAATTGCCGTGGTCTTCTTATGCATGGCCGGATTGGCCGGGTTCGAAAACTGATTCGGCATGAAATACGAGGGATTCTGCGTGATGATGCTTTCCGCCTCGCGAATCGCGCCCTTCATCCCTTCCCAGGCCGGCGTCAAGACCAGTTGCGCGCCGTAGGACGACAAGAGGCTGGCCCGCTCCATGCTCATGCTTTCTGGCATCACGAGGATCAGCTTATAGCCACGAACCGCTGAGACCAAGGCCAGTCCGATTCCGGTGTTCCCGCTCGTCGGCTCGACGATGGTACCACCCGGCTTCAAGTGGCCCAATCGTTCCGCCTCGTTGATCATGTTGAGGCAAATCCGGTCCTTAATGCTTCCGCCAGGATTGAAGAATTCGGCCTTCCCGTAGATCGTGGCTCCGCCTGCCGGGGACAGTCGGTTCAGGCGAACCAAGGGCGTCCGTCCGATGAGTTCCGTAATGTCTTTGTGCAGTTGCAGGGTCACCGGCCACCTCCCATATAAAACAAGAACTCGACCCGGTCACCGTCGTTCAGGCTGGTGGAGGCGAGATGATCCCGGTCCAACATGGTATCGTTCACTTCGACGGCAACCATTTGTGGTTCGATCTTTTTGGCCTGTAGGAGGTCGAGGACGGTTCCGCCAGAAATCTCTTCTGCTTTGCCATTGATTTTGACCTGCATGAAGCTCCTAAGATAGCCAAGACATTAAACAATTTCAACATGTTATCAAAGCGACTGTGTCCTTGTCAAGGTAACGAAGCTAGCCACCTCGCGGCTTGACTTTGTCCGTGCGAGGCCGCCACTATGCCGTTTTTTAGAGGAGCAATTGCATGTGGAAACGCAATTTTATGTTCCGGTCCACTGAGGCCATTCCGCTTAAAGAATCAGAAAACCAGCTGTTTCACGATACCGACCCTGCCATGGACAGCGCTGGACTCCAGCTGGAGAAGTTTTTATCGGTTTGGATTCAAGGCGAGGGGGAGGACGAGACGCCGACGGCCTTCACCAACATGTACGTCCGCACGGCGACCTTGGATTTCGCCAAACGGGTCGGTTTTCTTCAGCCCCTCCAAGGCCGGACACACCAAATCAAACAGTTGCTCACGTTAGGCCAAAAGCAGTTCTTGCAGAATTGGCTTGCCACTGAAGCTCCCCAGGCCTGGGAGGCCACGGACGAGCATTTCAAGATGTTGTTCGAGCTCGACTAATACCGCGCGGATGTCCCAGCTCACTCTAGGAGCGCGACCGATTGGATGTCATGACTGATCACGTGATCAGCGTCAAAGCCCGTCAGAAGTTTCTGGTAATGTGGAATCGTCACAGTCGCGATCGCCTCTGAGATGCGAGTTGAACAGCATGGTAGATATACGAGAAGAGACCGATGTCGCAGTAGTGGGGGCGGGGGGAGGCGGAGCTGTCCTGGCCCTGGCCTTGGCCAAACAGGGGATCAGCACGGTCGTTTTGGATCAGGCGACCGGCCCGACCCACGGATTGAGGGGGGAAATCCTCCAGCCGAATGGACAACGAGTTCTCGAGCGCCTGGGCATCTTGCAATCCTTGCCAGCCGAGGCCACGAGATCCGTGCGGCACTTTCATTTCTGTCGAGCCGGTGGCATGCGCCTCTGCAGCATCGACTATGGCGACCTGCCTGCTCCCTATAATCGCGCCATCGTGACATTGCCGAACGTGGCCCACCAGGCCATTGTCGCAGCGGTGCAGCAGCAGCAAAGCGTCGCCCTACGCTACGGCACGTCCTTCGATGGTTTGCTGCGCGAGGGCAACCAGGTGGTGGGGCTCTCCACGACAGGGCCGGAAGGGACGAGGCAGATCCGCGCCAAGATTGTAGTCGGCGCCGATGGAGCCTTCTCGAAAGTGCGCGAGGCCCTGCAGATTCCCGCCGATCTACATCTCTACCCGGACGGCTACCTCATTGCGATTCTCGAATCAGATGAGCCGGTGTCAGAATCCTTCTATTATGTCGGGCACAAAACGATTCTGGGCCTATTTCCCGCAACGGGGAACAAGGTATATCTCTTCCACATGATCCCCAGCGGCTCGATGGAGGCCGTGAGACAGCGGGGTATTCCCGCGCTCCAGCGCGCCTGGACGGAGACTGCTCCGCAGTTTGCCAGTCTGTTTCGTCGATTAAGCGATTGGTGCCAGACCGCCTATATGCCGACTGGGCGAGTGCGGACTCCGACTTGGGTGGCGGACGGAGCAGTCCTGATCGGAGACGCAGCCCATGCGATGAACCCGCATGCCTCGCAGGGGCGGATGCAGGCGATGGTTGATGCCGTAGCCCTTGCCGATCTGTTGCCAGGCTGTTTGGCCGATCGAGACTATTCAGCTCTCAGGCTAAAAGAGTTCGAGAGGGCCAGGCGGCCGCATGTTACAATGTTACAGCGACTGGCAGACCAGCAAGTGTTCTTTTGGAATACGGGCAATCCGGTGGTGGCCTTCATGCGCGATCGTGTCTTTCAGACACTGGACCAGAACGAGCGGTTGCGCTATCAGGTCCTCTGCACCACGGCGGGATTGCGGCCGACGGCTCCATTCGATCTGATCGACCGTGTCATTGCTGCAGGGTTCCTGCCAGATTTTCGCTGAAGCAAAAAACTCCATATCCGAAGTCGTCGGGAGGAATAGTTGATGACTGAACGAGCGATCGAGGGATTGCCTGGTGAAACCCAGAAGCTGTTGCAGACCTATACGAGAGATGTCAAAGAAGTCTTAGGGGAACAGTTGAAAGGGCTACTGCTCTATGGGAGCGCGGTTCGAGGGGAATTTCTTCTTGGCCGGTCCAATTTGAATATTCTGCTTCTCGTGGGCGCCTATGACAGTGCCCTCTTGAAGCAGTATAGCGCCTTACATCGCAAATGGAGTAAGGAGAAGATTCTGGTCCCGCTCTTTTTGACGGAAGAAGAATTGCGTGCCTCGGCCGCGGTTTTCCCCTTGGAGCTTTTGGAAATCCAGGAGCAACATCAAGTTCTGGGAGGGCGTGATCCCTTCATTGGGTTTCAGGTGCCAACCAACCGGTTGCGAGAAGCCGTGGTACAGGGCCTCACAGGCAATCTGCTCCGTCTGCGGCAGCGTTACGTCGAAGGGGGAGGGGCCGACGATGCCACAACGATTCTGCTCCCCCTCTCGCTCACGTCAACAATTCCGCTTCTGCGGGGGGTCCAACGGCTCCTGGGTCGGCCTGTTCTGGCTCAGTCCGATGCCGTGATCACAGACATAGCTACACAGCTAAAGTTGGATCTGCAAGGACTCTCGGACGCCTGGCTACTTAAGCGGGGTCAAATTACTCCCGGCCCAAGCGAAGTTCCTCGTCTCTTCGACCGCTATCTGCACGCCATGACGCAGCTCACTCGCGCAGTCCAACAATTATCGCAGGTAGGCCCGCAATGACGAAGATTATTGTCCTAGTGATGACCCTCGGTCTTGTTCTTGCTGCGGGGCGTGCGCAGGCGATTTCATACGACCGGCCGCAGATCCAGTTGCCGGATCCGCGCGGTTATGTGAGTGACCATGCGCGGGTGATTGATGGGGCCTGGAGAGAGCGGATCCGATCCGTCGTCCAGGACCTTGAACGGAAGACGGGTGTAGAAATGGTCGTGGTGACGGTCCCGAGTATTAAACCTTTCGGAACGGTCAACGAATATGCCACAGCCCTCTATGCCAAGTGGGGCATCGGATCCACACAGCAAGAGCATGGCGTGCTGGTGCTGATCGCAGTGGAGGAACGGCAGGCGGCCATCACGCTGGGCCGGCAGATGCTCCCGGTGATTACTCCTGTGGTGATGAATCAAGTGGGACACGAGTATCTGCAGCCCTTGATCGATGCCGGCTCTTTTGGCGAAGCCTTGTATCGCACGGTCGTTTCGTTAGCCGCTCCTGCGCAAAATATCCGTGTTGGCACACTCTCGAAGACGCATTTCAAAGGCGTTGGTTTCTGGATCACACTTTTTACCAGTATCGGGGCCATTTCCTTCTTCTGGTGGATCAGCCGCCCGGACCTCCGGCATCCCTACACGCGAATTCAAAAAAATGAGTATTGGGGAACGGGGCAGGGGGGATTCGGGGGGAATTTCGGTGGATTCAGTGGAGGAACGGGGCCGGACGGTTGGAGGTAGCAGAGTAGCGAGGTCACGGATACGGTCTCGATGCTCCCGGAACGCCTACGAGAAGAATGTGCGCTCAATGCACGCACTGAAGGTAGTGTGGCAACTGCATTGGGAGGTGTGAGGAGAAGGTTCGTGTTGGCCCCGTGCAGTGAGAGGCCATCAGTTCCGGCCATGTTCGCCCGCCAAGGTGTAAATTCAGCAACGACCACGCCTGCGTTGTTTTGCAATCACGAAATTTCGCTTGTGAAAAGTGGAAGGGTGCCGAAGGTCTGATTGCTGCAGCCACAAATTAGGATGGGCACGCCACCTTTTGGTCAGCGATTGCCAGCGCATTACACCCATCGGCTGTTTTAGCATCCTGCTGAATGGTTCCTGGTACGTGGAGACTTATGTCACAGATTAATTTCACGAAAACCTTATCTGCAGGCGTTGGAGCCTATAACCGAACGGTTGGCCAATGGTGGGTTGATCAGACGCGTAATAAGGCTCATGCGGTCGCCTATAAAAACATTGCGAGCCATGTGGTTCGGTGCGCAAAGAAGAATAGCGGCTTGATCATCGATTATGGATGCGGTACCGGTCGCATTATGAAGCGCCTAGTCGATGCATTGCCGGGCTGGACGTTTCTCGGTATTGACGGGTCGCAGGTGATGCTGCGCGACGCGGAAGCCTGGGCCCGTGCCAAACGGAAGAAACACTCCGCGGGCATTAAATTTCGCTGTGCGACATTGCCAGATTTCTCTACTCCCGCCGTGAAGGCGGACATAATTGTCTTTACTTTTCCCAATATGCTGTCCCCAGCCAGCGGGCGATGCCCTTTTCAGAGGCTCTTTCAGGAAGATCGGGACCTGGCCTGGTTGCTCGCCAGGAAGCAGGAGAAAGGAAAGAAAGCTACGGAGCTTTTCGAGCAATTGTTTATGAGCCGAGTAGTGTCGCGAAATCTGAGATTGCTACTACGGAAGGGAGGGCTATGCGTCCGTGTTGATTATTGTCAGGGCGACCGGCACGAATTGGGCAGATTCGACCAATTGTCGACACTGTTCGAAGAGGGGTCTCTAAGCACGAAACAAGCTCATCTGAGGCCGCATAAGTTTTTCAAGCTCCTCACGTCACAGTATTATGAATCGGCAGTGATTCGGGATGTGCATGCACAGACGAAGGATCAAGACTTTCTTGAAGGCGGCTATTTAATCAGTCTTCTCCAAGCGATGTAGGGAGTGTCCTGCACGCGATTATTCACACGAAGCAAAATAGGGCGTCCCAACGAAGACTTGAGCGTGCAGGAGGCGGGTAGTTTTGGGTGCTCGGCAAACTCTTTGCCGTTGTTATCGGGAATGGTGTATACACTCCGGCTACGCGCAATTACTGATTGAGATGCACACGATGATAAAATTTTTGTTAATCGGGGCCGGTGGGTTTATTGGCGCAGTCCTTCGCTATCTCGTCAGTGGCCTCGCACAAACGCTGAGCCAGAGTTTGGCATTTCCCTATGGCACGCTGACCGTCAATACCCTCGGTTGCTTCGGAATCGGATTCCTTTCTCATCTGTTTGCCGCTCGCGCATTCATCGGTCCAGACCTGCAGGCCTTTTTGGCTGTTGGCATTCTCGGTGGGTTCACGACCTTCTCGGCTTTCGGCAATGAAACGATGAACTTGATTCGAGAGGGGGAGGCCGTTCTCGCCTTGATAAATATCGGCGCGCAACTACTGCTGGGACTTGGAGCGGTCTGGCTCGGCTATACAGTGGCTCATGTGATCTGGCGGTGACTCCTCCCGCGGTTGGTCGCGCGGCGGAGCCTGTTGTTGCTACGGCCGTGGTGGAACTTTCCAAATCCGCGTGATGGGAACTACCTCGGCACTCGCCCCGGAGTGGGCAAGACCGTAGAGATCTTCGATTGTCCGTAAGACGGTATAGTGATTGATTGGCTGGTCGTAGTGACCGGCGTGGACCATCGGGCCGATAAATAGGGTTGCAGTCCGGTTTTCTTCTTTTTTATTATCTTCATCCCAGGTCACGACCAGTAGGCTGTTGTGTTGCTGTGCCCACTGGACGTAACTCTCCAGCTGGTCATAAAGCCAGCGATCGCCTTGTTGAATCGTCTCGGGATCCTTGCCGTGGTGCATATCGTTGGCCTGATTTGGCACGATAATGCTGACGGTCGGTAGCTTGCTGTAATCCGTGGGGAAGCTTGTCATGGGGAGGTTAGCTGTTGCCGGGATCCCATGGTGTGGACTATCCTGCCAGTTCACCCAAGGATTGTGTTTGCGCGCATAGCCCCCCGCAGTACAAATGAGAGAGCCCACCGCGGGCAGGTCTTCAGAATAGCCAGCGAAGGTCAGCCCGGCTGCGAACAATGCATGCCCGAGATTGGGAGTCGTCAGGGTATGCGGGCAGGTGTTATCGGTGATGCCTTGTGTTGATCCTGAAAACAGTGCGAGATAATTCGGTTGGCTGGGATGGGTAATGCCAGATGAGTGCGTGAAAACCGCCCCTTGGGCTGCCAAGCGGTTGATGTAGGGCGCATCGGGGGAGTCGATAATTTGGCTATAGGAGTGATTCTCTTCAATCACGATCACAATGTGGTCGGGCCTAGGCAGACCCACTGAGCGGTCGTCCCCTGTGGAGGCAATAGCTAGAGCATAGATTCCTGCTCCCAGCGACAAAACGATTGTTCTGCAAATCAATTTCCAGCGCATGCGACTAGGCGTCTCCTCAGTTGTAGCTTACCACAGGGAAGAGATTTTATGCCCCCGGCGCAAGTGGCCCGCTGTGAGGATTCTAGGCCTACTCAGGAGAATCAATGAGATAGCTGGGCGCTGCTAGCAGATCGGTGGTGGTCTGTTGCACTTGGCATGGGGGAATATCTTCCTTCAGCCGTTTCAGAAGTCTGAGGACCTTCATGCTGGCAGGCACTTCGCAAATCCAGAGATGGGCTCCGGACTCCAACTCTTCTTGATGTCGTTGGACGCGAAATTCAGGATGCTCCATGAAATAGGCAGAGAGGAATCCTCCGATAGCGTGCACCACCCAAGGGTGTGCCATGATATAGCGGTAGCTGACTCGAAGCTCAACGATCTCTGTCGGTTTTTGTTCATCCATGGGTACGCGTCAGTATAGCCTGTTTGAGCCGAGGAAACCTTTGGAATTGATTTTGTGTGATGTAGGCCTACTTGACTGTTCTGTTTCTCCATGTAGGCCTTACAAAAGCTCTGTGCGTTCACTCATTTCACGAAGCCGTATTCATAGGATTTTATGAAAATTGCAATTATCGGCGGTGGGCCGGCTGGGCTCATGGCGGCAGAGTCCGCTCGTGCAGGCGGGGCAGAGGTTGATCTTTATGATGCAATGGCCTCGGTTGGGCGCAAATTTCTTCTAGCCGGAAAGGGTGGCTTGAATCTGACGCATTCCGAATCATCCGAGAAGTTTCTCGCGCGTTATGGTGACCGTCGCACACAGATCGAGCCACTTCTCGCATCGTTCGGGCCAGATGCGCTGCGGGACTGGGCCAAGAAACTGGGTGTCGACACGTTTGTCGGTTCGTCTGGGCGCGTGTTTCCCAAAGACCTCAAGGCTGCGCCACTGTTGCGGGCCTGGATCCGTCGGTTACGCAAGGCCGGTGTGCGTTTTCATCTACACCATCGCTGGTCCGGCTGGGGCGGGCAGGGGGCTCTGTGTTTTTCGACGCCAGAGGGAAGCCGCTTTGTCCAGGCCGATGCGGCAGTCCTGGCTCTCGGCGGAGGGAGTTGGCCGAAGCTTGGCTCTGATGGCTCGTGGGTGCCCCTGTTGGCGGAGCGAGGATTGCACATTGCGTCGTTGCAGCCGGCTAACTGCGGATTTGATGTGGGCTGGAGCGAGCATTTCCGAGTAAAGTTTGCTGGGCATCCGGTGAAGTCGGTGGCGATTATTATGCGAAGCGATACCGGCACTGAATCGTGGCATCCGGGCGAGTTCGTCATCACGGAGACTGGGGTGGAAGGTGGTGTGATTTACGCGGTGTCGGCAGCTCTTCGCGACGAGATTCGAACGAAGGGTGCCGCTACGTTGCGCCTCGATCTGGCGCCTGACCGTGATGTGCCACGTCTGGCGCATGATTTAGCGCGGCCGCGTGGAAAACGCACTATGGCGACACATCTCCAGCGGCAGGCTCATATCGAGGGGGTGAAGGCAGGGCTGCTGCGTGAAGTGGTGACGAAAGAGGACTTTGCGGATCCGATTCGCCTAGCTGTGGCGATTAAATCTTTGCCGCTGAGGCTTGCTGCTACACGTCCCTTGGCGGAAGCGATCAGTACGGCCGGAGGTGTGCCGTTTGACGCATTGGATAAACGGCTGATGATCCGTTCGTTGTCTGGTCTGTTCTGTGCGGGTGAAATGCTGGATTGGGAAGCGCCGACCGGAGGCTATCTCCTAACCGCCTGTTTTTCCAGCGGCAAGGCAGCGGGCGCTGGGGCTGCTGCGTGGCTCACAGAAAGACAATGTAATGAGAAATGAAACTACATTCAGGCGCGATGCGCCAGTTCAAGACTCTGGGTTTGAAGTTGCCAAAACCCGGAGTCTTCCCCCGTCTTGTTCAGCTTATTGTGGCGCCGCGCTAAGGTTACTGACGGAGCCGATGGCGCGATATTTTTCGTCGCGCTGCGTCAGTAGCGTAGGGACGGAGAGGTCGGCGAGTTGGGCGAGTTGGCTCGTGAGGGATTTGGCTACACGCTCGGTGATGGCCTGGGGATCACGATGGGCACCACCGAGTGGCTCCGGAATGACTTCATCAACAATGTGAAGGTCGACCAGATCCTTCGCCGTCATCTTCAGGGCAGCAGCAGCATCGGGAACTTTTGTGGGGTCATCCCAGAGGATGGCGGCGCAGCCTTCCGGAGAGATGACGGAATAGATACCATGTTCCAGCATGAGTACACGGTCGGAGACGCCCAGAGCGAGGGCGCCGCCGCTGCCTCCTTCGCCGATCACAATAGATACGATTGGCACGGCCAGTCTGGACATCACAAAGAGATTGTGGGCGATGGCTTCAGCCTGGCCACGTTCTTCCGCACCAATGCCGGGATAGGCACCGGGCGTGTCGATGAAGGTGACGACCGGGCGGCCGAACTTCTCGGCCATACGCATGAGGCGCAAGGCTTTCCGGTACCCTTCCGGGTTCGGCATTCCGAAATTCCGTTGCATCCGTTCTTTGAGAGTTTTCCCTTTTTGATGACCGATGATCATGATCGATTGGTCGTTGAAGCGGGCAAAGCCGCCAACGATGGCGCGATCGTCGCCGAATGAACGGTCGCCGTGCAGCTCAAGAAAATCTCTACAGAGGGCGTTGATGTAATCAAGGGTGCTGGGCCGCTGAGGATGCCGGGCCAACTGTGTCCTTTGCCAAGGGCTCAGTTTTCCGTAGAGCTCATACTCAACCTGGATGAGCTTCGTGCGTAGTTTACGAATTTCATCCTGCGCATTCGATTTGCTTGCAGGGGCAGCCGAGAGCTTTTCGATCTTTTCTTCGATCTCGCGGATCGGCTTTTCAAAGTCTAGGTAATCGCGCATAGGGCTGATGAGGCGATATGGACCGGTGTGGAGGGGATTCATCTAATCCCTCGATTCAGGGCTCACGATAGCAGAAAAATAGCTTCTCTGCCTAGTACTTCTTCAACGTCAGCCACGAAACGTTCACTCGGGGTAACCGTGAGATTCGGGAGGGGAGCCGTCACGGCTTCCTGCGCGGCATCCATGCACAACGTGAGGGAAATGGTCGCCTGGCCAGGGTGCCGTCGGAAGACCTCGCGGAGGCGCGATAACTGTTCGATCATGTCGAGATGCGCCGGTAGACGAATGTGGACTCGTTTGAGCAGCTGGGCTTGCACCTCGGCGAGCGGCTCGATCTTACTCCCTCGAATCTTCGTGCCTTTCTCCCCCCGATCCACCGTGCCCGTGACGCGTATCAGGCGCTCCGGGATAATCAGATTAGCCGCATTTTTGTAGAGATCCGGAAAGACGACGATCTCCACCACGCCCAGAAGGTCTTCCAGAGTGATGTAAGCCATCTTGTCGCCTTTTTTTGTCACCATGCTTTTGACGGTCGTCACGATACCGCAGAGCTTGACCTCTCGCCCGTCCGGCGATTCAGGGAGACTGATGGTCGTAGCAGTGGAGAGGGCTTTCATGGTGGCTGCATAGTGGGCGAGGGGATGGGAGGAGATATAAAAGCCGGTTAGCTCCCGTTCATGTTTCAGCCGCTCGTTTTGATCCCATTCAGGAATGTTTGGTAATGCGGGCGCAGCGAACTGTTCAGCGGCGTCTGGTCCATTTAGTTCGTCACCGAAAATATTGGTTTGGCCCATATCCCGCTCACGTTGCGCGGCGGCACCCTCGTCAACGGCCTGCTCCAGTACCGCGGCCAGTTGTGACCGTTTTGCGCCGGTCGAGTCAAAGGCGCCAGTCTTGATTAGGCCTTCGAGCATGCGCTTGTTCACTTTATGTAGGTCGACGCGGCGACAAAACTCGAAAAAAGATTTGAACGGGCCAGTAGTGTTTCGAATTTCGATGATGGATTCGACTGCGCCTTCGCCGACATTCTTGATGGCTGCTAGGCCGAACCGGATGGCTTGGTCTACTACGGTAAAATTTTTGTGGCTTTCGTTGACGTCCGGAGGAAGAACCTTAATATTAAGGTCGCGACACTCCGTGAAATAGCCGACGATCTTATCGGCGTTGCCCATATCCGTGGTCATCAAGGCGGCCATGAACTCCATGGGGTAGTGAGCCTTCAAATACCCAGTCTGATAGCAGACAACTGCATAGGCCGCCGCGTGGGACTTATTGAACCCATAGCCGGCAAACTTCTGAATCAGCTCGTAAAGTTTTTCTGCCTTCTTGTCGGGAATCTTGTTGGTTTTGGCACCGGTTAGGAACTGCGCGCGCAACTTCTCCATCTCCTCCGGTTTCTTTTTGCCCATCGCGCGCCGGAGAATGTCAGCTTGGCCGAGCGAGAAGCCCGCCACCTTGTTAGCGATCGCCATCACCTGCTCCTGATAGACGATGACTCCGTAGGTGTCTTTCAGAATCGGCTCGAGCTCCGGCGTTTCGTAGGCGATGGGGATCTTCCCTTGTTTTCGTTTAATGAAGTCCGGGATCAGATCCATCGGCCCAGGGCGGTAGAGCGCGATGATGGCGATGATGTCCTCGAATCGGTCCGGTTTCAGGCCGGTGAGGAGGTCGCGCATCCCAGAGCTTTCCAGCTGGAAGAGACCGATCGTCTTGCCTGACGCGAGCAAGGCAAAGGTCTTGGGGTCGTCGAAGGATACCTGTTCCATGATCAAGGGGGGATCGTTGGGATGGCCCGCATTGATGAGGTCCTCGGCCCGTTTAATCATCGTGAGGGTTTTGAGCCCTAGAAAGTCGAATTTCACAAGCCCAATCTTTTCGACGTCGCCCATCGAGTACTGGGTGACGACTTCGCCGTTGGAGCCTTTGTAAAGGGGCACATGGTCTGTGAGTGGTCCCTCGGAAATTACGACGCCGGCTGCATGGGTCGAGGCATGGCGGGCCAGCCCTTCGAGGGAGCGAGCGATACCCATTAATTCTTTCACGCGCGCATCGGTATCAACGAGCTCTTGTAACTTCGGTTCCTGATCCAGCGCCTGCTGGAGGGTGATGTTGATTTGATTGGGGACGAGCTTGGCCGCGCGATCCACGTCCGCATAGGGAATTTCCAGTACGCGGCCCACATCACGGATCGCGGCTTTCGCCCCGAGCGTCCCAAATGTAATGATCTGGGCCACACGGTCCTTGCCATATTTCTCGACCACATAGTTGATGACTTCGCCACGGCGATCCATACAGAAGTCCATGTCGATGTCTGGGAGAGACACACGGTCGGGATTGAGGAACCGTTCGAACAGCAGCGTGTAGACGAGGGGATCGAGGTCCGTGATCCGTAAGGCGTAGGCGACGAGACTGCCGGCGGCGGAGCCTCGGCCTGGCCCGACCGGAATGTTGCGCGAGCGGGCGAACTTGATGATGTCCCAGACGATGAGGAAGTAGCCAGCGAAGCCCATCGAACAAATGATCGTTAGCTCTTCCCGCAGTCGCAGATCATAGACGGCGGGCAGAATCTTGCTGGGCCGCTCTTTCAGCCTAGCCGCCAATCCCGCCAGCGCCAAGCTCTCTAGGTAGGTTTCCCGTGTAAAGGGCTCGGGAGCGCTATATTGCGGGAGGTAGGTCTTGTTCAGTGTCAGTTGGAGGTCGCAGTTGTCCGCAATTCGACAGGTATTATTGACGGCCTCGGGGAACTCGATAAAAGCGGCTGTGACTTCTTCAGTTGATTTGACGTAGAGCTGATCCGTATCGAATTTCATTCGATTCGGGTCGCTGATCGTCTTGCCGGTTTGCAGGCAGAGCATCAGCTCGTGTGGGCGGAAGTCTTCCTTCTTGAGGTAGTGGCAATCGTTGGTACCCACCATCGGGATGTTCATCTTCTTGGACATCTCAAGCAGACCACGATTGGCGACTCGTTGGTGGTCCAGCCCGTTCGCCTGGACTTCCAGATAGAAATGTTCTTTTCCAAAGATTTCCTGAAATTCCCCAGCGACCGCCATGGCCCCATCCATGTCGTTTTGACCGATGAGATAGGGAATCTCACCGCTCAAGCAGCCAGAAAGAGCGATAAGACCCTCATGGTGTTCTTTTAAAATTTCCTTATCCATCCGTGGTTTATAATAAAACCCTTCAATATATCCTTTACTAACGAGCTTGATCAGGTTCTGGTATCCTGTCCGGTTCCGCGCCAGGAGGATCAGGTGATAGTAGTCGTTGTGGGCGAGGCCACTGTCTTTGGCGGCCAGGCGGCTACCCGGCGCCATATAGGCTTCGCAGCCGATGATGGGCTTGATGCCAAATTCGTTGGCCTTACGGTAGAACTCGATGGCCCCGAACATGTTGCCATGGTCGGTCATGGCCACGGCCGGTTGATTGAATGATTTGATCTGCTGGATGAGCGGCTCGATTTGATTCGCGCCGTCCAGGAGGCTGAACTGGGTATGGAGATGCAGGTGAACGAATTGCGATGCCACAGCCGGATTGTAGGGAAGCGCGCGAGATGAAGTCAAACAAGAGGCAGAAGGGCGCCTGGTGATTTCCCGTCCTCGCACAGCGCTGTGACAATAACCGGCAGACGCGGGTGAGTCAGTATCCTGCGTATAGTCATATCAGGCAAGATTTACGGTCTGCCGTGCCGCTGCGGTGGGGTCGGATCTGTGTCAGTGAGCAGACCGGTGTTCAATGCCCGAGTACTCCATTTCTCTTGTAAGGCGAGGAGTCATTTGTTATTCTTCGCCGCACTTTCCAATTCGCGTACTATCAATTGATTGTCTTCGAAGGAGTAACTTATGGCCGGCATCAAGCGGGCGTTAATCAGCGTGTCAGATAAGACGGGTGTAGTGGAGATAGCTAAAAGGCTTGAGGCCTTGGGCGCTGAGATCCTTTCGACTGGAGGAACTGCCAAAGCGTTGCGCGAAGCCGGCGTGCGGGTGACTGACGTGGCGGCCTATACCGGCTCACCGGAAATCCTCGACGGTCGAGTCAAAACCCTGCATCCTAAGATCCATGGCGGCTTGCTTGGGCGGCGTTCGGTGCCGGCCCATGTCGCGCAGCTGGAGCAGCATGGAATCGGCCCGATCGACGTGGTCGTGGTTAACCTCTACCCGTTCGAGGCGACGATCGCGAAGCCGAACTGTCCCTTTGAAGAGGCAATTGAAAATATCGACATCGGTGGGCCGTCGATGCTGCGTTCGGCTGCCAAAAATCACGAAGATGTTTTGGTGGTGGTGGATCCGGCTGATTACCAGCGCGTGCTCGATATGGTGACGGCTGGTACGGTCTCCCATGAATTGCGGCGCGAGCTGGCGATGAAGGTGTTTCAGCACACCGCGCATTACGATAGTCTGATCGCCGGGTATCTTGAAAGTCAGGTACAGCGCGAGACAAAGTTTCCGAAAATATTGTCCTTGCAGTTCGAGCGGATGGAGATCCTACGTTATGGAGAGAACCCCCACCAGCAGGGGGCTTTCTATCGGGAGCTCCGTTCGATTGAGCCCTCCGTGTCCCGCGGGAAGATCCTGCACGGCAAGGCGATGTCATACAACAATTTTCTCGACGCCAATTCGGCGCTGGAGCTGGCGAAAGAGTACGATGAAATCGCTGTCGCCATCATCAAGCACAACAATCCCTGCGGTGTGGCCTTGGGCGCGACGCCGGTCGAGGCCTATGTGAAAGCGCGAGAGACTGATCCTATCTCGGCCTTCGGTGGGGTGATTGCCTTCAATCGCCCTCTGGATTTGGCTGCCGCAAAGGAAATCACTTCGACGTTCGTGGAAGTGGTTGTGGCCCCTGGATTTTCAGAAGATGCCCTCGTGGAATTAAAGCGCAAGAAGGATCTACGGCTGCTCGATGTTGGCCCGCTGACGAAGGTCAAGCAGGAGGGCCTCGACCTCAAGAAGTTGGTTGGTGGCTTGATCGTGCAGGACCGGGATCTCGGGGTGCTGGCCGATCTGAAAACGTTACAGGTGCCGACTCAGCGTAAACCGACAAACGAAGAATATGCCGCCTGTGCGTTTGCCTGGAAGGTGTGTAAGCACGTCAAGTCAAATGCGATCGTCTATGCGAAGCCTGGCCAGACGGTGGGAATTGGCGCAGGCCAGATGAGCCGGGTGGATTCGGTGAAGCTGGCGGTGATGAAAGCTCAGATGCCCGTGAAGGGTTGCGTGATGGCGTCGGATGCGTTCTTTCCGTTCCGTGATGGATTGGATGCGGCGGCGCAAGCAGGAATTACGGCGGTTATTCAGCCAGGCGGTTCGATTCGCGATCCCGAAATCATTAAAGCTGCCGATGAGCAGGGGCTGGCGATGATTATGACGGCGATGCGGCATTTCCGCCATTGATGGATGTTGCCTTCGCCTGTAGCCTTGCTGGAATGCTGGGTTGAACATCCGGTCTGCGCGTACTACTTCAGGAAATAGTTGAGGGGATGGCGGTGAAGATTCTTGTCATCGGGAGCGGGGGGCGGGAGCACACGATGGTGTGGAAGCTCGCGCAGAGTCCACGCAAGCCCAGGCTCTACTGTGCGCCTGGCAATGCGGGCATTGAATCCCTCGCCACCTGTGTGCCGATCAACGCTGACGATATTGCTGGGCTGAAAACTTTTGTCCAGTCGGAGCAGATTGATCTGACAGTCGTAGGTCCAGAAGCGCCACTAGCACTGGGTATCGTCGATGAATTCCGTGAAGCTAAGCTCAAAATATTTGGTCCGACGAAAAGTGCCTCACGTATTGAAGCTAGCAAGGTCTTTTCTAAGGAGATCATGGCTAGTGCCAAGATTCGCACGCCAGCCGCGCAGAGTTTCGACCATCTCGCTCCGGCCCTGGCCTATCTCGAGCAGCACGAACTGCCGGTGGTGGTAAAGGCTGATGGATTGGCGCAGGGGAAGGGCGTGGTGGTCGCGACGACCCATGAGGCAGCGAAACAGGCCGTGCGTGATTCGATGGAACATGCCGTATTTGGCCCGGCCGGCCAGCGCGTGTTGATCGAACAGTTCCTTGATGGCGAAGAACTGACGATCATGGCCTTCACGGATGGCCGGACCGTGTCGCCGATGCTGCCGGCGCAGGATCATAAACGGGTTGGTGATGGTGATGTGGGGCCCAATACGGGGGGCATGGGTGCCTATTGTCCTGCTCCGCTTGGCACGGCGGCCCTGTGTGAAGAGGTTACAAAGCAGGTTTTCTATCCAGCCGTTGAAACGCTGTCGCGCATGGGTTGTCCCTTTCAGGGCGTTCTGTATGCCGGACTGATGGTTGTGAAGGGGCTACCTTACGTTTTGGAGTTCAATGCCAGGATGGGAGATCCGGAAACGCAAGTCATCCTGCCATTGCTTAAGACTGATTTGCTGGAGGTGATTGAGGCGGTGGTGGAACACCGGCTTGATCAGCTGCGCGTCGAGTGGCATGCGGAAACGGCAGTCTGTGTTGTGATGACTTCAGCAGGCTACCCTGGTTCCTATCAAACGGGTTGCGTAATTGACGGATTGCCGCCTCTGCCCGATCCGGCGACGATGGTCTTCCATGCAGGCACAGCACGAACCGGCGCCAAGATCATGACGGCAGGAGGGCGGGTACTGGGCGTTACAGGATTAGGGAAGACTCTGGCAGTTGCCCAAGCAGAAGCCTATCGCATGACCCGGTCGATTACTTTTGATGGTGCGCATTACCGTACGGATATTGCCCACCGGGCGTTTGCATGTCGCCCGTAACTAGAATGGAACTGATGACTCCTGCCAGGGCAAAGATCGAGCGCTACGAGGCTGCGACCATTTCGGTCCTTGCCGTACAGGTGCGCGGCCTGCTCGACGCGGGAGGTCTGTGCGTGCTGCCGACAGAAAGTTTCTACGGACTGGCGGCCGCTCCATTTAATGAGCAGGCACTGGCCAGGCTATGGCGGGTCAAGGGCCGCTCAGAGGGTAAACCGATTCTTCTTCTGATTGGAGAGCAATCTCAATTAGCGCCTTTGGTTCAGGCGATTCCCCCCGCTGCCACTGTCTTGATGAAGGCGTTCTGGCCCGGACCTCTAACGATCATCTTTTCCGCAGCGGTGGCCCTCCCTAGCGCCGTGACGGCAGGAACCGGCTCAGTCGGGATTCGCCTGAGCGCCTGCCATTCGCTGATTAATCTCTTGCGGTTGATCGGGCCTGTGACGGGTACCAGTGCGAATCGTGAAGGCCTCGCACCACCCATCATGGCTGAAGATGTTCAGGCGAATCTCGGGGAAGAGGTCGACCTGATCGTCGATGCAGGGCCGACGCCTGGCGGGCGCCCATCTACCGTTGTCGATGTGCAGGGGCCGATTCGAATCGTGCGCGAGGGAGCCATCGCGCGAGGCGTCATCGCGCAAGAGTTGGCCGCTCATGGGCTGCAACTCGAGGCAGTAAGTTGATGAAACCGGTCGAATATTCATATTAAAAGGAGAATTCTGATGATTCAAATCATGATGGTGCGCAACTTTCTGGTAGCGGTAGCAATCATGCTGTCCGGAGTCAGTCTATCTGGATGCGATTACTGGCCACCGGCGCTCCAAGCACAAGTTGAACAACTTCGCGCTGAGCTGCAGATGGTGACCGCGGAGAAGGTTCAGCTCGAGAATCAAGTAGCGTCATTTGGGAAGGTGCGGGACGATCTACAGGTGCAGGTAGATGATCTCACGAAGGAGAACCGTGATAAGGCGGCCATGATTGGCAATTTACAGGGCAGTCTGGCGGCGGCGCAAGTTAAGTCTACGAAGTCGATGAAAGTCACTGCGCCGAAGTATTCCCCCAAACGCATGTCAGTAAAGCGGTTCTACAACCTAGGAAAGAAAAAGGCAGCGAAGGCAACCGCGCCAGATTATCGTGGCGCAGCCATAGAGCAAGGAGCCGCGCGCTAGCGCACCGCCCTCCGCTGCTCATTTGGCAGTAGAAGACGAGGGTGCGGTTGTCGTGGTGCTGGAGGCGGCCGGAGCTGGACTGGATGGGGCGCTGGCCGGCGTGGACGCGGAGGGAGAAGCGGGAGTCGCAGGACCGGCCGATGCCGTTTGCTCAACCGCGCTGGGCGCCGCCTCTTTCTTTTCCCCTGTCTTGGGGGTAGGCGCGTCAGTCCCTGCGGCTGGTTTCATTTTGTCAGAGTAGTCGGTCACGTACCATCCACTGCCCTTGAACATGATGGCGGGTGAGGAAATGAGTCGCTGGACAGGCTTCCCGCATTTCGGGCAGGCACTGAGGGCATCATCTTTCATGCTTTGTTTGACTTCAAACCGATCCGCGCAGCCGTCACATTGATATTCGTAGATTGGCACGATTCGTTTCCTCCTCCTAAAACAACAAAACTGGTCCCGTCACACTGATGGAGGGCTCACGATGAGCACTCAGTTAGGTGAGCTGCTTGAATGCTGCGTCGAGGCGATCCATGCCACGGACAATCGTCTCCAGGCTGGTCGCATAGGAGAGCCGGATATGCTGGTTGCTCCCGAACGGCTCACCGGGGACTACGGCGACCTGGAACTCCTTCAAGAGATAGTTGGCCAGATCAGTCGGGGTGGAGATGGTGCCGGTGGGACTCTTCCGTCCAAGCAATCCGCTCACATTGGGAAAGGCATAAAATGCTCCGCTAGGCATCGGGCAGCGAATGCCTGACATCGCATTGAGTCGATCAACGATCACGCGCCGCCGCCGGTCGAACTCACTGACCATCTTTTTCGTAAAGGCATCACCTTCACGTAAGGCTACCACAGCAGCCTTTTGGGAAATGGAGCAGGGGTTTGAGGTGCTCTGACTTTGAATGTTAGCCATCGCGGTCAAGAGGTCTTTCGGTCCCGCTGCGTAGCCAATCCGCCAGCCGGTCATGGCATAGGCTTTCGAAACTCCGTTGATGACGACGGTGCGGGCTGCCACCTCCGGTCCCAATGATGCAATGCTCGTATGGGTGGCGCCGTTATAGAGGACCTTTTCATAAATCTCATCGGAAATCAGGAGCAGGTCTCGGCTGACGGCCAGTTCTGCCAACTGTTCAAGCGTTGCGCGGTTGTAGGTTGCACCGGTGGGGTTGCAAGGACTATTGACGATGATCGCTTTGGTCCGTGGAGTTACCAACCGCGTTATTTCTTGGGCATCAATGGCGTAACCATCTTCTTCGCGAGTTTGTAAAAACACCGGTGTCGCGTCGTTGAGCAGAGTTTGATCTGCATAGGAGACCCAATAGGGCACGGGAATGATCAACTCGTCACCTGCTTCGAGCAAGGCTTCGGCTAGGTTATAGAGGGAATGTTTGGCACCGCAGGAAACCAGCACCTGGGACTTTTCGTAGTGGAGCCCTTGCTCCCTCTGCAGCTTGTCAATAATGGCGTGGCGTAGTTCATCGATACCGGACGAGGGTGTGTATTTAGTGAACCCGGCACGAATCGCAGCTTCGGCCGCGGCCTTGACCGGTTCTGGCGTGTCAAAATCGGGTTCTCCGGACGAAAAATCAGCGACGTCGATCCCGCTTGCTGCCATGGCTTTTGCGGTGGCGGCCATAGCCAAAGTCGGGGAGGGGGTGATCCGCCCTGCGCGTGCAGCAAGCTTCATGTTTTCAAACTCCTGATTCGCTCCTGCAGCCGGCGCGCCACTTCTGGATGCAGGAATTCCGTGAGCGCCCCGCCATGGGTGGCGACGTCTTTAATGATACTGGACGATAAATAGGTATATTCCTCACTGGGCATGAGGAAGACTGTTTCGACTTGCTTGGCGATTTTGCGATTGATGAGGGCCATCTGAAATTCATGCTCAAAGTCTGAGATGGCCCGCAACCCCCGGATGATCGCATGAGCTCCGTAGCGCTGGACATAGTCTACGAGCAGGCCGTCAAAGTGGGTAACCTGTACTCCTTGAGTTTCCTGCGTGACGGTCCGAATCATCTCCAGCCGTTCAGTCAGCGTGAAGAGGGGATGTTTGGCTGAATTTGGCGCGACGGCGACCACCACCTGATCGAATACCTTCAAGCTGCGCGTGATGATGTCCATGTGGCCATGGGTAATGGGATCGAAAGTTCCTGGGTAGATGCCAATTTTCATGATGCGGGTGACTCTGCCATGTTTGATGGCGATAGGCGATACCGATAGAGCGCGGTGTCGCCGTAGACGTATCTCCGCGCAAGAATCGCATGGGCGATCGAGTTAGGCAATGTCGCACGCGAGTCCTGCTCAATAATCATGATCGCCTCTTCCGGTAGCAGCCCTGGTCTCCAGGCATGAGTCAAGATCTCCCACTCATCCAGCGCGGCATAAGGTGGATCTGCAAAGAGGATATCATAGGGGCCATCCCACCAGTCTTGTCGCGCGAGAAATGTGGCGGCCTGTGTTATGTAGACCTTGGCTCGGTCCTGCAGCTGACAGGCCTGTAGGTTTTTCTGTAACAGCTTCACAGCTGTGGGGTCTGATTCGACAAAGGTGACGGCGACGGCACCACGGCTTAAGGCTTCAATCCCGACGGCTCCTGTCCCAGCGTACAAATCAAGAAAACGACTTCCACTTACATGAGGCCCCAGAATCGAAAAAATGGCCTCACGAACCTTATCTGATGTGGGGCGGAGAGCCGTCCCTTCTGGCCCACTAAGGCGTCGGCCTCGGTGGGATCCGGCAATGATACGCATAGTTTTTGGCGAGAGGCAGTTCAGGAGCGACTCACTCTAACATAGCGTTTTTGAAGGGGCAAGGCTACTGCTGTGGTGGAGATCTGCGGAATTTAGCCGGCATGCGAGGGTGGCCGGCCACGAAGAGCTGGCGTGAGAGATACCAGCGTTTTGACGACTTTTGAGTGGCTCCTTACAATGTCGCCTAGCAATGTAGGGGCATGAAGGGGGGCGCGCAAAGAGACCCGGCCTCGATCTGATCTCTCAGGGCTCGGTCAATTTCAGCATGACGTAGAACGTGCGATTTTCTCGCAGCACATACAGCAGGATGGGACCGCCCCGTCGGACCTTCAAAACCGCATTGCTGAATTCTTCAACCGATCCCACTTCCACACGATTGACTTCCTTGATCAGGTCTCCCTCGTGCAGTCCTTCCGATTCGGCGAGGCTGCCCAGCTCTACCTTGGCGATGAGCACCCCACGGCTTTCCCTCAGTTTGAATTTATCGACGAGGCTAGCCGTCAAATCCTGGACACCGAGTCCGAGTTTCACGTCGGTACGGGTCCGTAGAGTGACCGTACTAGCGTGGTCGTGGCGTTCGATGAGGGCGACGTCCAGCACCAGGCGCTGCTGATCGCGGACGATCTCAACTTTTTCCGTGGTGCCTGGAAGCAGGCCGGCTACAACCCGCGACAACCGGTTGGGCGTGTCGATGACCGTGACCCCGATACGGGTGAGGATGTCGCCCGGCTTGATCCCCGCTGCTGCCGCTGGGTCCTTTTCGAAGACTTCATTGATCAGGACCCCTTCGTTTTCCTTCACACCGAACTTATTTGCGAGCTCAACCGTGAGCGGTTGAATGCCAACGCCCAGCCAGCCACGCGCCACCCGACCTTGCATGCGTATTTGCTGAAACACATGCTCAGCCATACTGGATGGAATGGCAAATCCGATTCCTTGGGCGAAGTTAATAATTGCGGTATTGATACCAATAATTTCGCCACGAAGATTGAAGAGGGGACCGCCCGAGTTGCCGGGATTGATGGAAGCGTCTGTCTGAATAAAGTTTTCATAGCGCGAGAGATTGATATTTTCGCGTCCGATTCCGCTGACGACGCCGAGAGTGACGGTCCGATCAAGCCCGAAGGGATTGCCTACTGCAAGGACCCATTGGCCCACGCGAACGCTGGAAGAGTCTCCAAATTTTGCGCTCGCGAGGGGATGAGTGGCGGCAACTTTGAGGACGGCCAAGTCCGTATCCTGATCTTTGCCGACAACCTGCGCGATCAGTTTGGAGGTATCGGAAAAGCGGACTTCAACTTCCGTCGCTTCGCCGATCACATGACTGTTAGTGATGATGTATCCGTTTGGATCGATGACGACGCCAGACCCTGAGCTTGGTGCATTGGAAAGTCGCTCGCGTGAGAGGTCCTGTCCGCGTCCTGGCCCGGAAAGGGGAATGAGGTTCACGACGGAGAGTTTTGCTGATTCGGCCAGGTCGGTGACTACGGTTTGAATTTCTTCCAGTAGGCGGAGGCCCGGTGAGTCACTAGACTTGAGCGTGGTTGGCTCAGCGGCTGGCGCGGCCCAGGTTATCTGGGCACCCTGCCAGGCGAAGAATCCACAGCAGACTAGGATGTGCCACGTACGCATAACTCAGTACCTCGTGTGAGTATTGTATCTCACGCAGACGACCCTCGTCTTGTCGCTAAGGCTGGCAAGGCGTTTCGAGTCGGATCGAACCATGCGTGCGCCAGCGCAAGATCTGCTTGTGGCCCGATCATGATTGCCACATCGTCGATGCGAAGTGTTCGGGCCTCGTCAGGCGGTACGAGAAATGGGCCACGAATAATGGTCACTAGGCGGACCGACGCAGGCAGCCCCATCTCCGCGAGTGTCTTTCCGACTACAGGTGCGCCTTGGATGACCGGGAACCGTTCAAGGGCCGCCGCGCGAAGGCTCAAATCCTGCTGTAGCGTCAGAAGCTCGTGGTGGATCGTTTCCAATCGGAGCTCGCGGAGCTGGTTGTCCACGGTAGTCAGCATATGCTTGAGATGTTGAATGCGTAGGCCAGCTTGCCTAATAAGCTTTTCCAGCTGGTGGGGCGGAACCTGTGACGTGGAACTGTATGGGATCTGCCGAGAGGCGAGCGCAGCAATTTGCCTGCCGAGTTCACTATGGACCTGTTCGATCTGGCGCAGTAGCTGCGCCGCTTGGTTATGGAGGCGCAGGACCTTCACCTTGCGATTGACCCGCTCAGCGATGGCTAGCACGGTTTCAAGGATGGCGCTACTAGTAATTGATAGCTCGTGTTGGATGCGAGTTAGCAGTTCAAGGGGCATAACCGGCAAATCTCTTACGTCTGATAAGAAGTATTATGTCAACTCTTAAGTTAATCACTAGGATCGTTGCGCAGCTTTACTCTTCTGCTCCCCGTCGGTCAATAGCGCAATCAAATCTGAGAAGCACCGTGCAAGCCTTCATCACCAAGGCGCTGGCCTTGGCTAGGCACAAAAAACGCCGCTCCTCAGGTCTAGTAGGCCGATCGTGTCGGCCGGACCAGAAACCCGAGAAGGCGAACTAGCGAGACTGAACGACGCTGCAGACCAGATCGACACGATGAACTAAGTAGGCCAGCCTTAGGATACGTGCTGCGCGGCATGGTAGGAGCTGCGAACGAGCGGGCCTGATTCAACGTGGGTGAAGCCGAGGGCACTCCCCTCCTCTTTCAAAATCGCAAACTCGCTAGGATCGTAGTAGCGGGCGACCGGCAGGTGCGCTCTTGTCGGCTGGAGATATTGGCCAATCGTCATGATGTCGCAGCCAACGGCGCGGAGGTCACGCATGACGTTACGGGCCTCCTGTACCGTTTCGCCCATTCCCAGAATGAGCCCTGATTTGGTCATCATCCCCAATTGTTTAGCCTGGGACAAGACGTCGAGAGATCGTTGATACTTTCCCTGGGGCCTGAGGGAAGGAAACAGCCGTTCGACAGTTTCAATGTTGTGATTAAGGATATCTGGTTTCTCGGTGCAGACCGTCGCGAGGGCTGCTGCATTGCCGGCGAAGTCGGGGATCAAGACTTCGATGGTGCAGTCAGGGCTGAGCTGTCTGGTTTGGCGGATTGTGTCAGCAAAGGTAGTGGCGCCACCGTCTTCCAATTCATCTCGGTTCACCGAAGTGATAACGGCATGTCTCAGGCCCAGGACCCTGACTGCTTCAGCGACGCGCATCGGTTCTCCATGATCGATCGCCAATGGCCGGCCGGTTTTAACCGAGCAGTAGTGGCAGGATCGGGTGCAGATGTCTCCCAGGATGAGGAATGTGGCGGTACGGGCGTTCCAACACTCCCATCGGTTCGGACAGCGCGCTTCTTCGCAGATGGTATGGAGCTGGAGCCGGTCCACCGTCTGCCTAATATCGAGATAGTCCGGACCGGTCTTGGCCTCCACCTTAAACCAGACAGGGAGTCTTCTGGACGTGCTGACGGCTGATGGCTGATGGGTGACAGCCTGGGATGCCGTGCGGAGTTGGTCGAGTGAAATGAAGCTCATGGGCTGTGACTATGCCTTGGTCCTGCTGAGACAAAACCAGCTCAAGATTTTTGTCATGAACCCCTGGGGGGCCGGTTCAGCAACCGGGTCCGGATACTCAATCCACAGCTCTTGTGAGCCCAGATAGATGCCGCTACGAAAGCTCACCTGGGTTCGAAGTTGCCGATAGCCTTTTGCTTGCAAGGTGTGAATGAGTCTGCGCAAGGCCTCGTCCTGTGTGGCGTGCAGTTCGGTCTCGATCAGGATCATTTCATACCGGAGAACAGCGCGGTAGTGCTGCTCCACTTGGACAAACGAAACCGGTCTGCTGAATCCCCTATCACTGACATCGAGCCCAGCCAGTTGATGTTTGTCGAGGCCTGGCTGATCCATCGTGTTTAGTCTAGTGCACGGAAGACAGCGACAAGATCGCTCAAGGCAATGGTTTTACTTTTAAGGATGGCTCGTTCCATTTGCATGGCGTCATGCGTGGCGTCGTCAACCGCACCTTTCAGACAGGAGGCACCCAATGCCAGAATACGGTCACATTCCTCGGAAAGTTTGTTCTTCACGACCGGATTGACGGCGAGAATCTCCATGAGTTGGCGTCTAGTCTCGCGTAGATGGCCTTGTAACTCGGAGTCTGGATAGCTCTTGCGTGCGGTTTCGTCGAAGCAGCGGTCGAGGTATTGAGCTAGGAACACATAGAGACGGACGAGAGCTGCTGCAACGTCAAGCTGTTCTTTCGCGGAGGTACCCATGATGGCTTAGGCCTCCTTTCGTTGGTCGCAGAGTTAAAGCAGGACTGTTACGTCCGCGCCCTCTACCTTAACTTCGTACACTTCGACTTTGGCCATAGGATTGCCCTTGCAGACACCGGTGGTAACATCGAATTGCCATCCGTGCCACGGGCAGGTCACGACGGACCCTTCGACATCACCTTCGCCGAGTGGGCCGCCCCGGTGGATGCAGGTATTATCGATGGCGTGAAAGGTTCCACTTATATTGAAGACTGCGAGGGTCTTGCCGCTCACTTCTGCAACGATTCCGTGACCTGGCTGGACATTGCCCGTGCCTGTCACCCGTACGAACTCTCCCATTGCCCGCCGCCTTTCCGTTATCCGTTATATTTTCGTAAAAGGTTTCTTGAGTTTGCTCAGGAGGCTTTCGATTGGTGGAACGCCCGCTGCGGTACCGGCGACTGCCGTGACAATTTTCTGTGCGATATCCCGAAAGGCTGCTGATTGCGGAGAAGCTGGGTCTGCGACGACGATCGGGGTGCCAGAGTCGCCGCCATCGCGAATAGCCGGATCGATTGGGATACGGCCGAGGAACGGAATGCCAACAGTGGCAGCGGCTCGCTCCCCCCCCCCGTGCGAGAAGATTTCCGTACGCTCGCCGCAATGGCCGCAGAGGAAGTAACTCATATTCTC
The DNA here is from genome assembly GCA_945865525.1 of Nitrospira lenta. Classification (GTDB taxonomy): domain Bacteria; phylum Nitrospirota; class Nitrospiria; order Nitrospirales; family Nitrospiraceae; genus Palsa-1315. The sequence continues at coordinate 35,022 of CAMBDY010000002.1, read as the reverse complement.
CACAATGCCGAGGAGCGGCACATTGACTTTCTGGAACATCATCATGCCTTTACGCACATCAGCCAAAGCTACCTCTTGAGGCGTTGTCACCGTGACCGCACCGGTGAGGGGGACCAGCTGGGTAAGGGTCAGCTGCGCGTCTCCTGTGCCAGGAGGCAGGTCGATGAGCAGGTAATCCAGCTCGCCCCAGAGCACGTCACGAAAGAGCTGCTGAATGGCGGTGTGGATCATCGGCCCGCGCCAGACGACCGCTGTATCTTCCGGGATAAAAAATCCCATAGAAATGAGTTTGACACTATGACTTTCGGCTGGCACGATCTTGCCATCTTTTTGTTCCGGGGGCTTCGTCGCCCCCATCATCATGGGAATGTTGGGACCGTAGATATCCGCGTCGAGTAGTCCTACCTTGGCGCCGGTCAAAGCGAGGGCTACGGCCAAATTGACGGAGACGGTGGATTTGCCGACTCCTCCTTTTCCGCTGCTGACAGCGATCACATATTTGACGCCGGGGATGAGATTGTCTTTGCCGTGGCCGGTTTGGGTCCCGGCTGGTTGTTCGTCTGCCATGGAGTCTGTCTCCTCTACTTGCGCCCTCGTGTGGACTGGCTCTCGGGCCAGCGATTCCATCATAAGCGAAGAACAGGGGCGAAATAAATAGGCCTATTGCCCATGATTCATAGCGCGATAGGGGTATGGATAGAGAGGAACAAACGAGTTTGGATATGACTGGTTCGTGGACCGGTCTATCCGACAGCGGGGTCGTTGCGCCGTAGATTATGCGCCAACCCGAGCAGCCAGAGGGTATAGATGATCCACTTGGAAGGATCAAAGTTGTACCACTTCGGTCCGTTGCGGAAGTCCCTGGCGTAGGTGTGGTGGAAGTTGTGATAGCCCTCGCCGAAGCTGACGAAGGAGACGAGCCAGCTATCGCGGCTGCTGTCCTGTGTGCCATGCGGCTGGGTGCCGATCATGTGGCAAAGCGAATTGATTGTAAACGTCGAGTTGAGCACCATGAACATCCGGAAGAGCCCGCCCAAGAGGAAGGCTGCGATGCCCCCGTGCAGACCACCGTGCCAGACACCCAGCGCAAAAGGCAGCAGGAGTCCTGTGACCACGATTAGCCAGTAATAACGATGTTGCCACATTACGATCGGGTCGCGGCGTAGACGGATCTCGTACTTCTCCGTGCGATGGGGGGTACTATAAAAGAGCCATCCGCAGTGGCTGTGCCAGAATCCTTTGCTGGCATTGTAGGGATCTTCTTCTTGATCCGTTTTGGCGTGATGGCGGATATGGTCGCCCCCCCACTTGAGGGCCGAATTCTGCAGGGCCCAGCCGCCGGCGATAAGAATACAACGCTTGAGCCAGCCAGAGCATTCGAAGCTCTGGTGGGCAACCAACCGGTGGTAGCCCACGGTAATCCCCATACCCGTGACGATGTACATCACAAAAGACAGGATCCAGTCGAAGCGGCTGAATCCGTAGTAATGGCTGTAGAGCGGGATACCAATTACGGTCGCGGCAACGATGGCACAAAACAGGACAAAATTTAAGGGCACGAATATATCTTCAGTCGGGGGGGCTTCAATAGCTGTACTGCGCATAATTTCTCCGTGGGGAGCGGACCGCTTGCATTATCGGACTGTCTGATGGGGAAGACTGAACATGCGGGCGAAGCATACCAAAAAAAAGCGAATGTTTCAACCAAACGGCTCAGTGTGTCGCGACATTGTCCCTTCGCCTTCTTGAGAGTGGGGTCCCAATGCCGTCCAGCCCTGTGGCGGCTATCGACTGTCCGGAGTCGGAGCGAAGGCGGGAGGTGACTAGTACCTGATGCTATTTGTGTCGGACCACATCATCAGCGCGCAGACCCGCCCTCGAGGGTTCTGCTCCGCCCGAGTGAGCCTTCCGACGGCTTGATTTCGTAGGATTCCAGCTCTTCGATGATCTCTGTGACTAGGCCCCGGTCTTCCAGCGCCGTGACTTCCTGGTGCTCAACGTACTTGACCAGCCCCACGCCCTTCACAAACCAGGCGGTCATGACATCGGTGCCCTGCGCCGTTTTGTTCGTGCCAGACAGATGAATCTGCATAAACATACGCGACACAACCTTCGCTGCGTCTTTAAAGGTGCCGGCTGGCACGGTGATCGATTCTTGCCCCACCACTATTGAGTCGCTCTGCACATCCACCTTTTCGTTCTCGCCGTCGCGGTCCATATCGTTGCCGAAGTCTAACCCCTTGCGGTTGGACTGTTGGAACGAGGCGGAGACCTTCATGGGGAACCGCACGATCTGATAGGGCACAAGCTGTTTTTCCAGTGGGGTGCCCGGGTCAGAGCCATGATAGATGATGCCGACGCTATCGCGGCGGTAGAAACTGTCCGAGGGGCCATGGTTGCCTGGATTGGTATCGTGGAACACGGTGGTGGTCATGCCTGTGAGGATTTTCGTGCCAGTGACGGTGGAGACGTTGGAAAAAACCGTATGACCGATCGTTTGGCGAGGGCCCTCTGTGATCTCCCCATGGTAATGCCAGTTGCTACCGATCTGATCGGGGAAATAGTCAGAGGACTGCACAATGATGCCGGCCTCGTCCGCCGCGAGTGGTCCTGACCAAGTGGCGCAAGCGACTAGCAGGAATATGCCTAGGATGCCGAGGATTCGATGTCTAAGCTTGTACAGCGGCATGTGCGGGGTTCTCCATCGGTGAAGTACAAGGAGAGCGTACCATAGGAATCCTAAACGCGGCAAGAAGACCAGTAGTCGTACCAAGCGGCTTGCCTTCACTCAGGATCCGACCCATAATCCACCCACGCCAGTCGATCGGGTTTATCTGGTCTATCTTGTCTGTCTGGCTGCCGGATCGAGGTTTCGCCAGGCGCGCTAGGGGCACTAACGAAACGAGACAGACCAGATGCATCAAATCAACCAAAGGCCGGCAGTGCTGGTGACCGGTGCATCTGGAGGAATCGGTCGTGCGATCAGTCTAGCCTTTGCGGAAGCAGGCTGGTCGGTGGGAATTCATTACCATCGCAATACGGCATCGGCTGAAGAGACGCTCAGACAAGTGGTGGTAGCCGGTGGCGCCGGAGCCCTCTATGCTGCCGACATTCGCCAGTCCCAGGCGGTGCAACAGATGGTGGCCGTCTCCTGTCGTCAAGCGCCTGTGCCCGCGGTGTTCATCTGCAATGCAGGCATCGGCGGAAGCCAACTCCTGTTGCGGCAAGATGAAGCCATCTGGGCTGAGGTTTTGGCTACGAATCTGACAGGAACTTTTCATTGCCTCCGCGCTATGGCTCCTCCCCTCCTCGCTAACGGGGGCGGGTCAATCGTCGTGATCGGATCTCATGCAGGCTTTCATGGCACGATGGGGCAGGCGGCTTATGCGGCGTCAAAAGCTGGTCTTATCGGTCTGGTGCAGACGGCGGCCCACGAATGGGGTGCCGGCAATGTCCGTGTGAATCTGCTCTTGCCTGGTTGGCAGAAAACGGGATTATCGGAAGGTGCTATACCGGAAGGCGATCAATGGCACGATCATGCCTTGAGCCGTCCGCCATCACGAGAAGAAGTGGCGCAGACGGTCTTGCATCTCGCACAGCTCAAGGGCGTGTCGGGGCAAATGTGGAACTGTGATAGTCGGAATCTTTAGTCGAAGGTTTGAAAAGCCCGCTCACGGCGTTCCGTACCTTCGTGGAAGCCCTTTGCGCAGGCAAGCTGCTTCACGAAGATCTTTAATGCACGCTGTGGGCACGCTGCGCTCCTTTACTCGAGGCGGTTTTGCTGGACGAACGTTTTGAGTCTTCTGCAGGCGAAGTCCAATCGTGCTCTTTAGAACCTGCGAGTGTCTAGATATGCGACGAGCTAAAACCAAATCTCATCAGTCGAGCCCGCGAGGAGTTTTTATCACTGCGACCGATACGGGCGTCGGAAAAACGCTGGTGGCTGCTGCGTTGGTGGCACATCTGAGGCAACGCGGGATCGACGTCGGTGTGATGAAGCCGGTTGAGACAGGGGTTACGCCATCGACCAAGGCTCAGTCCGATGGCGCTCGCTTGCGGGAAGCGGCGGGCAGCCATGATCCGATGGCAGAGGTCTGTCCCTATGTCTTTCGATGTCCGGTAGCGCCGCTTTCTGCTGCGCGGGCAGAAGGTAAAACGATACGGGTGGCGACCATCCTGCATGCCTTCCGTGCCCTGCGCCGTAAGCACGATTTGCTGATTGTAGAAGGAGCGGGTGGAGTACATGTACCGATCACCGGAACCCTTGATGGGCTGGACCTCATGGAGCGCATGGGGCTCCCCGTCATTGTGGTAGGACGATCAGACCTCGGTGGAGTGAATCACGCGCTGTTGACACTTACTGCACTGCGCCAGCGGAAGATCCCGATCGTGGCGTTGGTGTTGAATCGAGTGCGGCCAGTCCGCACGACGATCGCGCGCACGCAGGAACAATCGACGAGCGTTCTGCTGGGACGCTTGGCGAAGGTCCCGGTCATAGGACCCCTCCCCTATCACAGCGGGGTCACAAGGACGTGGCCTGACGGTATACTACAACTTGCTTGGACGGTCGAGATTATGGCGCTGGCGAAGCTGGTGTCGGCATACGGGCGAGAAAAGCTCTGACCGCTTCTCGAATATCTGCTGCTTTCATAATGGCCGAGATGACCGCCGCTCCATCGGCTCCCGCCTCCATAACGTCCCGGACCTGACCAATCTGAATACCGCCGATCGCAAAGATCGGCAACGAGGTGAGTGGGCGTATCGCCCGTAATCCCTCCAGCCCGACCACCGGATCGTGATCAATCTTTGAGCCTGGCGCATAGATCGGGCCAAATCCAAGGTAGTCGGGCTTTCCGGCGCTGGCTTCCCTCACCTGAGTGGCATTGTGGGTGGAGATTCCAATCAGCTTGTCTGGCCCCATGACTTTGCGGGCCAAAGCAAGCGGTAGGTCACCCTGCCCCAAATGTACGCCATCTGCATTCACGGCCAGAGCTAAGTCACAGCGATCATTTACGATGAAGAGGACGCCGGCCTTTGTCGCCGCTTGCCGCAGTGCTACGGCTTCGGGGTAGGCGTCCTTCATCGAAGCAGTCTTGTTGCGATATTGAAAGAGGGTGGCACCGGCCTCAGCCGAGGCCGCTAGGACGTCGACCAAGGAACGATCAGGACAGGCAGCTGGATCGAGAATAATATAGAGGCGGTTCAGATTAAAGCTGGTTCTTGAGGCCATGCTGAGGATTGTAACTGGAAGGACGGCGCGCTGCCAGCCCTGCACCAACTAACTAGCGAAAAAATGCTCCAGGAATGTAGTGGACACATAGCCTTTTTGGAAATCGGGATCGTTGAGGATGCGCTTATGTAGCGGGATAGTCGTTTTGATACCTTCGATCACAAATTCGTCGAGGGCGCGGCGCATGCGGGCGATGGATTCCTGCCGGTTACGGCCATGGGTGATGACTTTGGCGATCATAGAATCGTAGAACGGGACGACCATCATGTTCGATTCCATGGCTGAGTCGACGCGGACGCCAAACCCAGCCGGCGCGCTGTATTTGGTAATCATGCCAGGACAGGGTGTGAACTTCTCTGGGTCTTCGGCATTGATGCGACATTCGAGGCTATGCCCATTGAGCTTGATATCTTGCTGCTTGACCGAAAGGGATTGCCCGTCGGCGATCAGGATTTGCTCCTTGATCAGATCGATGCCGGTCACCATTTCTGTAATCGCATGTTCCACCTGAATGCGGGTGTTCACTTCCATGAAAAAGAAGTTGTGGTCCTTGTCGAGCAGGAACTCGACGGTCCCGACATTCCGGTAGCGCACTGCCTTGACGGCTTCAACTGCGACGCGGCAAATTTCCTTGCGGAGCGTCTCATTGACGACCGGCGAGGGTGTTTCCTCCACCAGTTTCTGGTGTCGGCGTTGGATTGAGCAGTCGCGCTCGCCGAAATGTACGACATGCCCGCGATGGTCTGCGGCAATCTGCACTTCGATATGGCGTGGTTCGAGAAAGTAGCGTTCGAGGTAGACGGCGTCGTTGCCGAACGTCGTTTTCGCCTCCGTTTGCGCGGCTTGAAACGCACGCGCCAAGTCTTGGGCTTGATTGACGACGCGCATGCCGCGTCCTCCCCCGCCAGCGGAAGCTTTGATGATGACCGGATAGCCGATCTTGCCTGCGGCGTCGAGGGCTTCCTGTTCGCTCTTCAGTTCACCAGGACTACCAGGTGTCACGGGCAAGCCTCGGCGGGCGACAATTTCACGCGCTTTGGCCTTGTCACCTAAGAGCGCGATCTGCTCGGAGGTCGGCCCAATAAATTTCACACCAATAGATTCACAGACCTCCGCAAAGTGGGCATTCTCCGAGAGGAACCCGTACCCGGGGTGGATGGCGTCCGCCCCGGTAATCTCGGCCGCGCTCAGGACGTTGGGAATATTGCGGTAGCTTAGGGCGGCATCCGGAGGTCCGACGCAAATCTTCTCATCGGCCGCCCGCACATGGAGGCTCGCGGCATCGGCTTCTGAAAAGATGGCGACCGTCTTAATGCCGAGCTCTTTGCAGGCGCGAATGACTCGAAGGGCAATTTCACCACGATTGGCTATCAATACTTTCTTAAACAACGCGAATGCTCCGGTGTGGGCCAGGGAAGAGGACTAGGGCGTAGCTGTCGGATCGATCAGGAAGAGTGGCTGGCCATATTCGACGGGCTTGGTGCTTTCGACGAGAATCTTCGTAATTCGTCCGTCCACTTCTGATTCAATTTCGTTCATCAGCTTCATCGCTTCGACGATACAGAGGACCTGGCCTTTTTTGATATAATCACCTTCTTCCGCATACGGGTCGGCATCTGGTGACGGAGACCGATAGAAGGTCCCGACAATCGGCGATGGGATGGTGATCATGCCAGTGGTGTCGTCGGCCGGTTCGCTTGCCGAGCAGGTAGGCTGAGGCGAGGAGTCGACGCTGGAGGCTCCCTGGTCGGTGACGGTGGTTGTGATCTTTCTGGCCTCGATTTCGTGCCGGACGCGGACTCTGAGGCCTTTGTGTTCCAGTTCTAATTCAGTTAAATTATTTTTCTTGAGGAGATTGATCAGTTCCTGGATGTGCGCGTTCTGTGGTCCCGAGAGCAGTGGGAGACCCTGCCCGCTCGCAGAGGCGGACACGGCCTGAGAAGGAATGGTCCGTGTCGGGCGCTTCTTGGATTTGCTCGTTTTTTGTTTACTCATCGAACACGCTCCACGTAAGACCGGGTCCGTGTATCGATCTTGATCACGGTTCCGGTTTCCAAATACAGAGGCACCTTGAGAGTGGCGCCAGTTTCGAGGGTGGCAAGCTTGGTGCCGCCTGTGGCCGTGTCGCCACGAAACCCCGGTTCAGTATCTGTCACTTTCAACTCGATGAAGTTCGGCAGCTCGACATCGATCGGACGATGCTCGTATACGAGAATCTTCACGATCATGTTTTCTTTCAACAGATCGGCATTGTCGCCGAGCTTACCCTTCTCGAACGTGAGTTGCTCGAAGCTGTCCGTGTCCATAAAGGTATAGGCGTCGTCGGTCGCGAAGAGGAATTGCATATCCCGTTCTTCGAGATCCGGCTCTTCGAACCGCTCTCCTGAGCGAAAGGTTCGATCGATGACGCTGCCTGTAAGATAGCCCTTGAGCTTGGTGCGCACAAAGGCCCCGCCTTTTCCAGGTTTCACATGCTGAAACTCAATGATATAGAAAGGCTGATTATCAACTAAGAGCCGTACGCCCCCGCGAAAATCTGTGGTAGAAATCACTCAATGCTCCATTTGGGTAGTAATAAATTGCAAACCATACGCAGTAATTATTTTATACTTTTTGTCATCCGCTTCGCGGGCGTTGGCTTGGCAGTCTTCTTCTGGCGTTTGGCTGCAGTCAGATGAGCGCACAGCCCGCGGAGCGCGAGGAGGTAACTGGTCGGCCCCAGGCCGGCAATGTGCCCAAGCGCAACTCCCGCGATATAGGACTGATGGCGAAACTGCTCGCGCTGATGAATATTGGACAGATGGACCTCCACCGTTGGGAGGCCCACTGCCGCAATCGCATCCCGAATTGCGATGCTGGTATGGGTATAGGCGGCGGGGTTGATGATGATTCCGTCGTATCCCTTACGCGCCTCCTGAATCCAGTTAACCAGCTCTCCCTCGCTATTGGACTGGCGCAGGTCTACCTCCACCCCCAATGCTTTGGCCAACGTCTGGAGGTCCGAGTTGAGGTCATCCAGGGATAGTGTGCCGTAAATCGACTGCTCCCTGGTCCCCAGGAGATTCAGATTGGGCCCATGTAAGACTCGTATGCGTAACATGTCGTTTCTTTACCGCCAGAGCACCTGAGGCCGATTCCTCGTGGCAGGGTCTAGGGCGGGGGCATTGTATCAGGCCACCTCAAAGTGGTCAAACTCGCAAAATTATTAGAAAGTCTTGAAGGTGGAGCTCTTTGCTACAGCACGGTCCGGTCCCGGCACCACCATTCGCATGAAGGAGCTAGAAGAATATTTTAATCCATCGTCGAGCACGCCGTTCACCTCGTGCCCCCTGCTGGGCTTGCCATGTTCTTCAGCACCGGCAGGAATAGCTGGAGTGATGATCGGTGGCAGCGGGGGGGGGCGAGCTAGTCGATGTGCAGCACCGTCGCTACGGGGTTATGACGCTGTCCTGTGGGTGCTAACGCTTTCCGCTACTGGCTTGGAGGTCTGGCCCGATGCTGTGACGCCGAGCAGTGCCTGTGCCTTGTTCAGCACTGCCTCGGCCATCGCCCGCTTCGACATTAACGGAAGCTCGGTCAGGGTTCCCTGCCGATCGATCAGCGTGGCGGCGTTTTGATCACTGCCGAATCCTGCGCCTGCCGTCGTGACATCATTCGCTACGATAAGGTCGAGCCCTTTGGCTATCAGCTTATCTTTCGCATGGACAATCAAATCGTGGGTCTCTGCGGCGAAGCCAACAAGGAGTTGGGTCGTCCGTTGGGCGGAGAGAGCAGCCAAAATGTCGGTGGTCCGTTCGAGCGCCAGCGTCTGGTCGGTCTGGTCCTGCTTTTTAATTTTTCGCGACGCGACCTGAATGGGCCGAAAGTCCGCCACGGCAGCCGCCATAATCACGACGGTCGACCAAGCCAGACGGAGCGACATGGCTTTTGTCATGTCTTCGGCTGTCGCAACCGAGACGATCTCGATTCCTTGTGGCACCGGCAAGGCCGTGGGACCACTGACGAGCACGACTTGTGCTCCCCTAGCCTGTGCGGCTTCGGCGAGGGCATAGCCCATCTTGCCCGAAGAGCGATTCGATATGAACCGGATTGGATCGATCGGTTCTTGCGTGGGGCCCGCCGATATCAGGACTCGGTGTCCGTGCCAATCGCGTTCTGGCACTAGGGCGGATTGTAGGGCGGCGAGGATCGTGCCCTCATCCGCCAGGCGGCCTTGCCCAACTTTCCCGGAGGCGAGTAGTCCTTCGTCTGGGTCGACGACGATGGCTCCCCTTGCGCGCAAGGTCCGCACATGTTCGGTGACGGTTGGGTGCATCCACATCCCCCCGTCCATCGCAGGTGCGATAATCACAGGGCATTGCGACGTGAGGAGCATGGTTGAGAGTAAGTCGTCGCCTAATCCCAGCGCCGATTTCGCCAGGCAATTGGCCGTGGCTGGCGCAATCACAATGGCATCGGCCTGCTCAGGCAACGACAAGTGTTTCATCTCCTGATGTGCCTCGAATACGCCCGTCGAGACGGGATGGCCGGAGAGCACTTCAAACGTCAAGGGTGCCACAAACTTCGTGGCTCCCGGAGTCATCACCACCTGGACGACGGCGCCTTCGCGGAGCAAAGTCCTGAGGAGCGAGACCGCCTTGTAGGCTGCGATGCTGCCGGTTACGCCCAGCACGATTCGCATCCCAATCAACGTCGGTCCGCTGGAGCCGGTACGTACCACGAATTACTCCTCGCTCGCGCCTATGACTGGCTTTGGCTTATCCTCGGCATCCACGCCTAGTTCCGTTTTGATCTCTTTGGCATCGTCGCCGGTCACCCTGGCAATGGGCTCTATCTGATCTGCCCTGCCGCGCATCGTTTCCTTTACCGCCGCCCGCGCCTCTTCGCCAACGAGGTACTTGGTCTGCCCCGTGAGAACTTCGTCGAGGGCAATGGCTGTTTCTTTGGTGAAGCGTGAGGGGGCATGACGCGATCCCTGGACGATGTGCTTCGCCCGCTGGCCTGCGATGATCGCCACCCGGTGCCGTGAGTCAAATTCGCCGGGCGCGTATTGTGGTAAGAGTCTCAACATGTCGATCATGGGTGCCGTTCTCCTTTGTGAGATGAAAGATCGTCGCGCTCTCAGGACTTCCGTTCGCCGTCAAGAATGAAATTATTCTCGATCCATGTCATGTTTAATCGTTCAGTTTTCAATCGCTCCGACCAGAAGATGCTTTCGAGATCGCGCTGGGATCGCGTGAGGTCGTCGTTCTGGACGATATAGGTGTAGTCCCGATAGCTCCAGACCTCTTCTTTGACCTTCTGCAGGCGGGCCTGAATCTCTTCGGGCGAGTCTGAGCCCCTGGTCTCTAGACGGGATCGGAGGACAGTGATCGAGGGAGGCAGAATAAAGATGGAGACCGAGTCCTCGAATCGTTTCCTGACCTGTATGGCGCCTTGCACGTCGATCTCGAGCAGGACGTCGATATTTCGCTCGATCTTTTCAGCCAGTAATTTCCATGGGGTACCGTAAAGGTTTCCGTACACACGGGCCCATTCCACGAATTCACTACGCTCGATCATCTCCTGAAAAAGCTGTTCGTCGGTGAAGTAGTATTCGCGCCCATGCTCTTCACCAGGCCGTGGTTTTCTGGTCGTATAGGACACGGACTGCCACAGGTTCGGTAGATTCGCCGTGAGCTGTTTGCAGAGCGTAGTTTTCCCGGTTCCGGAAGGCGCGGAGATAATGAAGAGAATTCCCCGCCGATCCGTCAAGGCGCGTGGCGGATTGGGCACCGGTGCCGTGGAACTTGTGGTGGTCATGGAGCTCATTCGACGTTTTGCACCTGTTCGCGAATCCGTTCGAGTTCGGCCTTCATGTGAACCACATGGCCGGCGATGTCGGCGTCATTCGCTTTTGACCCGATCGTGTTCACTTCCCGCCCAATTTCCTGGAGGAGGAAGTCGAGTGTTTTCCCCACCGACTCTGTGCGGGTGAGCGTCTGTTCAAACTGCAGCATATGCGAGTTCAGCCGCACGATTTCTTCCGTAATGTCGCCCCGGTCTGCATAGACCGCCAATTCCTGATAGAGCCTGGGGAGGTCTGGGATTTCTGACCCCAGCAGCTTCTCTACACGGGTTTTCATGCGGTCAAACGCCTCTTGAGCCAGCAGCGGGGTCCGTGCTGCGACCAGGTCCCTGTGACCCCGAATGGTCTGGATCCGCGCACGCATATCCTCGGTCAGGGCCTTCCCTTCGCTGACCCGCATCCCCTCAAGATCCGTCAGGGCCTTGGTCATGAGTTGCTGCACAAGCTTCCCCAGTTTCGGGTCTTCCGTCGGCTGATCCGATACCGACACCACGTCACGGAGCCCAGCCATGAGCGCGAGATCAACCGACCCGCTCAACTTCAGGGATTTCTTGAGAGTGAGGAAGGCACCATGATACTGCTTCGCGAGGGCCTGGTCAAGATTGACGCTTCCGGCACGGCCTTTGCCGGTTTGGACCGTCACCGTAATGTCGACGCGGCCACGGGTACAGCGTTGCTGAACGGCTTTCTTAAAGGCGTCTTCCATCTGGCTCAGGGACCGGGGAAGGCGGCACGTGATTTCAAGAAACCGATGGTTGACGGAGCGCATTTCGACCGTGACGGATCCATCTTGCCAGGGAGCCTGCCGACGGCCAAAGCCGGTCATACTATGAATCATTTTAAGCCTTTCTCTTTCCATGGGCACTGTCGATGTACTGGACAGGCATGGCACTGGGGCGTTCGCGCTCGACAAATATAACGACCGTGTAACAGCAATCGCTGCGAGACGGCTGTCCATTGGGACCTCGGCATCAGCCGTTGTAAGTCCTGTTCGACCCGGGTTGGATTGTCGGACGTGGTCAGGCCCAGTCGCTTGGCCACGCGTTTGACGTGGGTATCGACAGTGATCCCGGGTTGGCCGAAGGCACTCCCGAGTATGACATTCGCCGTTTTCCTCCCGACCCCAGGCAAGGTGATCAATTTTTCCATTGTCTGCGGGACCTGTTCGTGGAAACGCTCAGTTACAGCCTTGCTGCAGCCAATCAAATGCTTGGCCTTATTCTTAAAGAAGCCGGTTGAGCGAATGAGCTGTTCAACGTCCGCCTGATTCGCCCCTGCCAGATCCGCCGGTCCCGGATAGCGCTCAAAGAGCGCCGGCGTCACCTGATTGACTCGCGCATCGGTACATTGCGCGGAAAGGATTGTGGCCGCGAGCAGCTCCCAGGGCGACCGGTGGTCGAGCTCCATTTGGGGGGTCTGGATCGTGCGCTGCAGTGTCTTGGCAATGGCCTTGAGGCGTTCTCGGCGATCCACGGCTGGTAAGGATTTCGTAGTCATGTCTGGTCAACGCTCTTCAATTGTGCCGTGGGTTAGGACTGAGATGCAAGCGGGCCAGGGGGCGTTGATTTCCTGAACGTGCCGCCCTCAGGGGCAAGTACGGCCAGCCGGTCCTCAAGTTGCTGGATGAGCGGGCGTAAGGTTTCTGGATGCAATGAGGAAATCCCAATTGCTCCGTATCGTTGGCAGAGAACATCTGCCTGCCCTGCTGGAAGCTGGTCGCATTTATTAAAGACCAAGATGCGCGGAAGCTCATCGAGGGTGAGGCTTTTCAGCACGGCCTCGACGGCGGCGATATGGGCGTCTAGATCTTTGGCCCCTGCATCAACCAGATGGAGCAGGAGGTTGGCATCGCGCAACTCGTCCAGTGTCGTCCTGAAGGCCGCGAGAAGATCTTTGGGTAGGTCACGAATAAATCCAACCGTGTCGGTAATGATGACTTCTCGGCCATGAGGGAAGCGGAGCCTCCGGCTGGTGGTGTCGAGCGTTTCAAAAACGCGCGGCGCCGCACTCACCTGACTATTCGTGAGGACGTTGAGCAATGTCGATTTGCCGGCGTTCGTGTACCCCACAATGGACAGGACGGGGAAATCCTGCCGGACGCGGCGCGAGCGTCGTTGGTCCTGGTGGCGGGCAAAATCTTCGATTGCTTTCTCTAAATAGTCGATTCGTTCTCTGATGCGGCGTCGGTCCGTTTCGAGCTTGGTTTCACCTGGCCCCCGGCTGCCGATGCCGCCTCCCAAACGCGAGAGGCTCGTACCCTGACCGGAGAGGCGGGGGAGTAGATAGCGCAGTTGCGCCAACTCAACCTGTACCTTGCCTTCGCGGCTATGGGCCCGTTGTGCAAAAATGTCGAGGATCAACTGGGTCCGGTCGATGACGGTGAGGCTGCTCATTTCCGCAATAGCCCGCAGTTGTCCGGGAGCTAAATCTTGGTCGAAAATAATGAGGTCCGCCCCCTTTTGCATGGCCTGCGCTAACACTTCTTTAAGCTTGCCACTTCCCAATTGAAACCGAAGGTGGCTGTTTTGCGTGCGCTGCACAAGACGCTCGATGACCCTGAGATCTGCGGAGGAGGCCAGCTCCGCCAGTTCGGCAAGGCGTTCCTCCTGTTCGACTTTGCTCTTGGGCGAAGCGCTCACGAGGATGGCGGTTTGGCCTTTGGCCATCGTGTGCGAGGCACTTTCCCGCTGGAGTTCTGATTCCAGTTCGCCAACGAAGGCTTGGAACCGCACCGGGCATTGCTGCACGGGCGTTGATTCAAGCCGTGTATACAGTGGCGCGTTGAGCGTAGGTGGATTCAGGTGGGCCAGGGAGAGCAGTCCTGGTTCGCCTTTGGGGCTGACGGCTAGGGTTCCGATCATGTCAAGCCGGAGCAGGCCTAGCATGGTGAGGTCTTCCTGGGTGATTGGTTCAGCTTTTAGGCTCGATCGAATCAATCGCAGGCCCCGCAACGCGCGAGGAGTGGCTCGAAACGTGGTGAGCGTCGTTGGCGAGGGCTCGGTGCTGGCCCCAACCAGCACGTCTTGGACGGCTCCCCGCCTGGTGATGACCAGGCCGATGGGCCGGCGAATCTCAAGGGTAAACTGGGCGAGCGTTTTGGCCGCTTCAGCAGAGATGACGTCATCCGCGGGCATGCGTCGTCGATAGAGCCGCGCAAGCATAGCGAGTTGGCTGGCGCGGAGACCGAGTGTTTGTCCGTGAATTTCAGGAATGGGCGTCGTGCCTTTGTGTGAGTGGTTAGATTGCTTACGCGACGGGTGCAGGCATGGACGCGTGAGCATCCATGTCGAGTGACATCCGGATCCCTGCGCGAAGCGCCTGTCGTCCCGCTGCCGCAATCATCGCTGCATTATCGGTGCAGTAGATCAGTAAGGGAAGGCTTAGGGCAATATTCTCGGAATCCGCTCGCTGCTGGAGTAACGTGCGTAACCGCGAATTAGCGGAGACTCCTCCGACAACCGCCAAGGCACGTGCGCCAGATGCCTGGACTGCGGCAAAGGCCTTCTCGACCAGAATGGAGACGATGGCCTCTTGATAGCTGGCTGCAAGATCGGCAGATTGCGCCAGTCTCGATTGTTCAGACATCGCTTGAACTGTATAGAGTAAAGATGTCTTCAAACCACTGAAACTAAAATCGAGGCTCCCCTTCTTGAGCTGAGACCTCGGGAAGGCCGTGGCGTGCGGATTTCCCTGCCGGGCCAAGCGATCAATCGCGGGCCCTCCAGGATGTTCTAGCCCCAGCATCTGTGCGCCCTTGTCAAAGGCCTCCCCTGCCGCATCGTCTTTGGTCGCGCCCAGAAGCCGGCAATGACCGAGCGGGTCCTTGAGGTAGAGATGCGTATGGCCTCCTGACACAACGAGAACTACGCAGGGCAACGGAAAGGCGGGGTTCTGCAACCAGGCGGAGGCGATATGACCTTCCAAGTGGCTCACGCCAACCAGCGGGATGTTTAAGGCGTAGGCCAGGGCTTTGGCATAGTTGACCCCCACAAGGAGTGCACCAACCAAGCCCGGTCCTTGGGTCACGGCAAGGCCTGAAAGATCCGTCCAAGTGAGGCCCGCTTGCTGCAGTGCCACAGTTGAGACCTGCTCAACTGATTCGATATGGGCACGGGAGGCGAGCTCGGGCACAACGCCCCCGAACCGCTGATGCACAGCATGTTGCGATGTAATAATGTTCGAGAGAACGGAGCCGTCCGCAGCCAGTACCGAGGCGGCCGTTTCATCGCACGACGTCTCGATTCCGAGGATGGGGCCAGGGGCCCAGGCGGCCGTGGTGCGTGGCGTACGCATAGTCATGAAGCCTGTTCACCAGTAAAAGTCAAACGGCGATCGCGCTTCGTGCATTAAAATAGCACGACCCTTGTGGGGTATACCACAAGGGTCGCAGCGTTTATCTCTGTATTAAGTCGCGCCGAAGCAGGCCTTAGACTCCGGCCATGGCCTCTTGCTCGACGAATACTGGCGCACCGTCGCGCAACACCACGCGGATTTTTTGGCAATCCTTGAACCGACCCTTGATCATCTCTTCGGAAAGAGGATCGCCGAGCACGCGCTGAATCGTCCGGCGCATCGGCCTGGCCCCATAGAGCGGTTCGTATCCTTCTTTGATCAGCCATTGCTTCACGTCGTCCTCGACCTCGAGTTCCACCCCCTTCTCCATGAGACGCAGGTTGAGTTCGCGGAGGAGGATGTCGATAATGCTGGCGAGATGGTCTTTGTCCAACTGATGGAAGACCACGACTTCGTCGATCCGGTTGAGAAACTCCGGACTAAACGAGCGGCGCAATTCACTCAGGACTTCTTCCTTCTTGTGGCGCGCCTGATCACCTTCCGTGTTCTGAAAGCCGAGCGAGACACCTTTCTGGATCATCTTGGTGCCGATGTTGGACGTCATAATAATAACGCAATTCTTGAAATCCACTTTGCGCCCGAGGCTGTCGGTCAGCACCCCATCGTCCAAAACTTGAAGCAGGATGTTGAATACATCGGGATGGGCCTTTTCGATTTCGTCGAAGAGGACCACGGAATAGGGCCGGCGCCGGACCCGCTCCGTCAGTTGACCGCCCTCTTCATAGCCGACGTATCCCGGCGGAGCGCCAAAGAGCCGCGAGCTGGTGAACTTCTCTTGATATTCGGACATGTCGATCCGGATGAGTGAATCCTCGCTGTTGAAGAGGAACTCAGCCAGCGTACGGGCTAGCTCGGTTTTTCCGACCCCGGTGGGGCCCAGAAAAATAAAGGAGCCGATAGGTTTCCGCGCTTCCTTCAGACCGGCGCGTGATCGCCTGATGGCTCGGGCGACAGCGGAGATCGCTTCGTTCTGCCCCACCATACGCTTATGGAGGAATTCTTCCATGTGCAGAAGCTTGTTCGATTCTTCTTCTTCAAGCTTGAAGAGTGGGATGCCTGTCATCTTGGAAACGACATAGGCGACGTCTTCTTTTCCAATCGTCGGTTTATTCTTCTCCTGATTCGTCTTCCACTCGCGCTTGGATTCGTCAAGGAGCTTGCGCAGTCGTTCCTCTTCTTCGCGATGGCGAACCGCTTCCTCGAAATTCTGCATCGAGATCGCCTGTTCCTTTTCGCGCGACACCTTCTTGAGCTCTTGCTCCATCGCTTTCAGCTCCGAAGGCAAGGCGTAAGCCTGCAGCTTGGCGCGTGACCCCGTCTCATCGATCAAATCGATGGCCTTGTCGGGGAGAAACCGGTCGCTGATGTAGCGATCGGAGAGTTTGACCGCCTCGAGAATGGCTTCCTCTGAGATCTCAACGCCGTGGTGCTCCTCGTATCGGTCGCGCAGCCCTCTGATGATCTGCACCGTTTCGTCGATGCTGGGTGGCTGGACATGGATCGGTTGAAACCGGCGTTTGAGGGCCCCGTCTTTTTCAATGTGCTTACGATATTCATCGAGCGTCGTCGCCCCGATGCACTGAATTTCGCCACGCGATAGTGCCGGCTTAAGCATGTTGGAGGCGTCGATAGATCCTTCCGCCGCACCGGCCCCTACTAACGTATGAAGCTCGTCGATGAAGATGATGATGTTGCCCGCTTGAGCGATTTCCTTCATCACGACTTTCAGCCGCTCTTCGAACTGGCCGCGATATTTCGTTCCTGCCACCAATGCGCCAAGGTCGAGGGCTATGACGCGACGTGAGAGCAGATTGTCCGGTACGTCGGATTGGACGATCCGCTGGGCAAGACTTTCCACGATGGCGGTTTTCCCCACACCCGCTTCCCCAATGAGTACAGGGTTGTTTTTGGAGCGGCGGCTCAGAATCTGTAAGACCCGTTCGATTTCGTCGGCGCGTCCGATGACGGGATCCAGATGCCCGTCTTGAGCCAGCTGGGTGAGGTCACGACCGAATTCGTCGAGGGCGGGGGTAGTGCTCTTCCGGTCGCGCTCACGTGGCGCAGACTTCCGTAAGAAGGTGACAGTCAGTTGTCGGGAGGTCAGGAGGTTGGCGCCTAAGCTGCGCAGGATTTTTCCGCCGATCCCCTCTTCTTCCCGCAGCAGCCCCAATAAGAGGTGTTCGCTGCCGATATGATTGTGCCCGAGCAGGCGGGCTTCTTCGACCCCGTACTCGATAACTTTTTTCACTCGGGGACTAAAGGGGATTTCCCCAAAGGTCATCGTGGTCCCCCCACCCGGCAAATTCCGTTCAATCTCCAAACGGATTTGTTCGGTCGAGAGCCCCATCTTCTTCAAGATCATCAGGGCAATTCCGTCGGCTTCACGAAGAATTGCCAGGACGAGATGCTCGGTGCCGAGATAGTCGTTCTGATGGCGCTCTGCTTCTTCCCGCGCCAGGATGATGATCTTCCGACCCTTGTCCGTGAATCGTTCGAACATCCTGCCTCCTTTTAGGTGGGCGTCATACGACGTACCAGTCTGCGAACCTATCAAAATTCTGGTCTAATTCTACCCAGAAGGATTTTAAGTGTCAAGGCGGTGAGGGACTCGCACCGCCGGCGAAACAGCCACGGCGACGATACGGCTCTCGAGTCAACCGACGGCCCCCGCGTCGTTGACTTCAAAAGAAGGCTCCCGATACAATCGCGCACGTTTCCCCGCGCTTGTAATAGCCCCCGATCGGTTTCGCGCTATGAAAAACAAAAGCATTGGAATCCTGACCAAACCGAAGTTTGCTGAGATTAAACCCACGCTGCACGAGGTGGTCGCGTGGCTCAGGGCGCGCAGCCTTGTGGTCATCTTGGACACGGCGTCGGCGGCGTTGCTGGGCGAGCAAGGGGGCACTCAGAAAACTGAGTTGGCAAGCAAAGCGGATATGCTGCTGGTGCTGGGCGGTGATGGAACGATGTTGAACGCCGCAAGACTTGCGGGGGAGCGCAGTATTCCCATCCTAGGTGTGAACCTTGGGGGGCTAGGATTTTTGACCGAGGTCCGGCTAGAAAATTTGTACCCGTCACTTGAGCGGGTATTCGCCAACGACTTCGTGCTCGACGAGCGGCTCATGTTGCAGGCGCATGTCCACCGGCATGGGGAAACCGTCGCGCGCGGAGTGGTGCTCAACGATGTCGTGATCAGTAAGGGGACGCTAGCCCGGATGATCGAATTGCGGATTTCCATTCAGGGACAGTTCGTCACCAATCTGCGTGGCGATGGCGTCATCGTCACGACACCGACCGGATCAACCGCCTATTCGCTTTCAGCCGGCGGACCCATTATCAACCCGGCCGTGCAATCGCTGATGGTGACTCCGATTTGCCCCCATACGCTGACGCACCGACCGTTGATTGTCCCTGGAACAGCTGAAATCGAGGTGACGCTTACCAGTAAAGATGATGGCGCGATGGCGACCTTAGATGGTCAGGTGGGGGTGGTGATGACTCAGGGGGATACGGTTGAAATCAAGATGTCCGAATACCGGACGCAGCTCATCCGGTTTCCGGAAAGCAGCTACTATGAAGTCCTGCGCGAGAAGCTCAAGTGGGGGGACGGGTAACTGTTTGACCGGCGAGCCTCGTGCTAGGCCTTCCCTTTCTTGACCAGTTCGAGCATTTCGTGGGTGCTCGCGTACTTGAACTCCCCGATACAGTCGGTCTCACCCTGGCGCTGCTTCTCGACCGATTGAAGCACGTGGAGCCCCTTCACATCGACCGGGTCACTCTTGCGCGCTTTGAAGAGCGTAGCCAGCGTATCGAGGACGGCGGTGACGTTGGCCGGTACCTTCGTCGCGAGATAGCGGCTCACGACCTCGGCGCACCAATCCCCGTCGCGCTTGGCAACGCCAACTAAGCCTTCACTGGCCTTGCGCGCCCAACCGGCGAGAAAGACACCGTCGATCACCTGGTTAGTCGTTTCGTCGTAGGCTTGAAAGAGGGCGTCGTCCGGATCGTTACCGGTTTTGTTGGGGTTTGTGACGAACACACCATTCTTATAGGGAAGCCCTAGACTTGGATCCACTTTATCCCCCACCGCAAAGACGACGCTGTCGCAGGGGAACTCGTAGTACTGCTTGAGCCCGACCGCTGCGGTATCGTCTCCTTTAGGCTCCAGCTTATTCTCTTCCAATTCAAGGCCGCGCACCTGATTGTGCCCGTCGGCGAGAATGCGTTTCGGCGAGGCCAGAAACTGGAAGCCCATCTTCGCATCGCTGACTTTCGGTGCGCATTTGGTAAACTCCTCCGTCAAGCCTTTCCGCACGTCATCAGCGTTCTGCCCGACCGCCGCGAGACGGTCCTTGATCCGGAGAAATTCTGT
This sequence comes from Nitrospira lenta, assembly GCA_945865525.1. Classification (GTDB taxonomy): domain Bacteria; phylum Nitrospirota; class Nitrospiria; order Nitrospirales; family Nitrospiraceae; genus Palsa-1315. The sequence goes on along the minus strand of CAMBDY010000002.1, from coordinate 15,219 downwards.
CGCGATCCCATCCAGGTCCATATTGGAACAGACCGAGCGGATTTCTTTCGGATTGTATTTCCGCTCGACCGGACCGCGGCGCGCAATCGCTGTGACCCGTTCGACCTTCTTATAGTTGATTAGCCAGCGGGAGATATCAACCATCACATCGCCCACGCCGATGATCGCCACATGTTTGCCCATCTCAAAGGGCCGATCGCCGTAGCCTGGCAGCCGGTTAAAGTGGAAGACGACATCTTTTGCATGAAAGACGCCGTGGGCGGAGTCCCCTTCAACCCCGATGCTTTTCGTGCCTTGCGCCCCACTCGAAAAGACAATGGCGCCTGCGCCGAGTCCGCGGAGGTCTTCCACCGTGAGGTCGTTGCCGTTGCCGATTGTGATGTTACCGAAGTAATGGACATTGGGTTGTTGGAGCAGATCCCAATATTGTTTTTTTAACCCCCCGCGCAACTTGAGTTTTGCGGGGAAAATTCCATATTCAGCCAGTCCACCGAATTTGATGTCCCGATTCAGCACGATCACCTCGTGGCCTGCCTTCGCGAGGCTGCTGGCGACGGCCATACCGGCCGGACCGGCGCCGACCACAATAATCACTTGCGCGTTCGTTGCGTTCATGCGTGGTTACCCTAGATAAAGTGAATAGAGACGTGAGGCGACCCTCAACGGTTCGTGGACGTTAGCATGAAGACTTTTGGGCTGTCAAAGCTCGGATTACCCGCCCGCACTGCCAATCGGCCCCCCCGGTTTAGTCATACGCCAGGGGTCGAGTAGTTGAGTCAGGCGCTTCTCCGACAGAACCTTTTGTTCCTTCGCCGTCTGTCGCACGGTTTTGCCAGCCTTGTAGGCATCCTTAGCCAGCTTCGCGGCCGCCTCGTATCCGATCTCCGGCGCAAGGGCGGTACACATGGCCAGACTTTCCTCGATCAAGCTCCGGCACCGCTCCTCATTGGCTTGAATCCCGTCGATACACTTCACCGCGAAATTGTGTGAAGCGGTTGAGAGGAGTTCGATGGATTGTAAGAGATTGTAGGCCATGACGGGCAGCATGACAATGAGTTCGAAGTTGGCCGCCTGCCCTCCGACGGTGACCGTCAGATCGTTCCCGATCACCTGCGCACACACCATGGTCACGGATTCGGCAATGACCGGATTGACTTTACCTGGCATGATGGACGAGCCAGGCTGCGTTTCAGGAAGCGTGATCTCGCCGAGTCCGCAGCGAGGGCCGGAGCCGAGCCAGCGAATGTCGTTGGCAATCTTCATGAGGCTCACGGCAATGGTCTTCAACTCCCCGCTCGCTTCGACCAGGGCATCTTGCGCGGACTGCGCCTCAAAGTGGTTCGCCGCTTCCTTGAACGCGCAGCCGGTCTCTTTTGACACAAGGGCGATGACCTTGGACGCAAACTTCGGATGGCAATTGAGTCCTGTGCCAACTGCGGTGCCGCCGAGTGCGACTTCGCTGAGGGCGGCTTGCGCGCGCGTGACCCGCTGCAGGCTTAATTCGATCTGTCGGGCATAACCGCTGAACTCCTGACCCAAGCGCACCGGTGTCGCATCCTGCAAATGGGTCCGACCAATCTTGACGATCTTGTCGAACGCCTTGGCTTTGCGGGCCAGCGCTTTGTGCAAGCAGGTGAGAGCCGGAATGAGCTGTCGCTCCATCGTCTCCCCCGCCGCGATATGAATCGCCGTGGGAATGACATCATTGCTCGATTGTCCCAGATTGACGTGATCGTTAGGATGCACCAGCTTGCTCCCTCGCGCGCCGCCTAATAGTTCAGTCGCGCGGTTTGAAATCACCTCGTTGGTGTTCATGTTGGTCGAGGTGCCGGATCCAGTCTGAAAAATGTCGACAGGGAATTCGCCGTCGAGCTGACCATCGACCACTTCAGTCGCGGCCGTGACGATCGCCTTGGTGCGTTTCTTGTCGAGGAGGCCCAAGGACTGATTGACGGTCGCGGCAGCCCGTTTGATCAGCCCCATCGCGCGGATCATGGCACGGGGAAATCGCAAGGCGCTGATCGGGAAGTTCTCGATGGCGCGCGCGGTCTGCACACCATAATACGCGGTGGTTGGCACGGCCAGGGCGCCCATGGTATCTCGCTCAATTCTAGTCGCAGGGGACGACGGAGACCTCGTCTTCTTCATGGATACTACTCCAGTGTAAGGATGGGCGTCGGCACAGACGCCATACTAAACATTGACCGCCTCATTGCACAAGCGCGCCGCCCTGTTTGCGGATCCGAAAAAAGCGCCGCGTCACGGTCGCGGCTCTGGGCGTCCTGCAATCGGGACGTACGACCGGCCATGCTCGCCGGAGTAGATCTGGTCTGGACGGAACAGTTTATTCTCGCGTAATTGTTCCAGCCAATGGGCCAGCCATCCCGAGACTCGGGCCATAGCAAAGAGGGGCGTGAACAGATCGGTCTCGATTCCCATTTTGTTGTAGATGATCCCTGAGTAGAAGTCGACGTTAGGATAAATCCCCTTCCCCGTCAGCAGCTCTGCAGCGACCCGTTCGACTTCGAGGGCGACTGCATAGAGGGGGGACCTGCCGGACTCCTTAAAAAGTTTTTCACAGAGACGTTGCAAGACCAGTGCGCGGGGATCTTTTACTTTATAGACCCGGTGGCCGAAACCCATCAGCCGTTGTTTCCTCCGGATCTGCTCTTCAAGATACGGACGGGCCTTTTCGGGCTGACCGATCGCCTGGAGCATCTGCACCACTTCCTCATTGGCGCCACCATGCAGCGGACCTTTTAAGGCTCCGATCGCAGAGGCGACGACCGTATAGGGGTCCGCGAGTGTCGAGGCGGTAATCAGACCGGTGAAGGTTGAGGCATTCATCGTGTGCTCGGCATGGAGGATCAGACAGTCGTCAAACACATCGGCCCACACGGGATCGGGCACTGTTTCCGTCAACATGTAGAGAAAGTTTTCTGCAAATCCCAGATCGTCACGTGGCGGAATGTACTCGTTCCCCTGCCGCAGCCGCGCCCAGGCGGCAACGAGGGTGGGCAGTTTAGCCACGAGGCGGACGGCCGACCAATAATTATTGTCGATGTCCTGCACAGTCCGGCCAGGATAAAACATGCCGAGGACGGCGACTGAGGCTTGCAAGGCATCCATGGGATGCCCCTGCTCTGGCAGGCATTTCAGCAAGTCGACGATGGTGAACTTGATACGGCGGTGATGCACGATGTCTTCGTGCCATCGTGTGAGCTGCGGTTGTGTGGGGAGATGCCCGAACAACAAGAGATACGCGGTTTCAAGATAGGAGGATTTGAGACACAGCTCTTCGACTCGGATGCCGCGATATTCCAGCACCCCGCGCTGCCCGTCCACGTCGCTAATAGCCGATTTAGCGGCGGGAATCCCGGCGAGCCCCGGCATGAAATCCTGTGGCATGATCGCGCTCCTGTCCGTGCGCCGTATGAGTGATGACGCGCCACAGAAGTGTAGCATGTTCGGGCGAGCAAGATCTTGAAATGTCGTGAACCAGTTGGCATACTGAGCGCGTTCGCGCCTGAGAAATCGGAGACTTGGCTATGTTCCTTCTGGTGCTGCTGTACAGCCTTATCGCCGTGGGGCCCGTTCCCGTGGCCCAGGCAGACGACGAGATCCTCGCCTTTGCCGTCGTGAGTGAGGCACCGAAAGATAAGGCGCGGGTGGCGGCAAAAGTTTCGGTGAATGACGCAGTGTCAGAGATGAAACTCCTTGCGTCGGACACGATTCTGGCGAATCTGATTTGGAAAAAAATCGAAATCTGTCATGCCATGAAGCTGCACGGGTATAAAGTCGCGGGAGGCTTTCAAGTGGTCACGGTCCACCTGATCGACGCCGGCATGTTGCCGATGTCGCTCCAGTCTTTTGCGGGCGATTGCTTGATTAAGAAAGCAATCGAGATCCTGCCGATGGTGGATTAGCGCGCGAGCGGCGCGGGAGGAGTACCACGCCCGCACGCAAGACCCGACGTGCGCGGTGTCCACACCGCCGCCCCTAGCCCATTGGAATGCGGCATTCGTAGCAGGACGTCGGCTCGTTCGGTGCGTCACATTCGTCGGCCGTGAGGGGAAAGAGATGCTCGCACTGCCGGCAGGGACGAATTTCGAAGTAGGCCACGCCCGCGTCGTCGATGTCGGTGGGTAAGAGCAGCTCCAGCGGGTCATAGCCGATGGCGCCCCCGTCGGAAAATTTTACGAGGGCCAATCGGTCGTTAAAAACCTCGAACGTGCCTTCCTGCCCTTTTCGCGCCAAGACATGCCCGAGGACGACGACCGGCTGGCCTTTTCGTTTCGTGCGGAGGTCGCGTAGGGTGTGCTGGCTTTCCGTCGCACAGGAAAACTGGCCGGTGGAGCTGGTTCCAAAGATGGGTGTTGGCATAACTAGGTCTTCACGTGGATAGAGGTTGGATGATGTATCACAGGGGGAAAAATAACGTCAAGGCAGGTGGGCCGTTGGGACAAGGAGTACGCCGATGGACGCGGTGACGATTTATCACAAACCGACGTGTAGCACCTGCCGCCAGGTGGTGCAGCTAGTAAAGGCAAGCGGCCACCCCTTCACGACCGTCAACTACTACGAACAGCCCTTTACCAAGGCCCAGCTCAAGCGCCTCTTGAAGAAGGCGGGGCTTGCGCCGCACGCCATTCTCCGCACCACAGAAGCCCTCTATCGGAATCTCGGATTGGGCATAAAGACCCTGTCGGATGATGCATGGCTCGATGTGTTGATCGCCCATCCAGACCTCATTCAACGCCCGATTGTCGCAAAGGGCGCGCAGGTCCTGCTGGCCAGACCGGCTGAGTCCGTCAAAGCGCTCCTGTCGTCACGCGTCACCGCGTACCCTGCGAGAGATCGTCCGACGCCATCCTGAGGGCCCCGGAGGTTCGGTCGACCGTAATGGTGATCCCGCCATCCAAGACTTTGAGCAGCAGCTCGCCCGCGAGCTCTCGTCGCCAGCCACGGAGGATGGGGACCTCGAGGGTGGCCCGATTCTGCTTCGCCTCCACGAGCGTCTGGAGGTCGGAGCTGGTCGCGAGTATGGTCGGGGCAATCCCTGCCTCGGCGGCGCGGGCCTTCAGCACCGCCTGCAGCAGTTCGACGATGCCAGTGGATTCCGGTTCTGGCTTCCGTTCACGAGGGACGTCCGGCCAGGCGGTCGGTGGAAGCGCCAAGGCCGCGGTGAGCGTGGCTAATAGGTGCTCACCGTGGCGATCCACTTCTGAGGCATGGACGCCGCGAAGTCCACGGAGCTCACTCAGCGAGGTGGGAGGATGGCGTGCGAGTTGGAGGAGCACCTCGTCTCGCATGACCCGCCCGCGCGGTACGTTCCTCCGTCTGGCTTCTGCCTCGCGCCAGGCCGCGAGCTCACGCAGCACCGCCGCCCCTTTTGGCTTAAGGGTGTCCCATCCGCGAATGCGCTGGTAGCGTTCGCGCGGGTCCCGGCTCTTTTCGCTCACCGCCGCTTCCAACCGCGCAAATTCCTCCCCGACCCACTCCAGCCGGCCGAGCGCCTGCAGGCGATCCTGCAAATGCGTATGGATCGCGAGGAGGAACTCGACGTCCTCCAACGCGTAGGTCAGCTGGTCCTCTGAGAGCGGGCGCGCACTCCAGTTGGTAAAGGTATGGGCCTTAGCGAGCTTGGCGCCATGGAGTCGCTGGACGAGATTCGCATAGGCCACTTGTGCGCCGTACCCAACCATCGCGGCGGCGATCTGTGTATCGAAGAAGGGCTTCGGGATCTGCCCCGCATGGATGGCAAAGAGGTCGAGGTCCTGCCGCCCGGCATGAACGACCTTCTCGATCGTGGTATCGCCGAGAAGCTCCCAAAAGACGTCGAGCGAGCCGCGGCTCTGGACGGCAGGGAAGTCGATGACGGCCGCGGTGCTGGCCGTGGCGACTTGAATCAGTTCGAGCCGCGGGACAAAGGTGTCTTCGCCGACGAACTCCGTGTCTAGCGCCAGCCGCGAGCTCTGCCGCAGCGTCTGGCACAGGGCTTCAAGCGCCGACGGGTCGGTGATATATCGCATCGGGGGTGTGGGTGTCACAGCGCGCTCATTCGGTTGGATTGTAGGTATGGTCCGGGGATCGCAACGGGTCCACATTGCTGAGGCTCAAGTATTCTTTGAGAAACTGGTAGGCCTCGAGCATGCGGCGCAATTCGGGTTCGGCGCTGCGGTCGCCGTTATTCGCATCGGGATGGAGCTGCTTGGCCTTGTGCCGGAACGCCGCGGTGACCTCAGCGAGTGCACTGCCGAACTCCACGCCCATCGCCGCATACGCATCCATCGCATTGTTGATGCCGCTCGCACCATCCGAAAGGTCGCCCCCACCGCCGCTCGCCGCTTTCAGCATGTCGGCGAGGCTCACGCGCTTCCGCCGTCGACGGGGTCGCTCCCGAATCTCGCTGTCAAAGTCGTCCCAGCGGTCTTCGACGAACTCCAGGCGGGCTTCGAGCCGCATGGCCCCCGAGAGATCGCGGATTTCCAGGAGCTCCTCTTCGATCTGCAGCAGCGACTTAATGATTTCTTCCAGCCCCTCTTCAATACGGAAGAAACTGTCAACCCGTTCCTGCATCATCGTATCGACGGCAAACTCCAGACTGTCCTGGGCTTTCGGCCGCAAGGAATCAATCCGCTGTCGCATGCCCTTCTGGAACTTAATGGATTTACTTTGCGAAAACGCCATAGGACCTCGTTGCTCTCCTGCGCGCGGATTGTAGCATAGCGTGGGACAGGCCTAAAGGGCCGATCGTACCGCGATCTCCTGCCGTGGGCGAGCGAGCCAGTTGACAACAGGACCGGATTTCGTTACCGTTACCCCTCGCGTACCCGATATGCAGGGCACGCACTATTCACATTCACATTTCAAGGGGGCGAGATATTATGAAGAGCATCTTAATGGCAATCATGGCCGTCGTCGTGGCAGTGACCTTCAGCGCGCCGTCCTTCGCGGACGAAGAGAAGAAGGACAAGAAGGATGAGAAGAAGGGCGGCAACGTCCTCGTATACGGCGATGAGAAGAAGGCGGACAAGAAGGACAAGAAGGACGAGAAGAAGGGTGGCCACGCCGACACGTTCGGCGATAAGAAGGACGAGAAGAAGAAGGACGAAAAGGGCAAGTAAGCACGACACCCGTCGTGTGTCTGATCAGACACGTCTGACGGGACTAATGCTGAGGGGGCCTGTAATCTCACGATTGCAGGCCCCTTCGTCTATCGGCTCGTTGACCCCTCGCTGACTCCGATGCTACCGTGGCGCCATGCAGACGCCCCCGAACGCCCCCCAGACGAATCGGCTCATTCACGAAACCAGCCCCTATCTCCTCCAGCATGCCTCCAATCCGGTTGCGTGGTATCCCTGGGGACCGGAGGCCTTGCAGGCCGCCCTCGCACAGAACCGTCCCATTCTGCTCTCGATCGGCTATTCCGCCTGCCACTGGTGCCATGTGATGGAACGGGAGTCGTTCGAAAACGAGGCCACTGCGGCCCTCATGAACCAGCATTTTATCTGCATCAAAGTCGATCGCGAGGAACGCCCAGACCTGGACGAGATCTACATGCAGGCGACGGTGACCCTGAACCGCGGCCAGGGCGGCTGGCCGATGACGGTCTTCCTGACGCCGGAGCAGGAGCCCTTCTTTGCCGGGACCTATTTCCCACCTGAGGACCGCTGGGGGCGGCCCGGGTTTCCGCGCCTACTTACAAAAATCGCCGACGCCTGGGCGACGGACACGACTGGGCTCAGGAGCCAGGCGCGGCAATTGACCGACCAGTTGACGCAGGCCCTCAAGAGCGTGTCTCCCGTGTCCGTCAGTACCGCGGTCCTCGATGAGGCCGTCACGCAATTCCAGCAGGATTTCGATGCCCAGCATGGGGGATTCGGTCGCGCACCGAAGTTTCCGCCCTCAGCCGGGCTGTCCTTGCTCCTGCGCTGTTACCGTCGCACAGGCGACCGCCCCACCTTGCAGATGGTGACTCGGACGCTCGATGCCATGGCGGCAGGCGGGATCTACGACCATATCGGTGGCGGATTCGCCCGCTACTCTACCGACGACCGATGGTTGGCGCCGCATTTCGAAAAGATGCTCTACGATAATGCCCTCCTCGCGACAACCTACCTAGAGGCCTATCAGGTCACGCAGCGCGCGTCGTATCGTCACGTCACGACGGAGGTTCTCGACTATATTCTTCGGGAGATGACCGATCCGGCCGGTGGGTTTTATTCCGCCACGGATGCGGATTCGGAAGGGGTCGAAGGCAAGTTTTTCGTGTGGACACCGGCGGAGATCTCCGCCGTGCTGCAGCAGGCCGAAGACACACGCCGAGTCTGTGCCTACTACGACATCACCGATGCGGGCAATTGGGAGCACCACAGCATTCCCAATCGGCTACGTTCCCTTGAGGCCGTGACCACGGCGCTGAACCTCACGAGCGAAGAACTGCACGCAACCATCGCGCGCGTGCGTCCCCTGCTCTATCGTGCGCGGCAACACCGCGTGGCGCCCGCGCTCGACGACAAAATTATTACCGCCTGGAACGGCATGATGATCTCCGCGATGGCCGAGGCAGGCCGTGTCTTGGGACTCAGCCGGTACCTCGACGGGGCCCGGCAGGCGGCCGACTTCCTCTTGCGCGTCCATCGCACGGCCGAGGGCACCCTCCTTCGCACCTCACGGAAAGGCCGGGCGCACCTCGACGGCGTTCTGGAAGACTATGCCTATCTGGCCGAGGGACTGATCACTCTCTATGAAGCCTGCGGGCAGGAACGCTATCTGACGGCGGCCCTGCACTTGGGGGAGACGATCCTGGGCGCCTTTCAGGATCACGACCAGGGGGGCTTCTTCACCACCGCGGAGGGGCATGAAGCGTTGATCGTGCGCACGCGTGAGGGGGCCGATGGCGCGACCCCGAGTGGCAACGCGGTGGCCGTCTCAGCCCTCGCCCGACTCTCCTTCCATTACGATCGCCAAGACCTGCGTGCGGCAGCAATTGGCGGAATCCGTGCCTATGGCCGTCAGATTGCCCGCTATCCGCGAGCCTTTGCCAAGAGCCTGGCCGTGGTGGATTTCTTGGCGGACGGGCCGATTGAATTAGCGCTGGTGGGCGTGCCCACCGATCCAGGGCTCGAGGCCTTGCAGGGCGCCGTACGCAGCGTGTTCTTGCCGCACCGCGTCATCGCGACCAGCGCGGGGGCGGGTCCACCGTCGAGTCATCCCCTCCTGGCCGGGAAGGGCGTGGTCGGGGGCAAGGCCGCATTATATCTCTGTCGGAATTTTTCCTGCCAGTCGCCCCTCACCGATCCCGAGGCGGTGACCGCTGCGCTCCTATCGGCCACGCAACGCCTGGATCAAGGGATCCCACGGGCTGAACCGTGTGCCTGATGTGGCCGCGCGCGCGTTGGGCCTGTGGCACAGGCCGTCGGCTCGTCGTGCCCCCGTCCGTGCCCCTCGTGGCTAGCGCACCGGTCAGCCTCCACCCGCTCCGCACATAAATTAACACTTCTGTAACATCACCGTGACGAATGCGTCATCTGCATCCTTGATACTAGCCTCCAGTAGAAAGCAGTGAGCAGCACTGGACCACTCATTACGCAAGGAGGAAACGTGCACAACATTTTTTGGCAGCGGTGGCAAATCAGTCGATGGATCGGCGCTGCCGTCTTCAGTACCGTCGTTGCAGGTGCGACGATCGCGCAGGCCCTCGAGCCCGCCGCCCCTGTCTCCCAACCGGCATCGAGCGTGGGGCAGTCCAGATTTTTCCCCGTAGACCAGGTGGCGCCGCCCCGTGCGCTGTCAAGCAGCGCCATGGAGGATCTCCTGCTGGAAAAAGGGATCATCACCCTTGACGACTGGATCAGAATCAAAGCCGAAGAGGAGCAGCGGGTGAGTGACCGGGCCGTCGTGGCTGAATTTAGCGGTAGCCCCCGGTGGTACGATCGGATGTCGAGTTTCGGCTATGGCATGCTGCGCTATAACCTCGGGACGAACGGAAAGATGGGCACCTATCACGATAAGTCCGTCGGGAGCGTGGCGCAAGGATCCCAGCCCGGATTCTTTTTCCGCCGGATCCGGTGGGTAATGACCGGGCAGGTCTCCGACCATGTCTCGGTCTTCTTTCAGCCAGATTTGGCAAGCGCATTCACCGCCTCAGGGTCGGATAGTACGCATGCCCTGACCATGCGGGATGCCTTTGGCGATTATGCGTTCGACAAGGACAAGGAGTTTCGGTTCCGAGCCGGCTTACAGCGAGTTCCCGTGTCCTTTGACAATTGGCAGGCCAGCCGAGTCCGGATGGCCTTCGACCGTGCGGACGCCACGAACAGTGGCGCCACCAGCGAGCGCGATCTGGGTCTCTCCGTCATGTGGACTCCGAAGATCGCCCAGCAACGCTACAAACAAATGCTCGACTATATGTACGGTCCCGGCGATTACGGCGTCATTCACCTGGCGGTGTATAACGGGCAAGGACTGAATAAGCCTGAGCTCAATAACAATAAACATGTGGGCCTGCGACTCAACTGGCCTTGGGAGCTGCCCGGCGGCTATCTGATGGAAACCGGTATGAATGCATATACCGGACAGTACCAAGTCTCGAAGGGAACTTATTCCTCCTCATCGCCCACATCAGTCTCGTCTAACTTTCCCACAAATAGTGGGTCACGTGCCTCAGGGAACTATAAGGACGAGCGCGTCAACTTCAGTGTGTACTTTCCGCCTCAGCCATTCGGATTTATCACGGAATATACCTTCGGGAAAGGGCCACAGCGAAACGCCAGTGGCACCATTGTCGACTCAGCACTCTATGGCGGATATGTGCAGGCCCACTACCAGTGGAAATACTCTGATGCCGGCCTCGCCAACTTTTATTCGCGCTACCAGGAATATCATGGTGGTATCAAGTTTAGTACCGGCGCGCCGGACGGCGATATGAAAGAACTCGAAAACGGTATCGCCTGGATGCCGGATCCGCAGTGGGAATTTACCGTGGCCTATGCGATTCGGGAGGGTAAGAACCTGAGTAAGGGGACAGTCGCGGGTGGAAGTTCGAGCACCACTGGGCGGCAACTCGAAGAAAGAGGCAATCTGTTGCGGTTTCAGGCGGTCTGGTTCTGGAACTAGGACGCGGTCAGCCGGGCTGTAACTCAGATAGCGGAGGGCCGCGTGGGGTCCGGCCCCGACAGACCGGCGCCCAAAGGCGAGAGAGCCGATCGAACGGAAGCGCGTGGGGGGTGTGCCCGACTCACATCCCCCCCCGCGCAGTGGGAGGGGGGGACCGTTGGGGTCCTCCGAAGGTTCCCCCCTCACTGCCTCGGCAGAAACGGCGCATGGAGAGCGGGTCAGAAGCACGACCTCCCGTGTCCTCGGTGCAGTGAACGACGAATTGCGACCGTGCACAGTCGATGGAGCAGCAAGGACTAGCAGATAATGCAGCATCGCTTTCATTAAGGAGGTACGACGAGTGAACAGCCTATACAGACCCAGTCGACGAAATGTTATTGCGGGCGTCGTGAGTGCGCTGTGCCTCTGCAGCCTGACCGCCGCCCAAGCCGAGGAGCCGCGTATGCAGCCGGTCGTGGATTCCGCCATCGCTGCCTATCAGCCAACGGCTGGCCTATCGGGAGCGATCGTCATTGCGGGATCAGACACGATGCAGCCGATCCTCATGCGCGTGGCCGCCGCCTTTAAACTGTGGCAGCCGAATATTAAGATCGCGATTCAGGGCGGTGGATCCGACGCGGCCCTGCGGGCATTCATCGCTGATCAAGCCACCATTCGTCGTGGTGACGCCCAAGTGAAAGGCCATATCATCTCGGGTCATGTGAGCCTGTTGGCCTCATCGCGCCCGCTTGCAGCGGACGAACAGGCGAGTGTCAAAACGCGTTATGGATTTACCGCCACGGAAGTGCCGATCGCGCTTGACGCGATCGTGGTATATGTCAACCAGCAGAACCCGCTCCGGGCGCTAACGCTCGAGCAGGTGGACTCTGTGTTCAGCGCATCACTGAACCGCGGGGGCCCGGCCATCACCACCTGGGGGCAACTAGGAATGACGGAGGCCTGGGCACAACAACCGATTCGACTCTATGGCCGGGACAAACGGTCCGGAACCCGCACGATGTTTCTCCAGACCGCGCTGCTGAATGGCACGCTTAAGCCCGAGGTGAAAGAGGAGCCGGGAAGCGCGATGGAAATACTGGATCTCAGCCGTGACCTCTTCGGCATCGGGTATGCCGGTTCTGGATTCCAGGCCTCGACGGTTCGGGCTCTGGCCATTGCCGCAGTCGCCGGCGAAACGCCGGTCGAACCGACCGTTGAAACCGTGACGGCGAAGACCTATGCCCTAGTTCGCCCGCTCTACCTCTATGCCAAGCGCGATCCAAAAGCCCAACTGGAACCGGCGCTGGCAGAGTTCCTGCGATACGTCAATAGTAAGGAAGCGCAGGAGGTCATTGCGCGTAGCGGGGTGTATCCCATCTCGCGCCAACAGACTATAACGAATCTGAACGCCCTTCAGGGGACCGAGACGTCCTCGATCGGCCTGAGTGCATCCGTCCAGTAATCTGTACGCTCTGCTACCGGTGCGTCGGCGGCAAAGGTCTGATAGAGTGCACACGGAAACGGGAGAGCAGCACTAATGGGGGTTCGAGCGGTCGGCATGGCAGTTGGTGTGATGGTCGCGCTGTCGGCGTGCGCCATCGCGCCTCCTGCAATTCTGATTCATGAGGATCCCCTGCTGCTAATCGCCGTGGAGTCTGATCCCCGCGCAGGCGCCGGACATTCGCATCCGACACCTGTTTCGAAGGCGCTCGTCACGGCCGTGTTGCGGGGGCTGTACGTCCAGAAACGCGATGTGGTAGGCACCTTCGGGCTGCTGGCCGACACGCATGGGACCCCCGTATTCACCGACCGTGCGCTCACCGACACCGTGGCCGCCTATCTTGTTGCGGGCCTGGCGAAAGCGTCTCCGCGGGATCTGATTACGTTCTATGCGGTCCAGCGGGATGGGCAAGGCCTCTCGCTGATTACGTCAGGCGGGGTGTTTCGTCGGGGCGACCATCTGTACGTCATCCTCGCGAACGGAAAAAGTTTGCCGAGTGGACTACAATATGAGACACCCTACGAGCCGGATACGCGTCGCGCGCCGTTGGTGCCGATCGCTCGGTTGAAATTTACAGCGGGTTTTGAACCGGCTGAGGCGCGCGTGGCGACAGCGGAAGCCAAACGCGCCGATCAGTGGCGGGGATATCTTGATGAGTCGCTGGTGGTGGTGGTGGATCTGCCGCGCCTGGCCAGCAGTCTCTTGCGCCCTGCAACGGGGAGTTCAGCCGTCCCACCGGCGCGCTAGTGACGAGACGGGCCGGCGTGATGTCTCCACGCACCCACCGTCGTGATTCGTTCGTGCGGGCCGGTTGCTGTCACCCGCGTCTGTTCAATCATTCGGTCGCAAGGGGAGCCACACAATGCACAACGTGCTCGTACTGCTGGTCCTGACCGCTCTCCTCGCGAGCTGTAGCGGATTAAACAAGTCGGCGCTGGCGGGCGTCCCGTTGACGGCGCCGGCGGGCGTCCCAACAGCGGCCGCGCTGGCCGTTGATCGCGGGAACCAGCTGTTCGCCGAAGGCCAGTGGGAGCTCGCCTCGACACAGTACACGGCGGCGCTCACGCTGCATCCGGCATTGGCCGAAGCGCATTATGATCTCGCCCTGACACTTCAGCGATTGGGTCGAAATCGGGAGGCGGTCGCCCACTATAAAGAGGCGGCGAACCTGGCTCCCGGCCACCCCGTCATTTGGAATTCCCCGCTACTTCGGCAGATCGGTAGTGACGTGCGCGAGAGCCTCGTGGACAAGAGGCGGGTACATAACCCCAATCCACAAATGCCTTATTAAGGATCGGACGGGAGCCGCGCTCCCGGAAGCCTGACAAGTGCATCCGTCACTCCCTCCCCGACCCAGACCGCAGGGAAGCCTCGCGCTTCGCCGGAAGTGCTCCGGCCGGTGGGGGCCCGCGTGTGGTAGCTGACAACGGCCTATTGTTTGCCCAGGAGTTTGTGTGGTGAATCGACGGTAGTGGTCTCGTCCAATGCGGCGGTCGGCCAGTGATTTACCGATTCACAACCACTCACCGCGACACCGGCATAAGGAAATAACTATGATCCGATCGAAACTGTTAGTGTGCAGCCTCACCCTCAACGTGCTCGCCGTCAGCAGCGTCCTGATCGGCTGGGTGGCCCCGAACGTGAAGACCACGTTCACCCCAGTGGTCTCGGTACCCGTTATTGCCAAGACCGCCCGCATCCACCCACTCGGGGCGGTCGGAGGCTCGGTGGTCATCGGAGAGCACGTGTATGTCGCGCCGGGGGCTTCCGTCCGTGGGGACGAGGGCGAGCATATTTTCATTGGCGATAACAGCAATGTGCAGGATGGCGTCGTCGTGCATGGGCTGGAGACGTTCGAAGGTGGCCATGAGCTGACGGAGAACGAAGTGGTGGTCGAGGGAAAAAAGTACTCCGTGCATATTGGGACACGCGTGTCCTTGTCCCATCAATGCCTCGTCCACGGGCCGGCTAAGGTGGACCACGATACCTTTGTCGGCATGCAGGCGCTCGTCTTCCGCAGCGAGATTGGCGCGCATGTCGTGATCGAGCCAGGGGCGAAAGTGATCGGAGTCAAAGTGGCTGCCGGCCGCTATGTGCCCGCCCTCGCCCTCATTACCACCCAGGCGCAGGCCGATGCCTTGCCCACGATCGGTGCCGGCTATCCCTATGCGCATCTCAATGACGGCGTCATTCGGGTGAACGTGCAATTGGCCGATGGCGGGCAACCGCAGCCTGTCAGTCGCTAGCCGGCACGATTCCGCCACGTCCCTCCGGCTCCACCACATGCCAGCTAAGCGATACCCTGCCGCTGCCCGCGCCGTCTTGAATGGGATCCCCTCATCAGCAGACCCTAGCCGGCCCGTTCTCCTGACAACGCCGTGACGCAGAAAAACTGCTGAGTTTCACGCGGAGGGGCTTCCCACGGTTCCGGTCAGCGCGGCCCACCCGCATCTATAGTGTGGAGAAGAATGCGGCGAACGTCTGAGGCGGCACAACGCGGTTAGGCCAGGAACGTGGGGGAGAAGAGAGTGTAGGCAAAGTGGTGTTGGCGCAGGACGAGCTTATTGTGGCGGGCCAGGTGGTCGACACAGTGAAAGATTTCACTCCAGCGATACTCC
>CAMBDY010000001.1 GCA_945865525.1 Nitrospira lenta | reverse complement strand
CAGCACCGATGCGATGCTTAATGCTCGGATCATGAGGACCTCCTGGGTTAGGGTTGAAACCTGTGACTGGCCGTGAGAGACACCTCGGCTTAAAAGGATTCACTTTGGATATCCTCATCGAAGCAGATCAGGACAGCGCGCCGTAGGATTCTCGCACAAAGGTGTAACCCACCGCTACTTTCATAGGCGCCTCCACGAGTGGGAGAAGCATGAAACTGGGTATCAACATATCTCACACCCAGTTATTAACTACTACCAACTCAGTGTCAGTGCAACCGACGGCAGCCCAGCCGTACACGTCGGGTGCCCTTTCTGGGGCCCCGCCCTGCCGACAAATCCCCCCCCTCATCGCGGTCGACAACAGGTGTTATTAGGGTGTTAGCGGGAGGCACAAATCAGGCTAAATAGGAGCAGAGAGCGACAAAGAGAAACAAAGAGGTGAGAGGCTAGACACCGCATGAAGAAGGGGGATCGCCGCGCCTATCAAGGCTTTCAGCGATCCCCCTTATATAATCCACCAAATGGCCCCGTGGAGAGGCCACCCCCCGGTCCAGTAGAGTGGCCGCTTCTGTCACCATAATTTTTCCAAGCCTCGGCGAATGACAACGTCGCCGACAGACACAGTGATCCCATCAGCACTGATGAGACCAGAACCCTCGATCATAACTCTAAATCAATCTAACAAAAGCCTTTCATGTGAATTATCGTTTTGGCAGTCGTCCCCCAAACTTCAGGCACTCATCAAGCGTCTTAAAGGGAGTGAAGTGTTTGGTCTTGTTGGAGCACGACGTCCCGGGTGCGTGACAGATGCTCGTTGTCGATTTCTTGACTGGGTCTGACGAGCGTGCAGGACCTTGTGCATGGACGCATCGAAGGTTACTTTGTGATGGCGATCGCGGGCGAAGAAGCTTTGGTCACGCCCTCGGTCACGCTCTGTTGATACATTGTATGCAGCATGGCAAACACGCCGCGATTCCATGACTCGGAAGGAATCGGCGTCCGGTCGATGGTTGGCAGCCAGTAATATTTGCCTTTATATTGCGTCGAAACTAACGTGCGGGTCGGAGGTTGGTCACCGCTTTCGAGCAGGAATGTTCCTGCGGGATTGATCTCTGACGCTGCAAACTTGCCGACGACGATTCCCGTGCGAGGATCCGGATCCACTTCATATTCCACCTCAGGGCCGAGGCCCTTGGCAACAAAGCGCAGGGTTTCATACAGACCTCGAAGTCGAGCGATCGCTTGAATCGGAAAATCACCGCCAGGGGAATCGGCTTTAATATCGATGGGGATCTCGTTGGCTCTCAATTGGCTGGCTTTCACCTCCCAATCCCGCCGTTCCTCGTTGCTCAAACTCTCCAAGGGATAATTGGTGATGACCGTACGCCCGAAGACGACTCGAGTCAAAACGTACCCTGGACCGTTCCGGTTCTTCGATACGCGCCCACCGCGTTCGAGGATTCCCTCTAGGTTGGTTCCAATCACCGAGAAGTTTTCCGGAAGGTCGTAGCTTTCCACAAAGACTAACGGTGCAATGTGCAAGTGGTGCATCGAATACAGATAGGCAAGCTGTAGCACGAGTCGACGGAATTCCACATAATCCTCTTGGTACCCGGGCGAATTAACGAGTACTCGATGGTCGGACCCGTCATCGGTCAGGTCGACCTCGCGGACGGTCATGCGCAGGAGGGCGGCCAGAGGGTAGGGTTGATGCGCAAGAAACTCAAACCTAGCGTGGTCGAGCGGCAGCAGCATGCGCCGGGTGAATTCCTCCCCCTGGACTGGAATCAGGGTCGTCGTCGGGTTTTCCGCCGCTTCACCTCCTAAACTAACGTTGAAAAAATGATCATGCAACGCTTGTCCGATGAGTCCGCCCGTCATTCGGAAATCGAACGTGGCGGCGATGCTCGCCGTGATCGTGAAATGGGGGAGTTCTTCGTCCCTCATTCTCAAGAGGTTGATGAGGAGGAGTTCGTTCTCGGCTTGGATCACGCTTTGATCATACGCCACTATGGCGCGATTGATTGCGATGGGACTGACGCAGCCAGGCAGCGCGACGATTAGGGTCATGATGACGGTGCACCACGAAGCGCACGACCTAGTGTTTTGTCCCATCCGAGTCACGAGCGGGAGCGTCATGGGCATCTCCTTATGGTGGGTTGCCGGTCTATCGGTTTGCCAACCTGCAACATTGTGCCACGGCGAAGACCTGCGCGTCAGGCATTTGCTGCGTGGGAGCCTGGGCCCGCCCTGCCTGACAAAAGCCCCCGGCCTGTCGGGATTGTCCCCCCCTGCACCCGTTGGCACGAACATAGCCGTGGGAAACCGCAAGACTGGACGTAGGGAATAACGTGTATAACTTGGAGCGTTTTCGCGGCTTCCTGTGGGCGCAGGGGCTGGTCGCTCCGGATGATTGCGAAGAGTGCCTGCGAAGGTCCTGCGAGCGGGGCGTGGTGAAGTCATGTCATCAGAAATCCAGCCGCTGAGTATTACTTCTTTCCCGCCTTCAATTCTGCGTAGAACTTACATCCATTTGCATCTTTCAGATCACACGCTTTGCCATAGAATGTGAGTGCGTCCTCGACAGACTGTCGCACGCCGTGTCCCACCGCATACTCGACCCCAAGACCGATACAGCCACTCGCATCCTGCCCGTCACAGGCTTTTTGGAAGAGCTCCACCGCTTTGAAGTAGTCCTGCGTCACGCCTTTCCCTTTGTCATACATCAACCCAAGCTGAAAATATCCCGCCGCATACTGCCCGTCACAGGCTTTTCGATAGAACTCCACGGCTTTAACGGAGTCCTGCGTGACGCCTTTCCCGACGTCATACATCAGCCCAAGACTGAAACACCCACTCGCATCACCACTCTTGCACTGCTTGGTCAGCACTGTTAGTTCGTCAGGTGTCTCCGCAGATGTGACCCCCACCGTTTCCAGTGCGATCAGCCATAGGAGAGCGGCAAACATAAATCGCATCATTCAATATCCTTTCATGAGGGTACCGATTGTGGCGAGTGTCTGCTACATGAAGGGGTATGTCAAAGACTGAAAGCCTGTCAGAGAAATGGTCGCGTTGGCGATCAATGTCGAGGCGTGGCCGTACACGTCGGGTGCCCTTTCTGGGGCCCCGCCCTGCCGAGAAGAGGCCCCCCGGCCGTCATTGCGGTCGACAACAGGTGTTATTAGGGTGTTAGCGGGATGCACAAATAGGGCTGAATGGAGGCCGAGAGCAACAAAGAGAAACAAAGAGACAAGAGGCGAGATCCCGTATGAACAGAGGGGATCGCCGCGCCTATCAAGGCTTTCAGCGATCCCCCTTATATAATCCCGCCTTCGGCACCAACTTCTCTATAGTCCAGCGATTTCGAGGAACTATGGCTGTACAGGTCTACGGCTGCAACCACATCGTGATTGAAGTCACCGACGCCAAAAAGGCTGTGAAGTTCTATTCGGACGTCTTCGGCCTGAAGATGCTCCGGGGCGGCGAAGGCGCTGCCTGGTGCAAGCTGGGCGAGCATCAGTTCATGGCAATCTTTGAAGTTAAGACGCTCCAGCCCGACCGCGTGAAGCACTTCGGACTGATGGTCCGGGATCAGAAACAGATCGACGAAGTGCGCCGGAAGCTGACGAAGAAGTACAAGCTCAAACTCCATCCCAACTTTCGCTGCGACTTTCGCGATCCTTGGGGTAACCGCATCCAGGTGGGAGATTTGTCGGACGAGTCGCTCGTGTGGCTACTCCCCTATCAGGAGGTGCAGAAAGCCGGGATTACCTTTACCCGAGGTGGGGCATGAAGGTTTGACGTCAAAGGGAGCAGAGTAACTGCCCATGCCGCACTACACCAGACGATACCGCGCTTCGCACTTCAACGATTGTTCATTGAACTCTTCACGACCGAGCCCGATCCATTCGCCTTGGCGGACCGTAAAACATTGCAAGCAGGTCTGATCGACAAATGGCGATAGACCCATAATCCAGTCCCGCGAAAAATCGCCCCGATACTCCTGTGGCAGGAATTCCATGAAGCCGGATTGCCTGGGAGCTGGTTCGTCGATCATGGATCTCCTTCTTAGGGGCCGGCTCGTGTGTGCTGGCGTGCACGTCTTACTGGTCTCGCTCACAATTTCACCAACGACGAGCGACGTAGTCTTAGACGACCCCGGAGTAGTACCGGAGCACGTTGCTCACGGAAATCACCCCGATGATCGCCCCATCTTGCGTCACGGCCAGATGCCGGCTGGCCTGCTCCTTCATCATGCGCACGGCATCGATAATCGACCGATCCCCTTCAATGGTTAAGATCGGCGTCCGCATGCAGGTTTTGACCAGAGTCGTATTGGGATCCAGCCCCTTGGCCACCACCTCGCGGGCCAGGATCGAATCTGTGATGAACCCTACGTAGGACTGGCGATCCGTCACGAGGAGCGAGCCCAGCTTCCATTGCTGCATCTGCCGCCCCGCTTCACGCAGGCTGACATCCTGAGACACATTGCGAATATCAAGGGACATGTGTTCGGCAATCTGGGGGCCGATGAGCGTGGGTCCGATCTTGAGTTTTTTGGGTTTGGCAGACCGGCGCGCTTCCAGTTCTGCCACACAGCTCTCCAACACGCGGCCGCGCTGCAACAGGCTTTGTCGCTGACTATCCATCCCGGTGCCTTCCGGCGCCTCATCCGTCATGTTGACCAGCCCGGCTGCCTCGCCCAGCTCCGCGTACTCATAGGCGTGCAGTAAGTCAGATGTCTGCCCAAGAAGGTCTTCGATCAGGCGTTCGGTCTCCAGGTCGAATTCTTCCAGGCTGTGCGTCTGCTTGCCCCTACCCAGGAACGGGGCGAATTCGGCGAGCTGTTTTCGCATCCGTTCGATGCTCCGGTCGAGAGAAACCCGTGGTTTTGAGGGAGTGGCACGGACGACCATAGCGCCTCCTATCGATGCAGGTGAGCGGGGACGGCCGATCTTACCCTCGCTGGATCAGCAAGGGCAAGTGGCCGACAGGAGGATCTGCTTTCCAAGAGAAAAAATTAACGGCTAGTCGCAGTGGGACCCGTATGGCTGCTGCCCCAAGCGCGTGATTAGGAATGCGTGGCCACCCTGTGAGTTGGGAAAAGCATCCCCAGACGACTATGCAGGGCGGTGAGATCATTAAGCAGTTCAATCTTGGTATGGCGAAGGTGGTCTTCCATGGCCTGGGCACCCTGACCACCCACGGCGACAGGCCAGAGGGTGGCGAGATGCTCAAGTGCCTGGAGTTGTTGCAGTGCCGTAGCGGCCGGCTGCACCGTGGTCAGCGAGAGCACTACGAGATTGGGCATAATCTTCTCGCAAAATGTCAGGAGATCTGGATAGGGAAGATTCGGCCCGAGGTAGTAGACATGGCACCCTTTGGTCGCGGCGATATAGGCAATGGCCTGAGCGCTAATCTCATGGACTTCCCCTGCCAGACAGGCAATCAGAATCCGCGGGCCAAATTCATTGACCGGCAGTTGATTCATAACCGAAAACAGCTTCTGTTGGATGACCTTCGTCACATAGTGGCTGACCGCGACACTCTCTCCTTCGTGCCACAGCTCGCCGATTCGTTGTTGGAGTGGGAGCAGAATCCGCTGCACGGCTTCTTCAAACGGAATGACGGCCACTGCGCCGTTCAGTTTCCGCTCGAATCCTGCCTTATCAAGTGGGTCTAGGAATCTCATCAAATCATCTAACAAGCGATTATGCGGCTTCTGATCCTCCGGAGAAAAAGCAGTCGCGCTATGCATGCGTGCGACAAGCGAATCATGTCCCTCCGCTGCCAGTAAACCAATCGTTGCGCCGTGCTCCATCTGACTCTTTACAAAGCGGAGGAGCGCCACCTCTTCGTCGCTATATTCGCGATAGCGATTGGAGCTTCGTGAAGGCTTGACAAGCCCATATCGCCTCTCCCAGACGCGGATAATATCCTTCGAAAGGCCTGTGAGCTTTGCAACTCTGTGAATTCTATGAATGTTCATTGATGAACCCCAACATACTTGAATGTCCAATGTTTGTCAAATATTTAAGAGAATAACGCTTGACACATTGGACAAAATAGCCTAAAGATTGGACATGGCTTAGTCTAACATTGGACGTCAATCCTTTGGAGGGGAACAATCATGGCAAGAGCAATGGTCGAAAAAATCGGAATTGGGCAGTTCGACACTCACTACGTCCCTTCCGTCATCCGGCGTGAACCTGCTTGCAGTCGATGCAAGGGACTCATGGTCAATTATTCTTGCGGGGGGTCGCTCGAAAGTGCCGGGGGGCTGGAACTTACTGGGAGACGCTGTGTACAATGCGGCGACGTAGTCGATCCCATTATCCTGCAGAATCGAGAGGCTGGGCATCAGTTGAGCCTGGCTTCCTTGGCGCATACGCCAAAGAAGTCCTCTCCATCTAAGGGGTTGGGTCGGTCGTAATTTTCACAAGGAGGGTTTTATGCGGAGTGAGACCGTTCTCCAAGTCGGATTAAGCGTGGCATTAATAGCGGGAGCTATTTCTGTCGCGTCAGCGGCGAACACGCCACCTAGCGAGGCTAGCGATAAGGCTGTGGTACTTATCCCACGGGGCGAGTTCACCATGGGCAGCGAACACCATTCAGATGAAGCCAAGCACCAGGTCGTGCTCGATGCCTACTTGATCGACAAGTTTGAAACTTCAAACACCCGGTACAAAGCCTTTATGAATGCGACCGGTAACGCAGCGCCGGCCTACTGGGACGATCCGCGGCTCAGCAAAGCCACTCAGCCGGTGGTCGGTGTGAGCTGGACGGACGCCAGCGCCTTCTGCAAATGGGAGGGTAAGCGGCTGCCAACGGAAGCAGAATGGGAGCGAGCGGCTAAGGGCCCACAAGGCGACAACCATTATCCCTGGGGCCATACACTCAACCAGAAGAAAGCCAACTATGGGCAGAATGTCGGTCATACGACCGCCGTTGATTCCTACCCGGAGGGTGTGAGCGGGTTCGGGGTCTATAACATGTCGGGGAACGTCTTCGAATGGGTGGAAGACTGGTACGATCAGAAGTATTACAAGGAAAGCCCTGCCTTAAATCCAAAGGGCGCGGAAAAGGGGTACAACTTTGCCAATCAAGGCCCAGTGAAAGCGCTGCGCGGCGGTTCCTGGCTCGCACCTGCATCCTCCCTCCATGCGAGCCATCGGTTCTGGAATCAACCGGACAATAACTCTTACGGGGTCGGCCTTGGGTTTCGTTGTGCGCAATCGATAGATGCGAAGGCTGGATCAGACGAAACGATACAAGCGGGCCAGGACGCCTTCATTCAAGCCTTAGTGGCGATGGGTGCGGAAAAGAACGTGGAGGCGATGACCTCCATTAGCAAAGCCTTGGCAGCGGATCCAGGTAACAAGGAATATCAAGCGACCCGGGACTTAATTAAGAAGAGCGTCAAAAATAAATAGTCAGCGAACTAATTCAGGGGGGCCGCAAGGCCCCCCAAGACCGATTCCGCGACAGGAGGTTTGACATGAATCGATTAAACGCTGCTCTGGCAGCGGTCCTAGTGACCGGTATGACCATACTAGCCGGAACGAGCTATGCCGACGAATCCTTGACCCCGAAAGAAATGGTCTATATCGGACATGGGCCATCAGTAATGGGCCTTGACAGGAAGGCGCCGGGGCCCTCGGACAAAAAACCCACGCTCTATGACAAAAGAATGAGTCGGCCCTGGTCTGCGGAGGCCTTCAACGACGAAGGTCCGGCGCACACGGTGTTCCTTGACTCATACCTAATGGACAAATATGAGGTCTCGAACAAGGACTTTGGCGAATTCATAAAGGCGAAGGGTCATCCCGCCCCAGCCTACTGGGACGATCCTCGTTTAAATAAAGCAGTCCAGCCGGTCGTCGGGGTCAATTATGGTGATGCGAAATTGTTCTGTGAATATCGGGGCAAACGACTTCCGACCGAAGCAGAATGGGAGAAGGCGGCTCGTGGCCCAAAGGCCAATCTCTATCCCTGGGGTAATGACATTGATCCAGCAAAAGCCAACTATGGGAAGAATAACGAGACAACCATGCCAGTGGACTCTTATCCAGAAGGCGCCAGTTATTATGGCGTCTACAACATGGCAGGCAATGCCTTTGAGTGGGTGGCTGACTGGTATGACCCCCGGTACTATACACGGCTTGAAACCCCGGTGAATCCAACTGGTCCGGCAAAACCCGTGTGGATGGGTGGTACGGGTACCTATGTGGACCGGCTCACAGTTGGTGAAAAGCGGGTTATTCGTGGGGGCTCGTGGATCGCACCGGCGGGCACGGTCAGATCGGCGCATCGGTTCTGGAATGACCCACTCAATAACAGCTACGGCGTCGGTCTGGGCTTTCGCTGTGCGATGGCCGCGCCGGCAGCCATCGAGCAGCAGCTCAGGGACAACTACATCGCAGCGTTGGTAGACATGGGACGCGAACGGTTTGCGGAAGCACAGAAGCTAGTGGATCAAGGGTTGACCATCGACCCCAAGAACGTTGAATTACTGGAACTTCACTCGCTTATTAAAGCGTCGATGAAGCAGCCGTGAAGAAACATTGAGAGCGTTTTTGCGGATGGCTGGATCATGAGGAAAGGAGGATAGCGATGGTATGCAATAAAATCCTTTATGTAGCATTAGTCCTCATCGCACTGCTCGGGGCCTCACCGCTCCAAGCTGGCCCCCTTGATACGTCTCGGCACCCGCATCCAAAAATCGCGCAGGCAGTGCATGAGGCTCAACATGCGGTGGACCGTGCGTGGGAGGCGTATCACCGCGCTGCGTTAGGTGGAACCGTTGCCTCCCCTACCCTGCAAACGGAGATTGAAGACCACCTGAGCGACGCTAGAGAGCTCGTAACGGAAGCACGCGTAGCCGCCGGGCAGGGCGACGCGGCTAAGGTGCAGGATCTTGTCCGCCAAGTGAAGGCCCATGCCGACAAGGCACTCAAAGGAAGCAAGGAGCATAAGAAATGACGCAAGTTCCGAATCGGCAAAAAGCCAAGAGGAGCAGTATCCTCGCAATACTGGCTCTGGCCTATGCCGTTGCGCCTGTTCTGGTAGCGATACCAGAAGCGGCTAATGAACTCGATCAGGTTCCCATGGTAACGATTCCGGCTGGCGCGTTTCTGATGGGGAGTCCGGAAGGCAAAGGCCGTGCAGATGAATGGCCACAGCGCTCTGTGTACCTCGACGAATTTACGATTGATCAAGTCGAGGTCACCAATGAACGGTATCTGAGGTTCGTGGGAATCATGGGTCATCGGAACCCACCGAATCCCTATGGCACCGGCGTGCTCTCGTCCGCAAAAGGGATTGAACACCTTCCGGTGGTACAAATCACTTGGTACGACGCCAAGGCCTACTGTAGTTGGGCCACGAAGCGACTCCCGACAGAAGCCGAATGGGAGAAGGCCGCTCGGGGGACTGATGGTCGCCTGTTTCCATGGGGGAACGAACCCCCCACAGCGAAGCGGGCCAACTTCGATCGTGAGTGGGATGAGGCGAAAACATTGCATCCGGTCGGGTCCTTATCTGGCGGCGACTCACCCTACGGCGTGAAGGACATGTCCGGTAATGCACGCGAGTGGGTACAAGATTGGTATCACCCTGAATATTACAAGAATGCACTGGATCGAAATCCGCAGGGTCCTGACACCAAGGGTATCGTACGATCAATTCGCGGAGGATCGTGGCATAGCCCGACTGCGGACATTACGACGACGGCGCGCGGGCGCGGAGGGTTCGCACTACAGACCCATGGAACAGGCTTTCGCTGTGCACGAGGCGTCGAGGGCCAGACCCAGAAAAAATAAACAGTGGGTGTGTTGTAACAATTAATTTATACAATGGTAGTGACCTGACCGCATGAAGAAGGGGGCCGCATGGAGCAGATGATGTGGTGTGCCATGGCATTAGTCGCACTACGTTATTGGGTACATGTTGTGCCATGGAGAACAGCGCGCGCGATACGGCAGAAGCTGGGATCAGGCAGGCCTCAAAGCACATGAGGAGTAGGCTGTTGACTCTTGTGATCGCCAGCGAAGGGTCCCGTGGTATCGACTGCAAGACCCGACAAGTCTCGACCATTCCCTAGTCATTCCGTGACCGAATCTGTATGCGTAGCAAACCGTTGCGAGCTGGAGAGTATTCTCTGGACCTTGAGCACGATACCGGTGAATTGGCCTCACGGGTTTCCGTTACGTCAGTTGCAGCAAGGTTGTGGCCCCGGTCATTCGCCGGAACCGACTGAGCCGGATCCTGGATCTCGTGCACGATGCGAAGTAGCGACCTATGCGCCGCACGTCGATTGTGGAGAGCCCAGTGGATCATAAGAGCGACCGGCAACTAGACGGCTCGCGAACTGTTGCCCCCTAGTAGTCCTGGCGAGGAGATGAGCTATGCATATTGTTGTGGCTGGTGGAACAGGATTTATCGGTCATCCCTTATGTCTCTCGCTCTGTCAGGAGGGGCATCAGGTCACGCTTCTTACGAGAAGAATAACAGAGGCGCAGCGACTCTATGGCTCAACCGTCACGGCTGTCGAATGGAATGGCCACGAAGCTGGCTCCTGGGAGGATTGTCTCAAAGGAGCCGACGCCGTCATCAACCTTGCCGGTGCACCCATTGCCGATAGCCGTTGGACCAACGGTCGCAAGCGACTCCTCACGATAAGTCGGGTCCTCCCCACCGGTCTGCTGGTTTCAGCCATGTCACGTCAGTCCTCGAAACCTCGCACGCTGATCAACGCCTCGGGTATTGGCTATTATGGGGTCAACGACACGTCCGTATTGGATGAAGGTGCCGCGCGTGGCCAAGGCTTTCTGGCCGATCTCTGTCTCGCGTGGGAAGCGGAGGCGCTTCGAGCTGCGGAGTTCGGTGTGCGAGTCGTCACGTTGCGAACCGGAATGGTCCTTGAACAAGACGGTGGGGCCTTGCCGAAGATGGTGCTACCGTTCCACCTCTTTGCAGGCGGCCCGATCCTGCCGGGGACTCAGTGGGTGTCCTGGATCCATCGGCGTGATCACATTGGTTTGATCCAATGGCTGCTCGCCACACCAAGCATCTCTGGTCCCGTCAATGCAGTGGCGCCTGAGGTTGTGACGATGAACCAGTTCTGCGAGGTGCTCGGACAAGTCCTCCGCCGGCCCTCCTGGCTTCCCGTACCAGGTTTTGTGTTGCAGCTTGCACTAGGTGAACTAGGAACCCTTATGAGCACGGGCCAACGGGTCTATTCAGCTAAGGCCCTCGCTGGGGGCTACAGCTTTCACTATCCGACACTCAAATCGGCCTTACTGGCGACTCTGACCAAGGGATGAGGAAAGCTCTGGCATGGCTCATCAGCTGATCACCTATATGCACATGCTCGCCGTCGCTGTGCTTGTCGGCAAGGTGGTGCTCTTGTCGTTCGTGGTAGCCCCGATCCTTGCAAAGACATTGGAGAGAGAAACTTTCAGTACGGTTGTTCGTCAACTGTTTCCTGCCTACTATGCACTTGGCATGGGTGCCTCGATCGTAGGAGTAGTCTCCGTGATTGGCTCGAGAATGATCCACCCCGCGAATCCAGCGTGGCATCTCATTGCCGTGCTGTGGCTGATCATCCTAGCCGCCGAAACCTATTGCCGCGCGCCTCTCACGCCGCAGAGTAATGCTATGAGAGATCGACTCAAGGAACAGGAGTCGCGAGGAGTTGTCGATCCCGCCTTGCAGGTCGCGTGGAATCGATTGCATCAACGATCAGTCTTTCTGAACTCGATGGTGTTACTCGTGGGACTCTGCCTACTGTGGTTTACGCAACGACTCTAATTCACAAGGAGGGCATCAGATGAGCATGAACAGATACACCCTGGCCGAAATATTTTTTTTCACCGCTCTCTACGCGTTGTCTGGCGGCGCGAATGAGGGGCTGCTGGCGGCGGAGGGGCAGGACAAGTCCAAGAGTGATATGAGTCGACCGTACCGCGATGAGGCCAATCTGCCGAACGGGGTGATTGGTGTATCGCTGCAGGTCGGAGGAGAACGGATTGGTGACCCGACTTTGCTGTACGTGGCCCATGTCCATCCGGAGGGTCCTGCCCAGCAAGCCGGACTCCAGCACGGCGATGAAGTGGTGACGGTGAACGGTGCCCCAGTCACCGGGAAAACCTATGAGCAGGTGGTGAAGATGGTGCGTGGAGAACCCGGTACCCTGGTGAAACTAGAGGTGAAGGGGAATGGACCCCTGCGTGAGCTCGCGATCACACGCATCGGTAGTGAGAAGCTCTCTAAGAACGAAATGGGACCACATGGCGGTCCGGCTCGATAGGAGTAACTGATGCGCACTGGCCTGAAGACGTTTGCGGCACTTGTGCTCGTGGTCATGCTTGGCGGGGCGTCTGGGTTCGGGGAACCAGCCGCCGCTGGCGCAGGCTCCCCGCGTGCGAGCCTGATAAAAGCGAATATTTATCTGGTGGCGGGCGATTACCGTCGAGCGCTGGAGGCCTGTCAAAAAGAAATCGACACCGTCCCCTCCGTCGAGGCCTATATCTACGTGACTTATATTTTCCAAGCGATTGATGCCTATGTGGAGCATCTGGCGCAGGAGGAGCAGTGGCACACCATCGAACAGGTGCACCTGAATTTGGCCTACAAAGATGCGCAAGATTTGATTGATCCTCTGGGTGGGTTGGCTCGCATGGCAAAGGAGATGATTCAGACTAGCGTGCAGCAGCAGTCTGATGTGAGTGCCGCAATGGCTGCCCGGTTGAACAAGCGTGAGGCCGATCGGTTGTGGCAGCAACAAACACAATGGCGTACGGAAAATCCAAAAACCTGGTGGACGGGCATCCCGGATGCCTGGCGCTGAAGGAAACGAAAGGGTGAAGAGCCCTATTCCGTCCGGGGGAGGTCACATTGCGCAGCGCACGAATCGGACTTGATATCAAAATCCTAGGTGGACTCTTTCTGATCTTTGGCACGGTCGATCTGGTCGTCATTGCCCTATTTCCTGCCTATGCGTTCAAACTGTTCGGCGTGGCTGTGGCGGGTCCCTCATCGTATCTCATTAAGCTCCACTCCCCTGCCGTACACCTCCTCATCGGCTATGGGTTCCTTTGGCTAAGACCCTGGGCCTGGGGGCTGAGCCTAGCCTATGCAGGATTCGGTCTGGTGAGCGAAACCATGAATCAACTGTCGTTCGGCTTTCATCCTGTGAGATCAGCATTCATGGCCACGACGATGCTGTTTGCCGCCTATATAGTCCGGAGACGGGCCCTGTTCATGGACGAGATGCCAACAACGACGCATGACACGCAGGTATCGGAGGAGACCCACTAATGCGCGGGGTTGTCTGGCTCAGGCGGGATCTGCGGCTACAAGATCAACCGGCACTCACTGCGGCCTGCGCAGAGTGCGACGAGGTCCTGCTCCTCTTCGTATTCGACGAGCCCCTCTTGCGTTCCCGGCAGTTCGGCTCATCGTGCGTAACATTCATGGTCTCCTGCCTGGTAGAGCTAGCCGACACGCTGGCCGAACGAGGACTGTCCTTGCAGTGGCGCCGAGGGGATCAACTTGAAGAAGTGCTCCGTTTCGTCAAGACCGTCAAGGCCGAGGTAGTATATTGGAATCGCGATTACGAGCCGGCGGCGATCCAGCGAGACCAACAAGTCCAGCAGGCGCTCATGACTCGTGGCGTGGCGGTTCATACCTTCAAAGACCATGTGGTCTTCGAGGCCGAAGAAATCCGAGGTGCAACAGGGAATCCATTGCAGCGATACAGTGCCTACAGAGCGCGATGGTGGGCCAAGTGGCAGGCCGCGAGTCCGCCGCTCCTTCCCTCCCCTCTCAGGCAACGGTACCGACGCGCCGGTACCGTATCGCCTCGAGTTGTGCTGCCAACAGTGGAAGAGCTCGGCTATCAGACTGTTCCTTTGTGGATCAAGCCGGGAGAGAAGGAGGCGCGGCGACGGCTACGCTGGTTTCTCAACGGTCCCATCCACCGCTATGTTGAAGGACGGAATCTCCCCGCGATCGACGGCACATCCAAGCTGTCTCCACAGTTCAGATTTGGGACGCTTTCAGCGCGAACTGCCGTGCATGCAGCCTTAGGCACGCTTGCGACAGACGGCGTTGTTTCGCGTCGCGATGTGCTCACCTGGATCGATGAATTGATCTGGCGCGAGTTTTTCCAACAAGTCTTGTCGGCGTTTCCGCAGGTAGCTTCCAGCCCCTTTCGAATCAAGAATGGGCTACCGCAACCCCGTCGGGCGGGAGCGAAGTGGAATCGTCTTTATACGGCCTGGTGTGAGGGACGGACCGGTTATCCATTGGTGGATGCCGGCATGCGGCAGTTGAACGAGACCGGATGGATGCACAATCGCGTACGAATGGTCGTGGCATCGTTTCTCATCAAAGACCTCCGGATCGACTGGCAAAGCGGGGAACGCTATTTCATGCAACAACTCGTCGATGGCGATCTTGCTGCTAATAATGGGAATTGGCAATGGGCCTCTGCAACCGGAACGGACTCCATGCCAGGGTACAGGGTTTTCAATCCCCTGCTCCAGAGCAGGAAGTTCGATCCGGAAGGTGCCTATATTCGTCAATATGCCCGAGAGCTTGCGGCCGTCCCGGCTGATCGGATCCATGCACCGCACCTGATGACTCAGGACGAACAGGCTCTAGCAGGATGCCGCATTGGTAGGGACTATCCTGCACCCATCGTGGATCACCAACAAGCCCGCGATGAATATTTAGCCCTTGGCAGGCATCTGGTGACGAGATGACAGCCCTGACGCTCCGTCTTGGGATCAGCCGTTGCCTCCTGGGAGACGAGGTCCGGTTCGACGGGGGACATAAGCGGGACGGTTTTCTGACCGATGTGTTGGGGCAGTACGTCGAGTGGGTCTCGGTCTGCCCTGAGGTTGAGGCAGGCCTAGGGACGCCTCGCGAGGCAATGCGGTTAGTCGGCGATGCCCACCATCCACGGCTTGTCACGATTAAGAGTGGAACAGATCACACAGGCACGGTCAAAAAAAAGACCGAGAATCGTCTCAAAGAGCTCGAAGAGCTGGATCTATCTGGGTATGTTTTTAAAAAGGGGTCACCGAGTTGTGGGATCGAGCGAGTGCGTATCTACAATGAGCAAGGGATACCCAACCGGAATGGAGTCGGGCTGTTCGCCAGGGCTTTCATGGAGCACTTTCCGCTCATTCCGATTGAGGAGGAGGGGCGGCTTTGTGATGCGCCGCTCAGGGAGAATTTTATCGAACGGGTCTTCTGTTACCACCGCTGGCAAGATCTCATGCGGAAGGGAGCCACAGCGAAAAGGCTTGTACAGTTCCACACGATCCACAAATATTTACTGTTATCCCATAGCCCGCAACAGAGCCAAGTCCTCGGACAGCTCATCGGTCAAGCGACACAGTGCCCCCCGAAAGAACTTGCAAGCCGGTATGGCGAACTGTTCATGAAAACCTTGGCCATGAAGGCGACGGTGCGCAAACATGTAAACGTCCTCCAACATATTCTGGGCTACTTCAAGAATCAATTAGGGCCCCAGGAAAAAACTGAGCTGCTCGCCGTGATCAGCGATTATCATCGTGGCCTCACGCCGCTGGTGGTGCCTCTAACCCTGATCAAGCACTACATCCAGATCTTTGACGTCTGCTATATGCGAGATCAGGTCTACCTCAATCCGCATCCGAAGGAACTCATGCTACGCAATCATGTGTAAAAATAGTTGACGGTGAAAGAAGCCAAATACGAGTGTTAATAAAAGGAGAAATACGATGATGGCAACGAAACGAGGAGTGATTTTAGTCGGGCATGGCGGAATTCCCAAAGGCTGTCCATCAGAATTAGTGTCGAAACTGAAACGGTTGGAGGGGCAACGGCGTGCTACAAATATGCCAATGTCAGCGGAAGAACTGGAATTGGATACCAGAATCCGCCAAATGCCGAGGACTCCTGAGACGGACCCCTATCAGGCGGGGCTTGAATCAGTAGCGACTCAGCTGAAAGCTAGCCTGGGTAATGTCTTATTTGCCATCGCCTACAACGAGTTTTGTGCACCGACTTTGGAGGCCTCCGTAGAGGAGCTCGTCAAGAAGGGTGCGACTTCTATTACCGTAGTCACGACGATGGTGACACCTGGCGGATCGCATTCGGAGGTAGAAATTCCTGAAATCCTCGATCAATTACGACCGCAGTATCCAGGAGTCGCACTCCGTTATGCCTGGCCGTTCGATTTAAAGCTTGTCGCAGATACATTCGCCGAACAGGTGAATCGCTTTTCTTCATGATCATGAGTGGGACATCCGAACCTGTTCGACATCCGTAGGACGGTGAGGAACAACGATATGGTGATGCGCGGACTTCATGGCTGCCGGCTGCTCTGGTTAATGGAGCTTGCCATCACCGTCCTGCTCACCGTGACCTCTCCGGCCAGAGCCGCAGAGATCGAGGGCGTGGCCTTTGCGGACTCGTACCGATCAAGCGCGATCACTATGCCGCTCCAGGGTGTTGGGCTTGCGAAGTTCCTCCTGACCATCAAGGTCTATGTTGGGGCCCTGTATCTCGCTCCGGGAGTGAAACCGGAAACGGTGCTCGACGATGTGCCTAAGCGATTGGAGCTATTCTACTTCCGCGCACTCAGTGCTGGAGACTTTGGGCAGGCCGCCAATAAGGTCTTATCCCATAATGTCTCTCAACAGACGATAGCTCGCCTCCAGCCGCGCATTGAGCAGATGCACCGACTCTATGAGGACGTCAAACCGGGCGATCGATACGCGCTCACATACCTACCTGGTGTCGGGACTGAACTCGCCCTCAATGGACAGCGAAAGGGCCTTGTGGAAGGGGCCGACTTCGCAGCAGCCTATTTCACCATCTGGATCGGTCCGAACCCTATCAACGAAGTGTTCAAGGAAGGGCTCCTGAATCCACGGTAGATGAGGCACACGAACAGATCCTCCGCCACTGGGGGTTTCGTAGATACGGAGACAACTGGAGGAACCTATGGAAACCGTCGTCGAGCGCTTCAAGCAGACCTATAACCGCCTCAATGCGCAATCCCTTGGGCTGCTTAACGGATTGTACAGCCATGACCTCGTCTTTGAAGATCCCTTTCATCGGCTATCGGGCCTTCCTGCCCTGACAGAGTATTTTACTGAGCTCTATCGCCATGTGGAATCGAGTTCATTCCTGTTCGAGAATGAAGTCGTCCAAGGCAACAGTGCGGTACTGATCTGGACCATGTCGCTCAAACACCCAAGACTGAACGGTGGCAACCTGATCACCCTACCAGGATCCACGCACATTCGATTTCAAGACAAGGTGACGTACCACCGGGACTACTTTGACGGGGGCGCAATGCTGTACGAGCATCTCCCACTGATCGGTCTGGTTATCCGAATGATCAAGGCGCGGGTCTAAACCATGAGACGGATCACGGTCCAGGATCGACTGGTGTGGGTCACGGGCGCATCCCTCGGGATCGGCCGCGCGGTGGTGGTGGAGTTGGTTCGTCGCGGCGCCAGAGTGATTGCCTCCGCACGTAACGAACTGGCCCTCAACGAACTGGCCCGTGAGTGCGGTGGAGATCGTGTGGTCGTCCTTCCACTCGATGTCACCAACCGCCAGGCCACTCTGCAGGCGGCGCACACAATCCGGCAACAGTTCGGCTACCTCGACATTGCGTTCCTGAATGCCGGTATCTGTGAATATGTCGATGTCGCGACGTTCGACAGCTCGATATTCGAGCGCACCATGCAGACGAACTTTCTCAGCGTAGTCTACGGAGTCGAGGCCATGCTGCCGCTACTTCGCGCAGGACGCCACCCGCAACTGGTCGGCATGAGCAGTACGGTTGCCTATCGTGGACTCCCGCGTGCGGAGGCCTACGGAGCCTCAAAGGCTGCGATCAAGCATCTTTTGGAATCGCTGGACCTCGACTTACTGAAGGATGGCATCTCCGTCTCGGTCGTCTGCCCCGGTTTCGTCAAAACGCCGCTCACGGATCGGAACGATTTCCCGATGCCGTTCAGAATCGAGGCCCATGAGGCAGCCCGTCGCATCGTCGACGGAATCGAAGCCAGAAATCCTGAGATTCATTTTCCCAAGCGCTTCAGCCTTCTATTGAAATTGCTGTCGCTACTCCCCCATTGTCTCTATATCAGAGCTTGTGCACGAATGGTCCACTCCTCATGAAGATTGCGATCGTCGGCACAGGCATTTCCGGGATGGTTTCAGCCTATCTCCTCCATCGCGAGCACGAGATCACCGTCTTCGAGGCCGCGGGGTATGTCGGAGGACACACGAACACGATTGATGTCAACTTAAATGGTCAGACCTATGCGATCGACACGGGATTCATCGTCTTTAACGACTGGACCTACCCGAATTTCATTGCGCTCCTAAAGAAGCTCGGCGTCCAATCGCAGGCGAGCGAGATGAGTTTCAGTGTGACCTGTCAGCGCAGCGGCTTGGAATATAACGGAACGAATCTGAATACGTTGTTCGCACAACGCCGTAATCTGCTGCGCCCCTCGTTCTATCGTATGATCTGGGATATCCTGCGCTTTAATCGAGAGGCGCCGAAACTCCTCATGCAGTTGGAGCCAGGTCCCTCGCTCGGTTCGTACCTTGAGATATACCGCTATTCGAGAGCCTTTATCGATCACTACATTGTGCCAATGGGAGCGGCCATTTGGTCTGCGGATCATGCCGCTATCTTGAAATTTCCGGCCCGTTACCTGGTGCAGTTCTTCAAGAACCACGGCATGCTGTCCGTCGATCACCGTCCCACATGGCGTGTGGTGCAAGGAGGATCTCGGCGTTATGTTGAACAATTAATTGCACCGTTTCTGGATCGCATCCATTTGAAGTCGCCAGTCGAATCCATCAGCCGCTATCCAGACTTCGTAGAAGTCCGGGCCTGTCTTGGCGGGCGAGACGATCGGACGCTCCGATTCGACCACGTCATCATCGGTACGCACAGCAATCAGGCCCTCGCGATGCTGACCGACCCCTCACCGAGTGAAAAAAGTATTCTAGGTGCTATCCGTTATCAAGAGAATGAAGCGGTACTGCATACCGATGCATCGCTCCTGCCTCACAGGAAACTGGCGTGGGCGGCCTGGAACTATCATCTTCTCCCCACTCAGCCAGATCGTGCAGTGGTGACCTATCACATGAACCGTCTGCAGGGCCTTCGGGCACCCACGGAGTTCTGTGTCACGTTGAACCATTCAGAAGTAATCGATCCTCAGAAGATCATTCGCCGGTTCACTTATAGCCATCCAGTCTATTCCCCAGATGCCATCGCTGCACAGAAACGGCATGGCGACATCAGCGGGGTGAATCGGACATCCTATTGCGGAGCCTATTGGGGATTTGGGTTTCACGAGGACGGGGTAAAGAGTGCATTAGCCGTCTGCGAGCCATTCGGCAAGGCGCTGTCGTCATGAACAGTTGTATCTACACCGGGAATGTTCGACACCGCCGCTTCAGTCCAGTGCCGCATGCCTTCACCTATCGGCTCTTTATGATGTATCTGGATTTGGACGAGTTGCCGATAGTGTTTAGACCGCATTGGTTCTGGTCTGTCGATCGGAACAGCCTAGCTTCATTCAAGCGTAAGGATCACTTCGGTGATCCGGCTATTCCATTAAGTGACGCGGTGCGTGAGTTGGTGCAACAACATACGGGTCTACGTCCAACTGGCCCTATCAGGCTGCTCACCCATCTCCGGTACTTCGGCTATATCTTCAATCCTGTTAGCTTCTACTTTTGCTACAACGCATCAGGTGATCATGTCGAGTCCATCGTTGCAGAGGTGACGAATACGCCCTGGGGCGAGAGACATTGTTACGTATTGGGGCCGGCGGGAAACCTGGCGGTGGGGTCGCGTAAGCGATACCGCCTGAACAAAGCGTTTCACATCTCTCCATTCATTGAGATGAACGTGGCCTATGATTGGAGATTTTCAAGCCCAACAGCTCAACTGGCTATCCATATGGAAAATCTCCGTGACAGCCAACCGTTCTTCGACGCCACGATGGTGCTGAAGCGAAAGGAGATCTCCGGCGCTACACTTGCGCAAGTACTCCTGCAATATCCCCTCATGACAGCACAAGTGATCGGAGCTATCCATTGGCAGGCGCTGCAATTATGGCTCAAAGGAGTCCCGTTTCTTTCACATCCGAAGAACAAGAAGGAGACGTCGCCAATGGCGACGGGTCAACTACGCCCATGAATCACACTACCATTCCATCTGACTTGACCCTCGAGTCCCCCTTAGCCAAGACCGCACCCCCTTCCCGCACCCTGGCATGGCTCTATCACCTCGCTAGGCGAGCGGTGTTCTTCCGATTGCATGCGCTCCGCCATGGTGCGATTACCATTGCTGAAGGCCATGAGCGTCATACATTTGGCACCGTGACCACAGCCTGTCCGCTTCACGCCACGATCATAGTCCACGATGCCCACACCTATGCCTATCTTGCATTAAGCGGGACGATCGGGGCCGCCGATGCGTTCCGATGGGGGCTATGGACCTGTGACAATCTGACAACATTAGTGCGGATCTTCGTCCAGAACCGGGAACTCTTGGCCGGTATGGAAGGAGGACTCGCGACCCTGACCAAGCCTCTGCTCAAGGGCATCCATTGGATCAATCGCAATACGAAAGCTGGTAGTAAGAAAAACATCGCGGCGCATTACGATCTCGGAAATGAATTTTTCCGCCTCATGCTCGATGAGACGATGATGTATTCCTGCGCCTACTTCGAACGACCCGATACGACTCTGGCAGAGGCGTCGCGGGCTAAGAACGAACGGATCTGTCGAAAGCTCCAGTTGTTATCGAGCGACCATCTACTGGAAATCGGGACCGGCTGGGGGGGCTTTGCAATCCATGCTGCCTCACAGTACGGATGCCGTGTGACCACCACGACGATCTCGCAACAGCAATATACGGTCGCAGTGCAACGAGTCAAAGAAGCCGGACTCACCGATCGTATCGTGGTGATTTTGAAAGACTATCGTGACCTACCGCAGCTAGCCCAGCAATTCGACAAACTGGTCTCGATCGAAATGATCGAAGCAGTAGGTTGCCAATTCTTCGAAACATTTTTTGCGGTCTGCAGCCGGATGTTGAAACCCAACGGGTTGATGTTGATTCAAGGTATCACGATCGATGAAGGCATTTACGAACAGGCCAAGCGGTCTGTCGATTTCATTCAGCACTTCATGTTCCCCGGAAGCTGTATCCCGTCGATCGCCGCATTGACTCAAGCCGCTGGAACAGGCGGCCGTCTCACCCTCGTGCAGTTGGAAGACATCGGGGTCCACTATCCCTTCACCCTGCGCGCGTGGCGGCACAATCTCCGGGAGAAAAGCGCTCAGATCTTGGCGCTGGGCTATCAGCCAGATTTTCTCCGCCTCTGGAACTTTTATCTTTGCTACTGTGAAGGTGGATTCCTGGAACGCTCTATCAGCGATGTGCATCTCCTGCTTGCAAAACCTGAATGGCGCGCGACCGCTGCATGCTAAGCCGAATCTGGAACGTCGTGGGATTTCAAGCGGCGTGGTTCGCCTGCGTTCTTGGGGCCGCGCACGATCACCCTTGGCTCGGCCCTTTCGCAGTCCTGCTTCTCTTGACGGGGCACATCGCGACCATGCCGGAATGGCAACAGCCCTTGCGCCGTATCATTTTCATTGGCGTCTTCGGAATGTTTGTCGACAGTATGCTGGGTCTTGCGGGAGTGCTCCAGTACCGAGACGGCCTAGGCGCTGGGTGGATCTGCCCACCGTGGCTGGTTGCGCTCTGGATGGCTTTTGCAACGACGCTGAAACCTTCCCTCGGCTGGCTGGAAAAACGTTATGCAACTGCAGCACTTGTGGGAGGAATCTTCGGTCCGCTCAGTTATTACAGCGGCCATGCAGCAGGAGCCTTACGCGTGAGAGGCGACCTTGTTGACGGCCTTCTGGTCTTAGCGGTTCTTTGGGCAACTCTACTTCCAGGGCTCTTGTGGATAGGAGCTGCGCCCAATCTTAAACTGAAAATTGACAGAGATTAAATCGCCTAAGGAGTTCGTAGCCCCTGCGACGAGCGAATATCTGCCTCAGCAAGAGTCTCCACGAAAAATGAGATGCGCTCCCTCCAGGAGCAGTATAGAATCCCGACTACGATCTTACTCTCAGGAGACACAATGGTAATCGAAACTCACAAACAACAACTGGCCAAGGCATTTCACGACACGCAGTCGTTTAAATGGGATCTGGGGATAGGGTTTACGCTCGCGTCTGGTTTGAAGAGCCCTTTCTACGTCGATTGCCGGTCGTTAATGGCCCACCCAGGCTCACGCCGTCTCGTGGCAAGTCTGGCCTATGAGTCATTGAGGCCGGTTGAACTGAATTGCCTTGGAGGGTTAGAAATCGGAGCGATCTCCATTGCAACCAGCATCTCAGATTTTGCTTTTTCAGCCCAACCTGCGCGGACATGGCGGACATTCGTAGTACGAAAGCAAGCGAAGGATCATGGACTTGGAAAACTCATCGAAGGATCGTTTCAGCCAGGCGATCGAGCCATAATCCTAGATGATGTCCTCACAAGCGGGGGATCGCTGCTCAAGGCCGTCGCGGCTGCCAGGGAGGCTAGCCTGATTGTGACGCATGCCTTAGTGATCGTGGACCGGAAGGAACAGGACGGCCGAAAGAAAGTGGAAGCGGAAGGGCTGACGCTGCTCAGCCTCCTGACTATTGACGATTTAACCCGCACACAGCCGTCTCCGTCTTAGGTTTTCCTCCGCATTCTCTACTTACACTGAAACTCGATCCCCCATCGGCGTTCCTGTACCAGTTCCTGAGCGCCCTCAACCGAGCTCGCTATTCGGGACCGGCCCCTCGCTTCCCCCTCGCGGAGAATGCTGTAGCGGTCATTACACTTCTCCTTCATGAGGGCAAGGGCATCTTTGCGAGAAGCTGCCGCGATTGCTCCCACCTCTCCCTTGAAGGGATAGATAACCACCCCCCCATTGGCCCGTTCCTGGACCAACTTGGCCCCATCCGCGCAGCCGGACACCGCAATTACAAAGAAAATCGCAAGGCTTGACCAGATCTTCATCTCACCCCTATGATCATTATGAAAGTGTGCCTTGTCGAAGAAACTGTCGCCCCGTCTGCTGCAAGGAGGTCCATCATGGTTCTGCGCGTCACCCTCACTCTTCTCACTCTCTGTCTGCTCTCTGTCATCTCGAGCAATTATGTATCAGCTGAGCAGTCCTATCAACTTTCAGTCCAGCAACTACGGACCGGAATGACCAAGGGACCTTCAATAAGCCAGAAAGGATTCATTTTGATCGATGTCCGTTCCACAGAGGAACATACGAAAGGATTTATTCCAGGGACGGACCTGAACATCGACTTCCGGGAGATCAAGGCTCGGCATCGTGACATCGGCGCCCAGATGGAGGACCATCTGGTAGTCTATTGCCAATCAGGCCACCGCAGTAACATCGCGGCGAAAACGCTGACCGATTTAGGCTACCGCCATGTCTATAGCGTTACCGGAAGTATGGAGGCCTGGGTTGCGGCAGGCTACCCATTGGAAAAATAACGTCGCGGCCAGAATACTAAAAAAGTTCGCCACCTTCGTTCTCGCTTCGCTCAACACCTCAGCGAAGTGTCCGAGTACGATTCGGCTCTTTGCGTCCTCCGGCCTTGCTGGAGGGGCTTTTTGAGCATCCAGCATGAATCTGCTCCTCATGCCCTAATCTCTTCTACTCTACCTGGTCTTAGTCCCTGTCTGATCACGTCTCGGACTAATCCCGATCACCGCTGGTAGTCCGATATGAGTCGTGGTGCTCTCTTCCAACAAAGCAATCCAGCTGTGGGAACCTGGTATCTTGGATGCCGCTTGGCGGAGTGACGAGCTGACGGCCACGTCGGAAGACGATCCTCCGTCCATGGCCATGACCTGACGAAGCGAAGGAAAGTTATCCTGCAGACATTCTCCTAGGGCATGGAGAGAGACGATATCCGTCGTCTTCAAGATGAGGAGGTGCCCATTCCCTTGCTCTGCCACGAGGGTCTGGTGCGCGCGTTTACCTGTTTGACGAACCCTGATTTTTCCGGTCCGGTCGAGGAGCATCAGGGATTGCGCCACCTCCCGGTAGGGAATCTGCTGTTCATCGAAACTGTCGAAGGCCAAGTCCAACACTCTGGCACGGCGTAAGCCTACCTCTACCGGCTCTGCCACAAACAAACCCAGCCACGTGCCATGTCGCCGGCCTCCCATCGAGCGGCCCTCGCTATAAAGCAGTCCAAGGTAGGCGTAGTTCTCGCGGAAGAGTCCGGCATTGAAGACCAGATCGTGGCTGGTTCGCTCTTGCCATTGATGGATCTCAAGCGGATTCGTGAGGCCATCCTGCTGATAGTAATGGACGGTAAAACGATACCGCTCCGGATCGACATCAATGGCGACCAACGGTGGAACATTCGGACATTTGGCTTGAGGACTCCAGATGGAGATGGAGAGGCCTTCTCCCAACCGTTCGCCTGTGAGGCTTTGGGCCAATACTGCCGGAGGCCCGCCGAATAGGACAAGCAGGATAACCAGAAGCAATCCGGCTAAGCAGGGCAAAGGGAGCCCCCTATGGAAACTCTTTTCCTGTGCCATAGAGTCTCGAACCATGGGTCGGCGCCCAAGTATAGAGAGGGCTGACGCGTAGCGTCAATCGTCCACACGCAAACCCGGCGCTCCATCCTACCGCGACGGCCTAAGGAAGGCTTATGGATTGCTAATAGTGGGAGGAATGACCGTGAGGGGGGAATCCGCCAGGCCAGAGAACATCATCGTGGCAGAGACCACCCAATCGGTGAAGGGCTGCGGATAAATCCCGATGATGAGGGTGCCGGCAAGACAAACGTACAGCACCGCTTTGATCGGACCGGAAACCCTGATGGACGACGAGTCGTGAGGCTCAGTGATGTACATCTTCTTCACCACGATCAGGTAGTAGTACATCGAAATGACGATATTGATGAGCCCCACCGAGATGAGCACGTAGAGCCCTTCCTTCATGGCTGCGACGAAGATGTACAGTTTGCCGACGAATCCAGCCAACGGCGGTACCCCGGCCAGCGACAGCAGGAACACCAACATCGAGAAAGCAAGGAAGGGCGACCGGCGGCCCAGGCCACTGTAATCATGAATCTCTTCGCTGCCGATCGCTTCGCTGACGGCGATGATAACGGCGAAGGCCCCGAGATTGGCAAAGAGGTAGGTCAGGAGATAGAACAGGATCGCATCGTTGCCCATTTTGGTACCGGCCGCGAGCCCAATCAGCACATTGCCGATCTGCGCGATACCGGAATAGGCCAAGAGCCGCTTCATATTCTTCTGGGCGATGGCCACGATATTGCCGTACGTCATCGACAAGACGGATGCGGCCACAAGCAACAGCACCCAAATGGGCTTAAAGGCCACGAGGGCGATGAAGAACATCCTGAGGAGGATAGCAAACGCCGCCCCCTTCGGTGCGATCGACAAGAAGGCCGTCACTGGTGTCGGCGAGCCATGATACGTATCGGGAATCCAGGAGTGAAAGGGCACGGCACCGATCTTAAAGCCCAGCGCCCCGAAAATAAGAAGGAACCCGATAGCCAGTCCCGGCGTAACCTCGGTCAACTTCATGTTGGAGAAGACCAGCTGGCCGGTTTCTCCATAGACGAGGCTTAGACCATAGGCGAGGAGGCCGGCAGCAAACACCCCTAGGATGAAAAATTTAATGCCTGCTTCGTTGGATGCCATGTCCTCGCGGAGATAGGCAACGAGGACGTAGAAACCAAAAGTGGAGAATTCCAGCGTGACGAACACCGATAAGAGGTCGTTGGCGGAGGCCATGAACATCATCCCGAGCGCGGCCATTACGATCAGAAAATAATATTCTCCGCGGAAGAACTTGAATCGATGGACATAGTCAATCGAGGCCAGAATAACCAATATCGTCGAACCGACAATAAGCATCTTGAAAAAGAGGGCCATCCCGTCGAGCACGAACATGTTCGCGAAGAGGGCTCCCGTCACGTGGCCAGCGCTGAGCCAAGCCAAGCAACCAAGAGTAGCGCCAAGCCCAGTGATGCTGAGATAGGCTAATTGTTCGTTGGGAAAGCGTGGAAACGAAAAGTCGATGATCAGAATCAGGCAAAGCCAGACCGTGAGGATAATTTCCGGCAACAGCAGCAACAAATCGGATGGAGATATCATGAGCGAAAAGTTCATGGCTGGCCTCCGCTCACAGGGCTAGCGGTGATGGGCACGGGGAAATCAGCAAGAGGCACACCTCCATCGCCTCGCACCTCCAGCCTTTGGCCTGCGCCCGCATCGGCAAGTGGTACAACACGGGTGATCTTGGCAATCAAAGGGTCTACGCCTGATCGCACCACGTTATAGAGATGCATGGGAAAGAAAAAGAATCCGATGCTGACGGTGATCATGATCAGGAGCGGCAAACGATCCACCGCGGACACGGCGTCATGCGCGTGACTATAGTTCGGGCTCATTGGTCCGTAGAAAATTCCCCGCATCATCTTGAACAGGTA
The DNA here is from genome assembly GCA_945865525.1 of Nitrospira lenta. Taxonomy (GTDB): domain Bacteria; phylum Nitrospirota; class Nitrospiria; order Nitrospirales; family Nitrospiraceae; genus Palsa-1315. The sequence goes on along the minus strand of CAMBDY010000001.1, from coordinate 105,067 downwards.
GGCCAAGGTCAATACGATCCCAACCACCGCAACAATGACTTGGAAGGGATACTTCTCCCAACTGCCAACAATAATCATGACCTCAGCAATGAAATTGATCGTGCCTGGGACACCGATTGAGGCCATACAGCCAATCACGAAACAACCGGAAATAAACGGCATGCGGTTCGCGAGCCCGCCGAGCGAAGGAATATCGCGGGTATGGGTCTGGTCATATACCCAGCCTGCCATGGCAAAGAGCATCCCCGTGGCCATAGCATGGGCGAACATGTACATCACAGCACCCGTCAAGCTGATGTAGTCCAGCGCCGCCATGCCGAGGAAGACATAGCCCATGTGACTTGAACTGGAATAGCCGATGACATACTTCGTATCTTTAGCGTAATAGGCCACGAACCCGCCATAGACGATGCTAAACATGCAGAGCACGGCTGCGATGGGCATGAGTTCTCGGGTCGTCTCCGGCAGGATTTCGAAGGCCACCCGGATGATGGAGAAGTGACCGAGCTTCATCAGCACGCCCGCGTGTAACATGCTCGTGGCGGCCGGAGCGGCGGCGTGGCCCACAGGCGACCAGGAATGCAGTGGCCAGAGGGGTGCAATCGAGGCAAACCCGAAGAAGATCAGCAGCCAGATGATCTTGTCCAGCGTCGTGCCCAGAACTGGGATGTGCATCAAGTTGGCATGTTCGCGCAACACTAGAATATCGAAGGTGTTGAGCCCCGCATATTTATAAATCAACAGAATGCCCATCAAGGCCGCGACGGCAAAGGCGGAAAGGAAGAGCACCAGCTTCATCGCGGCATATTCTTTACTGTTGGAGCCAAAATTGTAGATGAACCCAACCGAGTCCCGCAGCTTCAATCCTTCCGGATCCGTCATCTCGTTGTACTTCTTCGTATGGCTGCCCCACATGCCCAGCAAGAGATACATGGGGATCACGGACATCTCGTAAAAGAAATAGAGGAAGAACAGATCCAGCGACATGAAGACGCCGATCGTAGCGGCGGCGAGGATGAGCAGCCAGATATAGAATTCTTTCGTCCGGTCTTTGATGTGCCAGGAGACGAAAATGCCGGCAAACAGCAAAATACTGGAGGCCAACACCAGCGGTGTACCGATGCCATCCACCCCAAGGTGGAGCGAGATCCCTAACTGATGCGACCATTCGAACTTCTGAACGAACTGGAAGCCGCCCTTCACATAGTCGTAGGCATAGAACAAGTAGAGCGACGACAGCAGGGAGACAAAAGCCGACCCAGCGGCGATACCCCGCACGAGCATCAGCTCCCGGTTGGAGACGAAGATCAGCGCGATGGCCCCAAGGAAAGGCGCAAAGAGAATATAGAGCAGTGCGTAATCACTCATCAGATCAATCCACCCTTATCTGAGGCTTGAACTCGAGTGGCAGCATAGCGCCACGGTCTACTCGATCGGCGAGCGCCTGCACCGACCCGTTCATCATTCTCAAAAAGGGAGCGGGATAGAGTCCAATCCAAAGAATCATAACCGACAGGGCCGAGGCGATAATCATTTCGCGCGGATGCAGATCGAGAAGGGAATCCTTCACCGCCTTACTGACCGGTCCCAGCATCGCTCGCTCGTAGTACCAGAAAAAATAGGCTGCGCTAAAGATCACGCCGGTGACTGCGATCCCGCCATACAACCAATTGGCCTTGAAGGCGCCCAAAAGGATCAGGAATTCTCCAACAAAGCCGTTGGTGCCTGGCAGACCGATCGAGGCCAGTCCAATCAATAAGAAAAAGCTGGCGAGCAAGGGAGTCTGCTTGGCCATGCCGCCGAAGACGTTCAACTCAGTGCTCTGCTGCCGTGAATAGAGAAAGCCCGCGATAAAGAAGAGGCCGGCCGTGCTGAACCCCAAATTGATCATGGTGAGCAAGCTGCCCTGGAGCCCCTGATAATTTAGAGCAAAGAGGCCGATCACGACGAATCCAAGGTGGCTGATGCTACTGAAGGCCAGGAGTCGACGGAAATCCGACTGGATCAGCGCCATGATGGCCCCGTACAGAATGGCCAACAAGCCTAGCACCATGATGACCGTCACGACGGTTTGACTCTTCGAAGCATCCGGCAGCAAGGGAATGCTAAAGCGAATGAAGCCGAAGGTCCCGAGCTTGAGCCCTGCCAGCACGACCGCCATGCCGATCGGTCCCTCCAAAAGAGCATCTGGGAGCCAGGTATGGAACGGAAACAACGGGGCCTTGAACGCAAAGCCAAGGAACAGGAGCCAGAAGATGAGGATCTGCTGGCTAAGGGGAATCGGCACGGCAAGTAGCTCCAGCAAATCGAAGGAATAGGTCAAATCCATATGGTGCCACGTCGCCCACTGGTGGTAATTAAGGTCCAGGAGAGCGATGCCGACCAGCATGAACACGCTGCCGAGCAGGGTATAGAGCACATATTTCAACGCCGCGTAGTGCCGCTCTGCGCCTCCACCCCAGAGCTTGATCAAGAAGTAGCTAGGGATGAGCATCAATTCCCAGAAAACGAAGAAGAGGATCAAGTCGATGGAAAGGAAGACCCCCATCGTCGTCGTTTCGAGGGCGAGCAGAACCATCATGTAGAGCTTCACTTGATGGCGAATCGTGTCCCAGGAATAGATGACGATTAGGACCGTGAGGAAGGCCGTGAGCCCGACGAACAACACGCTGATCCCGTCGACCGCGAGGTGATAGCTCACCCCGAGGGCAGGCATCCACGGCACATGTTCCGCAAACTGCATCGCCGCAGAATCGGGAAGAAACCGAAACAACACGAACACGGAGAGGGCCAACTCTACCAACGCGATCGTCAAGGTGGAGGCCCGAACCGTGTCCTCGTCCTTGAGCAGCCACAAGAGCATCGCCCCGACGAGAGGGAAGAAGAGGATACAGGTCAGAATAGGAAATGTTGAAGCCAGTTCTTCTAACATACAGTGTGCTTACAGTTGCATGATCAGCTGAATAATCACCGCTAACAGGAACAGGCCCGCCACCAAGATAGCGGCATAATGATGCACCATCCCGCTTTGCAGCTGCCGCCATTGTCTGGCGACGAGATGATTGCCGTATCCAATCACGTTGAGGCCGCTGTAGACCACATACTTCTCCACCCAGGTCGACCCAGCCGCGCCTAATTCCGCCATCTGGGCTACCCCGCGGACGAGGCCATCGATGACAGTGCGGTCGAACCAATCGAGCAGCGCTCCCAGTTTTTTGGTCGGCTCCACAAAGAGCCGGTCGTAGAGCTCATCGACATAGTACTTGTCGAGTACTGTCTGATAGGCAGCCTGAAACTTAGCTGCCAGCCGGTCCGGTGCCGCAAGGTTCACGCTGTAAAAATAATGCGCGATGCCCCAGCCGAGCAGCGCGATCCCTGTGGCCACCATCATGAGCGTGAGGACCAGATCGGTACTCGCGGCATGTTCGGTCCCCGATCCCGCAACTGGCATCAGAAATCCATGGAGCCAGCCATGCTCAGGAGGAAAGCCCAGAAGCCCTCCGAAAATGGATAGCACGCCCAACGCCATCAGCGGGCCAACCATCACCATCGGGGATTCATGGACATGCTCCGCCGTGTGCTGATCCATGCGTGACGTACCGTAAAACGTCAGATAGGTCAGGCGAAACATATAGAAGGACGTCAGCAAGGCACCGATGGCAGCCATGCCATACAACAGATAATGCTCGTGCGTAAAAGCATGGGCTAGAATTTCATCTTTACTCCAGAACCCCGCCAAGGGAGGAATGCCCGCGATCGCGATCGTACCGATCAGGAACAGACGATAGGTCCAGGGGATCTTGGCGTTGAGGCCGCCCATCTTTCTGATGTCCTGCTCGCCCGAGAGGGCGTGGATTACCGATCCAGCCGAGAGAAACAAAAGGGCCTTGAAGAAGGCATGGGTCATGAGGTGAAACACGGCTGCCGTATAGGCCCCGATCCCACAGCCCAGGAACATATAGCCGAGCTGGCTCACCGTCGAGTAGGCCAGAACGCGCTTGATATCCGTTTGCACCAGGCCGATGGTCGCGGCAAAAAGCGCCGTGAGACCGCCGATGACCCCGACGATTGTCATGGCCGTGGGCGACAGATCAAAAATGGCATGGTTCCGCACGATCATGTAAACCCCAGCTGTCACCATCGTCGCAGCATGGATGAGGGCGCTGACAGGGGTCGGGCCCTCCATCGCATCCGGCAGCCAGGTATAGAGCGGGAGCTGTGCGGATTTGCCGATCGCACCGACAAGCAAACAGAGCGCGATCGCCGTGGCCATATCCGGAGAGAGCTGCCCGACCTGGGCAAACACCTTCGTATAATCGAGCGTCTTGAAATTGATAAAGATCAGGAAGATGGCCAAGAGGAAGCCCGCATCACCAATGCGGTTCACGACGAAGGCTTTCGAGGCGGCTTTCGCGGCAGAGACCTTGTCGTAATAGTAGCCGATCAAGAGATAGGAGCAGAGCCCCACCCCTTCCCATCCGATAAAGAGGACGAGGTAGTTGCTCCCCATAACAAGGAGCAGCATGGAGACCATGAAAAGGTTCATGTACGTGAAGAACCGGGTGAATCCCGCCTCCCCATGCATGTAGCCGACGGAGTAGATATGGATCAGGAACCCGACGCCCGTCACCACCAGCAACATGATACAGGTGAGCGGATCGACAAGGTACGCCAGATTAATCGTCAGATCGCCACCGAAAATCCATCGGTAGGCGACGACTTCATGCGCGGCACCGGTCTGGACGACGTCGGCGAAGACGACGAGCGTGCAGAGAAAGGATAGGCCTACCGATCCGCAGGCTAGACGATGGGCGATCTCATGGGAATAGCGCTTGCCCACGAGCCCGTTCAGGAGCACGGCCAGCAAAGGGAACACCGGAATCAGCTGGATCAATAGATCTGTCACGTTACCACTTCAAAAGATTCATCTCGTCCACGTTTGTGGAAATCTTGCCACGGAACACGACAATGATAATGGCTAACCCAATCGCGGCTTCCCCTGCTGCAATGGCAATGATAAAGAGGGCCACCAGCTGGCCCGCCATCGACTCCAGGTAGTAAGAAAAGGCAACGAGATTGATATTGGCCGCATTCAACATGATCTCGACGGACATCAACACGATGATGAAATTCCGCCGGATCAACACACCGAGCAGGCCAGTGAGAAAGAGAATGGCGCTGACGGCGACATATGCGCTTAAAGGAACCATAGACCTCGTGAACTCAACTAGCTAAACCCATTATCAATCATGCTGACCGACAATCGACTTCGGCGTTTTCGCCAGCACGATCGCGCCGATAATAGCACCCAACAGGAACACCCCGACAATTTCGAACTGCAACAGATAATCGCTAAACATCTTGATACCGACTGCGTAGGTATCGCCGTCCTGGAGGACCGCCACCGTGGGGGCGTCGCCCATAGCTCCCTTGAAGGGCGAGCGAAGCAGGAGGAATAAGAGATAGGCCGATCCGATGGCGCCGGGCATCAGAAAATACCGGTAGGAGGAGTGAAAATACCGGTCGTCGGTTTTCAAATTCAACAGCATGAGCACGAAGAGGTAGAGAACGAGGATGGCGCCGGCATAGACAATGACCTGCACGGCCCAGAGGAACTCAGCGTTGAGGAGGATGAAGAGGCCGGAGACATGGAGTAATAGAGCCAAAAGCGCCAGGCCGCAATGGACCGGGTGCTTGAGCGCAACCGTCATGACGCCTGCCACGATGCTGGCCAATGCAAAATACGTAAAAAAGACCACGCCCATGAATCGACTCAGCCCAGATGCTTCGGTGGTGGTTGAGTCGGCTTCAGTACCGATTGCGGGAAGTAATACCGATACTCCCGGCTTTCCTCAACATTCTTTTCCTGATTATGTGCGTACAAGTATTTTTTTGCATCGTCGAGATGACGCTCGCCGATGTCGTACAACCGCTTCTTGTCGAACAGCAAGGTGCGTTTGTCGTGTGTTGAAAACTCATACATCTTCGTCATCGCCAGGGCATTGACGGGACAGGCCTCAACGCAATAGCCACAAAATACACATTTTGTAATATCGATATAGAATTCGCTCGCGAACCGCTGTAGCGGACGCGTCACATCTTCCGCACTGATGACCTTGATACAGCGGGAGGGACAGGCAGCTTCGCAGAGGTCGCAACCGACACAGCGCTCCTGATGATCGTCGTAACGTAGCAAGGCCAGCGCCCCTCGGTGCGTATCAGGAAGGATCCGCTGCTCCCGTGGATACTGGAAGGTGATGGGCTTGTGAAACATGTGCTTGAACGTGACCTTCATCGCGTCCCAAATCTCATAGAACAGGGCAGCCTGGAGAATTTTTTTGATTAGTACAGCGATACGCATGGGCGACTCCGGTTTCCCCTTAGGCCTTTTCGATTGTCACACGGGTCTGCTTGAACGAGGGTACGCCGGTCGTCGGATCGATCTGGACCGACATCAGGTCTTTCACCGGGGGCTCATTGAAATGCTCTGGGAAGAAACAGGTCTGCATCGTAACGAACTGATCCGCCTGGACCGCCAGCTGGAGCGACCCGCTATCCGACGTGAGACGCACCTTCGCCCCCTCGCTCACTCCGAGCCGTTCCATATCCTGTGGATTCATCTTGAGCCGGCCTGTATTGGGGGCAATCTTGATAAGGCCTGGCGCAGCCGTGGACAACTTGCCTGAGTGATAGAGGACCTGCCCCATCAGTAGCGTGAAGGGACGCGGGCCTTTAGGGGCTGAGACAGAAGCCTGATAGCGCGCCGAGACTTCGGAGGCATAGCTGCCGGATAGATACGGGTCCACCACCGGCACGACTTTGCGGGGCTGCCCGAGGTTGTAGTATCCAGGAAGCAACTTCATGATTTCCGCTTGAATATCGTTCGAGGATTCATAGGTCCACGCGCAACCCAGCGCGTTGGCTAGGGCCGTCATGATGTGCCAATCTGGCAAACTCTCCCCGATCGGATCCATGGCCTCACGGACACGCAGAACGCGGCCTTCGAGATTCGTGAAAGTGCCGTCTTTTTCCGCAGAGGTGCAGGCAGGTAGCACCGCATGGGCCATCTGAGCCGTCTCGGTCAGAAACGGATCTTGGACAACGAGGAACTCCAACTGATCCAGCGCGGCACGGACTTCCATCGAGGCAGGCAAGGTCGCCAGGGGATTTTCTCCGACCACATAGAGGGCACGGATCTCGCCGCTCTTGCAGCGCTTGAGAATCTCCATAAGGTTCGCGCCAGAACTGGCTGCCGGGAGCGACATATTCCAGGCTTTGCCAAAACGCTCACGCGCAGCTTGATCGTTAAATGAAGCCTGACCGGGAAGGAATTCCGGTGCGACGCCCATGTCCACGGCGCCCTGTTCGTTCGGCTCTTCCGTCACGGTATTCACCCCGCAGCCAGGCTGCCCCAGCTTGCCGGTGATCCAAGCGAGGTCGATCAACTTCAACACGTTCTGATAGCCATTGGCTTGGCGGACGATCCCCTCGGCGCAGAGGATGATGGAACGAGGCGCTTCAGCGAAGATCGCTGCGGTGCTTCTCAAGGAATCAACTGACATGCCGGTCTGCGCCTCGACCTGCTCCAATGAAATGTGGCTCACGGCAGCCTTCAGGGCCTCGAAGGCCTGCGGATACTTTCCGACGCTCGCCTCGTCGATCAAACCCAGTTCCAGTGAGGCCTTAATGAGTCCATCGATTACAACCCCTTCCGTTCCCGGGTTAATCAGGACGGGATGGGACGCGAGCCGAGCCATGTTCGTGACGGTGGAATCAATCACGACCACTTGCGCCTGGTACACGCGAAGCGCTTCCTTGATACGCACGGCCGTGAGCGGATTCGTCTCGGTAATGTTGGAGCCGATCAGGATAATCGCCTTAGCCTTGGTCAGCTCTTCCCAATCATTCGGGCTCCGCCCGATCCCCAACGCCTGCCGGGAGGCATGAACGAAATTGAGATGTCCATAGCGCGCGCTACTGTCAAGCTGGTTGGTCTTGAACCCGGTCCGCATAAGCCTCTGGAACAGATACAGCTCCTCATTGGTGCAGCGGGCGGTAATCAACCCGGCAATCGCGTCCGACCCATACTTGTGCTGGATCTCAGCAAATCGCTCAGACACAACATGCATAGCTTCGAGCCAAGGGGTTGGGACGAGCTGATCGCCTTTGCGGAGAAGTGGCTGCACCAACCGGGCCTGGCTGTCGATGTACTCGAACCCGAACCGCCCCCGCACGCACAGCCCGCCATGGCCCTTGGCCGTGTCGGCCCGGTCGCCCCATTTATTCTTCCAGGACAGAGGCGACGTCACGCGGACGACTTCGGCGTCCTTGGTCTCAAGATGCATCTGGCAGCCATCCCCGCAAAAGTTGCAGGTCGTCGTGGTCTTTTTCATCTGCCAGGGCTTATACAGATACTTGGAAAACTTATTCGTGATGGCGCCGACCGGGCAAACTGCGAGGCAGTCGCCGCAGAATTCGCAGGACAGCGCGACATCGCCCTTCGGGACGACTTGATTGAACCCGTCCTTCTTCATGAACTGGAGCACGTCAATCATCAGCACGTCCTTACAGACGTTGATACATTCCGCGCAGGCGATGCAGCGGTTCATGTTGAAGTCGAGCACCGGGCTGCGGGTATCTTCCGGAATGAATTTCTGTTTCGCGTTAGGCAGGTTCGTGACCCCATGCTGGAACGCCATGTCTTGCAGTTCACAATCGCCGTCGGCGTCGCAGATGGGGCAATCGAGCGGATGGACCGAGAGATGCTTCTCTAACGCTTTCTTCCTGGCCAAGAAGAGGTCCTCGCCCTCGGTTCTGACGACCATGCCAGCCACCGCCTTGGCGGTGCAGGAGCGAACTGGCGATTTCTTGCCTTCCTGCATGACCAAACACATGCCGCAGGACCCGAAGGGATCGAACGTATAGTGGTAGCACATGGCCGGAATGATCTTCCCTGTGCTCGCGATCACGTCATACAGCGACACGCTGTCCTTGGCGGTCACGGTCTTCCCATCGATCGACAATTCGATCGTGGCGACTTCCACGTCAGAATTAATTACTGATTTTAACCCCATGTTCTTTTCCCCATGAAACCTAAAACGAAATTGTGGCTCGACCTTTTAGCTGTCACTTGTCACGTTTCACGTCTACCGGTCGCACTCACCCATTACAATGTCATAGGTCCCGAAGAGCGTGATCGCGTCGGCGATCATGTAGCCCCTGGACATATAGTCGAACGCGCCCATGTGAATGAAGGAGGGGGCGCGAATCTTCAAACGATACGGTTTTCCCCCGCCTACGCTGACGATGTAAAAGCCCAGCTCGCCCTTATGCGCTTCCGTACCGCAATAAATCTCTCCCGGAGGGGCATCGAACCCCTGAGAGAAGAGCTTGAAATGCTGGATCATTGATTCCAAATTCGTAAAGACTCGCTCTTTCGGCGGCAAGGTGACGCTGGACACCTCGGCCATAATGGGACCGTCCTGCATCTGCTCGAGACATTGCCGGATGATCTTCACGCTTTCATAGAGTTCCTGGACCCGAATCCAGTACCGATCGTAGGTGTCGCCGTTCTTGCCCAGCGGCACGCTGAATTCGCATTTCGGATAAGCCGAATAGGGTTCCGCCTTCCGGAGATCGTAGTCGACGCCGGACCCGCGAAGCGTTGGACCGCTCAGGCCGAAACTGACAGCATCTTCCGCCGAGATCACCGCCACGCCCTTCGTCCGCGCTACCCAGATCCGGTTCTTCTCCAAGAAAACGATGTACTCATCGATTTTCGGCGGGAAGTAGTCTAGGAACTGTTTCAGTTTATCGAGCAGCGATGCGGTAAAGTCCCGCTCAACACCGCCGATGCGGTACCAGCTGGTCGTGAGCCGCGCGCCACAGAGTTCGTCGAACCAATCCAGCAGAATTTCCCGGTCGCGGAAACAATAGAAGAAGACGGTCATGGCGCCGATGTCGAGAGCCTGGGTGCCGAGCCAGAACTGATGACCGATGATCCGCTGCACCTCCGCCACGATCGTCCGCAGATATTCTGCGCGGTCCGGCACGGTGATGTTCATAAGCTTTTCTACCGCGCGGCAATACGCAAAGTTATTGTACATCGCGCAGACATAGTCGAGCCGGTCCGTATGGGGGATGAACTGGTGATAGGTGCCATCTTCCGCAAGCTTCTCCACCCCGCGATGCAGGAATCCCAGCACGGGGGTCGACTTGACAAGGCGCTCGCCTTCCAGCTCAAGAATGACTTTCAGCACGCCATGGGTACTCGGATGCTGCGGCCCCATATTAAGTAGGAGCTCTTCCGTCCGCAGAGTCGGGAGCGTCTCGCTTTCCGGATGAGCCGGATCGACCTTATAGACGGTTGTACGTTGATCCTCAAAAGCCATCGTCTATCCTAATCAGGGCCTACCGGGCCGTTTCGTCCAAGAATTCAAAGGTGTCGCGCCAGCCCTTACCGCGCAGCGGGAAATCTTTTCGAAGCGGATAGCCTTCAGTGTAATCGTCTGGCATGAGGATCCGTCGTAGATCCGGATGGTTCCGAAAACGGATGCCCATCATGTCATACACTTCGCGCTCCATGAAGTCCGCGCCCTTCCAGAGATCCGTCAGAGAGTCCACAATGCAATCCGATTCCGGCGTCCTGGTCTTGAGACGGATGCGCTGGCGCTTCCTGACTGAATAGAACTCGTACACGACTTCGAAACGCTCGTCATCATCAGGCCAATCGACCGAACTCACATGCACGATGTAATCGAAATCCATGGCTAGGTCGTCATGGAGAAACTGCGCCACCTCATGAAGCCGATCCCGCGGCACGGTCACGGTGAGCTCGCCGCGCCACTCGGCGAGCTTTGTCAAGCCGGCAGGGAAGGCATTTTGGAGCTGGCTCATCACTTGCTGCAATGACATGGATTAAACCCTATACCTTATAGCCCGGCCTGACCTGCTCCGGTTGCCTCAGGAACACGCGCTTCTGCATGATCCGCTCTTGTAATTTGAGGATGCCGTCGAAGAGCGCCTCCGGCGTCGGCGGGCAGCCCGGCACATAGATATCCACTGGCACAAAGCGATCGACGCCCTGAACAACGCTGTAACTGTCGTAGATATTCCCCGACGTAGCGCAGGACCCCATCGCAATGACGTATTTCGGCTCAGGCATTTGGTCGTAAATTTTCCGGATAACGGGTGCCATCCTACGGCAGACGGTCCCAGCCACGATCATCAAATCGGACTGCCGAGGCGAGGCCCGAAAGACGCCGGCCCCATACCGGTCCATATCATAACGTGACGACACGGCGGCGATCATCTCAATCGCGCAGCAGGCCAAACCGAATGTCATGGGCCAAAGTGAGCCCTTGCGGGCCCAATTAACGGCTTTTTCGACCGTAGTAGTCACGATATCCGGCGTACCATCCTTGTCGTGTCGGCCGATTTGGATCAGTCCCATTCTAGGGCTCCCTTGCGCCAAGCGTAAATATAGGCGACCAGAAATAACGCGATAAAGATCAGCATTTCGATCAGTCCGATAAGCCCGATCTTGGTGAACACCACCGCCCACGGATAGAGAAAGATCACTTCGATGTCAAAAATCACGAAAAGCATCGCAAAGATATAATACCTCACCGGGAACGGCATACGCGCATCCGAAAACGGCTCCGATCCGCACTCATAGGTCGTGAGCTTCTCCGGTTCCGGATACTTGGGTTGGACCAAATAACTGAGAAGCAACGTGACTACGCCGAACGCCAGCGCCACAAAAATAAACAGCAAAATCGGGAAGTATCGGGTTAGGTACTCAAGGAGTAATTCGAAACCACTCATAGGTCTAACCTTTCAATGCTTTGCGTAGAAATCAGGAGGAAATCTTAGACTCTGGATTGCAGGGATAGCAAGAGTCCAAAGGACCTATGGCCGCGACCCCGAAGTCCTAGGCGCAGCGGCCTTGGCAGAGGGTATCCCTCGATAGGGGCGGGAGTCGACCATCTAGCAGAGGAAGCGCTACTAAGCTTTTTTGGCTTTGTTTGGCGGGGTAGGCGCCATGCGTCTTGATGGCATGCGCAAATGGGAGGGAGGGACCTGGTCGATTTCATCCCACTCAGGCTCTAGAGCCGAAAAGGCCTTGGCCTTCTTTCGGCGGTGAATCTGAGTTTCAATGCGAGGAGGATCGGGGCGTGGAGCCTTGCCGGAAGAAGGTCTGTCAGGAGCCATGAACGTTCCCACTCTGTAAGCCATCGATCTGCGAGCACCTTAGCACCTGATCAATTGACGGGTCAACGAGGCAAAGCCTCAATATTATTAGCAATATCGGCATCAGGACCTCCTGCACCTCCGGCTGGTGGAGTCCAGGCGTGGCGGCGGGAGATCTTTGCAGGATCTACACGTAAACACATGGAATCTTCATCCGGCCACCAGTCAATACCTGAGGCATTCTCGTTGTCCCCGCTTTTCCACTGCTGCTACAATGCCGCATGATTTCGACCCAAGCCCCTCCCCGCACGGAGCAGGAACCCCTATTTGCAGACATCATTGTTCCCCGACACCTGGCAGGCCCCTTTACCTATATCGTTCCTCCGTCGCTCAGACCGACGCTGCGCATTGGCCATCGCGTGCTTGTGCCCTTCGGCCGAATCATGCTTCAAGGAGCGGTCATCGCTTTCCCCCCCGTGCTGCCTGATGGTCTGAACCGGACACGCCTCAAAGAAATTCACTCGTTGCTCCCAGAAGGAACCGCACCCAATGTGCCCGCCGATCTGTTCCAACTCTCACGACAGGTGGCCGAGCAATATGTCGCGCCATGGGGGCAATGTCTCAGGCTAGTGCTGCCTCCAACCACCAAGCCTCAGGAACCGATCAGCCGCTACCAGCTAACAGAGCAAGGCCACGCCGCAGTTGCAACACGCGAACCCTGCTCAGTAAAGGAACGGGCTTTGCTCGTCAAGCTGAGCAAGGCACCATCGGGACTTCGCAAGTCCTCCCGCCGCTCCGGCCTTGCTGAATTATTGCAAGACTTCACGGTTCGTGGATGGGTACGGGAGGTTCAGGATCTGTCCTCTGCCCTCACCATACCGCTCGCCCAATCGTCCATACAATTGAGCCGAGCTCATGCCGACCACACCGCGTCACTCATTCCCGACCAGGCCCTCGCGTGGGCTAAGCCGCTCTTTGTGACATTGAAAAATCCTGGTCCCGCCCGAGTTCTAGTACAGGCCCCTTGGTCCGATCGATTGAGACTCTTACGGCAGACTATTCGCCTGGTACTCGACCGTGGGCAAACGATCCTCATTCTCGTCGGTGAAGCAGAACGGGCCCAATGGGTGGCCGACTTAATCCGTGATGATGAAAGGAACAGTGCCCCGATCTGTATCCATAGCGGACTGTCAGACCAGGCAAAAGCTGAGCTCTGGGATCAGATCCATCGACAGGCCGTGCGAGTAGTTGTAGGAACTCGGTCAGCCATCTTTCTCCCATTGCCTGCTATTGGAGCGATTTGGATCGAGGGAGAAGAAGATACGGCGCTCAAAGAAGCTCAGGAGCCCCGCTACCATGCAAGGGATGTGGCCTGGCTAAGAACACAAACTGAGAGAACAGTGCTAATCCTAAGTTCTTCCCATCCCTCCCTTGAAACCAGAGCGGCTGTGGGACAGAACGGAATCCTCATCCACAAGTCCGTACCATCCGATACGCGACCTGCCGTACAAATCGTGGATCTCCGCAAGCAAGGATACGGCACGGTGTTGAGCCAACCGCTCATTCAAGCCATCCAACAGGCGATCAGCCGCAAGGCTGGTGTCCTCCTGTTTCTCAACCGAAAGGGCTATGCCGGGGCCCTCGTCTGTCGCGACTGCGGCCAGGTGCCCCGCTGCGCCGCCTGCCGAGTGGCGCTGATGTATTCTCGACAGACGAATTGCCTGCTCTGCTCCTATTGTGGCAATAGATCGTCTATCCCGGATACGTGCAGCTCCTGCTCCGGCCCTCGGATGCAATTTATCGGAGAAGGCACAGAGCGGATTGAAGAGGATGCCAAGCGATTGTTTCCCCACGCCGCCGTGATCCGGCTCGATGGAGATACTATGAAGAAACCGGCAGAGGCCGAGGCCCTCTGGGGAAAAATCGACCGAGGGGAATGGGATATCATCGTCGGCACCCAATTACTCTTGCGACGCAGACCGCTTCCGACCATGGGCCTCGTTGGAATGGTGCAGGCGGACGCAGGGCTCAACGTACCGGATTTCCGATCGGCCGAACGCACCTATCATACATTGCTCGATGCCGTAGCCCTCGTCCGTCCAGTAAGAGCTGGAGGCCAGATTATCGTGCAAACCTCTCTGCCCTCGCACCATGCAATTCAAGCCATAGCACAGGATGACGAGGCTCTTTTCCTCTCAGAGGAACTGTCCCATCGAGCATCGTTGGGCTATCCGCCCTCCGTCCATCTGATTGCTCTCCTCGTCTCAGGGACCGATAGAGACATGGTGCGCGACGCGGCCACAGCCTGGGTGGCTCAGCTCACCTCCTGCGCATCACCTTCCGAAGCAAAGACCCGTCTGATAACTTCATTGATGGGCGGGCCGGGCCCTTTCACAATTCTAGGGCCAGTCCCCTCTCCTGTGGCAAAGCTCCGGGGCCGCTACCGGTGGCAAATTCTCGTCAAATCGGTCAACCGAGATGCGGGGCTCACAGCAGTGCGGACTACGGTGAAGGACATGGAACGGACCCACCATCGCCGGTCCATTAAGTTCGATGTCGACATTGATCCAATCGAAATGTGGTAGCCGCTATCGGTTCTCGCGAGAATGTTTGGATTGAGAGGTAGGCAGATGGCTATCTGGCACTTCTGATGAAGGCGAGATGCTTGGCTGACTGGCTCGCTTAAAGAGCCCGTAAGCAAACGTGATCCAAAAAACCGCCGAAAAAATTCCTGTCAAAATGGCTGAGAGGACCGCCCCCATCTGCTCATCTGTCGGCTCTGTCGTGATCGAGCGAACCTGAGCCATCATCATGATCGGCCAGGCCAGACTTTCCAGACCCAGCAACAAGGTGGCCCAAGCCCAGACCAATTTAATCGTGCGCCCCTGCCAAAGCAAGAATCCCGCTGCGGTCCCGACGGCAAGAACGATTTCCCAGGCCGAAAACGAACCCCAGGCCAGCCAGGCGCCCGCCGCTACGACGAGACTGCCCAGCAGAGCATTGAGTTGAGGACTCCACCAGCCGGTAACCATACTGAACGTTTCTCTCGTGGACGAGGGGACAGTGTGATTTCTGACAACGTGGGTGTCAATGGAAGACGCGACAGGAGGAAACAGGGCTAGGGCTATAATGCTGCATAGACTGCGTCAAGGAGCGTCTTCATCTCAAACGGTTTCTATGGAGTAACTTGAGAAAGAGGAACGGCGCTTGGCCCCAATAACTCAACTCCAGAAAATAACCGCAGGGATAAGCGAGCTTGAATTGGTGCCGAAGGCGGGACTTGAACCCGCACGGCTTGCGCCACACGCCCCTCAAACGTGCGTGTCTGCCATTTCACCACTTCGGCATATAGGAGGTCACTTCGACGACGACGAAGGAGTATTATAGAAGTGGGGCAAAATCCTTGTCAATCAATAGAGTGTCCGGTAGAATCGGGCGCAAATACTCACCGGATCCTCCAACGTTGTGCAGAACCACCAGATCCTGACCTCTACGCATGACGATGTCGCTGAACGACAAACCAAAGGGTCCGTCGTCGCATTGTTTGACGTCGACAACACGCTCCTGCCAGGCGAGGCCAGCGAGATACGATTTTTCCGGTTTCTCTGGCGGCGTGGCCTGGTGGGGTGGAGCGAGTTGAGCCGGACACTGGCCTGGCTGGCCGGGCATGTGCCCCCCTTTTCGCTGCACTCGCTCCGGGAACGGAAAGTATATCTCACGAACAAGCGCCCCGCCGACATGGAGTCCTCTGCGAAGGAGTTCTGTCAGGCGGAGATGATTGGCCGGCTAGCCCTACAGGGCCTTGCCCAGTTGGATGCCCATCGGCGGGCGGGGCATCAGTTGATTCTTGTGACTGGCGCGCCGGATTTTTTAATTGCGCCCCTTGCAGCATTCTTAAACGTGCCCACCGTTTTCGCGGCAAAACTAGAACAGTACAATTCCCTCTATACTGGCGCCTTGATTCCGCCCCTACCCTATGGCGTTGGCAAGCGCGAGTTGATTCTCGCTCATGCCCGCGAAATGGGCCTCGATCTAACAGGCTCCTACGCCTACGGAGACAGCCCTGGAGACTACGACCTCCTGGAACTAGTCGGCCACCCACTGGTCGTCAACCCGATCCGGGGTATGCAACGCATCGCACACCGCCGGGGCTGGCCTGTAACGGAATGGACATAACGACGTGACTCCTTACTCGTTTCACCTTTTGCGGCTCACGTCTTAAATTATGCGCATCACTGAAATCTTTTATAGCATTCAGGGCGAGTCGAGCTACGTGGGACAGCCCTGTGTATTTGTGCGGCTGACCGGCTGCCCGCTCCGCTGTACCTGGTGCGACACCGACTACGCCTTTTATGGCGGCCACGACTGCTCGATCGATGAGGTTCTGGCAAAGGTACAGACCTATGGATCCCGTCTCGTGGAGGTCACGGGCGGGGAGCCGCTCGCGCAACCTGAGAGCCTACCCCTCATGGTCAGACTCTGCGATGCCGGCTACATCGTTCTCCTGGAAACCAGCGGCAGTATCGATATCGCGCCGGTCGATCCCCGAGTCCATATCATCCTGGATGTGAAGTGCCCAGGAAGCGGCATGACAGAACGGATGCATTGGCCCAATCTTACTGCGCTGACTGCCAAAGATGAAGCCAAGTTCGTCCTGACCAATCGAGCCGATTATGATTGGGCGAAGGAGATTCTTGCCCTCCATCATGTGACCGACCGCTGCCCGGCGCTCTTCAGTCCGGTCTTCGGCTCACTCGATCTCCGCCAACTGGCAGAATGGATCCTCGCTGATCGCCTACCAGTCCGTTTTCAGTTGCAGCTACACAAATATATATGGGCGCCAGATATGCGCGGAGTGTAAGGCGCATGAAACGCGAGAAGAACATAGCTTAGACGAGCGACGAGAACAAAGGAGACGTGAATGAAGATCATGCAGGTCAAAACACAGGCTGGAAAAGCGGAGACGGCATCTACAGAGGTGTTGGTGCTCACGCATTGCGAGGGAGAGGGCTTAGCCAAACAGGATGCGGCCCTGCTGGATCGGGCTCTCGGAGGCTCACTGCGCAAGCTGTTGCAATCGAAGGAGTTCGAAGGCAAGGCGAACGAGGTCCTGCTCTACCATACCCAAGGAAAGGTGCCAGCCAAACGGCTGGTCCTGGTCGGTTTGGGCAAAAAGAATGCGGTCACACTGGAGACGATCCGGCAGGCGATGGGCTCGGCCGCGAAGCGAGTCCGCCAAGCAAAAGTCAGATCGTTTACGGTGGCGCTGCCGACCGTGACGCCCAGCGGGATGTCATCGCTCGAGGTCGCGCAAGCGATGGTCGAAGGCGCGATCCTGGGCAGTTATCAATTCACCGTCTATCGAAGCGAGGCCACATCGGATCATACCGTCGCGGAGATGAAGGTACTCATCACGCAAAACACTGAATTGCGGCACGTTGCCGAAGGGATCCGACGCGGCCTTGCCACGGCAGAGGCCACCGTCTTTGTCCGGGACCTCTGCAACCATCCCTCCAATATCCTGACCCCTGCCATGGTGGCCAATGAAGCAAAAGCCATCGCCAAAGCCGAAAAGATCACGATCAAGATTCTCGAGCAGAAAGACATGGAACGTTTAGGGATGGGCGCGCTACTCGGCGTGGCGCGCGGAAGCCAAGAGCCCCCAAAATTCATCATCCTGGAATATAACGGCACCAAGAAAAAAGATGAGCGTCCAGTCGTCCTGGTCGGGAAGACGATCACCTTTGACACGGGTGGAATCTCACTGAAGCCTGCCGAAAATATGGAACATATGAAGGCCGATATGACGGGTGGAGCTGAAGTTCTCGCCTCAATCAGAGCGGCAGCCAGACTCAAGCTCCCGTTGCGTCTTATCAGTATCCTGCCCGTAGCGGAAAATATGCCTGGAGGGCGAGCCATGAAGCCAGGCGATATTGTGATGACACTAGCAGGGAAGACCGTGGAGGTCCAGAACACCGACGCGGAAGGCCGCCTCATCCTGGCCGACGGCCTCGCCTATGCAATGCGCTACAAGCCGGCCGCCTTGATCGACATTGCAACCCTCACGGGAGCCTGCGTAGTGGCGCTCGGGCAATTTGCAATCGGGATGTTCGGGAACGACGTGACACTCAAGGAACAAGTGCGTCGGTCCGGGCAAAAAGCCGGCGAACGAGTCTGGGAAATGCCCCTGTGGGAAGAATATTTCGAACAGCTCAAAAGCGACGTCGCCGACATGCGCAACATCGGCGGCCGAGGCGGCGGTATGATCACCGCCGCGCTCTTTCTGAGCAAATTCGTGGGAAACTGCCCCTGGATACACCTCGATATCGCCAGCACGGATTGGAGTGAGCGGGAGCGAGCTTACGTGCCGAAGGGCCCCTCCGCGATTGGAACCAGACTGTTGTTGCAGTACCTGATTGATCGGAGCCTCTAATCGTGGGACCCTCCCCTCTCACTATACGAGATCAGATCGGACAGCTCTTCATGGTCGGATTTCTGGGCACGTCGATGACGCCTGACCTGGCTGCCTTTATCAAGGCATACAAACCTGGTGGAGTTATTCTGTTCTCACGAAATCTGGAATCCATCGAACAGATGGTGGAACTAACCAACGACTTGCAATCTTGTAGCCCCCATTCACCACTCTTGATCTCGATCGACCAAGAAGGTGGTCGGGTCTCCCGTCTCCCGAAGGGCTTTACCATTTTCCCGCCCTGCGACCTACTGGGTCGCTGCAACTCGACTGAATTGGCCTACGCAGCAGCTGCCACCACCGCCAGAGAACTGCGGGCGGCAGGCGTAAACATGAACATGGCACCGGTGCTCGACGTCAACAGCAATCCGGCCAATCCGGTCATCGGGGACCGGGCATTCGGAACAACGCCGGATATGGTCTGTGAGCTGGGCTGCGCCACGACAGCAGGGCTGCAAGACAATAAGGTCGTGGCCTGCGGCAAACACTTCCCAGGCCACGGCGACACCAGCGTCGATTCGCACAAAGAACTGCCGGTAGTCGAGGCTGCGCGGGAACGATTGGAAGCCATCGAGCTTCCTCCGTTCCGCCTCGCTGTTGCGCAGGGAGTCGCGTCACTAATGACTGCGCACGTTCTATATCGAGCTCTCGACAACGAATTCCCTGCCACCCTCTCGCCGGCCATTATCACCAGTTTCTTACGCCAGGAGCTGCAGTATGATGGAGTGGTCTTGACGGACGACTTGGAGATGCGCGCGATCATCGACCATTATGGAGTCGAAGACGCCGCGGTCCGCGCCGTGCTAGCAGGCTGCGACGTCTTATTGATTTGCAAAGATCGGGACCTCGAGATTGCGGCTTTCACGGCCATCGAAAGGGCCGTTGCGGCAGGAACGATTTCCACCGAGCGGTTGAGCCTCTCGGTGGCTCGAATCGCCCGCCTCAAAGAGCGTTTCCTAGTGCCCTATAAACCGGTGACAATCTCCGAGGCAAAACTCATTGCAGGATGCCGGACCCATCAGACCTTACTCCGCACCATCGAACAGATCGGGAAACGGCTGCCAGCATTCGCAGGCCTGTAGAACCAAGAGAGATGTCCAGCTTCAGCAGGCTGCAGAAAATGGATTTGGTGGATCTTCTGAGCTACATTGAGACTGCTCTCGAGGCGCAAACGCCACCGACGAACTATTTCAGAAGACGACACGGCAAGGAGGAATTGTGGCACTCAAAAAAGGCGATATCCTCGATGAATTTAAACGGCACTCACAATGTTGCGGCTTGGTCATCAAGGTTATGGGTGGCGGTGAAGGATTCGCAAAGATCGTCTGTTGCGGGCATGATCTGACGGAAGAGGACCTAGTCCCAGATACCGAAATCATACGAGGTAGGAAAAAGGGAAGCCTGCTTCCCGCTGTGATCCTCGATGAGAAAAAGCTTTATCCTGGTTCCTGCGGGCTGCGCGTCATGATCATCGACGGAGGCGCAGGCTTCACAGAAATTCACTGCTGCGGTCATACGCTGACGGCCAGCTCGATGCGGGATCTTCAGTATGGCAAGATGCGGGGGCCGGAGCCAGAGCCGGCAGCACCGGCGGGAACAGCCTAACGGCTTCACACAGGAGGGATCATGCAGCACAGAAAAGAGCTCATGTCGCGCTGGTGCGGGGTCATGGAATGGCTGGACCGGTTGGGCTATGCCACGGCGGGATTCAGCCTGCTGATTCTCGGTATGCTGATCTTTGTGCATGCCTGGTACATATTTGTGGTGGGACAGTTTAATCCCAATAACCCCCAGCAGCTCTTGCCTGCCGGACTAAAACTGCTGAACGATATTCTGCTTGTCATCATCCTGCTGGAGCTGTTTCGAACCGTCATCCGATTTCTACAGACGGAAATCCTCGACTTGGAGCCCTACCTTGCCGTCGGCATCATCGCCTGCACCAGACGAATCCTCACCGCTAGTGCGGAACTATCTCATCTGACCGCTATGACCGACACGCAATTCTATCAATACCTCATGGACGTCGGGTTGAACGTCACAGTCATCATGACCCTGACCCTCGGCGTCTTCATGATCCGCAAACGCCCAGCGCAATCCGCGGCCACATCGCCGTAGGTTTTTCATTGCTTCTCTTCCCTTACCCCTAAAAGGCAAGGGAGTTCGTTCCTTGACCGCACGCGTTCACCGAAGCTTCCGAGAACGTGCGGTGCGCGAGCAACATGGAGCCTCCTTGCCTTGCCCTCCCCATACTTCTTGTGGCATCATGCCCCCTCTTGGAGGCGGCATGCCACAGTTACTCGAATACGTTGGCTCCGTACATATCTTCCTGGGCCCCTACCGCGGGAACCCGATCGCCCTTTATTTAAAGCGGACGGAGATGACGTGCCAGATTGGCCCTAGGGCCTATCCTTGGAATGACATAGTCGGTAGTGGTGAGACGGCAAATAAGGCTGCGGCTGACTTCGAAGAAAAATGGAAAACTACGGGTCTCGCAGTGGAAATGTACTCCGGTCCCTCCTGGGAAGGGGGCATCAAGCCTGAAAGACCTGCTCCTCCCAAGCCTCCTGCCGCTCCGAAACCAGCAGCGCCAGCAGCGGTGTCAACAGCTTCATCCCAGGCGGTTCAGCCAACAGACGAATCGAACTAACCCGCTCTATTTAGCGTGAATGTTTTGAAAGATGGCTTCAGGGGAAGAGCCCGCCAGCTTGCTATGCTTCAAGCCATATCCCAGATAAACCACAATACCGATAATGGTCCAGACGACGAATCGGATCCAGGTCACCCAGGGGAGAAAACTCATCAGCCCGAGGCAGGCCAACATGCCCAGAATGGGCACGACTGGCATCAAGGGAAGACGAAACGGGCGGGGCTGATTCGGTTTCGTATAGCGCAGGATCACGACACCCATACAGACTAGGACAAAAGCAAAGAGGGTACCGATGTTCGTCATGTCTGCTGCGTCACCGATGGGAATCAAAGCGGCAAGCGTAGCCACGCCAATACCAGTGATAATCGTGGCATAGTGAGGCGTGCCATAGCGCGGATGCACGGTTGATAGCCAGGGAGCCAAGAGATGGTCGCGCGACATGGCAAAGAAGACCCGGATCTGACCCAACATCATCACAACCAGCACGCTGGTAATACCTGCCACAGCCCCGATCCCCACAATCGCCGCACCCCATTTGAATCCTACCCTATTGAGCGCTTCCGCCACCGGCGCATGAATATCGATCTGCGACGCGGGAACCAACCCGGTTAGAACTGCGGCCACGGCAATATAGAGGATCGTGCAGATGCTGAGCGAAGCGAAGATCGCCATCGGCAGATCCCGCTGAGGGTTTTTGGCTTCCTCGGCGGTCGTGGAAATCGCATCGAATCCAATATAGGCGAAGAACACGATCGCCGCGGCGGCACCGACACCTGTGAACCCCTGCGGCATAAAGGGAGTCCAATTGTCTGTATTCACGGCCGGCGTCCCCACGGCAATGAAAAAAAGAATTACTGCGAGCTTCAAGCACACAATAATGCCAGTCGCGCGGGCGCTTTCCTTGATGCCGATGACGAGGATGACGGTGACGAGCAGCACGATAATGGCAGCAGGAAAGTTGGCGACACCTCCGTCCGGTCCGCCCGGGGGATGAGTCGCCCAATGCGGCAATTCGATCCCGGCCAACCGAAGCAGATTATTGAAATAGCCCGACCAGCCAATGGCCACAGCAACGCAGGCCACACCATATTCAAGGATCAAGTTCCACCCAGCGATCCAGGCCAGAAATTCTCCCAAGGTGGCATAGCAATAGGTGTAGGCAGAACCGGCCACGGGAATCATGGTCGAGAGCTCTGCATAACAGAGCGCCGCAAGGGCGCAGGTCAGGCCGGAGAGCACGAAGGACAAAATGATTCCCGGTCCTGCTCCAGGGCGATGGACATCGCCAACGATGGCGGTCCCGATGAGCACGAAGATGCCGGTGCCGATAATCGCGCCGATGCCGAGCGCCGTCAGATCCCAGGCCGTGAGGGTCTTCCTTAAACGATGATCAGGGTCATCAGCGTCCTTGAGAATCTGGTCGATCGCTTTCGTCCGGAAAAGCCGGCTGATCACTACGCCACCTCGATCCGCTGAGACGCCAAACGGCGTATCGCAAAACATACGGCGCGACTGTCGAGCGTAAGACTAGTGAGATCTTTCAGCATTCTGCTAGCTGGCCCGCCGACAGGCTTCGCGCAAAAATGCCTTGAATAATCGCCTATGGAGAGGATGCTGCTCGAATAAAAATTCCGGGTGCCACTGGATACCGAGAAAAAAACGGCGGACCGGGGATTCAATCGCCTCGACGATACCGTCAGGCGCTACCGCGCTGGCAATCAATGACGAAGCGACGGCTTTGACCGATTGATGGTGGGAGCTATTTACTTGCATCGAAACAGACCGCACGATGCGGCGGAGCAAACTACCCGGCGCAACGGTCACGCTGTGACTGAGGTTCGTCGCGTAAGTCCGTTGCCGATGCTGGAGCGGCTTCGTCACTTGGGAGGCGATATCCTGGAATAGAGTGCCGCCGCATGCGACGTTCATAGCCTGCATCCCTCCGCAAATACCAAGCAGCGGGATATCGGCTCGCTCGGCTAGATGAACAAGATCCAACTCAAAGCTCGCGCGTCGGTCGCTTACAATTCGAAACGGATAGCGCTGACGCTCACCGTATAATGAGGGGGGGAGGTCCGGCCCGCTTCCGGTAAGAAGGAGTCCGTCGAGTTGCTGCAGCAAACGCCGCCTCGCAGCCCGGTCGGCGACGAGTGGCAGCACCAGCGGGATACCGCCCAGCTCTTCAATGGCGCGAATGTAGCGCGCGCGCAGGAAGTAGGTGGGCTCGCACCCACCCCATTCTTTTCGATCACCGGCATTGAAGTCTGGCGTAATGCCGATGATCGGTTTCATCGTCTAACGAGCTGGCGCGGACCCACCTTTGGAATCCGCGACTCCCAGAAACCGCACGGGTTGATTGCCTTGGAAATGATCTGGGGTCAAGATATAGGTGCCGTAGAGAGTCGTGGTCCACACGCTCTGGGCTGCATGTTCGTCCGCGCCAGAAAACACATAGGTCAATCCTCCGACAACGCCTCCGGCAATACCGAAGGCTAATTTTGCAGGAAAATACACGAAATTGGAAATCCCGGCTGCGAACTGTAACCCCGCGCTGGACGGATTGCCCCCCTCAGCGCCTCCACTCGAAGAAACCGAGGCGCCCTCCTGGCTCCAAGCCAATGGCGCCATCGTGACGGTACACAAGGCCAGCAGCATACAGACTACGACCAGCTTAAAGCGGAAGGCCACACACAGGCGAGCGGATGATGCGTACATATTCACAGGTATGCCTCCTTTTTCAATAGAACAAGCTGAGTGGTGATGGTTGCCTCCGGAGCGCTTACCCATATTACAGGGTAAGGGAGTTATAGCAAATTCGACTCGGATTGCAAACCCCCTGCGACGCAGAGAGAGCACGCTGTCTACGAAGCGTCAACCTCTCCCGGGGCGAGGTCCAGCTCAGCGGCAATGTATGATGTAATAAAGCTCCTCCGCCTGATAACCGCCTCTCCGAATTCAACGATCCAACTATCCTCTGCGAGACATTGGTTCTCTTGTGCGATGCCGGACTGCAAGAGGATGTCCAGCTTGCACCAACAAACCGCCTGGACAAAGAGCTCGCCCGCTCGTTCCTGGCATGATGCACGATCTTCCGCTGAGAGGTCAC
This sequence comes from Nitrospira lenta, assembly GCA_945865525.1. Lineage (GTDB taxonomy): Bacteria > Nitrospirota > Nitrospiria > Nitrospirales > Nitrospiraceae > Palsa-1315. Next base: position 80,650 of record CAMBDY010000001.1, on the reverse strand, counting down.
GCAAGGCCTCAGTCCTCCAGCCGAGAAAATCCATGTCGGTACTGAGCCTGTCGATCTGGCGCTGTGTCATATTGACGGCAACCTGGATGCCGCCCTTCCAGCTCCGTTTTTTGACGTTGAACACACAAGAACAAAGGCCAGGGCTTCCCGCCACCGGCTGCGGCCCGACAAACAGGGTCACCCGAAACTGAGAAGACTCTGGTGCATGTTTGACTGCCATACCGCTCATTGTAGCACGACCGCCGGTCTTCTCCGCCGTCTCATTGACGGCTTGGCCGCGCGACGATAAGATGTTCACGATGATTACAACCCTCCATGAGCGCGTGAATGGGATTCAACAGGCCCTTCGAAATGCCGAGATTGACGGCTGGCTCTTCTACGACTTCCGCGGTAGCGACCCCCTCGCCTATCGCATCCTCCAGCTCGACCCGACGCTCCATGTGACGAGGCGATGGTACTACTGGATTCCGGCGCACGGCGCCCCGGTTAAAGTACTCCATCGCATCGAACCGCATGTACTCGATGCCTTGCCGGGACAAACTGACTACTACGTATCCTGGGAACAGCAGCGGCAAATCCTGGCTCTTCTATTGACCGGCAGTCCCCGTGTCGCCATGCAATATTCTCCACTGAATGCCGTGCCCTACGTGTCGCGCGTGGATGCCGGTACAATCGAGTTGATTCGAAGCTACGGTGCCGAGGTGGTCAGTTCAGCAGATTTGATCCAGACATTTGAAGCGCGCTGGACAGATCGGCAACTGGATTCGCATCAGTTTGCCGCGGCAGCACTCCGACGCATCGTGGACGAAACATTCAGCCATGTGCGTGACGTAGTCGCCCAAGGCCGTGGTCTCACCGAATATGACGTGCAGCAGTTTATTCTGGCTCGCATTAGCGAGGCTGGCATGGTCACATCAAGCCCACCGATTGCCGCCGTCAATGCCCATAGCGCCGATCCCCATTATGGCCCGACAAAGACCGGATCCGCCGAAGTGACCCGTGACTCATTGCTCTTGATCGATCTCTGGGCCAAACAAAAGGAGACCGGTGCGGTCTATGCCGACATCACCTGGACCGGCTATGTCGGGCGAACGGTGCCGGTCAAGCATCGCGCAATCTTCGACTTGGTCCGGCAAGGCCGGGACGCAGCCTTGACCTTTGCTAAAACAGAAATTGTGGCAGGGCGCCGGCCCTTCGGCTGGGAAGTCGACCAAGCCTGCCGGCAGGTCATCCAACAGGGCGGCTATGGCGACCAGTTCGTCCATCGCACCGGCCACTCGATCGGCGAAGAGGTTCATGGCAACGGAGCCAACATCGATAGCCTGGAGACGCAGGACACCCGCCGCCTGATGCCACGGACCTGCTTTTCAATCGAGCCTGGAATCTACTTGCCGGGTGAGTTCGGCATCAGAAGTGAACTAGACGTCTATCTCGCCGACCGAGAAGCCTTGGTCTTCGGGCTGCCATTGCAAAGCGAAATCGTCTCCATTCTCTAGCCCTGGCCATTTCTTGACAGTGCCTCCTACTGGCCTATACAGTTAATTTGGTTCTCAAAACAGTAGGGCCACAATCGATTGATCCAACGGAACAAAGGAACGACGCCATGTTTGGTACCATGGGGATCTCGGAGCTCATCATTATCCTGGTCATCGTTCTCATCATTTTTGGGGCAGGAAAACTTCCGCAAATCGGTGAAGGGGTGGGCAAGGCGCTCCGAGGATTCAAAAAAGAAGTCAATGAAATCCCCGCGCCAGAGGCGGTGCAACCGGAGATCACTGAGCCCGCCCCCATGCAGATCCAAGCAGCGGTCCAGACTGTACCAGCCACAACTGTGACGCAAGGACAGGCGCCTGCCTCGTTGAAACCCACCGCTCCTTATACCCCAGGCCCGGAACTGACCCCTGGAACCACCGCCGCCTTGATGTACAAGATGGCAGCTCCGCCACAGCCGGTTCACACAGCGGCATCACCTGCAGCCCCGGCAGCGGCGCAGGGCCAGCAGCCCCCCACGATGGAAGAACGAGCAGCGGCGCCCACCCCAATGATGAAGGCACAGTATCCGCCTCTTCCTCCTGGGGCTCAGGCGAAGCCAATAGCCAAACGCCCCTCAGCCATTGTGAACAAGGATGCCGTAATCCGCGTGCAGGCGCAGCAAGCGGCGATGAAAGCGAAGGCCGCACAGTCAACCAGCGTCTCCCCTCAAGACATGCAGAGCTTGGGCGAGGGGCTAGGCGATGCCTTACGGACCTTCAAGCAGGCCGTCGCCGATGTTCGGAATTCAGTCGATCCTGAAATACGTACGATCCAAGCTGAAATGGATTCGGCACAGAAAGAGTTCCAGCAATCCCTCGAAGCAGCTAAAGAATTGCCCGCCTTGCATGAGGAGCCTCCGAAGCAAGCGTGAGCTGCCGAAAGAGCTCCATCAGCCTGGCCGCTATCTGGCCCCTGGTCTATCCCGCTTTCTCCTCCTGCGCCATCGGATGGTCGGCTCTGTCACTGACCTTTGCGCTCTTCGGCTGTATCCAGGATTCTCCCCCTTCATCTAAAGCGCAAACAGTCTCACTGCTATTGGAACTGCTCCACGATGAACGCCCAGAGATGCGGCGAACGGCAGTGGAGTCCCTCGGAAAAATCGGCGACCCGCACGCCACTAGCTCGATCCTCTCACTCGCCCGCGACCCAGACGCACTGGTTCGCGAAGCGATGGTGACTACGCTGGGACGATTGAAGCCGGCAGCCACAGAAGCTATCGTGCTCCTATTAGCGCAAGCGCTGGAGGATCCCATCAAGTCGGTTCGTCAGGCCGCGATTGTGGCAATCGGCGAGATCGAGCCCGGCGCGCAATTGCTGGAACCGATCGTCTCCTTGCTACGTTCTTCGGACATGACGATCAGAAGTGCGGCGGTGCAATCGCTGCTCCAAGTCGATTCAAGCCAATCGATTCCTGCGCTCATCGCCGCAGGCCGTGATTCCGATGCGGAGGTTCGCCAGGGCGTTGTGGCTGCGGTGGGGGAATGGGGAGGAGCCGCCGTCGCCCCTTGGCTCAGAGAACAGTTAGCGCACGATCCCTCGCCCAGAGTGCGGACAGAAGCAGCCTATCGCCTAACAACATTCAACGATTCTGAGACTAAGGCCGCGCTGGAAGCAGCGAGCACGAAGGATCCGGACCGCGAGGTCCGGCGCTGGGCACAGCAGAGAGATTAGGCGTCCTTGCCCAGTCCACGCCGGTAGTGGCGTCCAAGCATGACCGCTCCGTCAGGAAGGCCCTGTAACAAAATAGCCAGGATAGGGAGATCCTATCCTGGCTATTTTTAGAGTACACAACACTGACCTACTAGATGAGATTCAGCTTACTTACAGTAAGTTAGGCCGTCTTCACATCCTTGTCCTGTTCGAAAATTCTGATAGGGGGGTGCTTCCCAAGGATGGCATCCTCCGTAATGAGGACTTCCTTCATCTGCTTTTGCGACGGGGCATCGTACATCACGTCCAGCATCACATCTTCCAGAATCGCACGCAGTCCTCTGGCGCCGATTTTCTGGACAAAAACTTTCCGCGCGATCGCGCCTAATGCGCCTTCCGTGAACTTCAACTTCACATTTTCAAAAGAGAGTAGCTTCTCATACTGTTTCGTTAGGGCGTTTTTGGGCTCGGTCAAAATACGAATAAGCGCGCGCTCATCCAGTTCATCCAAGGTAGCCACGACTGGGAGCCGACCAACGAATTCCGGGATCAACCCGTATTTGAGGAAATCTTCCGGCTGAACCTTCGCAAACAGCTCGCCCAACTTGATTTCGTTCTTTCCACGAACTTCGGCGCCAAATCCCATCGACTTACGGTTCAGCCGCTGTTCGATAATCTGCTCGAGCCCGACGAACGCACCACCACAGACGAACAAAATGTTGCTTGTATTGACCTGAATAAATTCCTGATGCGGATGTTTGCGCCCACCTTGAGGCGGTACGTTGGCAACGGTACCTTCAATAAGTTTGAGCAGCGCCTGCTGCACCCCTTCACCCGAGACGTCGCGCGTGATGGAAGGGCTGTCGCTCTTGCGGCTGATCTTGTCGATTTCATCGATGTAAACGATGCCGCGCTCCGCACGCTCGACATCATAGTCCGCTGCCTGCAGGAGCTTAAGAATGATGTTTTCTACATCTTCACCGACGTACCCTGCTTCGGTCAGCGTGGTGGCATCAGCTAGCGTGAAGGGAACATCCAGATACTTCGCAAGAGTCTGCGCTAAAAGCGTCTTGCCGGTGCCCGTCGGCCCTAGCATGAGAATGTTGCCCTTCTGGAGCTGCACCTCATCCGTGTCCTTGTCCTTGGACGCGATGCGCTTGTAGTGGTTATGCACGGCCACGGAGAGGATTCGCTTGGCCCGCTCTTGCTCTACGACGTATTGGTCCAGGTGGTGCTTGATTTCCATCGGCTTTTTGAGCTTCGAGGAAATCTCTTCTTTGCCTTCCGCCCAGTCCTCGGCAATGATGTCGTTGCAGAGGTTGACGCACTCGTCACAGATGTAGACGGTCGGCCCGGCAATCAATTTGCGGACTTCGTCACGGCTCTTTCCGCAGAACGAGCAGCGGAGATGTCGATCCATCTTATCCGACTTAGCCATGCGTCCCCCTGTTACTTATCCTTCGCCGCGTCTTTCCCTGCATCGCCGCTGACGGCCTTGAGGAGCTTGGGAGGCCTCGTGATGACTTCGTCGATGAGACCATACTGCTTAGCCTCTTCCGCCGACAAGAAATAGTCCCGTTCCGTGTCCTGGGCAATCTTCGCCAACGGCTGGCCTGTATGCTTCACCATGATCTCGTTGAGCCGCTCGCGGATTTTTAAAATCTCTCTGGCATGAATATCGATTTCCGTGGCCTGCCCAGAGAACCCCCCCATGGGCTGGTGAATCATCACCCTGGCATTCGGCAGGGCGAATCGCTTCCCCTTGGTCCCGGCGGTGAGCAAGAACGCTCCCATGCTGGCAGCCTGGCCCAAGCAGATAGTGTTGATCGGGGGCTTTACATATTGCATCGTGTCGTAAATACCCAGACCTGCCGTGACGCTTCCTCCCGGCGAATTGATGTAGAGATTGATGTCTTTCTCCGGATCTTCCGCTTCAAGGAACAAAAGCTGGGCGATGATCAAGTTGGCGAATATGTCGTCAATTGGCGCGCCTAGGAAAATGATCCGGTCTTTGAGGAGTCGGGAATAGATGTCATAGGCCCGCTCGCCTCGATTCGTCGTTTCAATAACAATGGGAACCAGCATGCACGTCGTTCCTTTCCGTTTACAACCTGTTGAGACCGAGGAGCCGGAGGACCGGTACCGTTCGGCTCTTATCCCTGAATCACCGCATTGCGATACACGAAGTCCAGCGCCTTGTCTGCCAGAATCCTGGCGCGTAATTCATCAATGGAATCTTGCCCGCCCGACTTAATCATCTTCACGAGATCGGCGGCCGGCATTTTGAGCTCCGACGCCAACCGCATGACTTCGGCGTTAAGCTCATCCTGCGTGACCGTCAGCCCTTCCTTCTCGGCAATCGCTTCCAAGATAAGCCCGAGCTTCACGCGGCGATCGGCTTCGGTGCGATGTTCTTGACGAAGCGCTGTGAGCGCATCCATGCTCAGCGCGTCTTCGCTCCCGCTCTTCTGTTGCTGTTGCTGCACGTGCTGACGAATGATCGCCTCTAGCTCGCGCTCCACCAGAGTTTCCGGAAGATCGAAGTGGTGGGTCTCCCCCAGCCGCTTGATGATCACATCCTTGTAGGTATCTTCGATCTCTCGCTTCAGGGCCTGCTCCATCCCACCCTGCAATTTGTCTTTGATTTCCTGGAGCGAGGTATAGGGACCGCAATCTTTCGCGAACTCGTCATCCAACACCGGCAGCTTCTTCTCTTTGACGGCCTTCAACGTCACATTGAACAGCACTGTTTTCCCTGCGACGCGAGGATCGGGATGGCTGGCAGGATAGGGCTGGGGAATCTCGACGGCGTCGCCCTCTTTCTTGCCCATAACCTGCGAATCAATCTGCACCCCCAACACGGACGCGTTCGACCCGACCTTGTGAAGCTGCCCTTCCTTCTTCGTTCCGTCCAGCGGCGCCCCGTCGAGGGTGCCCTGCACGTCCAGCACGATATAGTCGCCCTCCGCAATGATATGGCCCGCCGGCGCCGCTTCCAGCCGGGCTTGCTGTTCGCGCAACACTTCGAGCCCGCGGGCCAGCTGCTCCTCAGTCACGGTACGCTTGTCCGGCTTGAGAGAGATAGGACTCGGCGCCTTGTAATCGCGCAACTCAATAGTCGGCTTGATCTCAACAGTCGCGGTAAAGATAAACGGCTCGTCCTTCTTAATCTTGACTCGTTCTAGGGGAGGGATTTCAACAAGAACCGGCACAATCCCCGCTTGGCGAACGGCCTTATCGTAGTAGTCTGGCACGAGATTTCGAATCACGTCTTCTTCCACGGATTTCGAGTAGCGTTTTTCCAGCAAGGCCAGTGGCGCCTTGCCCGGGCGAAATCCCGGGATATTAACCTGGCGGTTCAACTCGACGTACGCACGGGCAAATCGTTGCGTGACCTCGTCGGCTGGCACCTCGATCTTGAGGGCGCGTTTCATCGGTCCTAATTCCGTCACTTCCATTTTCATAACTGGTACTACCCTTTATCTTGTAAGGAGCCTACCAGATACCACCGCGCCGTCGCAGCCGTCCGTGGTTTGGTGCGAGCGGAGGGACTTGAACCCCCACGGTTACCCACGAGATCCTAAGTCTCGCGCGTCTGCCAGTTTCGCCACGCTCGCATGGTGGAGTTATGCTGAAGTTACCTCCAGCATGATGAGCAAACAAAGGAAATAACTCAATAGGGCTAGTCTTTTGTACCGTTAGGCGCCTGCTACTGTCAACCTATACTCCTGGGGAATAGAGCGCCTGGCGAACAGGTCCTGAGCCATCCCAAGAACGAAAAACGGGTGAGGTTAAGAGACTTTCTCTCGAGCCCCATCCGGCCAGCTATGCACGACTCCCTATCCTAATTCAGGGATTGCTAGCGCCCTCCTCTTCGGAGAGGTATAATACCGGCTAGGCGGGTCCATCGCCTCAAGCTCACGTGCCGACGCAACGTAGGCACGTGAATCGTGGAACGAGCGGGGAACAGCAGGAGGCGCCTCTCGTCCACTGCATTCAACGGCCTTCCCTCAGGCCATGTTCCGTAAGGAGGTGCATGATGCGAGCGTTTCTCCTTTCTATGGCCTGCCTGCTGGTTCTGCTGCCGACTCCCTCCTGGCCCTACCGCGATTCCTTTACGATCGATCAGAAAGCACAACTCGCCAAAGTCCAAACGGTTCTTGTCGATGCCATAACTCTCACCGATCAGGGCGCAGTGGAGGCAGGACCGATTGCTGATCTTGTCTCACGGAGGTTGGGCGAGTTGGGCTATGCAATAGTTCGGGATCCTACAAAACCCCACGATGCGGTCTTCAAAGTGAAGTGCGAACAGCGAAAGACCTGGGAAGGCACCACTGTGGCCGGCGGCGACGCAGATCTCCCAGATGCGCCATCGCGCACCTGGAAAGGACCAGCCTGTCAGTTGACCTATCTCTTGGGAGCCTTAAAGGTCAAATGGCAGCGGGAGGTGCGCACCGGCTTCGACGATGCGGTCGTGGCAGCCCAAACCGCACAGGCCGGGGAGCCAGGAGCCTATGCGATAGGAAAACTGCAAAAAGAGCTAGAGACGTACGAGTTTCCCTTGCTGTTGACGGCGGAATGGGGCCAGCCTGAGCGGCTATTGACGCTACTGGATTCTGCCGGAACCTCCCAAGCTCGAAAAATCAAAATCTTTTCGTTGCTCGGCGAAATGCAGGCCGATGAAGCGCTACCGAGACTGAAGCTCGCGCTCCAAGATCGAGACTTGGCGAAACAAGCCTTGTCGGCGATGGGTAATCTCGGGCGGGAAAGCATTCCGCTGCTGATTGAGATCATGACAACGACCCAAGATCTCGAGATGCAGGCCGCCGCCGCTAAAGGGCTGGGCCAGCTCGGCGGGTTGCATGGAGACGCCTCCGTCGTGCCCCCGCTGCTGACTAAGCTCACGGATCCCAAGACTGATTGGTCTGTACTCACAGAAGTGGCCTGGGCCTTGGGAAAAATTCCTGATAAACGATCAATTGAGCCGCTCTACAGTCTCGACGCAGAACTCCAAAAAATGTACGATCCGGAGAACGTACCGCTAAAGAAACTCAAAGCAGCGGTGTTCTGGTCGATCAAACAATGCGACACATGGGACCAGTTTAGTTAAGCAACCGTCTCTTCACGCGACTTTCAGTAAAGGCCAACAGAACCGGGAAGCGTCAATGACATGACGATTCGCTCTGGTGTTACCTTGCCGCTCACCAGACCGCGTGTTAAGATGCGCGCTCGCAAAAATCGATGCGGAGAGGTGCGAGAGTGGTCGAATCGACATGCTTGGAAAGCATGCGTCCCAGCAATGGGACCGTGGGTTCGAATCCCACCCTCTCCGCCAAAAATAGTGATGGGCCATGAGTCATACCGTCACACGAGAAATACGATCGGGGCGTTTCTCGCCTATCGCGTATCACCGGTCAACGGGGCTGGGCCCTGTGCAACAGAACCCTGTGAACCCCGCCAGGTCCGGAAGGAAGCAACGGTAAGCGGTCAGTTCTGTGTGCCGCAGGATCACCTGGCCCCACTTCAACGTGAGGCATACGACCAGCAGCTTAAAGCGATAGGGTAACAAAAATGCCTGAGCCTCTTGCCTAGGCCTCTGGCCACGTAAAACTATGGATTACCAAGTCTCCGCCAGAAAATACCGGCCCGGTACGTTTGATGACGTGATCGGCCAGCCTCACGTCGTACAGACACTGGTCAACTCCATCGCCACGAAACGAATCGCCCAGGCCTATCTCTTTTCCGGGAGCCGCGGCGTGGGAAAGACGACGGTCGCGAGAATCCTCGCCAAAGCGCTCAATTGCCAGCAGGGGGAGCCCGGCACGCCTTGCGGTGCCTGCTCCAACTGTCTCGAAATCGCGGCGGGCACCTCTGTCGACGTCATGGAAATCGACGGTGCGTCCAACACGAGCGTAGACGACGTGCGCGAAATCCGCGAGAACGTGAAGTTTGCCGCATTTCGTGGGAAGTACCGAGCGTACATCATCGACGAAGTCCACATGTTATCGAACTCGGCCTTCAACGCCCTGCTAAAGACTCTGGAGGAACCGCCCCCGCACGTGGTGTTTATTTTCGCCACTACCGAGATCCACAAAATCCCGGCGACGATTCTCTCCCGTTGTCAACATTACAACTTTCGGCGTATTGCGCGAGCCGAAATCATCGAACGGCTCCGCCATGTGGTGAATCAGGACCAGATCGTCATTGAGGAGCGAAGCCTGATGGCACTCGCCCGAGCCAGCGAAGGCAGTATGCGCGACGGGCTCAGCCTACTCGACCAAGCGGTGGCGTTCGGCGGCAAGACAATCGTGCATGCAGACTTGGAAGCCCTGCTGGGAGCGGTTCCGCAAGAATTAGTACGCGCCATGATTCGAGCCATTACCATGCAGGAAAGTGCCACGGCCCTGCACGTGCTGGCCCAACTGCTAAACCAAGGGCACGATCTCCGCGCCTACTGTGCAGAAGTTGTTGAGTATCTACGGAACATGCTGGTGGTGTCGGTCGTGCCTGCGCCGCAGGAACAGCAGGGCCTGATCGAAGCCGCCACGGAGGACCTGGCACAGATGGTGGCTGACGCCAAAGCCTTCTCGCCGGAACACCTTCAAGAACTCTTTGCGATTTTCACACAAGCAGAGGATTCCCTCCGGCTCAGCGCCCATCCCCGATACGCACTTGAAACGGCGGCAATACGCGCCACGCGGTTGCTACGTGGTACAAGCGAGAAGCCAGTCCAAACGATGCCACCGGCCCAGCCGCCACGCCCGCCCTTGCAGGCACCCACACGCGTAGAAAAACCGGTGCAGCCCAGTCGCTCAGACAATCCGCTCCCCCCATCAGCCCCAAAATCTCCACAATCAACTGCTCCCGTACCAGCGGCGCTAATGCCAGCAAGACCTCCGGCTCTCGCAACGGCGGCGCCCGCACGAAACCCGATCCAGACTCCTGAACCTGTCCGGCCGCCCAGCGCCAGCACTAAAGGGGCCGCGACACGACCTGCCCCGGCTCGTCCCGGTGAAGCAAACCGCCAGGCCATCACGCTCAATTGGGAGCAGCTTCAAGAAGAAGTGACTGGGGCCTTTCCCAATATCGCCCCCTTCCTGGAAATGGGGCGGCTCGTCGGCATAGACGGCCAGGTCGTGACGATTGGCTTTCCTAAGCAAGCAACGGTGGCCAGAGGGATGATCGAGAAGCCGGACAATATGGCAGTGCTCACCTCGATGTGCGAACGACTGGGCGGACAAACCGTTCGGCTACGGGTTGTTGAATTGACCGAGACGGATCCCCCAGGGCGCACGGTGGCAGAACTCAGGACATCAAAAGAAAAAGAACAAAAACAGGTGCTCTTCGAGCAGGCAAGGACTCATCCGGGCATCAAGCCCACGCTAGAAATGTTCGGCGCAGAGCTCGCAGAGGTTCGGCCGATATCGAACCAGCAGGAGATCGAAGAATGAAAAACCCGTTAGCGAATATGGGGAATATCCTGAAGCAGGCGCAGGCAATGCAGGCGCAAATGGCAAAAGTGCAGGAACAGGCTTCGGTGAAAACCGTCACCGGGACGGCCGGCGGAGGCAGCGTAACCGTCACCGCCAATGGGGCGATGCAGCTACTCAGCATCGTGATCGATCCCGAAGTCGTGAAAAGCGGCGATGTGGAGATGGTGCAGGACTTGGTCATGGTGGCATCAAACGACGCCCTCCACAAGGCACGCGAGATGATGGCGAATGAAATGAAAGCGGTGACCGGGGGAATGAACGTCCCCGGATTATTCTAACGGATAAGTATATTTATTATGGCAGTTGATCAGCAGGGACTTCTCGCCCGATTGGTACGCGAATTGGTTCGTCTCCCCGGCATTGGACAAAAGACGGCGCAGCGCTTAGCCTTTCACGTCTTGAAAGCCGAGCGCGAAGAGGCGCTCCGCTTGGCCGACGCCATTCGTGCCGTGAAGGACGGGCTTTCTTTTTGCCGCCAATGCCGGAACATTGCCGAAGGGGAGCTCTGCGAATTCTGCCTTGACCCTAAACGGGACCAGACGAAAATTCTGGTGGTAGAAGAGCCCAGTACGACCTATGCCATCGAGCGGGCCGGTGCCTACCGAGGCCTATACCATGTGCTGCTCGGCGCCCTATCTCCACTGGACGGGGTTGGACCGTCCGATATCCGGGCCGAAGAATTGGTCGATCGGGTGAAGCTCGGAGGGATTCAGGAAGTGATCCTCGCGACGAGTCCAACAATCGAGGGTGAAGCGACCGCTATCTATTTAACCAACCAGCTGAAACCTCTTGGCGCCAGGGTCTCCCGTATCGCCTATGGCATTCCAGTCGGAATGGATATCGAGTATGCCGACGACGTGACGCTGCTGAAATCAATTGAAGGCCGTCGCGACCTGTAGAGCCTGTTAGGCAAGATCAATGGCCATACGCCTCCCATTGACCCCTCTTCCAAGCCCCTGTTATAGTCGGCGCGCGTAGAATGAGTGTACTCTTCAGACAGGTGTCTAGATGAAAACAAACCTTTCGGCTAAGCGCAGTGTATCCGCTCCCACAGTGACGCAACCCGTCGTGCACACCTCCCCCATCAGAATTGCAGCCATTGAGGGAAAATACGACGCGATTCGTCGCGACCTTGAGCAACAGCGTCAGAATATTTTAAATGAAGTGGTCGAGGGCCTGACCAGTTCAAATAATCAAGAGACCTTCCCGGATGTCAGCGATCAGGCGTCAGCGGAGACCGAGCAGCACTTTTCGATGAGGATTCGCGAACGCGAGCAACGGCTGGGCAAGAAGATCGACGAAGCGTTGGCTCGATTAGACCAGAATATCTACGGGTTCTGCGAACGCTGCGAAGAAGAAATTCCCTATCCGCGACTCAAAGCCCGTCCCGTCACTACACTCTGTATCGCCTGCAAGACGCTCGAAGAACAAGAAGAAAAGAGCCGGGGGTAATCGTCAGATTCTTCGATCGTCACCCTTGCAGGAGACTCAAAAAGCTTACCTAGCGACTCTCTCCCCTGAGATGGACCGGATGATTTCCTCTCTGTGCACGGCCAACGAGGGCTTGCTCAAGCCGTCCGTCGCGCGAGCATAAAAACCCTCCAGGCCGTCTTGCTACTACTTAAGGGCCTTCACTCGCTGCTTGACGAGAGCGATACGGCTCGCTTCCTCGGAGATGCCTTCAACCAAGGCGATGTAGGTCTCGTATTCCAGAATGGCACGTCTAGGATTCGTGGACTCGATAGCTTCCGCTAGGTTGTAGCGGGCGATAGCGTAGTTAGGCCGAAGGATGACAGCCTTTTCAAAAGAGGCCAGCGCGTTCGCCTTGTCTCCCAGCTTACCGTAGACTGTACCGAGGTTGTTCAGAATTTCTGGGGTGTTGGGCCTGATGGCTAGGGACTGCAGCAGTTCCTTCTTGGCCTTTTCGTGTTGCCCCTTCCCTTCCCATGCCAGCCCCAGCTTGTGGTGCACCTCTGCCTGCCACACTCTACTTGCGAAACCGCTCGCGATCGCTTTCTGATAGGCAGCAGCTGCAATGTCGTAGCTCTGGGGCCCACAATAGGACAGCTGCGCCGTCTGCCCTCGTGCAAATTGCTGAAGCGACAGGAACGGTTCTTTGTCCTCCGCGCCTTGACTGTCAAGCTGTTGCCCGGGCGTGTGGCTACTTGGGCGACGTAGCCGTTCTAAGAATTCCCGTCGATAGGGTGAGAACAATTGCCAGTAGGGGTCGATTGAGATCGAGGCCTGGAGTAATGCCGGCTGCTCGCTCGTATCAAGAACCAAATATTGCGTCGTAGATTTCTCATCGCCCGTTTGATAGAGGGCACTTGACGCCATGCTCGCCTTGGAAGAAAGATTCGCTACATTGAGATAAAACTCCAATATGGGCTTCAGTACCTTCAGTGTCTGGCGAAGGACCGGATAAGGGGCGAGATCGAGGCTGGACGAAAATGTAAAGAGCGCTCCGACCAACAACCCATCTTCATCAAAGAAATAAGATTCATCACTATGCGAAGGGCTTTGGTCGGCAGGCGACATCAACTCCTGACCTGAGCCCCAGGCTTGCGTCTTGAGTGCAGAAGCAGGATGGGTCTTGAGGAAGTCGGACTTTGCCGCACAGATCGTTGCGGGCTTGAAAAGAATAAGGTCGCTTGCCGATGGGGGAAGATTCGTCTTAGGAGCTCCCGTTTCGCAGGCACTCAGCAAGAGGCTGAGCCCCAACCCACAGAGCAACCACAGCCGGAGTGGCTTAGCGCCAGAGGCTCTCGTATCGAAGGGGGTTCGACTCACGCGAACAGCATACACGAAACGCAAAAGCCTTTACCAACCCACAAACACCCACGCCCGCCTCTCCAGGGAGAAACGGGTATAGGATCGTAAAGCCGTCTTATCCTAAATCTTACCAGCGCCGTGCAGGATGAGCACGGCGCCAACATCTTGGAAAAACCGTACGTTGGGAGGGTAGGGGATGGGAACGTGGTGGGCGATACTGGTATCGAACCAGTGGCCTCTTCCGTGTGAAGGAAGCGCTCTACCCCTGAGCTAATCGCCCATATATCTTCAACTCTAGCATGGACTAACCAAACGGATCAACAGAACGTCGGCGAGAAACGGGAGGCCGTGATTCATGATAAAAATGAAATCCGTCCCACTCCCCTTTCACCGCGCGCCTGCCACGCAGTTTCCTTGACATCGCTAAAACACGGTTCCTACAATGCCGCGCTCGCACCTTTTTCCCACGGAGTCCCCCGCGCATGCGCGACGATATTATCATTATTGGCGGCGGTCTAGCCGGATCTGAAGCCGCATGGCAAGCGGCCAATCGTGGTGCAAAAGTCACGCTCTATGAAATGCGCTCTAAGGCTACGACGCAAGCACACAAAACCAGCGGCTTAGCCGAGCTGGTCTGCTCCAATTCGCTCGGCTCGACAGATCTGTTGAACGCACCCGGTATTTTGAAAGAGGAGATGCGCCGGCTCAACTCGCTCATTATCAAGGTGGCAGACGACGTACGGGTACCAGCCGGATCGGCCTTGGCCGTCGATCGCGACCTATTCTCACTCAAGATCACCCAGGCGCTCGAAAGCCACCCGAACATTCGTATTCTGCGTGAAGAGATCGTTGAGATCCCGATTGACTCTCTCTGCATTCTGGCGACGGGCCCCCTGACATCCGACAAGCTGTCTCAGGCCATCGCGCAATTGGCCCATACCAAACATTTATATTTCTACGATGCCATCTCGCCCATCGTGGATGCGGACTCCGTTAATATGGACGTTGCATTCCTAGCCTCGCGTTACGGCAAAGGCGGAGACGATTATCTGAACTGCCCCATGGATGAAATGACCTACAATGCCTTCTACGCTGCACTGCTGGCAGCGGAAAAGGTGCAGCCCAAAGAATTCGAAAAAACCGCCTACTTCGAAGGTTGTATCCCCATTGAAGTAATGGCCGAACGGGGGCGTCAGACCATGCAGTTTGGCCCATTGAAGCCGGTAGGCCTAGAGAATCCCAAAACAGGGAAGCGAGCCTATGCCGTAGTACAACTCCGGACGGAAAACGCCCATCGCTCCTGTTACAACCTCGTGGGGTTCCAGACTAAACTGACCTATGGAGAGCAGAAACGGGTGTTTCGCATGATTCCAGGCCTAGAGCAGGCGGAATTTCTCCGCTACGGTAGCCTGCATCGCAACACTTTTATCAATTCGCCTCAACTCCTACACAACACCCTCCAATTCAAATCGCGCAACACGCTCTTCTTCGCCGGGCAGCTGGTCGGTGTCGAAGGCTATACGGACTCGGCCGCGATGGGAGGGCTGGCCGGCATCAACGCCGCCCGCGCTCTGGCAGGATTGCCCTTGGTTACGCCGCCACCCACCACGGCGCATGGCTGTCTCACGACATACATCACGACCACAGACCCTCGACACTTTCAGCCGATGAATACGAACTTCGGGCTCTTTCCCCCCCTTGCCAACAAGACGAGAGACAAGGAAAGCAACCGACGGCTCACTGGACAACGGGCACTTGAGGACCTGACGACATGGATGACGAAATTCGAGCTTTCATGACCTTCCTGGAAGTGGAACGTCATGCGTCGCAGGAAACCGTACGCAGCTACGGTTCGGACCTCCGCCAATTTCACGCCTTCATGAAAGTGGAACAGCCCAAACTGCCCAGGCTTGATCCCGCGACTGTAAAGACAGAGTCCCTCAGAGCCTACCTCCATTGGCTGGACCGCAAACAGGAAAAAGGCACCTCAATCGCTCGAAAAATTGCCTCTCTTCGCAGCTTCTATCGCTATCTGCAAAAAGAAGGCCTGGTGGGCCTCAACCCAGCCGCAACCATCAGGACGCCGAAACAGCCCAAGCACCTGCCTCGTGTCTTGAGCAAAGATGACGCCGCCGCACTAATGGACTTTCCTGTCGGACAAACAGGTTCTTCGCTCCGAGACTGCGCCTTACTGGAAACGCTCTATTCGACTGGAGCTCGTGTGAGCGAACTCGTGGGAATTAACCTCGAAGATCTCCGTCTGTCCGAGGGGCTAGTCCATTTACGAGGGAAAGGCAGAAAGGAACGGATCGTACCGGTCGGGGCAGTGGCCCTTAAGGCTATCCATAACTATCGTACTGCATTGAAGCCCGTAGCCCGCAATCAGCAGCCATCGGCTCCTGTCTTTTTAAATCTGCGAGGGGGGCGGCTGACGACCCGGAGTGTGGCTCGCATCGTAGCCAGCTATTCAACCCGGCTCTCCGGAGGCCCTGTGAGTCCCCATACCCTGCGCCATTCCTTTGCGACCCATCTCCTCGATGAAGGGGCCGATCTGCGATCGATTCAAGAGATGCTGGGGCATGTTTCACTGGGGACAACACAGAAATACACGCACCTGGCAACAGACCAGCTCCTGGCTGTCTACGATAAGACCCATCCACGGGCCGGTCGCGCAACCAACGTGCGTTCCATTAAAGACGGCAAACCATGATATATAGTAGGCCGACGCGCTGGTGGCGCTTTTCTCGTAATGGGAGGCACGCATGAACAGACTGATCAAAAAAGCAGACGTGCTCATCGAAGCCTTGCCCTACATTCGCACGTTCAAAGGAAAGACCATCGTCATAAAATATGGCGGCCATGCCATGACGGATCCGCCGCTAAAGGAACGCTTCGCCCAAGATGTCGTACTCTTGAAATATGTGGGCCTCAATCCGGTGATCGTGCATGGAGGAGGCCCCCAGATCGACGAGATGCTCGAGCGCTTGGGCATTGAAGCCAAATTTCGGCATGGAGTGCGGGTCACGGATGATGCCACGATGGAAATCGTGGAGATGGTCTTGGCGGGCAAGATCAACATGGAAATCGTCGATCTCTTAAATCGCCATGGGGGCCTTGCGGTCGGGTTGAGCGGTAAAGACGGCGGGCTCATCCTATCACGCCCCCTCACGGTCAAAGCCTGGGCGGCCAGTCTGGATAAGGATCTGGATGACGGAGAAGAGGGTACAGATTTCGGCCTGGTGGGGGAAGTTCAGTCCATCGACCCAACGCTGGTGCTTAAGCTGCAGCAGGACAATTACATTCCCGTGATCGCACCGATCGGCACAGACCGTGAAGGCAACACCTACAACATCAATGCTGACCTCGTAGCCGGAGCGATTGCGGCGGCGCTGGGAGCGGAAAAATTGGTGATGATGACCGACGTCAAGGGCATTCGCGATGCGAATGGGCGCCATCTCTCGACGGTCTCGCGCAAAGACACGCAACGGATGGTAAAGAAGGGCGTGATCAGCGAAGGGATGTTGCCCAAGGTCCATGCCTGCCTAGAGGCGCTCGGCGGCGGCAGCGGCAAGGCCCATATCATCGACGGCCGCATACCTCACGCGATTCTCCTTGAAGTGTTCACGCGCAAGGGTATTGGAACCGAGATCACCTCATAATCGACAGACCCCATCGATCTCTTGTTGTAGTGAACCAGAGACTCCGCATCAGCCGCCATTCGCACGCGGGGGCACAACCATGAACACACGCTACGCGAAGCTGGCTCCTGCAACCACTCGTCTGGTGACTGGGGTCTACGACCGTCTGGACTACGGTGCGTTGGGAGCAATCTATTGCTATGAGGGAGGCGATGAGTTTTGGCGAGCGAAGCGGGGGCCCTGCGTTCGGCTCGGGAGCCGGATCGCTGTTCTGTTGAAAAAAAAGCTGAAACGGAACGGTCGTAGTCTCTACGTCGGTGCAGGAGTGGCGGAACTGCCCCCCATGATTATGGAAGCGGTAGAGCTGGACCGAACGGTAGAGCCCCACAATCTCCGGAAAGCTGAGGTTATCGCACTCAACCGTGCTGGTCGCGCACTTCCCCTGACATTCCATGCGGTTGATGCAGCCAAAGCGAAGGGCTGCTTCGATCATCTCTGGATGGTCAGTGTATTGAACGATCCTGAGCGATTCCCGAATCTGTCGCCTCTCACTTATGGACAGGGTAATCCCCTCACGCTTGATACCATGAAGTTTAACAAAGAGCGCCGCACTGTGCGGGCGCTCGTGGCATGCTGCATGGGGAAGCTCACGAGGCCAGGTCTCGTCACGACTACGACGGAAGAAGTGATCTGGATTGCAGAATGGTGCCACCAGCATGGAGTGGCCTATCGAGTGGGGAAACGCTATTACCAAACCGCGCTAGTGGGCGATCCAATCTGCTTCATTCACATTGGGGAGGAAGACTGATGGGTGCTAGATCTTGAAGCCGGGCTTCACTTTTGGCGTATTGTCCATATACTGGCTTGCGTACTTCACGTAGTTCTCTGCCGACTCCTTAATCCAGGCAATCTCTTCAGCCGTCACAGGCCGCTTGACCTTTGCCGGTGAGCCAAGGACTAGACTCTTAGATGGAACGACGGTCCCCTCCGTGATCAAAGCCCCTGCCCCCACAACGGAATCTTCTCCGATCACCGCTCCGTCCATGATGATGGCACCCATCCCAATCAGCACGCGATCCTTGATCGTGCAGCCATGGAGAATCACCCCATGACCAATGGTCACCTCGCTCCCGATGATCAGGGAATGGGTATCGTGAGTGACATGCAGCATACAGAGATCCTGCACGTTGGTCCTTGCCCCAATCCGGATATAATGCACATCCCCGCGAATGACCGCATGGAACCAGACACTGCATTGTTCGCCCAGCACGACATCGCCGATAACGATGCCCGTCTCTTCGATAAAACAAGAGGCCGGAACGGTGGGTTTGATACCCTCAAATGTTCGAATCATTTTTCTACTGTAGGGGAATCGACTGGCAACCTACAAGAGCCTGTTGATTGACAGGCTTTTCAACCGTCCCGTAGACTGCTCCCTATGGCTACGCGATTAATCACGCCCGCTCGCCCGAGCAAAAAGAAAACCACGATCGGGTTCGTCAACCTGGGTTGCTCAAAAAACCAGGTAGACTCAGAAATCATGCTAGGCACCTTAGTCACTGACGGGTTTACCCTGACCGACGATCCGAAAAAAGCCGAAATCGTCATCATCAATACGTGTGGCTTCATCGAAGAGGCCAAGCAGGAGTCGATCGATACGATCATTGCCCATGGCAAGCTCAAAGAATCAGGCTCCTGCCGCGTCTTAATTGCTGCGGGCTGTCTAGCCCAACGGTATCAGGGAGAACTCCTCAAGCAATTACCGGAATTGGACGGTGTGGTGGGAACCGGCGAGTTCGGAAAGATTGCGGAGATCTGCCGGAATCTGCTGGTGCCGAAGAAACGGCAGCAGAGGCTCTGGATCAGCGAGCCTCCCTACCTCTACGACGCGGATACACCGCGGCTCCTTCTTGGGAAAGCTCATAGCGCCTATGTAAAAATCGCTGAGGGTTGTAATCGGAACTGTGCCTTCTGCGCGATCCCCCTGATGAGAGGCAAGCAAAAAAGCCGCCCCGTGGAATCGATCGTGGCAGAAGCCACACGCCTCGCCTCGGAAGGCGTGAAAGAAATCAACCTCATCTCCCAGGATACCGTGAACTATGGCGTGGACCTTGGATTACGCCAAGGCCTCACCACGCTCCTTCGGGAACTCGTGAAGGTGAAGGACCTACACTGGATCCGTCCCTTCTATCTCTATCCACAACAGGTCTCAGACGAGCTGCTGGCTCTCTATGCCGGAGAAGAAAAAATCGTCAAGTACATTGATATGCCTCTGCAGCATATCAATGATCAGATGCTCAAGCGAATGCACCGACTAGGCGATCGGGCGGCCATTACGTCTCTCGTCGATCGGATCAAGACTCGCATTCCCGGCGTCACCTTCCGCACGGCTTTCATCGTGGGATTCCCCGGAGAGACGGAGCAGGCCTTCGAGGAACTACGCCATTACGTAAAAGAAGCCGAATTCGATCGGGTAGCGGTATTTTTGTATTCGGACGAGGAAGATACGCCTGCCGTCGGGCTCGACGAGAAAGTCGAGCGAGCGGTCATGGACGAACGACGAAATGAACTCCTTGCCCTTCAAGAAGAAATCGCCGCGGCCAAGGGCCAGGCCCTGATCGGCTCCGTGATGGAAGTCTTAGTTGAAGGGGTCTCAGAAGAGACAGAATTGCTGCTGGAAGGGCGCCATGAAGGGCTGGCTCCTGAAATCGACGGGGTCGTCTACATCAATGATGGCTCAGCCTCGGCAGGGGAAATGGTCAAGGTTAAGATCACCGATGCCGCGCTGTATGATCTAGTCGGCCACATCGTTCCATAAGGGCTGCTCAAAAAAAACCCACCAGCAGGAGACAGGATGACACAACGAAAAGAATCGGTCATCCTTCTGATTCACTGTAAAGATCGCCGGGGCATTGTGGCCCGGGTCTCCGGCCTCATCCATGACTCCGGCGGGAACATCCTCGACTCGGAACACCATACAGATGAAGAGACAAACGAATTTCTGATGCGTATGGAGTTTGCCGCCGAGGGGCTGCAGATTCCGCTTCGTGAAATCGGGACGGTCTTTGCGCCTATCGCGAAGACCTTCGACATGCGTTACGAAGTCCGACTCTCAAGCCACCGAATGCGGGTTGCGATGCTGGTCTCGAAGCAGGACCATTGCCTAGCAGACCTGCTCCAGCGACATAAGCGGAACGAACTGCACATCGATATCCCCGTCATTATTTCGAATCACGACACCTGCGCTAGCTGGGCCGAACTGTTCAAAATTCCCTTCTCCGTGTGTCCCGTGACCAAAGAGACCAAGCCGCAGCAGGAGCAGCACGTGCTCTCCCTACTGAAAGAGCATCGCATCGAGCTGGTTGTTATGGCCCGGTACATGCAAATTCTGAGCGGCAGCTTTCTCTCCCAATCCAGCTGTCCGGTCATTAATATCCATCACTCATTTTTGCCAGCTTTCATGGGAGCTAATCCGTATCGGCAAGCCTATGATCGTGGAGTCAAAATCATCGGAGCCACGGCACACTATGCTACGGAAGATCTGGACGAGGGTCCGATCATCGAGCAGGACGTCATGCAAGTGGGCCATCGGGATACCGTCGACGATTTAGTGAGAAAAGGGCGGGATCTGGAAGAGATTGTGCTGGCTCGCGCTGTGCGTCGTCATGTTGAACGGCGGGTACTAGTCTATGGCAGAAAAACGGTCGTCTTCAATTAGCAGCATCCTGCGGTCGGACAGGCCAGGAAGCGTTGTATATTCACTGTGGCCTTAACGAACAACTTTTTAACGTATCCAGCAATAGGCATAATGGGGCAGCACATGCTGCCCCATTGCTACGATTGTAATTAAATCTTTGCGCTGAGGAACAGCGCGTTGCCGCGCCGGTCGATCAAGATCAAGGCATACTCGCCTTTTTTTAATCGGGCTGAAATCGCCTCAAACTCCTTCACCGACTTGACCGGTTGGCGGTTGATTTCCCTGATCACATCCCCCCTCATCACCCCGGCCTTCTTCGCGCCGCTGTTTGGCTCAACCGCTGTCACGACAACACCTTTCCCCTTGACCCCGAGTTCCTTCGCTGTATTCTGATCCAGTTCCTGAACGGCCACTCCGGCAAAGACATAGTCCGCTTCGGCAGTCTCAGCCTTGGCAGTCTTCATGCTGCCAGGCTGTTCGCCGACTGTCACAACGAGGTCCTTCTCGTGACCCGCGCGGATCACCCGGATCGTCACCTTCGCATCCACCGGTGTTTTGGTCACCTGCCGTTGTAGCGTGACCGCGTCTTCAACCCGCACACCCTGATAAGCCTTGATGATATCGCCTTGCTTTAGACCTGCTTGACTCGCGGGGCCGTCATCCTTCACGTCGCTAATCAAAGCGCCTTTTGCGTCTTCGAGGCCAAACGATTTCGCCAAATCTTGGTTGAGATCCTGAATCGAAACTCCGAGAAATCCTCGCACAACCTTGCCGGTCTTCACCAAACTTTCATAGATAGGCTTGCTCATGCTAGTCGGAACGGCAAAGCCAACCCCCTGATAACCGCCGGTTTGAGAAAAGATTGCCGTATTAATTCCCACCAGTTCACCTTTGGTATTGACCAAGGCGCCGCCGGAATTTCCCGGATTGATGGCCGCGTCTGTTTGAATGAAGTCTTCGTACTGCGTGATACCCATGCGGCCTCGGCCCAAGGCGCTCACGATACCGAGAGTGACGGTGGAGTTCAAACCGAAGGGATTGCCCACCGCCAACACATATTCCCCGACTTGCAATTTTGTGGCATCGCCCCAGGAAACCGTCGGAAGGTTCTGTCCCTCGATCTTCACCACAGCCAGATCTGTTTTCGGATCGGCCCCCACGATCGTGCCGACGAACTCACGCTTGTCTGGCAACGTAATCGTGACGGTACGAGCGCCCTCAACCACATGGTTGTTGGTCAGAATATATCCGTCTTGTGAGACGATGACACCGGAGCCCTGTCCGCCACCCTGATGTTCCTGCGGTGCACTGGGCCCAGAACCCTGCGGTCCACGGAACCCGCGAGGACCAAAAGGTCCCCCTGGTCTTCCAAAGAATTCCTCCATCTGCTCACGCAACTCCTCCTGTCCACCTCGGCTATCAGCCACCTTCTCGACCGTCACGGTCGTAATGTTGACCACCGCCGGTGTGACCGCTTTCGCAACCTCCGTAAATCCATTCGAGGGAGCAGCGTTCATCGTGAGGGCGACCGGCACAGCGGCCGATGCAGGAGGGCTCACTGCATGGGACGGAGCGAGCGATTGACTACCCACGATCAGCAGGGCACTCAGCGCCACGGCCGCACTGGCACGTCCAATAGTCTGACGAACAGGCTGTCGCATGATTTCCTCCTTGCAATGGACCCATCGAGGTAAAGACCAATGACCATGTTCAAGTCCTTACACCCTAGCAGTCGACAATAAGGAGAGGATTAGGAGGGAATTAGAAGTTGCTAAGCAGCAGGAACCAGAGGAAGCCACACCGTAAAGGTCGCACCTTCGCCAATCTTGCTTTGAACCTCGATATGGCCATGGTGGGACTCAGCAATCCAGGAGCAAATTGCCAGACCTAAACCCGTACCCTTCTTCGTATGAGCTCGCGCATTATCGGTGCGATAAAAGCGGTTGAAGATCTGAGGCCGATCCACTTCCGCGATCCCGATACCGTGATCGGTCACCGATAGGCGGGCCTTCTCCTCCTCGATCGTCAACGCCATCTCAACTGTGCCGCCGGAATGAGAATACTTAATCGCGTTGTCGACAAGGTTGAGCAAGAGTTCGCGCAGGCGCAATTCATCTCCCGATACCACCGTCGGTGCTGTGGAGGTGAGCACAACCTGGACATCCCGCTCCTGCCCCAACAACAAAGCCTGGCGCTGGACATCTTCGATAAGCGCGTCCAGCGGGACCGGGAGATGCTCCATCTTCACCTCGCCCATATCAGCCCGGGAGAGGAACAGCAACTCATCCACAATGTGCGTCATCCGATCGATTTCTTCGAGATTGCTCTCCATAACAGCTTTATAGTCCTCGAGTTCGCGCGGCCGGCGTAGCGCAAGTTCAGTTTCCCCTCGCATCACCGTCAGTGGCGTACGTAACTCATGCGAGGCATCGCTGCTAAACTGGCGAATCTGCCGGAAAGAAACTTCTAGCCGGTCAATCATGTCGTTGAACGTCTTGGCCAATCGCCCGATTTCGTCGACTGAAGCAGAAGCCGTCAAGCGTTGCGTCAAATCTCCTTCGGCAATCCGTTGCGCGGCGAGCGTGATCGCGTCGACCGGACGAAGCGCCCGTCCTGCCATGAACCACCCTCCGGCAAGCGATACGGCCAGCGCCACCGGCATGCTCACTAATAGCACCAGGAGCAAGCGGTTTAGAGTATGTTCGACAGAATCCATCGTGGTGCCGACTTGAATGATATAGAGCAGACTGCCCCGATAGACGATGGGGACAGAAATGAGGCGGAGCGGCGGTTCTTTGGGATATTTCGCCGACTCGAATAGGGAATGGCCCGAAGAGGCAACTTCCAGAGCCTGGCGGCTCAGCGGCATCTCATGCTGTTTGACGTTCGGCGAACGGATGGTGATGGTACCGGAGGGGCTGAAGATCTGGAAGAACTTGTCAATGCGCGCGAGCTCAGGGAACTGCGACATCAGTTCCCCCTCGTCGACAAGAGGGAGAAATCCGCGTTCTTCCAGCGCCCGTACGGCGGTAGCGGCGGTTTCCTCCAGCGATTGATCAACCGCATCGCGGAGGCTCCGCGCGGTCATGACATAAAGAACCGTTGAAAAAATAATAAGAATCAGCGCGAGAGCTGTGCCGTACCAGAGCGTGAGCCGGACGCGAAGCGTCATCCGTCTGCCTTCAACATGTAACCGCTTCCGCGAACCGTGTGGATCAGTTTCTTAACGTGGCCCCGATCGATCTTGTTGCGCAGGTAGTTCACGTAGACATCGATGACATTGGTAAAGGTGTCGAAGTCCTGATTCCACACATGCTCGGAGATCATGGGCCTTGTCAAAACACGGCTCGTATGGCGCATTAGATATTCGAGCAGGGCATACTCCTTCACGGTGAGATTGATCCGCTGACCGCCCCTAGTCACTTCACGCGTGGCCAGGTTCAACAACAAATCGTCGATCTGGAGGACGCCGGGACTCTCAGTGGATCCGCGGCGCAACAAAGCACGGACACGGGCGAGCAGTTCATCGATTGCAAAAGGCTTGGTGAGGTAATCGTCCGCGCCCGCATCGAGGCCCGTAACCCGCTGGTCGACTTGCGATTGAGCCGTCAGAATCAAGATAGGTGTTTGAATCTTCGCCTGGCGGATCCCCTTAACGATCTCTAAGCCCGGCATCGTCGGCACCATCAAATCGACCATCACCAAGTCGTAGCTGGTGGCGCAGGCCAGCTCTAGGCCCTTCGCACCATCTTCGCAAAGATCGACAGCGTACGTCTCCTCCTCAAGCGCGCGCTTGATAAAAGAGCCGACTTTAGTTTCGTCTTCAATAACCAGAATACGCATAGTACTCGTGGGCCGATTATACCAGACCTCGGCTGACTAATCGCCTGCCATCAGGTTGGTGGAAAGCGCGTGATCATCACAGGATCATGGGTCAGAACGCTTCCCGCCTCAGTCCGTCTGATAAGGCTGTGGGTCAACCAATGTTCATCGTCACGGGCTTGATAGTCCGACCGGTAATGGGCCCCGCGGCTCTCGGTCCTCGCCAAGGCGCTCGCCACGATGGTCCCCGCAACATCGAGCAGGCACTGAAGCTCAAGGGCCTGCACGAGATCCGTATTGAACACCAGGCCCTTGTCTTGTACCGTCACAAAGGCCGCGCGATGGGTCAACTCCGCGATGGCTGAAAGCGCGGTGGACATGGACTCCTGAGTCCTGACCAAGCCTAGGTTGAGGCTCATCGTCTGGCCTAGCTCTTCCCTTATCTGCCAAGCCTTAATCGACCCCTCTTGCACCAGCAGCCGCTGAACGCGCGCCTGGCTCATACTCAGATGATCTGTTTTGAGGGGCTGCGATGTGACGGTTCGCACATAGTCGCCAGCTCGAATACCGGCACGGCGGCCGAAGACAATCGTTTCCAAGAGCGAATTGCCCCCAAGCCGGTTCGCGCCATGCACACTGACGCAGGCACATTCACCTGCCGCGTACAGACCTGCAATGTCCGTTTCGGTCCACTGATTAGTCCGAATGCCTCCCATCTGGTAATGCGCGCCGGGCCGGACAGGAATGGGAGTCTCAATCGGATCGAGCCCCGCAAACTCAATGGCCAGCTCTCTGATCTGAGGAAGCCGTTCAAGAATGCGCTGGCGGCCCAGATGCCGCAGATCCAACAACACGCAACCGTCAACCCCGCGGCCCTCAAGAATTTCCTGCCCAATCGCCAAGGAGACAGTGGAACGGTTAGCCAGCTCCATCTGCTGCGGAGCATAGGTTTTCATAAACCGCTCACCCCGCGTATTCAAGAGATAGCCTCCCTCGCCGCGAGCCCCTTCAGTAATGAGAATGCCTGTTCCCTTGAGGGTGGTGGGATGGAACTGCACGAACTCCATGTCCGCCAGGGGCGCCCCAGCACGATAGGCAAGCGCCATCCCGTCACCGGTATTGATCACCGAATTTGTACTCGTCAGAAAAACGCGGCCGCTGCCTCCCGTGGCTAGGATGACGGCTTTCGCTCGGATCGTCTGCAACCCTCCATGGATTAGGTCCCACGCAACCACGCCACGGCAGGCTCCCTCCTCCACGATCAAGGAAGTGACATACCATTCTTCATAGACGGTGATACGCCGCTTGAGGAGCTGCTCGTACATGGCGTGAAGAATAGCGTGGCCGGTGCGGTCTGCTGCGTAACAGGTGCGGGGGAACCCGGCTCCACCGAAGGGACGCTGCGCGATACCGCCCTGGTCGTTTCGGCTGAAAATGACGCCCAGCCGTTCCAATTCATGAATGGCGTCGGGGGCTTCGTGGCACATGGCCTCGATCGCATCCTGATCGCCGAGATAGAGCCCGCCCTTCGTTGTGTCGAAGGCATGGGCCTCCCAAGAATCGTCCGCTCCTAACGCCGCGTTAATGCCCCCCTGCGCCGCAACGGAATGGCTCCGGACCGGATGGACCTTCGACAGCACGGCTACGTCAAGATCCGGCGGAGCTGCAACCGCCGCCCGCATCCCTGCGAGGCCGGCCCCAACAATGAGAATGTCGTGTTGTTTCACAGCGTGCACTCATACGTGACTCTCAGTCCGAAGGCAAGCATAGGACCCTCGTACCACCCTTGGAGAAAAGGGGGTGAGCATGGTATTCTACTCATCATAAAAGAGCTCCGTCGAGAAAGCACTCTCGGCCAACGACACCGATCCAAGGGACAAAACAAACGCCATGACTACACCGGACTTTCTCAGTCCAACCGATACCTTTATCCATCGCCATCTTGGTCCCACGGACGCGGATCTCGGCGAGATGCTGGGTACGCTCGGCTTACAGTCGCTGGACGCGTTGACCGCCGCAACCGTGCCAGCCGACATTCGCTTGCAAAAGGACCTGGATCTACCTCTCCACCGCGGCGAGCAGGCCGTGCTCCAGAAAATCCGTTCCATCGCCGCGCAAAACACGCTCTGTCGCTCATTGCTTGGCATGGGCTATCACGACTGCGTCACGCCCGGTGTGATCCAGCGCAATATTTTCGAGAACCCGGCTTGGTACACCCAATACACGCCCTACCAGGCGGAAATTGCCCAGGGCCGCCTAGAAGCCCTCGTGAACTTTCAAACGCTGGTGACTGATCTTACTGGCTTACCTCTCGCCAACGCCTCGCTCTTGGATGAAGCCACCGCCGCCGCCGAGGCAATGGCGATGTGTCTCGCTATTTCCCGTTCCTCCGGTAGTGAGCGGAAAGAGTTTTTTGTATCGCACAACTGCCATCCTCAGACCATTGCGGTGATGCAAACGAGAGCAGAACCCATGGGCATAAGGCTGCGCGTGGGACCAACCCAGACGCTCGACTTCTCCAATCTACAGTTAGCCGGCCTCCTCCTCCAATATCCTGCCACGGATGGCTCTGTCGTCGATTACAGTGAACTGGTAACAAAGGCGCATGCGGCTGGGGTTCTTGTGGTGATGGCCACTGACCTATTAGCCTTAACCCTCTTGCGTTCACCGGGAGAATTCGGAGTCGACATCGCCATCGGTTCCACCCAGCGATTCGGCGTTCCGCTCGGATTCGGAGGCCCCCACGCGGCTTTTCTTTCGACTGCTGAATCGTTCAAACGACAGATGCCCGGACGCATCGTCGGTGTCTCCAAGGATGCCACGGGGAAGCCAGCCTACCGCCTATCCCTCCAGACCCGCGAGCAGCATATCCGGCGTGAGAAGGCTACGAGCAACATCTGCACCGCGCAGGTGCTCTTGGCCATCATGGCGAGCATGTATGCGGTCTACCATGGGCCGAACGGCTTGCGGCGAATTGCCGAGCGCGTGCATGGCTTGGCGGTGGTGCTAGTGGACGGCTTGCGAAAGCTCGGGTTCGATGTCGGAGCGGAAGCCTACTTCGATACGGTTTTAATCCGTCTACCCAAAGTCCAGGCTGATCTTATTTTGACTAGAGCCAGTAACGCCGGCATCAACCTTCGTTCACACGAGGATGACTCCATCGGCATTGCGCTCGACGAAGTGAGTACGGAAGAAGAAATCAAACGTCTACTTGAAATCTTTGCGGGCCACGAGCATCTGCCCTTTCAGGTGAGAGACTTGGGCCGCATGGCCACCACCAGTTTCCCCGCGAATCTGTCCCGCACCAGCAAGTACCTGACCCACACGGTCTTCAATCGCTACCATTCAGAACATGAGATGCTGCGGTATATCCACCGTCTTGCAGCGAAAGATTTCTCGCTCGTCCATTCGATGATCCCTCTGGGGTCCTGTACCATGAAGCTGAATGCGACCTCCGAAATGTTGCCGGTTACCTGGCCTGAGTTCTCACGGCTCCATCCCTTTGCGCCGCAGGAGCAAACTAAGGGCTATCAGGAACTGTTCCGTGATCTGAAGTCCTGGTTGGCCGAGATCACCGGATTTTCTGCCATCTCCTTGCAGCCGAATGCCGGCTCTCAGGGGGAATATACGGGACTCATGGTCATCCGTGCCTACCACCGGAGCCGCGGTGACCTGCATCGAGATATCTGCTTAATTCCCGTCTCTGCACATGGCACAAATCCGGCCAGTGCTATCATGGTGGGCATGACGGTGGTGGTAGTCGCTTGCGATCAACAGGGTAATGTGAATTTAGCTGACCTCGAAGCCAAGGCGACGCAACATCGAGATCGCCTCTCGGCGCTCATGTTGACCTATCCCTCGACTCACGGAGTCTTTGAAGCGGATGTGCGGCGCATCTGCCAAATCATCCATACGCATGGCGGACAAGTCTACATGGACGGAGCCAACATGAATGCCCAGGTGGGACTCTGCCGCCCTGGCGACATCGGCGCAGATGTCTGTCACCTCAATCTACACAAGACCTTTTGCATCCCTCATGGTGGAGGCGGCCCAGGAATGGGACCGATCGGTGTGGCGCGGCATCTGACACCCTTCCTTCCCGGGCACCCAGTCGCGCACCTAGGCGGACACGACTCCATCGGCCCAGTCTCGGCGGCTCCCTATGGCAGCCCCAGCATCATGACGATTTCTTGGGTCTACATGGCCCTCATGGGACGAGACGGATTGAGAAAGGCGACACAGGTGGCGATCTTGAACGCCAACTACATGGCCAAGAAGCTGGAGAAATATTATCCCATCCTCTATCGCGGCACCTCTGGGTTCGTGGCACACGAGTTCATCCTCGATCTTCGTCCGTTCAAGGAGACTGCGGGAGTCGAGGCGATGGATGTGGCAAAACGATTGATGGACTACGGATTCCATGCTCCTACTGTGTCGTTCCCTGTTGCGGGAACCCTTATGATCGAACCGACGGAAAGCGAATCGAGAGCCGAGCTGGACCGTTTCTGCGAGACGATGATCGCAATCCATGCTGAGATAGAAGCCATCACCGCAGGTCGCCAGCCACGTACGAACAATCTATTGAAGAACGCACCCCACACGGCACAGGTGGTTACGGCTTCCGAATGGACCAGACCCTACAGCCGTGAAGAGGCCGCCTTTCCCTCGCCCTGGGTGCGCGACCATAAGTTCTGGCCCAGCGTCAGCCGCATCGATGAAACCTATGGAGATCGCAATCTCATCTGCACCTGCCCGCCGGTGGAAAGCTATTCGTAGGCTGCGCCCACAGAGCCCGACTTGCTACCAACGGGGCACGTTACTGGACACCCAGACGCCTCCTTCCAAATCTTTCGTGAACCCACCGCCTCAGGTGTGAACAGTTTCTACTCTCCCGCGAGTTCATCCAACTGGCCGTTCTTTCTTGCCTCCCACCCAGCTCCACTCAGAGCGGCGATCAAATGGCAGAGGCGTCGACTGGATGCCGATCCCCTAGTAAGCACCGCCTTCATCCGGTACAGTCAGCATTCGATCTAGGGCGCTTCGCACATTTCAAGAAATTCTTCAGGCTAAACATATGCTACACATCTCCTCACACGTCATCATCCCTGATTCCGAGATCAATATCCATGCAGTGCGATCGCAAGGTGCCGGCGGGCAGAATGTCAATAAAGTCTCGTCTGCGATTCATTTGCAGTTCGATATTGCCGCCTCCTCCTTACCCCCTTTCTACAAGGAAGCGCTCGTGAAGCTCAGAGACAATCGGATTTCAGAGGATGGTGTGATTACAATCAAGGCGCAGCAACATCGGAGCCAGGAGCAAAATCGGGAGGATGCCCTTGCACGGCTCTGTGAGCTCATTCAAAGCGTAGCAATCCCGCGCAAAAAGCGCAGGGCGACGAAACCAACGAAGGGGTCAAAGCAGCGGAGGCTGGAGAGTAAGACCAAACGAGGAAAGCTAAAAACCCTCAGGCGGTCCCTTGAGTAAGAGAGAGGGACCACCCGTCATTCGTCACGCGAAAAGAATGCGGGGATTCCCCGGACGATTGTCTTCCTGCGATTGACGACTGACGGGGAACGAATCACTCGACCGATGCGAGCGATCCCAAAATGTGATAGCCCCCATCCACGTAGATCACTTCTCCCGTAATCCCACGTCCTAGCGAACTCACCAGAAACAACGCCGTGTCGCCGACTTCGCCCTGCTCTGTGGCGCGGCGGAGAGGTGCAAACTCACGATGGTGGTCCACCATCTTGCTGATACCGGAGACGCCGCGGGCTGCCAGGGTTTTGATCGGACCGGCAGAGATGGCATTCACACGGATATTCTTCGGGCCGAGGTCGTTCGCTAGGTAACGAACGGTGGCTTCGAGAGCGGCCTTGGCGACGCCCATCACATTGTAGTGAGGCACCACCCGCTCCGCTCCAAGGTACGTGAGGGTGACGATGGAGCCTCCGTCGATCATCAAGGGTAAGGCCGCTTTGGTCACGGCCACGAGCGAATAGGCGCTTACATCGAGCGCCGTGGCGAATCCCTGCCTTGTCGTATTCACAAACTGGCCCGTGAGTTCTTCGCGCGGGGCAAAGGCGACTGAGTGAATAAGAAAGTCAATCTTTGGGGTTTCCTTCCCCACGCTCTCCATCAAGGCAGCGATCTGGGCATCGTCTCCTACGTCGCAAGGAAACGCTTTCGCGCCAGGCATCGTCGCGATCAATTCTTCGACATTTTCCCTGAGCCGCTCACCTTGGTAGTTGAAGAATAGCGTGGCGCCCTGACCGGCCGCCGATTGGGCGATGGCCCAGGCAATGCTATGCTTGTTGGCAACCCCGATAATCAGTCCTGTTTTGCCTGTCAATAGGCTCATTGTCTCGATCTCCCTCTTAATGGTCCTAGCGGTTCACAGCCCGCACGATAGCACGATTAAGGGACGTCTGTGAATCAGCTCGGCGCTACTCAACAAATTAATCCACTTCACGACCGGTGAACGCCGGAATAATGTGCGCATTCTGAATAGGAAGAGTGGGAATTCGGGCCACGGCGATAGGGGAACACAAAAACGGGACAGCCGGTTAGGACCTTGCCTTGCAACCCTAGACTAATCTCTCTGAGATTACCCTCTGGAAATAACCGTGGATCCATCGATTGATCCTAACAAAGAGCACCCGCACGCCCAGGCGAATATAGCCCTGGAGCCTCTTCGCAATACCTCTCGCCCTCACCGCAGGAGCTCCTGAATGTTTCATGATCGGTAGGCCTCCAGCCTGTGAGGCGCTTTAGCGAGCCTTTAACCCTTCTGCCAC
This sequence comes from Nitrospira lenta, assembly GCA_945865525.1. Lineage (GTDB taxonomy): Bacteria > Nitrospirota > Nitrospiria > Nitrospirales > Nitrospiraceae > Palsa-1315. The sequence goes on along the minus strand of CAMBDY010000001.1, from coordinate 49,247 downwards.
AGAAAATCGAAAGCAAAGCCGTTTAGAAGCATGCCTTGCGGTGCTACAAGTTGTTGATATTATTTACTTCTATATGGGTGCGTGGTCTGGCACCAAGCTTGCTGGTACATCAGTAAGTGCCGAGGAATGGCACAAAATCCAACCACTAATAAAGGGGTTACATATTATGAAGAGCATCTTAATGGCAATCATGGCCGTCGTCGTGGCAGTGACCTTCAGCGCTCCGTCCTTCGCGGGCGAAGAGAAGAAGGACAAGAAGGATGAGAAGAAGGGCGGCCACGTCCTCGTGTACGGCGAAGAGAAGAAGGACAAGAAGGACGAGAAGAAGGGTGGCCACGCCGACACATTCGGCGATAAGAAGGACGAGAAGAAGAAGGACGAAAAGGGCAAGTAAGCTTTTTTTGCGAATTGCGCTACCTAAGAGGCCTCCCGCTTCAAGCGGTAGGCCTCTTCAGCGTTCTACCTACCTGCCGTTTCGAAGATAGATCGTCTGCAATCCCACGATCGACTTTGCATCCCTGATCGCTCCGCACTCGATCATCTTGATCACTTCCGGCAATGGTAGCTCGATCACTTCAAGGACCTCGTCGTGATCTAGCTGTTGCTGCCCCACCGTCAAGCCAGTCGCCAGATAGATATGAATCACTTCGTCGGTGAAGCCCGGCGCAGTAAAGATACTAGAGAGGTGCTCGAGCTTGCCGGCCTTGTATCCGATTTCCTCCTCTAGTTCGCGCGCCGCGCAGGCGATGGGGTCTTCACCGGGATGAAGCTTCCCCGCAGGGATTTCGTAAATAAACCCTGCGGCCGCATGGCGAAACTGCCTGACCAGAATAACCGTGCCATCGTCTTTCATGGGCACGACCGCAGCTGCGCCAGGATGGCGCACGACTTCCAAATCTACCGTGAGGCCGTTGGGTAACGTCACGGTATCGACGTTCACGTCCACGATCATACCGGTATAGATGCGTTTGGTTTCCACGGGCTAGACCTTGCGTTTCTTGTAGAACGGCGGTTTGACGACGGTGGCGAGGACGCTCTTACTGCGAATTTCAATCAGGATGGACGCACCTGGCTCTGCATAGCGTGCCGGCACATAGCCCAACCCAATCCCCTTCTGGAGGAGTGGAGAGAGATTTCCGCTCGTAACGTCGCCGATAGGTTGAGAAGTGACCGGGTCAAGAATTCTGAATCCATGGCGCGGGACGGCTTTCTCCACAAGTTCAAAGGCCACGAAACAGCGCGTAACTCCTGCCTGTTTCTTCGCTAACAGCGCTTGGCTTCCGATGAACAGCCCCTTCTGGAAACTGACGGTCCAGTCCACGTTCGCTTCAAGAGGCGTGGTGTCTTCGTCCATATCGTTGCCATAAAGCAGATAACCCATTTCCAAACGAAGGAGGTCCCTCGCCCCGAGCCCGGCCGGCTTGAGTCCCCAGGCTTGGCCTTTGTCGATCAGCAGATCCCAGAGGCAACCGACCTTGTCGGCGTCAATATAAATCTCATAGCCCAATTCACCGGTATAGCCGGTCCTAGCCAGCAGACAGGGGAAGCCCCCAATCGTACCCTCGCAGGTATGGTGAAGCTTGAGTCCTTCGAGATATGCGCCCCCAAGGCTCATGAGGAGCTCGCGTGATTTGGGGCCTTGCACAGCGATCTGGGCCAGGGCAACCGACCGGTCTTCAAGGAGAATCGTCTTATCTTGCGCGCGCTGGGCTTGTAGCCAGGAGAGAATCTTTTCGCGGTTCGAGGCATTGACACAGAGGAGAAACTCGTCCGACGCGATCCGATAAACAAAAATGTCGTCCTTAATGCCCCCGTTCTCGTTGCAGACCATGGAGTACTGGGCCTGAGAGAGGGCGAGCCGACTGACATCGTTCGTCGTGACTCGCTGGAGAAATTGGGCCGCGCCAGATCCGGAGATCCAAAGCCGTCCCATATGACTCACGTCAAAGAGGCCGACCTGGGAACGGACGATATGGTACTCGTCCAGAACGCCGCTGTATTGAATAGGCATTTCCCATCCGGCGAAATCAACGAGTTTCCCCCCGCAGGCCGCATGGTGCGTGACCAATGGCGTGCGTTGCATAGGGTGGCTCATACGCCCAGCAACTCGACGTCGAAAATCAACGTCGCGTGGGGAGGAATCAGGCCGCCCGCTCCCTGCGCTCCGTAGCCAAGCTTAGAGGGAATGGTCAGCTTTCGCTTTCCACCCACCTTCATGCTTTTGACGCCCTCATCCCATCCCTTGATGACTCGTCCGGCACCTAGAGGAAACGAGAAAGGCTGCCCCCGGTCCACGGAACTGTCGAACTTCTTACCGTTTTCCAACCAACCGGTGTAATGCACCGTAACGGTCTGTCCCACCTCTGCTGTCTGGCCTGTGCCGATTATGAGATCGACATACTGCAACCCCGATGACGTCGTGACTTCCTTGCCTTTGGCCCCTGTTTCTTCAAACGGCATGACTGCTCCTTTTCTGATCGGTAGTCACCCAGGCACAATGCTGGATGACCAGAGAGTAAAAATTCCGTCGTGCAGAATCTTCTGCCAGCGTCCAAACAGGCAATGCTGTTCGAACGCTTAGTGAAGGGCCCTCACGACTGGCCCTTGTGGGGATCAGGCTCGGCGAAAACCACCACACTCGCCGTATAGCCATGCAGAAAGCTACGCCCTCCAACCGGGCCAATCTCGCCTTGGGCAAAGAACCCAGCTGTTGGGATGGGGCCAAGCCGTTCTTGCACGACCCCGCTATCGTGATGGGTGCGTCCGAAGAGCCCCTCTCCGCGCCCGCAACAGCTGAACAACAGAGCTCCGAGCGGAGGGCTGTGGTGGTGCGTACGGTCCGTGACTAGGAGAAAGTGCAAGTCGTCGCTCGCAGACTTCGCATCGCGAAGATGGAATTGCACGGTCTGACCTTCCAGAACGACCTCTCCAATCGCGACGGCCCCGGCCTGTTGGTCTGCTCCGATGAGGTTCCGAATAAGAAAATCGCCCCGCTTGAACTCACTCCGGTATTCGTCGATGACAATCCCCAAGTGCAATGCGCGGTGGGCATCGCGACGCTGGGGCCCGCCTAGGGATTCAAACACGTCCTGGAGCCGTTTCAAGGCGGAGACTCCACCAAGCTCATAGATGAGATTTCCCTCCGCCCTGGTCACGACAAACCGTTCACCAATTGGACGGCAGCCTTGGGACGTGACGGTACGCACCGCGATCGGTCCGGTGATCTGTACCGCCACCACGCCCTCGTCGAAGACCTGATCGTTGAGGAGGAGTCGATTCTCTCCTGAGTCTTGGCCTCCCCCGGCAAGTCCACCAATGACTTTACCTTGGGGGTAGCGGTCGTCTAGGAGGGCCAGAACTTCCTGCGTCGGGGTCGAAAATGGATCGGCAAGGATGAGAAAAGTTGTATCCGCAAGTCCTGGCTCAGGCCACCCTGGCATAAGGATTTGATCCTGCATCTGCGAGACGGAAAGCCGGAGCGGCGTCAGTTTGACATCGGGGAGGCAGGCAACCCACACGGTCAGTGCTGCCGCGCTTTCAATCTCTTCAGAGCCAGCAATCACACCCTCGCCTGAACAGCCGAGGCAAACCTTCGGTCGCAGTTCACTCTGCAGCATGGCCGAAATCATGGAGGCTTTCTCCGCATGGTGGGAGGAGAAAAAGACGAAAGCCAGATCGATCGACGCGGTGCCAAGTTGCCTCTTAATGGCATCCGCAAGATCACGAACGGCAGCCTCCGTATCCGTCTTGCGTGAGAGGGCGGTCGCAAATTGAAGCGTGGACGACGTGGTTGTAACAGTAGACGGAGTCATCATGGTGCGAATGTTTTCCCTCACAGTTCCCAGTAAAGGAACAGGATCGTAAAAAAAGCCGTCCCGCAAGACGGCAGTATGTTATCGCCCGTAGGAGCCGATGCAATCATCCATCCGGTGCGCCTCCAATGAAGGTCTTCTGAGGCCGCCCGTTGCGGAGGCACGGGGAGCGCGCCACCCGTCTCACTAATTTTTCAGCCGTCTGCTATACGCCTGGATCCATTCGTTCCGGCCGATCCTTAGCCAGCTTGTTATAGTACCGCCACAGATAAGAATGGTAGTCATCGAGTTGCGCCAGGAGATAATGGAGCTCTGTGGGGTCCTCTGACTCCAACGCGTGGACCATGCGGGTTTTCATGAACTCGCTAAAGGCCACGGTTTTTTCTATCGCGGTTAAGAGACGTAAGCCACCGCCAAGCTGATAGTCGCTCATCTCACTCCTTCCGGCACAAAATAGCTATAAAAGGATAGCGAGGCGAGAGAGGGAAATGCAAGCGAGGAAGCTGACTAATCGCGTGAGAAAACTGAGCAACCGGAGTTATTTAAGTTGACGATCAAGGATGGTACGGAGCCTGGTCAAGGACATGGCCTCGACACGACGGCCGTCTCGTCCCACGACAGTAGTGGCCATCGTTAGCGCGTTGAGAATCGCCTCTTCCGTCGCTTCGACCGTTGCAGTAATGAGCGGATTGATATGAGTATCGGCCAACTGGGTCAAGGCGTAGATTCGGTCTTTTGGATAATGGGGAATGACGTTCGCGGTGGAGAAGGCCAACATGAAGTCGCCGCTGCCATGCCGCGCGGTGGAGCCGGTTCGCGCCAGGCCCAGTGCTGCTCGTTTCGCTAGCCTCGTGAGCTGCCGGCTATCCAGCGGGGCATCGGTGGCGATGATGACAATGATCGACCCTTCGCTTTGCCCGGGCGACAAAGCCTGTGCGACGGGAGGCACGGCCTCATAGAGCCGGCCGACCGGCGCTCCACCCACGACGAGCTCGGACCTGCGCCCATGGTTCGCATTGACGAGCACCCCGACCGTATAGCCCCCCTCATCTTCCGGCAAGCGCCGTGAAGAGGTCCCGATACCGCCCTTGAACCCATAAGACACCATCCCGGTTCCTGCTCCGACCGATCCTTCCTGCACAACTCCGGAGGCCGCGCCGTTGAGCGCCTTCACCACATCCGCCTCGGACACATGCCGCCCCTGGATGTCGTTGAGCCGCCCATCGTCGCATTCGGCGACCACCGGAGTCAGAGTATCGTCGGTAATGCCGACCTCCGGGTACTGTGCGATCATCCAGTTCATCACCCCGTTGGCCACTCGCGGCACATTCAACGTATTCGTGAGGGCAATCGGATATTCCAGAAAGCCGGACTCGGCGACCCAGGCAAGGCCGGTCATCTCGCCGGTCCCATTGAGCACGAACGAACCGGCCGGCACTTTCTTGTGCCAAACGTCTGCGCGAGGAACCACGACCGTCACGCCGGTTCGCACCGGACCCTGCCCTGGCTTGAGTGGCCCGTCGCCGGAGATGAGGGTGGTCTGGCCCACGGTCACACCAGCCACATCGGTAATCGCATTGAACGGTCCCGGCCCATAGGAACCGACGACAATACCCAGAGCACGAGCCCGTACTCGTGATTCTTCCGGCTCGCGGGCGTGAACAGAAACGGACGGCACTGCACAAACCCAGACAACCAGGATTAACAGCGACGTTGTCAGGCGAACGATGTGGTTAAATCTCATGGCTGGATCCAAAATGAGGAACCGTGACTTCGACCTGGGAATGTTCCGCCTGAATGGCAGCGGCCAGCGACAGCGCCTGTCTCTCTTCGCCATGGACGAGAAAAATCTTGCTGGGCGTCGGAGTAATGGCCCGCACATAGGCCAAGAGATCCTGGCGATCCGCATGAGCCGAGAACCCGTTGAAAGTGACGACCTTCGCCCGCCGCCTGGTGGGCACGCCAAAAATCGGCACGACATCCCATCCTTCGACGAGTTTGCGCCCCAGCGTATGCTCGGCTTGAAAGCCCACGAACACAATCACATTCGCTTCATCTTGAATCGCATGCTTGAGATGGTGCACAACGCGGCCGCCTTCGCACATGCCGGAAGCGGAAATGATGACGCAAGGCCCCTTCATATTGTTCAGGCGCATGCTCTCTTCCGGCGACGAAACAAAATGGATATAGCGCGAGGCGAAGAGATCGCCGGACACCGTAAAGGTTTTAGTCGTTTCTTCGTCGTAGCATTCCGGATGGCGGCGGAAGACGTCCGTGACCCGCGAGGCCATAGGAGAATCGATATAGATCGGAATGGGATCGAGGCGGCCCTCGCCGACGAGCTCCTTGATCCGCATCACCAATTCCTGGGTCCTGCCGACGGCAAAAGCCGGGACGATAATCTTGCTCTTATGCAGCTTGGCATGGTTGAGGAGGTCCAGGGCCTGCTGTTTCATGACCGCCCGATCGGCTTCGTGCAAGCGATCGCCATAAGTCGATTCGAGAATCAACACATCGCAGGGCGGCGGCGGCTCAGGGTCTCGCAGAATCGGCATGTTGGAACGGCCCAAGTCCCCGCTGAAAAGCAGGGTGGTCGTATTGCCGCGCCCTGTATATTTCACCCGGATGGTCGCCGATCCCAGGATATGACCTGCATCGTGAAAGGACGCAGTCACACGCGGGGCGACCTTGATCAGGTCTCCGTATCTCGTGCCCTCGAACCGCCGAACAACCTTACGAACGTCATCGATATTATAGAAGGGACGAACACAGGCCTTGCGCTTCCGCTGCTCCTTCTTGTTGACGTAGCTGCAGTCGCTGACCTGGACACGAGCCGAGTCTTCCAGCATGAGCTCCGCCAAGTCAGCAGTGGCTCTAGTAAGATGCACTTTCCCGGTGAAACCATGCTTCTGGAGCATCGGCAAGGCGCCGGAATGGTCGACGTGGGCATGGGAGAGTAAAACCGCGTTGATCGAATGGGGATCGAAGCCCAAATCCTGGTTCTGACGAAGCGCCTCTTCTCGACGACCCTGAAAGAGTCCGCAATCCAGCAGCAACTTGCATCCCGGCAATTCGACCATATGGCGGCTGCCAGTGACCGATCGTGCTGCCCCGTGAAAGGAGAGCTTCATGGGGCAGGCGCTCCATGGTAACGCCTAATCAAGTCCCAGACCTCTGGCGCCGTTTCTGCATAATGAAAAATCTGCAGCTCCTCTTCTCTGATCAGCCCCTCCTCGATCAACATCTTCCAATTGATCAACCGTTCCCAAAAGGCCCGTCCAACGAGGATGATAACGACATGCTGGGCCTTGCCTGTCTGCGCCAGCGTCAGCGTTTCAAATAGCTCATCGAGGGTACCGAATCCTCCCGGAAACACCACTAACGCCTTGGCTCTGATCAAGAAATGCATCTTGCGGATGGCGAAATACCGAAACTGAAAACACAGCTCGGGCGTAATATAGGGATTGGGATGCTGTTCATAGGGCAAGGTAATGTTGAGGCCGATGGATTTAGCGTTCACGTCGGCCGCGCCGCGATTCGCGGCCTCCATGATGCCGCCGCCGCCGCCGGTCACCACGACGTAGTCGCATTGCCCCTCTATTTGGCAGGTAGAGGATACGAGGGTGCTGAATTCACGTGCGATGTCATAATATTTCGACAGGTCAAGTTGCCGTCTGGCAATGGCTACGTTCTGCCGATAGCGAGGGTCCGTTGGGGATTTGGCAGACTCCGCCTCTCTTAGCCTCAGGGTCTCTCTGGCTGCGGAGGGTTCTTGGAGTCTCGCGCTCCCGAATACAACAATAGTCGAGCGGATACCCTGCTCACGCTGGATCAACTCGGCCTTAAGCAGCTCAAGGCCGACTCGAACCCCACGCAATTCTTCCCGCTGAAGGAACTCGGTGTCACGGTCGGCAGCAAGATAGGCGGAGGATTGTCCGTCGGCGTTGGGGGAATCGGAATTAGGAGGAGACGTCATGAGAGTAATTATAGCTTGTGCGGGGACTTCCGGCAATTCGCATCCTACTAGGCTTCGTTCGGACGATCCTCAAGCCCCTTCTGGGAACCCAGAATAAAATCTGTTTGAAAGATGGCATAAGAGGATGGCACAAGTCCCATTCGACGGTATACAGCCTGCGCCGTACTGTTACTCTGTTCGACGTAGAGGCGGACGCCGCAAACGTTCGGACTGGCCTTAGCGCGGGCCATCATCGCTTCGTGCATCCGACGAAAGACGCTCTGGCGACGCCAGGATTGGTCCACATATACGCTCTGAATCCACCAAAAGACGCCGTTACGCCAATCGCTCCATTCATAGGTGATCATTAACTGCCCCAGCAGCAATTGCCGGCCTGACTGCTCCAATTCTGCCACCATAAAGAATCCGTGATTGGGAGAGTCTAGCAGGGCGGCCGTTCCCGCCTGCAAACGATCGAGATCAAGGTGGAGATTTTCCGTTTCCAGCGCCATGGCCGCGCTAAATGAGCTGATGCTAGCTGCATCGCTCGGCCTAGCGAGTCGGATCGTGAGGTGGTCGAGTATCGACATAACCGTCAGGCGGTGACCGTTGGAGCGTGTAACCATTCGACGGCTGGCGTATACAGGCCAGCCGTAAACTCCATCTTCATGGCCTCTTCCGCCGGCAGATTGATTGGGCGAACCTGTGCCTGTGGAATAAACGCAAGAAGGCCGGTAAAGGGATGGATCGCCGTGGGCACGAAAACCATGAGTAGGCTTGCGCCTGGTGCAACTTGCAAGGATGGCGGGGCGATCCCCATGATAAATCCGATCGCCCACAAACCATCGCGAGGAAAGGGAATGGCCACCACGGTGCTGCGCCCGAAACGGGAACGGAAATTCAACAGATCGGTCATCCCCTTGAGCGTCATGTAGACGCTACGGACCAGGGGAATCTGTTCGAGCCATCGCTCCATCTGAATGACGACGTACCGCCCGATTACATGAGTGGCAATGGCGCCGATAGTAAGCACAAGAATGAAAAACAGCAGAAGACTGAGCCCAGGAATCTGCTGTGCCTCAATGGGCCACGGAAGCTCGACGAGCAGCTCGTTCAGCACACGAAGCAGCGTAGCCAGGATCGAAAATGTCGCCCAAGCCGGCACGAGTAGCAGCAGGCCTGCCACGGAATATTTCCATAAACTCTTGGACATGGCCGCTTGCTTCCTTCTTCCTGATCAGGCAGGACTGGCAGTGTAGCAGAAACCAGAAACGAAATAGAGAGGGTCGAGGGGCTTGATCTCCATGAGATCGGCGATCTATCCTACCCACGTCTTGTCGGTCCAGCTCACGAGGGGGCATTATGGCAGAACATGCGGCAGCACATTCTCCGGCGACGATCGACAAGGATCTCCTAGCGATTCTCTGTTGTCCGGATACCAAGCAGGACGTGAGTTTGGCTGACGCGGCCTTGATTGCCACGCTGAACGAAGGAGTGAGTCGTGGACAATTGAAAAATAAAGCCAACAAGCCGGTCACGGAACCCCTCGATGGGGGGCTCATCCGAAGTGACCGTACGATGCTCTACCCCATTCGCCAAAACATCCCCGTCATGCTCATCGAAGAAGGCATCCCTCTGCAGGCTTAAGCTGGCAGACCGACTTCCCGGCAGATCCTTCCTCCCAGACGCCATGCACACCGGCCCTCTACTGATTGTGCCCATGCGGACCCATAGGCAATCCTTTTGATGCCGCTCAGCGATGGCCGTCACACTCGCTTATTGATTGTCGGTCTTGGAGCCGGTTGAAGTTCCGCACTGTTGGCAGCGATACTCGTAAAGATTGCCGGTCGGGAGGACAAGCAGCAATCGCTCTCGGGTCGGAGTCGCGACTCGACATTGCGGACAATAGAGCAGAGAGGCGTTAAGCGATTTGAACTGGTCTACCTGTTCGGGCACGCCAGGCCTGGACCGAGGCATTCTGGGGGTTACCCCTGGCGGCCATCCAGAGGCAGGCGGTTTACGCGAAGGTCCTTGCATGGAGGAATTGTACGTGGTGGGCCGCGTGACGGTCAATGGCGAGAGCCGGGCGCCGTCAGATTTGCCGGCTCACCAGGGATCGGTGGAGCCGGTCTGCCGTGGAGTCTTCGGAGAGGACCTGAGCAGCCTCCAAGCCCCGCGAGCTCCTTGTACCAAACCATAGACAGCCAGCCCGCTCATCAAGCCGTAGAGCCAGGCCATACTCCAGGGCCAGAGGCCCGGCGCATGCAAGACGAAGCCGAGAGCGATGTGGCCCCCAACTCCCATGCACAACGCGAACACAATCCATTCTCGCATCATCGTAGTAATAAACCAGGCGTCATGAAAGGCGACGGGTAGAACTGGTACGGAGACGGCACGTTATACGACCGGCGTCTTGGCTGATTCAATCTCGGTTGCGGTAATCAGGCTGGATAAATAATCCGCCACAAAGTTGAGAGCCTCCTCTCGACCATCTGCCCGACGCCCTTTTTCACGTCGCTGCACCGACAATTCGTGATCGAGATCGGACTTCACTTCTGTAAGGACCCGCTGGAGGGAGGAGGGCGTCAGATTGGCATCCATCTCCTCGAGTTCCTGGCAACGATCCAGGACCCAGTTCAGTCCTTCAATACGTCCTGAATAATGCTCCTGCTCGCCCGTATCAATTCGAGACATCGTGGTAGCAAAGGTCTGGGCTTCATAAATGAGATTGTAAAAGCTCGTCACGGCTCGCTGTAGGGTAGGATTCATGTCGCTCCTTTGCGCTAATTGTTAACCAACCTATTATACATGAAAATACCCTGGCAACAAGGGGAGAGTTATCAGATTAGGTAAACAGGAGGGAATGAAACTCGTTCATGAAGCCGTAGTAGAGCGGGGCAAAATCTTTGAGGCTTTCAGGACTGGTCTCTTTGAGGCGCTTGAAGAAGAACACCTGCGCACGGGGGTCAAGCTGCTCAAGGAGATGGCTTAATTGAGCCATGGTGTAACTGCCCGCCGGGACACTCAGCACATAATGCACGAGACGTTCGACGAACTGCTGTGCGAGGTACTCGCTGGCAAGGTAGCCTTCCGGGAGTTTCCCTGAGGCTAGAAACTCATCGAAGGGTATGGCTTGGGCAGCAAATGGGACTGGGTGCTGCTGAGGAGAGGTCACGCTGATGGTACCCCAAGCTTGGCATGGAGAAGAATTCTTATACTGCTTAAACTCTACTGAACCCTCTCAGAAACGTCAAGTGCGCAGAAGGAGCAGAGACCATTGAGCCGAAAGACCGATGCGGCTTAGGGCGGCGTGGGTCAAACAGAAGGGGCGGAGTCCCCGAAAGAACTCCGCCCCTTCATGAAGCGACCCCTAGCTGAAACTTACAGCCAGGTTACACGCTCGGCCGGCCGAATGTAGATCGGCTCTTCGACCTGAATACGCGCCACTTCCTTGCCCGACTTGTTGAAGCCCAACACGGTATCGTTGTACATCTCGAAACGCTTCCCGTGAATCTGGGTCTCGAACACTTTCGGACCAGGAATGACATCGTACCGGAAGATGATCTGCTGGCTGGCTCTCCACAACTGGAGGACCGCTAACAGCTCACGGCTGGGCACGAGATACTTCTCGATGGCATTGTCGACGCCTGGGCCAAACATCTGCCGCGCATAACCACGAGGGCTGTGCCGCGGTGGGATGTAGAAGCCGTTGGGCTCGGTGCCCCACTGTGGATACAATGGGAGCGCCACCTGCTCCACGCGGATCGCGTAGTAGAGCGGGTGCCACCGGTCTTCCGCCCACAGGCCGTCTTCGCCGATGCGCATCAGGCTCTGCATCCGGATCTTACCGACGCAGGCGGCCATACACCGCGTTTCCATCGGCTCACCACCCGTCAACGGGTCTTTTCCTTCGATACGTGGATAACACGCGATGCACTTTTCAGACACGCGTGTGGTCCCACGATACATCGGCTTCTTATACGGGCACTGCTCCACGCACTTCTTGTACCCGCGGCACCGGTTCTGGTCAATCAACACGATCCCGTCTTCGGGTCTCTTGTAGATCGCCTTCCGCGGGCAGGCTGCCAAGCAGCCTGGGTACGTGCAGTGGTTGCAAATCCGCTGGAGATAGAAAAAGAACGTTTCATGCTCCGGCAGACTGCTACCCGTCATCTTCCACGGTTCGTCCCGTGAGAATCCGGTCTTGTCGGTACCTTCCACGAGGGCACGCATCGAGGTCGCCGTATCCTCATAGATGTTCACGAACCGCCACTCTTGGTCCGTCGGAATGTACCCGATCGCCGCCTGGCCCACTTTGGCGCCTGCGTCGAAAATGGTCATACCTTCGAACACGCCGTACGGCGCATGATGCTTCCGTCCCACACGGACGTTCCACACCTGGCCGCCCGGATTCACCTGCTCGATGAGCTGGGTGATCTTCACGTCGTAGAACTGTGGGTACCCCCCGTAGGGCTTGGTTTCCACGTTGTTCCACCACATGTATTCCTGCCCCTTCGAGAAGAGCCAGGTGGACTTGTCTGCCATCGAACAGGTCTGGCAAGCCAAGCACCGGTTAATGTTGAACACAAAGGCAAACTGCCACTTCGGATGCCGTTCCTCGTAGGGATACAGCATCTTCCGTCCCAGCTGCCAGTTATACACTTCAGGCATTGTCAATCCTCCTTATAGTCATGATCCGTTAATTCGTGAATCTCATTAGCTTTACATCAACGTCACAGTGCATGTTGTACGTCCCTTACACCTTGATCTTGATGTGTTCACCTTTGAGCCACTTGATCATGAACTCGTTCTCTTGGCCCGGGGTAAATCCGGTCCGGACCGGCTCCCATGGACCCCTCGCGCCGATGCCGCCGTCTTCCGCCTTGGTGATGCGGATGAGACATTCCTTCGGCACCGTGTTGATCGCATGGTGGTCGACCTGATAGCCCCACTTGAACTTCCAGGCCACGGCATGCTTGCCCGGCAATGAGTCCGTCTGGTGCATCGGCATCAACCAGTTTCTAGTAAAGGACTGTTGGGCCCCGTACCGGAAGTTCGATTGATAGCCGGTGTCCACCGCGATGGCGCGTCCGTCTGGGCGCGTCTCATGGCCTTTGACCGACTTCGCCGTGGCTACGTACGGGGCGTGCTTCGCCATCGTCACGTGGTACGGATAGGCCGGATTGTACTTCGCGCGGATCATGAGGCGCGCCACCTTATAGTACGGATCCGAAGGCTTCCAGCCACGATAAGGCCGGTCCACCGGGTTGCCGTCTACGTAGACGTAGTCGCCGTCGTTGATACCGCGGTCTTTCGCCGCTTGCGGATTGATGTGCAACTGGTGTTCGCCGACACCAGGCGTCCGCTTGTCCATGCGGTACGGATCGCCGAAGTTCGACTCGTAAATCTGCACCCAGTCGTTCACCGACCATTGGCTGTGCACCCGATGCCGGGTCTTCGGAGTGACGCAGTAGAACTGGTACCCCTTCTCCCACAACGGGTTGGCGTGCCGCTTGATTTCCTGCCACGGCAGCTTGATATTGCGCACCGTCTTGTCGTCATGGTGCTGCGCCGTGATCGGAATGCCGTAGTCGTCCGGACGGACGTACGGGTTGCTCGACATGATGGCGTTCGGCAGATACGGCGTCGCTTCCGTGCCCTCGCGGTGCGAGATGAAGTTTTCGCCGTATTCGATCGCCTCGGGCTCGGTTCGGTAGTTTTCGTACCGACCAGTCCGCGTCCACATGGGCTTTGACTCGTTGGTCTCTTCCCAGAATGGGGTCCGCGGATAGGTCCGCACCATGACCATCCAGCCTTTTTCCGACTTCAGCATGACGTCTGCGCTGTAGCCGTAGAAGGTGCTGGAGGCATCGAGCATGCGCTGCGCATAGACGTCCACGCGGTTTTCGTAGACGAACTTGAAGTAATCGCGCATACGCTTGTCACCGGTCATGTCCGACAACTTGGCCGCCACACCGGCGAACGAATCGAGGTCGTTCCGGGTGTCGTACAAGGGCCGGATGCCGCCCTTCCAGATCTGCACCCACGGATTGGAGACCGTGACAGTCATTTCTGGATAGGTGAACTCCATCCACGAATTCGCCGCGAAGGCGATATCGTTGTGGTTCACGTCCGAGGTCATCTCGATGTCCTGAGTGATCAGGGTCTCGATGTTCGGATCGACGTTGCGCACCATGTCATAGTGGTGCTTGGCGTTGTTGAGCACGTTCACGTTGACCACCCAGCGGAACTTGCTCGGCGTCGGCATGTGCGTCTTGCCCGTGAACACCTTCCGCCCGTACTTCGGCGTATTGACGATCAAGGCGGTGTCGCCGTGGTTCCAATACCCGACTTCCTCGCCGTAGTAATAGCCCTTGACCTTGATTTCCTTGCCATGCGCGTTCGGATCCAAGTTGATGTTGAATGGATCCTCACCCGTATGCACGGCAATACCAGCACCAGACCAGGGCGTCGACGTCCAGGTACCCGCCTTGTAATTTCCGGCCCAGGTATGCTGCCCGGTGCCGAACTTCCCGACGTTGCCGGTGACGATGAGCACCATCGCCGCACCGCGGGCATTAATGGTCTGATGGAAATAGTGGTTCGTGCCTTCGCCGTTATGGATGGCGGCGGGCTTGATCGAACCTGAGTCACGCGCCCAACGGACCAAGAGGTCCTTTGGCGTTCGGCAAATCTGATGACAGGTGTCCAGATCGTAATCCTGGAAGTGCACCAAGTACATCTGCCAGACCGGCATCGCATCGACTTCACGGCCATTGAGCAACTTTACCCGGTAGGTCCCGGTGAGGGCTGCATCAATGCCGCTGTTCTGATAGTGCCAGCCAACCTGCTCACGATGGAGCGGCACGGCGGCCTTCTTGTTCAAGTCCCAGACCATCATGCCACCGAGCCGAGCCACCTGATCCGGCTTCAAGGACTGCACGCGGCCCGAGTAGCTCTTCGAGAAGTCGGGGAACTCATACCCCGCCACAACCTCGCGCGGATCCAGGAACTGCAGGGTATCCGTACGGACGAGCATCGGCGAATCGGTATACCCCTTCAAGAAGTCCACGTCGTGCATGTTCTCATCGACGATGATCTTCATGGCGCCTAAGAAAATGGCGCCGTCCGCCGCGGGCCGTAACGGCATCCAGTAGTCGGCGCGATAGGCTGTGGGGTTGTACTCAGGCGTGATGACCACGACCCGGGCGCCCCGCTCGATACATTCCAACTTCCAGTGCGCTTCCGGCATCTTGTTCTCGACGAAGTTCTTACCCCAGCTGGTGTTCAGCTTGGAGAAGCGCATGTCGGAGAGGTCGATGTCAGACCCCTGCGCGCCGCTCCACCAGGGGTGGGCGGGGTTCTGGTCGCCGTGCCAGGTGTAGTTCGACCAATACCGGCCGCCTTGAGCCTGCGTTGGGTCCACTTTGCGAATCCAGGTGTCCAGCAACGCGTTAACGCCGCCGTTCATTCTGGTGTTGCCCATCTTGCCGATGATACCGAGGACCGGCATACCAGCGCGATGCTTGAAGGTACGCGTTCCCGCCCCCTTCATCATTTCGATCATTTCCGGCGCATAACCCTGCTCGCGAAGGCGACGGGCACCAGCTTCACCGCTGTACCGCGTGGCAATGATGATCATCGCCTTGGCGGCATAGGTGAAGGCCGTATCCCAAGACACACGCAGCATGTCGTCCAAGAAGCGGCTATCGAACTTGTACTTCCGCTTCGTTTCTGGCGTCAGCTCCGGCGAACCGGCATCCATCCATTCCTTCCAACCCTTCCGCATCAAGGGGCCCTTCAAGCGATAGGGGCCATAGACGCGACGATGGAAGGTAAATCCCTTCAAGCACATGCGCGGATTGTGCGCGAACGTTCCGCGGTTGCCGTAGAGATCTTCGTACGTCTGGTGGTCGTAGTTCTGCTCAACCCGCATGACCACACCGTTCCGGACGAAGGCCCGGATGCGGCAGGCGTGCGTGTCGTTCGGCGAACAAACCCAGGTAAACGATGAATCGTACCGATACTGATCGTGATAGACACGCTCCCACGACCGATCCGGATAATCTCCCAAGGGATTGCCCACTTCGATGACCGGCTGCAGCGCGGTCAACGCGAGGACTTTGTCGGCGACCGCGACGGCGGCGACGGTTCCCACGGAGACTTTTAAGAACTGCCTACGTGACAAAAACATTGGTGACACCTCCTAAGAGTTGAGGGCTTCAATAAGCCCACGCGACTTCACTGACGCACAGCGAAAACTTCAGACCCCCCTTTCTTGACAAAATTGCCCAAAAGTAAGAGCCCCGAACAGGCCATCCATATCATTTTATCGTGAATTCCTAGCATCATGAGCCTCTATATAAGCAATAGACGGGCCAGAGTCTGTGGCACCATGGAGTTTTAAGGAAAGCCCCCAACTCATTGATTAACAATGTTAAAATGCTCGCATTCCACTTGCCATCTTTATCGTCATTAAGACGTCACGGGTACTTGTCGTATCACCGATGAGCATTCAAACTCCCATCATATGATAAATTGTCAATAAATCAATGGTTTAGTGTTTATATCATGGCGTTACCTTTTGGTAGCATATTTTATGCGACGACAACAGCGGTAATGCGAGTACGGGCGGCCAAATACCTGCGGAAGCATTGCACGGCTTGCCGGTCTCACTCACGCCCACTCTTTCGCCAGTAAATAAATTCCTCATTCGTTTTAGTTTTGCGATCCGCACGAGGAATGTCTTCGAAGAATCTTCTCAGAATTCCGAGTTTGATCCGTAACGTCTGTAACCTCGCGGGACGCGTTGCTGCGTCTACCGATAACGCTGTAAGCACATTTCTCTCTGTTTCGTCCCACGTCTAACTAATCTTTCCTTCTGGAATAAGACGCGTAAAGCGATATAAATCATATGCGGTTTCGGCGATTGATTGCGCGAATGAGCGGTTGTCCGTCTTTGTGGTTTGTGTCAGATACTTTCCGTTTACGAAGAAACAGTAGAAAGAATTTGAACATCCAGGACGAAGGAATATGTGAATCGTGAGGCACGAAGTTTCAGCATCAGACCTTGCTTTCCACGCACATTTGGTAGTATAACAGCCTGGCAGTTTGAGTACAGAATAACTGCCGAGCATGTCAATGATTCTAAGTCATTGACATGTAGAGGAAAGCTGTTGTTTAGCGAGCGGGAATAGCTCAGTGGTAGAGCATCGCCTTGCCAAGGCGAGGGTCGCGAGTTCAAATCTCGTTTCCCGCTCCAAACTCACAGTCCGTCACACTTGCCCTTGCCAGCTCTTCCCTTACACCGTTCGAGCCCTCCCCCCGGCAACGGCGATCTCACGATCTCGCGTACGAAAAATGGCAAGATGATTTTCAATCTGCGCCGACCTAAGCGTACACGGGGAAAAAGTCTCGTAACGGGTTTGAGGATGGTCAATTTTCCCATGAGGTTTTGCATTGACCGGTCTTAAGATGGCTATTTACAAGGGGTTGCGGAAGTAAACCTGTTTGAGAGCCGCTCTAGTCCGGAATAAGAGTGACCATCCAGGGTGGCGTCTCTTCGGCCATAGCAGAGAATCGTCTCGCGGTACTGCTGGCGGGCATGCCGGGAAAGACACCGCCCCGGCGAATCTGCACGGAGCGGAAACGATAGGAGCGTTCCTGTCCCGCAAGCAGAGGAAGAACTCGCGAAATCTGCTCTCGTAACGGGGCACAGTCCGCCAAGTTCACCGTCTCACCGATCGCCAGACGAGAGAGCCGCTCGAAGATTTCACCAAACACTGTCGGGAGATTGTCTGGGGTGAAGGGCTGATCCGCTGGCCGATAGCGGGGCTCGTCGAGCAGCTGGGAGAGAGTTTCCCAAAAAACCTGCGTGTCGACGGCTCCGAGGACACAGAGGTGGCCACGCCGCGCCAGTACATCGAGCAAGGCCAGGGGGCCTCGAATCTCGAACTTCCAGGGGGGGAACAGAAGGGCGCGCGCCCCATGTTGGACCTCTAGGGCTGGCTCTCCTGAAAAACTGGTCTGCCGGAACTGGCCTTTGGTGCGCTGGAGTTCTTGCGTGATGATGGGCTGAGACAGCCTGGTCGGTTCATAGGCAAACGTAGGGGTTGCAGGAGCCCAGCAGGTCGCAATCGTATAACGAGGGGCGAGCTTCCCGGCCCCGTCGAGGTCGGCCAGATCGAACATATCGTGGTTCCCATAGAATTGAAATGAGAGCCCGGTCCGGGACCGCAGACCGTTGAGCCGCGCCTGCTCTGGATGGAGCGGGCCACCTAACTTCGAGCCTGGCTGCAGCCGATCCAGCGCATGGAGAATCAACTCCCGCTGACGCTGCTGAAGGGGCGCGACATATTGCTCGACTAGCTCCGTGGCAAAGGACAGATCGCCGGCTCCCACATCAAGCAGCGACGCTACATCCGCGTCGAGCAGCACGTCGAAGGGATTGGCATGGGACTGGGCAAAGCTTGCAATCACGTCGCTCTGGAGCACGGTCAGCGGCCACTGGGACCCAGGCCCCTCCACGACGCCCAGCCAGACGCAGAGCGCCCGCACGGCCTTTGTCGGAGGAAGCCCGGTGAGTTCTTTGAGCCGGGGGCCAGGGAGATCTTGCATTCTGGCAGTGTCCGCAGGGCCCAGCGCTAGGGTAATGGCATCACGGACGCTGAGGGGAAGGTCGGCGCGCCCGGCTTCGTGAATCAACCGCTTCAAGGTCGTCGTGAGCCGGGGCCCCTCAACCAGTTTACGGGACGCCTCCCACTCCTTGTCACGCTCCTGTAACAGCCGCGTGACCTGTGAACGAAAATCTGCAAGGACCTGTGCGTTGGAATTCATAATCGGGTGGGGTGGGGCCTGTGGTGGTCGAGCTATCCCTGGCAGTTGATGCCGATTAGCATAACGACCAAATCGCTGGGGCGTCAAGGTTGGTGTCTTGCCGTCCCAGGGAAACCTATGGTAGTGAGAAACTATGCCGATAATATTTGCTCCCACGCAAACGGCCCGCTCCAGCTCTAGGCTCTTGGTCATCAGCCTAGTCTGGCTGACAGTGGCCTGTGCCTGTGGAACGCCCAGAAGCTCATCCGCCCTGCCCAGCGAACGACTCTCGCCGTTCCAGGCAGGGCAGATCATTGAGACTGCGACAGGGCAGCCGATTTCTGCAGACCAATGGACCGCATTACTGCGGCAGCAGGACATCATCTATCTGGGCGAGGAACATCACAATCGATTCCATGTTGAGGCGGCGCTAACAGTCTTACGAACGCTGAAAGAGCAGGGGCGGATACCGGTCCTGACGATGGAAATGTTCGGCTGGGACGGCCAGACCGCCCTGAACCAATATCTGTCTGGCTCCAACCAAACTCGCCAGGAATTTCTCGACGCCGTCCAGTGGCAACAAAACTGGGGCGGGGCCTACGAGGACTATGAGCCGCTGGTCCTGTTCGCGAAGGAACAAGGCCTGCCGGTTGCGGCGCTCAATCCCCCGAAATCCTTGATCCGGCTCGTCGCGAAGCAGGGCTTAGCTCAGGCGCAGTCCGATCCGATCATGGCGCAATGGGGCATGCAGGACGAAGCCATCATCGACGACCCGGTCTATCGCGCCCGCATTCTTCAGCAACTCCAAGCCTGTCATGGCGGCGGACACGACAGCCTCTATCAGACGATGTATGACGCCTCTATGGTTCGCGATGAAGGAATGGCCAAGACCCTGGTCGCTCGCCTCTCCCTCATCCGCCGTGGCTCCGATCCAATGACTGGCCCTCTGATCAGCTATACCGGAGGCGGCCATGTTCAATATAATCTCCCGGTTCCCCAGCGAGTCCTCCGCCGCCTACCTGATGGGGTGCGGCAGATCAGCGTCTATCTGACCTCGTTCGAGGCCGGGCGGATTGAAGAACTGCACGATTTGATACGGGACAAGATCGCGGATTATCTTTGGCTGACTCCGGTCGGTCAACAGGGACTCCCGCGCCGATGCCGATAACCACATGACTCGTACCGCTCGTGCGCACTTTATGACAGAGGAGAAGAAAAGCGATGCCTGAAAAGCCCGTGATTGCCCGGCGAACTCCCTGCATAGTAGAAGTCGGTCCCGGCACTATCTATTGGTGTCAATGCGGTCGCTCGAAGACACAACCCTTCTGCGATGGAGCCCATACCGGAACGGAATTTTCACCGCTGGCAGTCCATTTCGAAGAAAAAAAACGGGTGGCACTCTGCGGTTGCAAGCGAACAGAGAAGCCGCCCTATTGTGATGGAACCCATTCGCGGATTTGATAGAGCGGTGAGCGAGGGCGACCACAATCCTGACTATAGCGGCATCGTGGGCCACTCGTCTCCATTGATCAGATTGATCCTGACTTAAGGCGTCGACGAGTCGTTCCTCAAGAAGTTTTAGTCACGCATCCCTGTAGCACAAGTGCATGAGTTCCGGCCCTGCTTCTCTCGCCATGATCAAGCGTCATCTGGCTCGTGTCAGCAACGGCTCCAATATCGTAAAAACCTGTTCGACTATTAGGCGATAGCCCTCTTCGGTGGGATGAATCCCATCAGCCTGATTCAGCGACGCAGAGCCTGCAACCCCTTCAAGGAAAAACGGAATTAGTGTCAGGTGATACTGTTGTGCCAGCGAGCGATACAGTGCCTCGAACCCGGTCGTATAGTCCTTGCCATAGTTCGGCGGGAGCTTCATCCCGGCTAACAGGACCGTGACGGAGGCCGCCTGGAACTGCTGAATAATCTGTTCGAGGTTGGCTTTCGTCTCTGGAAGGCCCAGGCCTCGAAGCCCATCGTTTCCACCGAGCTCCAGGATGACGATGGAGGGCTTGCTGTTGAGGGCCCAGCCCACCCGCCGCAATCCACCGGCGGTCGTTTCGCCGCTGACCCCCGCATTCACCACCCGATAGGCATAGCCTGCCGCCTCCAGCTTCCGCTGCAATTGCGCTGGGTAGGATTCCTCCTGCGCCACTCCGAGGCCTGCTGTCAAACTATTGCCAAAGGCGACGATGCGCAGGCGTTCGGCTGAGACCGATGCCGTCGATCGCCCCGGTCGCGCCGTGACGTCGGTGCCCAGCCGTTGCCCAAACCCGTCACGAGGGGGAGGCGACGAAGATGGCGCGCTGCCTCGGTCACAGCCATAGAAGACGGCCAGACATACGCCGAGAACGAGTTGTGCGAGAATCCATGAATAACGCATTAAGTGTTCAGTATAATATAACCGTGCGCGCAGACGATACTGTGGAGCCCGACAACATATGATCACTCTCTCTCACTTAACGATGCGCCTGGCCGGCGGAGGCCATCAGATCACGATCCTCGACGATGTCACCTTCGAGATCCCCGACAAGCAGCGCGTGGCCATCGTCGGCCACTCGGGAAGCGGCAAGTCCACTCTGCTGGGGCTCATCGCGGGGTTGGACCGTCCGACCTCAGGCTCCATCATGCTGGACGGGACAGACATCTCCCGAATGCGGGAGAGCGATTTGGCCCGGTACCGCCGCGATCACATCGGCTACATCTTTCAATCATTTCATCTCATCCCCACCCTCACCGCCCTAGAAAATGTTCTGGTGCCGCTGGAGCTGGCGGGAACAAGCGGGGCGCAGACACGCGCGACGGATCTCTTGAAATCCGTCGGCCTCGGAGATCGGCTCCATCATTATCCGGTCCAACTATCAGGAGGCGAGCAACAGCGAGTCGCCGTGGCCAGATCCTTCGCCTGTCGCCCACCGATCCTCCTAGCCGACGAACCGACCGGTAACTTGGACTCCGTCACAGGGCAACAAATCATGAACCTCCTCCTCTCGCTCCACCGCGAATGCGGCGCCACCCTCATCCTCGTGACACACGATCGCACCATGGCCGCATCCATGGAGCGAGTCATTACGTTGCGTGATGGCCGCGTCGAATCCGACACCCGCATCGGCTCGGACCATTTGCCGGCCGAGTCGTCCCGGTGAACCTCTTCATCTTCAAAATGGCCTGGCGAGAAACCCGAGGTTCCTGGCGACACTTTCTCTATTTCTTCGCCTGCATCGCCATCGGTGTCGGGGCCTTGGTCGGGGTCTCGCTGTTTAGCGCGAAGGTAGATCACGCTGTCACGAAAGAAGCGCGAGGCCTGTTAGGTGGCGATCTTGAAATTCGCCTGACCCATTCCCTCAGCGCCGAAGGCCAGACGGTCCTACAGTCGCTGGGCCAACGAGGCTTGACCCTCACCCATGTAAGCGAGCTCATCGCCATGGCTTCGCGCCAGACTCAGGAGTCTTCGACGCCTCAGGCAACCCAGATCATCGAACTCAAAGCGGTCGAATCAACCTATCCCCTGTATGGGGCCATCACGCTCGAGCCGGCGCAACTCCTCGATGGCCTGCTCCATCCCGATACACGTCGCTGTGGTGGCCAAGTCTGTTTGGGCGCGGTGGTACAGGAGTCGCTGCTGATTCGGATGAGCCTTTCGGTCGGGGATTGGCTGAAGATTGGCCAGGCGGCGTTTCTCATTACCGGAATCGTCAGGACCGAACCAGATCGCATGGCCAACGCCTTCAGCTTGGGCCCGCGAGTCCTGATTGCACAGGAGGGGTTACGCGCGGCGGAACTCATTAAGCCTGGCAGCAGGGTGCGAGAACGGTATCTCGTCAAGCTGCCGCCCAGCCTGCTGATTGAGCCGCTCCTCATCGAACTGCGAAGCCGATTGGCCGCAGATTCTGCGCGCCTCTCTAGCTATCGCACGGCCCAACCGCAGTTGAAACAATTTCTTGACCAGCTCTCCCGCTATCTCGGCCTAATCAGCCTCACGGCCCTCTTCATCGGAGGACTGGGAGTCGGCACCTCGATTCATGCCTTCTTGCGAGACAAACTAAACACGATTGCGATCCTCAAAATGGTCGGAGCGGATTCAGCCACCGTCGTCTCCACCTATGTGACGCAGACGATCTTTTTGGGCTCCATCGGAAGCCTCGCGGGAGTCCTCTTGGGGATTGCGCTCCAGGGAGGACTCCCGCCCCTCATGGCCGACCTCTTCGCGTCGAACCTCCTCGAACAATTAGGTGTCTCCGCGAAATTCTCCGGATTCTCCCTCTGGCCCTTACTGAAGGGAGCGACGCTGGGACTCCTGTCGACATTGCTCTTTACCCTCTGGCCCCTCTTGAAGATTCGCGACGTGCAGCCAGGAGCGATCTTCCGGCGCGAGACGGAACAGACAACGGTCGGGCAGAAAATGACTCCGTCACGCTGGTGGGTACGATGGGGCCTGGCCGATCGAGTGAATGTCGGCACGACGGGGGGAATCATCCTCGGACTCTGTGCCCTCTCGATCTGGCAGGCAGGCTCCTGGGTCATCGGACTGCTGTTTCTCGGGGCCCTATCTCTCGCCCTCGCGATCCTCTTTGTCTCCGCACGCCTGTGCGTACGACTGCTAGCCTCGATGCCCAGGCCCCGCAGCCTGAGCCTACGCTTTGCGCTGGGTAATATCGTGCGGCCCGGGAGCCAGGCCATTGGAATCATGGTCGCCATTGGTATCGGCGTCATGTTGATCACCACGGTGGTACTGGTAGAACAGGCCCTGCTCCGGCATGTCCAAGAAAATAGGCCGGCGGATGCCCCAACCTTCTTCTTCATCGACATTCAGCCGGATCAAGCACAAAAATTTATGTCGCTGGTGCAGCGGCAGACTGGCCGTCCGAGTCCGGCACTCACTCCACTGGTCCGCTCACGGCTCCATGCACTCAATGGGCAAGTCGTCGCGGCAGAAGCGGAGAGCGACAAGCACTCTGCGCGTGCGGAAGGAAAAGAGGAGCGGAGCGCACAGTGGTATCTCACCAGGGAATATGTGCTGACCTTTCTTGACCAGCTGCCGAAAGATAATCAGCTCGTCAAAGGAGCCTGGTGGAAACCGGGGCAGGTCTTTTCAACGCCAGAAGTTTCACTGGAAGAAGAAGCCGCCACCCATTTAGGTCTCACGATCGGCTCAATCGTAGAGCTTGACGTGCAAGGGACGATGATCTCCGCACGGGTAAGTAGTATTCGCAAGGTGGCGTGGAGAAATTTCTCGACGAATTTCTACCTGATCCTGTCCCCAGGCTCGCTGGCAGGGGCACCCTTCACCTATGTGGCAACGGTGCGGGTCTCGCAGGACGAAGAAGCCCCGTTGCAGCAAGCAGTCGTCGCCGCCTTCCCGAACGTCAGCGCGATCCATATTGGCGATGTGCTCGATGGATTCTCGCGCGTACTGGACCGTCTCGCAATGGCAATTAGCGCGGTGGCCCTCTTCTGCCTCCTGACCGGGGGCCTAGTCATGGCAGCGGCGCTCGCCGCGACACGCTACCGACGGCTCTATGAATCGGTGATTCTCAAAGCGATCGGGGCGACCAGGGGCCTGATTGCCCGAGCCTTTGCGCTCGAATATCTCTTGTTGGGCCTAGTGGCAGGATCGATCGGATTGATGCTCGGTGCCGCCTTATCCTGGGCAGTGCTACGCTATATCTTCGATCTTCCTTGGAGCCTGCACCTACTGGTACTCGGGAAAGGTCTGCTCCTGACGCTATGGCTCACGCTCTTCGTCGGATTTGCGAGCACCTACCGGATTCTCGGCCAACGGCCTCTGGCCATCCTGCGACATGAATAGAGAGCGCGGGTGGTCAAAGGCCGTCGGTCTGGGCGCTGAGGGGAATGACCGGGAGAGAAGCTCCTGACAGAAACGGCTCGATTCGAGAATCATTCATTGGCTCAGTCGGCTATCGAAATTGATCCAGGTACGTGCGTAAGGCCCTGGTCTCTCGCTCTCGAACCGTCACGGCGACCCGCAATTGCTCCAGATTTTGATCAAGTGTTTTTCCGCCCAAGTCGATCTGGCGCGAGAGAAAAAATGCTTGCACGTCCTGCTCAAACGCCGGCGTAGCCAGATTGACAATGCCGCCGCACATGCGCCGTAACCCTTGCTTGGGAAATAGGTGATCCATCTTCTCCCAGTTCGTCTTGACGAAGTCCCAGGCCAGTTCTCTGCCGTAGACATTGCCCAGGACGGCGCTGACGAGAAACGGCGCATCCTGCATGCGGATGTCTCCACTGATGGTGCGGGCGAGGGTCCGTTCAAGCAAAAGTTTCGGGCGGAAGGCCGCGAGCGAAAAGAGATACCGCCGTTCTTCCTGCGGCGTCGAAGCGGTGCGAAACCCTGCATCAAACTCATCGTACCGCGCCTCGTCGCCCCGATGGGCAAGGGTCGCCACGAGCGCCGGCACGATATTAGGATCGACCGTCGTCGCGTCCTGTCGATACGCCCGGTACAGCTCTGCTGCGCGCGCGTGAATGGCTGAATCATTACCGAGTTTTCCCTGGGCCCCGATCAGGTCTCCCCGCAACTGTTTCGTCCCTTCGCTCTCACCACTCTTCGGTGCCCAGCCTAGCGCTGCGACGGCCGGGCCGACACGTGCGCGCACGAAGGATTCCAATGCTGGACGATCCTCCGTGGTGACAATCTTGTTGAGAAAGGAAAAGGAATCCAACAGAACGGCCCAAACGTTCTTGTCCCGCTCTGTTGTGAACCGGCCTGTCAGGTCAAGATAGTCCGTGAGGGGCATGAGGCCTGCAATAGTGATGGCCCAGGCATCGTTGACGAGGTTGAATCGTTCTGTCACGGCGAGGCGGTCGAGGCCTCCCTCCAGCAATCGGCTCAAGACATCTGGTGCATACCGCACTCGATAGAAACCATGGCCGCCTTCATTAAGCAGCAGAGACTCCCAGCCTTGTGGAAGTGGAACGGTTGTCTCCTTCTCCGTCAGCAACAGGCGCGAGGTGCGAGCTTCCCCTCCAACTGTGAGCCGCAACTGAATCGGGATCTGCCACAGCGGGTCGGCCGCGGAGCTGGGCTGCCCATCGTTCAGATACCTGAATCGTTGCTGCGTAATGGTCAGTTCGGATGCCCCTCTCACTTTAGCCGTCACAAGCGGGAAGCCCGGCTGAAAAATCCACCCATTCATCAGTTCCGGCACTGGCTGTTCAGCAATTTTCCCCAGCGACACCCAGAGGTCATTCGTATCGGCGTTCGCATAGGCATGCGCCTGTAAATAATCTCGGACCCCATCGCGGAAGACTGTCGGACCGATGTGCTGCTCCAACATGCGCAGGACCGACGCCCCTTTTTCATACGTCAGGACGTCGAACATCGCCTCGGCATCTTTGGGGGCCTGCACTGGATATTCGATCGGCCTAGTGCTCTGGAGTCCATCGACGGAAAAAGCCGCCGCGCGCGAGACGCCAAAACTGTCCCACCGTTTCCATTCCGGCTTCCACGCATCCACCGCCATCATTTCCATGAAGGTCGCGAAGGCCTCATTGAGCCACAGCCCGTTCCACCAAGACATGGTGACCAAATCACCAAACCACATATGAGCGTTTTCATGAGCGACGACATCGGCGACTCGCTCCAGCTCTCCATGTGTGGCGCTCTGCCGATCGACCAGCAGAGCCGTTTCCCGATAGGTGATGGCCCCGAGATTTTCCATAGCGCCAGAGGCAAAGTCTGGGATAGCGAGCAAGTCTAGTTTGTCGCCAGGATAGGGGATGCCATAGTAGGTTTCAAAAAATGAGAGCGACGCCGCGGCAATGTCCTGGCCGAATGTGGCGAGATGCTTTTTTCCTGGGACGGCCCAGAGGCGCAACGGGGTCCGGCCAACCATCGTCGGGTTGGTCGCTTCGATCTGACCGACGATAAAGGCCACCAGATACGTGGACATCTTCATGCTGTCGGCGAAGTGCATCACCTTCTTCCCTTGCTCCACCGTTTCTGAGGTCATCTGGGTGTTGGAGACAGCGGTCAACGCCGGATCGATGACCAGCGTGGCGGCAAAGATTGCTTTGAAGTCTGGTTCGTCCCAGCAGGGGAAAGCCCGCCGGGCATCGGTCGCTTCGAATTGCGTCGCAGCCATGTTGTGCGTCACACCCTGCTCGTCTTTGTAGGTACTGCGATAAAAGCCACGCAGCTTGTCGTTGAGTATCCCGCTGAATCTAATGGTCAGCCGCCAGGTTCCAATTGAAAGAGGCTCAGCAAATGTGAAGTGGGCACGCTGACGCGGTTCATCGAGCGTAATCGTCGCCTGTTGCGCTTGACCTGGGAGGCCCTCGATCTTTGCGGAAGTAATATCGAGCTCAATCGCATTAAGGAAGATGTCCGACGTCGGACAGGCGATGGTCAGGGTGACGGTTTCCTGTCCGGCAAACGTGGCAGCCGCCAGATCCGGCTCTAATCGTAGATCATAGCGAGTCGGGATCACCTGCCTTGGAAGCCTATAGGGGTCGAGTTGGCCTGAAGAAGAGCCCTGGTTCATAACCTTACCTTTCGGCCGTTCACGGCTTCTTGTGCAAACACTGTGGGAGTAGAGTGCGAGGGAAGCGAACGTTTTTCATGCGAGAACGGTATGGGCTATCGCCGATCAACCGGCTCGTTCACGTCCTCGTCGCAGGATAGGTCTCAACTCCCTTGGCGGTACCAACGATGAGGAGATCTGTTCGTCCGACAAAAAGACCGGTCTCGACGACTCCAGGAATCAGGGTTAAGGCGATTTCCAATTCGCGCGGGTTGTCAATCCGTGCCAGATGGACATCCAGAATCACATGGCCGGCTTCCGTGTGAAACGGGGATCCGTTTCGCTCCCGGAGTATCACGGAGCTCTTCGTGAGCCCTTCAATGGCTCTGGCCGTGCTACCCCAGCCAAAGGGAATCACTTCGATCGGAAGAGGGAAAGAGCCTCCCAGGGCCGGCACTCGCTTGGTCTGGTCGACGAGAACAATAAACTGTTTAGCCGAGGCGGCAACAATTTTTTCTTTCAGCAACGCGCCGCCGCCGCCCTTGATGAGGTTGAAGGCTGGATCGACCTGGTCCGCTCCGTCGATCGCAACATCAATCACCCAGGCGTTGTCAGCATCGATGAGGGGAATGCCCTGCTCTCTGGCAAGCGTCGCTGTTTCTTGAGATGTCGGGACTCCGCGGAGCTGCATGCCGGAACGGACCTTCTCCCCCAACGCCATGACCATATGTTTCGCCGTGGAGCCGGTCCCCAGTCCGACGACCATGCCATCGCGCACGTACTCGACAGCTTTCAACGCTGCCGCCCGTTTCAATGCATCTAGGTCCATGGCCATTATGACGCCTGCCGAGCGAGGTGGGCCGCGAACGAGGCGGCGCCGAGCACGGCGGTCTGTTGGTTCATCACGACTTTCACGGGGATCGAACTCATCAACCGTTTGTAGGGACCCTTATTGATGAATGATTTCATAAATGTCCCGTCCTTCAGTTTGGCCAGCAGCTTCGGCGCCATCCCTCCGCCCAGATAGACGCCGTTGAGCGCCATGGCCTTCAGCGCCAGATTGCCAGCTTCTGCTCCATAGATCGACGCAAACAAGTCGAGTGTCAGCGTGGCGATCTCTGCCTGCCCCTTGAGGCCTGCCTCTGCGATGACCGTCGCCGGGTCTCCGGCCTTGATTTGCTCTGAGAGCCAGGTCGGCTCGTTCTTCTTGCTGTCGCGGACATAGTCGTAGATCGCCTGCAACCCCGGCCCGGACAGGACCCGCTGGTAACTGACGTGCAGGTAATGGCCCCGCAGATGGCGTAGGAGCTCGATCTCGTTGTCATTATTCGGAGCGAAATCGGCGTGGCCCCCTTCCGACGGCATGGGCTGATAGCGTGATCCATTCCAGTAGAGAATGGACTCACCCAATCCCGTTCCCGCTGCGATCAGGACGAGCGCCTGATTATACGGTGGTGGCGTCCCGGCGTTGAGGACTTCGACTTCGTCAGGTCGTAACAACAGAATGCCGTGGGCCATCGCTTCGAGATCGTTGAGGAGCTGCACATTCGGGATGTCGAAATGTTTAGCCACTGCCGCGCCATCCACTACCCAAGGAAGGGTGGTCGCCTGGCAATGGTTCTGAATGACAGGGCCGGGGATACCGAAACAGGCTGCATCAATCTTCAGCGGTTCCTCCGTCGGACGCTCCGCTTCCAGTTCCTCAATCGTGTTTTGGTCAGCGTCGTATTCGTCGATCGGTGTCGGAGGTTTTGGCGGAATAAGAAATTCCGCAAGCATGTCCTCAAGGCAGGTGTAGTCGGCGCTATGGAAAGACTCCGACCGGATGGGGTCGACGCGGTCCTTCTTCCAATCGAACAGGGCTAAATGAGTTTTCGTACCCCCAATATCACCAGCAACAATCATCTAGTCCTCACGTGCGATCATCTTGACTCGATCTCTCGACAGTCCTGCGGCAACCGCCAGGTCGAGCAGCCAGATAAGACGGCCCTCGTCCGGTGCGACCAACGCTGCGGGGAGCTGTCGATCCGCCTCGGTCTTCGGATCGAGAATGGCGCTCACGACTCCTGCTTTACCGGCTCCTGCGGCGAGAAACAATACCACACTCGCCCGATTGATCACACCTAAGGTCATAGTCAATCTGGTCGGGGGATCCTGTGGAGATTGCGTCACCGCGATCACGGTCTGGCGGTCCTGCAAGATCGGTGTTCTAGGAAAAAGAGAAGCGGTGTGGCCGTCCGCTCCCACCCCTAAGAGGATGAGGTCCATCTGCGGCAAAGCCGGGGCTGTCGTCTTTGTTGCATGGCGCAGGTGCTGTTCGTAGTCAGCGGCAGCGGCCTGTGGATCACGAGATTCCCCCGCCATCCGGCAGACCTGTGACGGCGCAATGTTCAGAGGAGTGAGGAGCGCCTTGTTGGCCAAGGCGTAATTGCTCCGGGGATCATCCGGAGGGACGCAGCGTTCGTCACTGAAGAAGAATATGGTGTGCGACCAATCGAAGCGACCGGCAAATGGGGGAGAGGTCAGCGCTCGGTAGAGACTCTCCGGCGTCGCTCCGCCGGAGAGGGCAAGAAGGAATTGCCCTTTCGCAGCAACGGCCTCTTGGCCCACCGACTGCACCAGTTCAGCGGCGCCCGCAGCCCAGGCTTGACGGTCACGAGAGAGGCGAATCTCGGGGGGGGCGGCCATCTTACTTTTTACTGGCGCTCCTACTCTGACGGCGCGTACTGGTTGAAGGTCGAACCTTCGTGCGGGGCGCGAGCGATTTCGTCAAGGCCTGAATCGCCGTAACCGGGTTCTTCCCCAGCGGCATCACGATGGTCTCCCGGCCATGCGCGTGCAACGCCTGAATGTCGCCGGCGGCCTGAGCCCGGGCGAGCATCGCAAAGGTATAGGCGGCGCCTGGGATCGTGAGATCCGGACTCATCTGATCGATAAGTTGCAAGAAGACTCCGCCCTTGGGGCCTCCTTTATGAAGCTGGCCTGTTGAGTGGAGATAGCGAGGTCCATAGCCGGCTGTCGTGGTCACATGGTGATGGGCGACGAGCGTGCGCCGTAGCGCACGAAGGGCCTGCTCCATTTTTGGAGAGGGCGGCGTGTAGGCCAAGATAGCAACATAGCGACCAGGGCGACAATGCCGTTTGAGCTGCACAGCGGCTTGAGCCGGCGTGACGATGGTCTGCTTCGGCAGCTTGCCGGTGGACCGAACGGTTTTTAGCACGCGGGTCGTGTTGGCTTTGCTTTCCTGAACGTTCGGTTGATCGAAGGGCTGAATCCCCAAAAGATGGCCGGCCACAGCCGTGGCCACTTCCCACCGAAAAAATTCTCCCCCAAGATCGTACCGGTCTTGGAGCGTGAGGGTCAGAACGGGATGGCCCTGTCTAGCAAGCGTGGCGACTTGCTGATCGAGGGATCGATTCTGATCGTTCTTCAGCCGGAGATACACGAACAGCCGGTCTTGGCCATAGGCTTTGGATGATACCCCCGGTTCGTTCGCGACAGGAATTAGGCCGGTGCCTTCCTTGCCCGTGCTTTCGGCGAGCAGCTGCTCCGCCCAGAGACCAAAGGCCGCAATTTGGGGTGAGGCAATGATGGTGACCTTGTTGCGGCCCGCTTGCGCCAATGAGGCCATCGTCGCGCCAAGGTCGGCGCCGGGGTTGTACGCGAGGGGGGCCTGGACCTGACAGATGCGGCCCATCATGGCGGCCCGGGCCAACAACTGGGCCACATCAATCCCCATCAAGGCCGCCGGAACTAATCCAAAATAGGAGAGTACTGAATACCGTCCACCGATGTCGGCGGGGCTGGTAAAGACGCGGCCGAACCGATAGGTCGCTGCCAGTTTTTCCAACCCGGTACCGGAATCGGTAATGGCAATAAACTGCTCGCCTCCTTGATGCCCCGGGGCTTGATGCACGAGCTCCCAAAAGTAAGCGAAGAGGGACAGGACCTCGATGGTTCCGCCGGACTTACTGGCGAGGATGAACAGGCTGCGAGCCGGATCAATGGCTTCGGTGACCTGTCGCACCCGGCCGGGGATCGTGGAGTCGAGGACCCACAAGCGCGGAAACCCACGACGCGATCCAAACGAGGCGCGCAACACTTCCGGGCCCAAACTACTACCGCCCATACCCAGAAGGACCACGTCGCGGATGCCGCGGTCCTTCACCAAATGCACGAACGCCTGCAACTCCTCGATGCATGCATTCATCTCCCCGACGATAGTCAGCCAGCCGAGACGGTTCGCAATGTCAGTCGGATCTTCCCGCCAGAGCCGATAATCCTGGGCCCACAGTCGCTCGACTGCGCGGGATGCCCTGAGTCGCGCGTGAGCCGCTGTGACTAACGCATGCAGTTCTAACGACAATGATTGGGCAGTTTTACGACTCATTGCGCGCGATCCACTGGAATCGTCCAAGCCGTCTGCACCGCTTGGACGGCTCCGGGTGATCGCTTGTTCCTCAACATCGGGCTATCGGATGAATGAAAGACAAACATAAAGCCTCCCTATGGCGTGGGGCGATGAATGAGAAAGGGCATGCCTTCCGTGACCGTCCAAGCGAGCGATTGCGCATCATCGAGTGAGACGGTCAGATCGAGTGAGGGAGGGGGAAGCAGGTCTCCTGTCCGAAGGATCTCTCCCCATGCCATGAGCCAATGCCACCATACTCGCCCTCGCTGCAGGGTCCATTGCCAGGGATTACCGTCCGTGTTGGCAAGGACGAGGACCGCCAAAGGCGGTGAGAATTTGAGCGGAAACGTAGCCGGCATGTCGACCAGAGAAATGGGATCTTGCTCCGCCCCAGCCGTGGGATTAATTTTACGGCGATGGATTTGTGGGCGCTCACGTAAGCGATACAGAGTCGCGAGCCGTGAGCGGTCTGAGGCCGACCATTTTTCGATCGAACTACGATGAAGCTCGACGCCCCGGCCCTTAATCAGGATCACGTTGGTCGCCAGATCAATGAGCGCATAGATCTGCGGCCTGGTGGCGAGCTTGATCTCTTCTTCCAGCAATCGTGTGGCTTCTTGCAGGGCGGCGGAATCGGTGAACTCCGCTGGCGGGGTGACCTCCAGCTCGGCAGCCCAGCTTACCGAAATCAGTGATAGGGCAATGGAAAACATTGCGCAGAGAAAACTCATAAGGACTGCGCCAAGGGGTAGGTTAGAAAATCATAATCGGTGTGCCGACCTTGGCAAGCCGATACACACTCTTCAGATCGTCGTCATTCAGTCTGATACAGCCGTGCGTGACATTTTTCCCAAGAAAACGGGTATAGAGCGTCCCGTGAATAAAATACCCCTTCCCGAATCCGAGCGCATATTCACCGAGTACGCCCGGCTCAAGACGGTCGGTCTGGCTCTTGGGAACCGCAAGCCCCTCTTCGATAAAGGCCCAATCGGGCTTCACCCAGACGGGATTAGTCAGCCGGGATTGTACGGTAAATTCGCCTCGAGGAGTATCAAAGATCCACTGCCCCTTCGAATCGCCAGGCCTGTCGAGAATCGTACCACTGCCCGTGGAGGCCAGCGCCTCCAGCATGACCTGGTCCTGCCGTTTAATATAAAGATGATTGCGGGCCGTATCGACCAGAATATAGGGCTGCGTCGGCATCAACTGGGTCAGTCGTTTAGCGAGCGTTTTGTAGCGTGCGTGCCGTGCGTGCAACGACACGGGGTCGACCGCGGCTGGTCGGACGGTTGACGCATTCAAGGTCAACAGGCCACTACTCTGCACCAGAGTGATTAGGAGGAGCCCCATCAAGCCGGACGACACAACCAGAAGGACGCGCCGCATAAGTCCTCCGTTAAGTTTCTTCCCGTTGAACGCCCATCAGCACTAGTGCCTGCGCAACGGAGTTCTGCTCCTGTAACGCGCCAACAATGGTGACGGGCGTGCCCGTCTGAACTCGATCAAACAACAGGGTCATCTGTGGATTCTCAAGCATGACGCACCCTAATGTTTGGGCCATCAACTGATTCTCGACCCCATGGATTTCGATTTGCCCCCCGATGGCGCTCGAGGCCGGAATCTGCCCAGTCTTTCGTTCCAGCCGATACCGCTGTCGATCCTTTTCGTTGGGGTAGTCGAGGACCAGCGCGCGATAAAACTGCGTCTCCCCCTGTCCGCGCTTCCGACTGATCCTGTAGCGGCCCTCTGGAGTGGCGCCATCACCTTGATAGCGCTTCTCACGAATGCCATTGAATCCGAGGCGGACGGGATAGGAGAGGAGCTTCTCTCCGTTGCGATAGAGGGTTAGTACGCGATCGGCCTTGTTGACCACAATCGCCGACGCTTGGTGGGTACGCGACCAGGCGATGGTCTCCTTAGCCATCTGTTGCCAGAGGGTGATTCGCCCGCGATCGGCGTACCGCCCGAACTCATTACCCAACAAGACCGCTTGCGTGGACAAATTCTGCGCAGCCCGGTCTGACGCCTCGAGTGAACGGTCGTACTGGCCCTGCTCATAAAAAGCATGGGCCTGCTTCATCAGCAGGTCGGTCTCGACTGGCTTTTGCCCCAGCACAAGCCGGCTATCAATAGCGCTGACTTGCACCGCCATCACCCGGGATCGGTCTTCGACCTGGGCCATCTTGCTTTCTGCTGAATGACGCAACGCCTCGCGCTCTTTGGTGAGGCGGGCCACCGTCTGAGACCCTTCTTTCTGGAGCCGCCGGAGAGCGAGCTCCAAGTCGTTGGGCTCCCAGGGCCAGCGTATCACGTCTTCGTCGGCCCGAACGCGGCTTTTCAGCGCCATCCACTGGTGGGCGAACCGAGCATAATCGACTGGG
Organism: Nitrospira lenta; assembly: GCA_945865525.1. Classification (GTDB taxonomy): domain Bacteria; phylum Nitrospirota; class Nitrospiria; order Nitrospirales; family Nitrospiraceae; genus Palsa-1315. The sequence goes on along the minus strand of CAMBDY010000001.1, from coordinate 15,390 downwards.
AAAAGCTCGGCCGCCCGCAACTCTATGAAGTCCCGATCAATACTTTCAATCGCGTCAATCGCGTCTTGAGGCACAGCCTCGACGCAGCCGGTAAACAGCCCCGCCAACGCCAAGGCGCCCCACCCCAGGACCATCGATGTGACTCGCGGACAATGACCAGGCATAGGATCAATCTATCTTATTTCTTCCTCTTCACCGCAGAGGGCTTTCTCGTGCCGATCTTGGCAAGCGCTGCCTTGATTTCCTGGGACACAGCCTGGCTCTTCTCATAAATGGCCTTCGCCTTGGTCTGTGCGGCTGGGTAGTCTGCGGCATCGATCGCCGCCTGCACCTGATTGAGCGATTCCTTAAGCGCGTTGGCATCCGCCTTGATCGACTCTAATGCAGCCCGGTCTTTTCCCGTCGGCGCCTTAGCGACGAGTGCGAGCGTGGAGGTCACCGCCTCTTGCGCAACCTGTTGAGCCTGGAGCGCGGCAGCTTTCGCTTCTTCCTTCTTCGTCGCAGCTGCGACTTTCACCCGCTCAGCATCGCTCTTGGCCGAGACGGCGAGCTGTTCCGCCTTCCCGTAGTCACGAAATAATACCAGCTTGCCATCTTGGTCGCTCACTTCTTTCTTAAGCGCGGCCATGGTACCTTCGATTTTGGCATATTCGTCCGCGACATAGGTTGCAGCGCCGCTCTGCTGCGCTTCGGTCACGGCTTTCTCTGCCGCGGCGATCTGCTCCGTCGGCGCCTTTGCGCACGCCGTAAGCATTAAAAGGGCGCACAGTACTGGCAGCATTGTTGCTCGCGTATTCATCATTTCTCTCCTTGTTAAAAAGCCGACCGAGGGCCAGCACGCTTGTTTATCGTCGGTGACGCGCCCGCTCTTGGCACACAAGATGCGTCAAACGATAAATAGTGAGCAAGGATGATGCCAGCAATCTACAATCGTAATCAGCATGAATCCTATGCGTTACAAGGTGTTACGTCGGAATACCCTGAAAATACTACGAAATCTATGGGGCAGTCTAGCCCCTCACCCACAAAAGCGCCTCAATCATCGTACGTGTCGAAGGATGAACCCGCGATGTGCTGTGAGCCTCCAGCGAGTGGATCACGCGTTAACCAAGGTGAAAACCCTCGTCCTCAACGGAACAACAATTTGACAGGGTGCACCCCCACCCCTATAATGCCCCGTTAATTCGTAAGTATTCTTAGCAAGGAGTGATTGTTATGTCGTTTACATCCGCACAGCCCTCGAACCTCAAGAAAAAGCGTGAGCATGGATTTCGTAAACGTATGAGCACGAAGAACGGCCGCAAGGTTTTGGCTCGCCGCCGCGCGAAGGGTCGGGCCCGCTTAACCGTATAGTAGTGCGCGGGGCCCCGGGAGGCTCCGCGAGGAATCTTGCCCTCGCTGCGTATCTCAACCAAGGACGCTCCCTTCACAGAATGACGGCATGTGGCCATGATCGAGATCCGGAGATCTGGACTCGAAGGGAGTTCCTGTGCGAGCTGGTTCTCACCCAGGATGATCGTCATGTCGCAGGGTGGAGCTGACAGGGATCTGTTCCTGAAACGCAGCCGTGATATCGAGCATGCGAAGAAGCACGGACGCCGTATTTCGACCGCCTTCTTTAACATGATGATTTGCGACACTGAGGTGACCGGCTCCCGTGTCGGCATTGTTGTCGGTAAGCGATTCGGAGGCGCCGTCAGCCGGAATCGCGTGAAGCGTCTGTTTCGGGAGCTCACGCGGCACGTACGGGATCAATTGATCCCAGGGCACGCGCTAGTCGTTTTTCCTAAACGGGAGTCGATTCTGCGGCCCTTTGCCGTCCTGAAAGAAGCCTGGCTGCTATCGCTCCAGCGCCAACGGCTCTTACGTCCACCCGAGGCTTAGTATGCGCCATTGGTGCCTTGCCCTGCTTGCCGGTTACCGCTCTTGGATCTCGCCGTTCCTTGGACAGGCCTGCCGGTTCGAGCCGACCTGTTCTGAATATGCGAGTGTTGCGATCGGGCAGTATGGGGTGCTCCGTGGGCTGAAGCTTGCGGGCTGCCGCCTGTTGAAGTGCCACCCGTTTCATCCCGGAGGCGTAGACCCTGTGCAATGACAGGGCCTCCGTTGTTTATTTTGGATAATATTTAGCCATGGAAAAACGCGTCGTTATTTTTCTCGTTCTCTCATTAGCCATCATCTTGGGCTACGACCTGCTCCTGAAACAAATGGGCTGGCTCCCTGAGCCAATTCCTGTCCAAGACTCGTCCACTCGTGGCTCCGCCTCCCCTGAACCGGAGTCGATTCCTACGGATGTAGCGGGAGCGAATAGCGGTTCCCGCGGCGCGAACCGCTCCGCCCAATCCGGTCAACAGCCTGCCGCACAGGGCCTGAACCTCTCGCTACCGACATCGGAGCAGACGGTGACGGTTGAAACAAATCTGGTGCGGGTCGGGTTCTCGAATCGTGGCGGAGTAATCAAGAGTTGGGAGCTGAAGCGCTACCATACCGCAGCCCCAGAAGAAAAATTGGTGCAACTCGTCTACTCAGGAGGAAAGTTCAGAGGCCCCCTCTCGATTACTGTGGCAAACGCCGAGATCGAACAGACGATTCGGGAAGGCCTCTACCACCTTGAACAAGACTTCACGATCTTGGATGCCGCGCATCCCGTCGGACATGTCACGATGCAGTTTCACGATCCCGTTACCCGTCTCGGCGTTGAGAAACGGCTGACCTTTCATCACGATAGTTACGTGGTGGATATCGCCGTCGCGCTGGAAGGCGTGACCGAACCCTACGATGTCGGCCTCGGCACGAACTTTGGGATCGTGGAATGGGGCGAAGGATTTATCGGCCTGATCGGGTCAGCGTCGCTGGTTGACGACAAGGCGGAGAAGGAAACGCCGGACACGGAGCTAGAGCGGAAGGGCTCGGTTCAGTGGGTCGCGTTGCAGGACAAGTACTTTCTTTCGGTCTTGATGCCGAAGCAGGCAACCTCCGCACTGGCCAAAAAGGAAGGCGAGAAGGTGGTCTCAGCCGGCGTGCGGATGCCCACCCCTCTCGCAGGGACCTCGGTTGCGCTCCAGCTCTATGCCGGTCCGAAGGAATATGACACCCTCCGCTCATTGAACATGGGCCTCGAAGATACGATCGATTTTGGCTGGTTCATCTTCGGCAGTTGGACGGTGGTAAAGTCCGTGGCCAAGCCAATTTTCTACATCCTGCGATTCATCCACGACTATACCTACAACTATGGGCTCACCATCATCCTACTGACCTTGGCAATCAAACTGTTATTTGTGCCGTTGCAGTACAAGAGCTACAAGTCGATGAAAATGATGCAGCTGATCCAGCCCAAGGTCGCAGCCGTACAGGAAAAGTATAAAGACGACCGGGAACGGCTGAACAAGGAATTGATCAAGCTCTATCGCGACCAGAAAGTGAATCCGGTGGGCGGCTGCCTCCCGATGATCTTGCAGATGCCGGTGTTCGTCGCCCTGTTCAACATCCTCTATATGACGATTGATTTGCGTCAAGCGCCCTTCATCCTCTGGGTTACCGACTTGTCGGTGCAGGATCCCTACTATGTGCTGCCGGTGATCATGGGGGTCACCATGGTGATCCAGCAGAAGATCACGCCCACCACGATGGACCCCACACAGGCGAAAATCATGTTAGTGCTTCCAGTATTTATGACCTTCCTGTTCGTCAATTTTCCTGCAGGCCTGGTCTTGTATTGGCTAACGAACAATGTTTTGACCATTTCCCAGCAAGTGTTTACGGATCGGTTTCTGTTTCACAACAAAACCCTCATCTCGGCAGGGCCTGAGCAAAGCAGCGCGAAGTCCTAACCGCCCCCAAGAGCCAGAACCGCGCTGGGAGGGGGCCACACCGAGCGGAAGAGTCGTCATGTGGGGAGGACTTGAGGATACGATCTGCGCGATTGCGACCCCCGCGGGCGAGGGTGGCATCGGGATCGTTCGTCTGAGCGGCCCCCAATCGCTCGTTGTCGCCTCCCGGGTCGTGCGACTCCGTTCCAATCGCCCCCTGACATCGGCGTCCTCACACAGGCTTTATCTCGCCGATCTGGTGATGCCCGCATCGGACACGCCGAGCGCGCCCGCACTCGATCACGATCGGGGGCAGGCGGCTGGCCTGCTCGACGAAGCGCTCGTCGTCTACATGAAAGCCCCCCGCTCATTTACCGCGGAAGATGTGGTCGAGATTCAGTCGCATGGCGGAGCCTTGGTGCTCGAGCTGATCTGCAGAGTCTGTGTCGAATCAGGCGCACGGATGGCTGAGCCTGGCGAATTTACACGGCGGGCGTTCCTCAACGGACGGTTGGATCTTTCCCAGGCGGAAGCAGTCCTTGATACCATCAGGGCCACATCGATCACCGGCCTCCACCTCGCCCAACGCCATCTACGGGGCGAGCTCGCCCGTGAAGTGGATCAGGCTAGGGCCGCACTCCTCACTGTGCTGGCCCATGTGGAGGCGGGAATCGATTTTGTCGACGAAGATATCGCCTTTCTACAACGGGATGAGCTGGTGCGTATCGTGCGCGGTGCCCATGCCGTGGTCCAGAAACTTGAGGCCACCGCGCAGGAAGGGCGAATCCTGCGAGAGGGGGCGCGTGTCGTCATTCTCGGCCGCCCGAATGTCGGCAAATCCAGCCTGCTCAACCGTCTCTTGCGGGAAGAACGTGCCATTGTGACCGCCATTGCCGGAACGACGAGAGATGTCATCGAGGAAGCCATTGATCTCCATGGAGTGATGATTCGATTAATTGATACGGCGGGGCTGCGGGACACGAACGACCTCGTCGAACAAGAAGGAGTCAAGCGGGCGCGCGCTGCGCAAACCGACGCAGATCTTGTGTTAGTCGTACTGGATGGCACTGTGCCCCTCACGAGTGACGACCGTGACCTCTTGCAGTCCGTCCGCAATCGCAAGCATGTCGTGGTGCTGAACAAGGCGGATCTGGCCCAAACCCTCGGGACGGAGGCGACACTGGTGGGCCACCCAACCTATCTCATTTCGGCAAAAACCGGTCTGGGAGTGGAAACGGTGAAGTCGGCTCTTCGTGCTCAGCTGGTCTCCGGGGGCTTTGAGGCGGCGGAAGGTGTCACTGTCACGAACGTACGGCATCACGATGCCTTGCGCCGGGCCCGTGAATCCTTGCACCAGGCTCTTGAGTCCGTACAAGACGGAATGGCCGGCGAGCTCGTCTCGATCGATGTGCGGGCGGCAGCCGACGCCCTCGGAGAAATTACCGGGGCCATTACGACAGACGAAATTTTGGCGCAGATCTTTTCAGAATTCTGTATCGGCAAGTAGGAGCGTATGAACGTGGAGCAGGCGGTTGACATCATTGTCGTCGGGGGCGGTCATGCAGGCTGCGAAGCTGCCTTGGCGGCGGCACGCATGGGTGCACGAACCCTGCTGCTCACGATGGATCACGACCGCATCGCGCAGATGTCTTGCAACCCGGCAATCGGAGGCATCGCCAAGGGGCACCTCGTTAAAGAAATCGATGCCCTGGGCGGAGAAATGGCACGGAACACGGATCAAGCCGGCATCCAGTTCCGCTTCATCAACACGAGCAAAGGCCCAGCGGTGCGAGCGCTCCGCGTCCAATGCGACAAAAAACTGTACCGAGACGCCATGCAACAAACGTTGCGGCAGCAACCGGGACTCACGATCGGCGAAGGCACCGTCGATCGTTTATTGACACATGCCGGGGCAATTACGGGCGTCGTGACCGGCCGTGGTGAGCACATCGCCGCGACGGCTGTCATTCTGACATCCGGGACATTCCTGAAGGGACTTATTCATATCGGCCTGAATCATTTCCCTGCGGGACGCGCGGGTGAAGCGTCCGCTGAACACTTGTCTGATTGTATGCGCGACCTAGGATTCGAAGTGGGACGGCTCAAAACTGGAACGCCGCCGCGCCTAGACGGGGCCACCATCGACTTTTCCGTCATGACGCCGCAACCCGGCGATGATCCACCGCCGCCATTTTCGTATCGGACCGACCACATTGTGAACCGGCAGCTTCCCTGTCATTTGACGCACACCAGTCGCGCGACCCACGAATTGATCCAACGCAATCTAGACCGGTCGCCGCTCTACAGCGGGATCATTGAGTCCGTGGGGCCCCGCTACTGTCCGTCGATCGAGGATAAGGTCGTCCGTTTCGCGGACAAAGAACGGCACCAAATCTTTATCGAGCCAGAAGGGCTGGAAACCCGCGAGTTTTATCCCAACGGCATCTCCACCAGTCTTCCGGTAGATGTGCAGGCCGCCATCCTCAAAACGATTCCAGGGCTGGAGCAGGCCACGATGCTCAAACCTGGCTATGCGATCGAGTATGACTATTTCCCTCCTAGGCAATTGCACCAAACTCTCGAAACCAAACTTCTGGCCGGCCTTTACCATGCGGGACAGATCAACGGCACGTCCGGCTATGAGGAAGCGGCGGCTCAAGGTTTGATGGCGGGAATCAATGCAGTCCTGAAGCTGCGCGAAGAGCCTCCGCTGGTGCTGGACCGGTCGCAGGCCTATATTGGCGTTTTAATTGATGATCTCATTACAAAGGATGCGCGTGAACCCTATCGTATGTTCACCTCGCGGGCAGAATATCGCCTCTTGCTGCGCCATGGAAATGCGGATCTTCGATTAACAGATATTGGACATAAAGCCGGCCTGATATCCGATGAGATCTACTCCAAATTTCAAATCAAACAAGAAGCCATTAAATCAGAGCTGGTGCGGCTCGAAGAATTTCGGCCCAGGCTCACGGACGTCGTGCGTGAACGGTTAGCAACGGTGCAGATCGAGGAGATCTCCGGGCCCTGCACCGCAGCCCAGCTATTGCGTCGGCAAGGTGTCAGCTATAAGACACTTCTGGCAGCGCTTGAGATTGAATCTGTGCAAGACGTTGAAACATATGAGGAAATAGAGCTTCAGGTCAAATATTCCGGTTACATTAAACGGCAACTTCAACAGATAGAACGGTTCAAAAAGCTTGAGTCGAAGCCCATTCCGCTTGGCTTTGACTACGATAAAACGACTGGATTTTCACGAGAGGTTCGCGAGAAACTCAAAGCAGTGCGCCCGGCCTCCATCGGTCAGGCCTCGAGGATTTCAGGGGTTACGCCAGCGGCAATTTCCCTTCTCCTTGTGGCACTCGAACGGCACAAAGGGGAATCCCGTCGAGACAATCATTTACAGCTCTCACCCTAGAGCTATAAATGCTGGGATTTTTGGACCAGCGCCAGAATGTCTTGACCTCATCTACGAATTAACGTAATTGTTCCACGTGGAACAGGCACAAGAATTACAGGCCCTCATCGTTCGCTCAGCAAAAGAAATCGGACTGACCATAGAGGACCCGCAGGTTGGACAATTCATCCGTTATCTGGCCCAACTTCTTGAGTGGAATAAGACGATTAATCTGACTGCGATCATCGAGCCCAAGGCTATTGTCATCAAGCACTTCATCGACTCACTGGCGGCGCTTGTGGCAACCAACTTCCCGGAACAGGCGCTCGTGCTTGACGTGGGGTCTGGTGGGGGATTTCCAGGCATTCCACTGAAAATTATGAGACCGGACCTCCGGCTGATTCTGATTGAGCCAGTTCAAAAAAAATGCGCATTTCTTAATTCAGTAATCGGCCTTTTGAAACTTCAGAAAATCTCCACCTTTAACGGTACGATCGAGCAATATGCCAATAGCCCGCTCCAGCCGATTGTTGATATGATCGTCCTGCGCGCATTAAAGTTTGAGGACGTACGCGCGCAGGCACCGGCCCTATTAGCACCAAAGGGGAAAATTGTCCTCTACCGAACGGAAACCGTGCAAAGCCATGAACTTGGCGACGGATTTCATCTTGCTACGGCCGCAACTTTTCTTTTACCCTACGAATCTGGCAAAAGGGTTATTGCCGTGCTTGAAAAAAGCAATGCATAATATAATCAACTAGATGTGGGTTTGTTCCACGTGGAACAGACTCGACCCAATCTCATAATGACAAAAATTATTGCGATCGCAAATCAAAAGGGTGGCGTAGGCAAGACCACCACGGCCGTCAATCTTGCCGCGGGCATTGCGCTCTTAGGCCAACGAGTCCTCCTTATCGATATGGACCCACAAGGGAATGCCACCAGCGGGCTAGGAGTTGACCCACGGTCCTTGCAGACCACGGTCTATAGCTGTCTAGTTAATGGCGTGAAGCTCCAGGAGGCGGTGCTCGCCACAGAAGTGAATGGTCTGGCGCTCTTGCCGGCTAATGCCGATCTGTCTGGGGCAGAAATCGAGCTGGTGAACGTCGAGGACCGTGAAAGGCTGCTACAGCGTTTCCTGCGAGACGTTGAACCATTATTCGACGTCATCTTTCTCGACTGTCCGCCAACATTGGGGATCCTGACGGTCAACGCTCTCGTCGCCGCCCGCACCATTTTAGTCCCGGTGCAATGTGAGTATTACGCGATGGAAGGGCTCAGCCGATTGGTCGACAGCATCGACCGAGTCCGCCGGTCATTCAACCCGGATCTCCAGCTGGAAGGGATCGTCTTGACAATGTTTGATGCGAGGAATACGCTCGCACGCCAAGTAGTTGAGCAGGTTCGCGCGCATTTTAAAGACGTCGTCTACCGCACCGTAATCCCTCGTAATGTGACGCTCGCTGAGGCCCCAAGTTACGGTCGTCCGGCCATGCTCTATCACGTCGCGTCGGTAGGGGCGCAGGCCTATTTGTCTTTAGCCAAGGAGTTTGTGAGCCATGGAGAAAAAAGCGCTCGGTAGAGGGCTCGACGCATTGCTGCCGGCTACCAAAGCTGCCTCGACACCGGACATGCCGGAGGTTCAGCGGCTGCGGGTCGATGCGATTGTCCCCAACCGGTATCAGCCCCGACAAACGTTTGCGCCGCAGGAGCTGGCGGAGCTCACCGCCTCACTGAAGCAAAGCGGATTGTTGCAGCCCGTTTTGGTCCGCCGCAAAGGCGATGGAGTCTACGAACTCATTGCCGGTGAACGACGCTGGCGCGCGACAAAAGAGGCGGGGCTCGATACGATTCAAGCGGTTATTCGCAATTGCAGCGATGAGGAATCTGTCGTTCTGGCGCTGGTGGAAAATCTTCAACGGGCAGACCTGAACCCGATGGAAATGGCCAGGGCCTACCACCGGATGATGAACGAATTTGGGCTCACGCAGGACCTCATTGCACAGCGAGTCGGTTGCGAGCGATCCTCCATCGCCAATATCGTACGCCTTCTCAACCTACCCTCAGCGGTCCAACAGCTCATCGAACTGAATCAGCTTTCCATGGGCCATGCCAAGGTCATCCTTGGTCTGCCGAACGCAAGTGAGCAGCTGCGGATCGCCCAGCTCGTGGTTGCCAAAACATTATCTGTGAGAGAAACAGAAAAACTCGTAGGGACCTCGCCCGTTGCGAAAAATCGTAAGACCAAAGACCTGCGCCGGACCCCCTGGTCCGACGTCGAGGAGCGGCTGAAAAAACGACTAGGCACCAAAGTCTCGATCCAAAAAGGCAGGCGCGGCGGGAAAATTGTCATTCACTACTTCTCAGCCCCCGAGCTCGACGGAATTCTTGAAACCCTTTTTAGCTAATGCGCGCCCGTTCTCACCCTTAGCACTTATGCCGACTCGCACATATACAACGTGTTATAAATGACACTGTAAGCTAATAAATCATTATATTTCAATAATTTATGATAATTTAATACGTGTGCATAGCGAATATGTCGTGTTTATAAGTGCGTCGAATCATGTGTCAGAAGCGAAAGTTACTCGCCGGTGAAGGCAGGGGGTTTCTAGAGAGAAGGTTTCGGATACAAGCGGATCTGTGGCCGCGTAGTCTTGCCGCATCCGGGTATTAACGACCCGTTGCCCCCTAGCCCTTTTGCTCCCCACTCAGTACAATGCCGCCCATGGCTCGTCGAACAGTTCTTCTCGGCATGAGTGGTGGGGTGGATAGTTCCGTCGCGGCCGCCCTCCTAGTGCGTCAGGGCTACGATGTTAGAGGCGTCACGCTTCAAGTCTGGGAACATGAAGACGAAACAGTCGCGGCCTCCAAGAAATGGGAGGAGCGTGGCTGCTGCAAGGTCGGCATCGCCCGCTACGTGGCGCAGACCTTGAAAATTCCGCATGAAGTCGTCGATACCAGAGAAACCTTTCGTGTTGGCGTCATTGACGACTTTGTGGCCGGCTACCTCGACGGCACGACACCCAACCCCTGCGTGCGGTGCAATGAACGCGTCAAGCTACGCGGCCTCATCGAATTAGCCGACGCGCGCGGCATCGATTATGTCGCAACGGGTCATTACGCCCGCATCGGAGAATTCGAAGGCCTCCCGACGCTCCACCGAGCGACCGATCCCAAGAAAGACCAGAGCTACTTTCTCTATCGCCTCCGTCAGCCCTGGCTCGCTCGCTTGCTCTTTCCCGTGGGAGCCTTGCAAAAAGCCGACGTCTGGAGGGAGGCGGAAGCCCTGGGCCTTCCCGTCGATGAGTTGAAGGAAAGCCAGGAAATCTGCTTCGTGAGCCATGGCGATTATCGAACCTTCATCGAAAAAGAAGCCCCCGAGGCCAAGAAATCGGGGGCCTTCGTTGACGTTGAGGGCCGCTATCTCGGGGAGCACGAGGGAATCGCCTTCTATACGCCAGGCCAACGACGGGGCCTCGGCATTGCGACAGGCCGTAGGCTCTACGTGCAGCAAGTCCAGCCCGCCACCAATACGGTGGTCCTCGGGACGGAAGAGTCGCTGCGCCGCGATCACTGCGATATTGCGGATCTCAATCTCTTCGACCCCACCCTGCTTACGGACTCAACAGACGTGACCGTGAAGGTGCGCTATGCCACGCCCTCGGCCCCGGCCACCCTCCAGCCCCTTACAGATGGCGCCCTGCGCATTCGCTTCCACGAGCCCCAACGCGCCTTAAGCCCCGGACAATCCGCCGTCGTGTATCGAAACGATCGCGTGCTCGGTGGCGGTATCATCCAGTCGCTCTAACGTCTTTCGCGTCCACCGCATCGTATTGACAGTTCTCCGTTGCCAATGCTACCTTGGCGCGCCACTTTTCGTGCATACGCGCGAAGGTTTTCCTTTTGTCAAAAAGAAGAACGAACGGACCAGTATAGTGATCAAGACGGCAGTTGCGCGGCGTTACGCACAAGCGCTCTTTGAGCTACTCGAGGCCTCCACGATTGAGTCCACCCGCACCGCCCTCATCGGGCTGGGGCGCGCCATCAAGGACTCCACGTCACTCCGCCATGTCGTGGCCTCGCCGAGCTTCGGGGCCGACGAAAAGATCGCCGTCCTGGCAGAATTGGGCGCACGCCTAGGGTGTCCGCCGGTTGGCAAAACATTTCTTGCACAGTTGGTGAAAAAAAATCGCGTCGGCTTTCTCCCGGAAATCGCCGAGGCCTTCGCCAAGCTCGCCGATGCGGCGAAAGGCACCCAGCAAATTACCCTGTCCTCCGCGGTGGCCTTGTCCTCCACGGAACAAGATCGAATGCGTACTCGCTTACGCGAGATGCTTAAACGCCCCGTTGACGTAACCTTTCACACGGATGCCCGCCATCTTGCCGGGGTTCAGATTCAGCTCGGGAGCACGGTGGTCGATAGCACCGTCCATGGGCGATTACAAGCGATGCAGAGTTTGTTGACTAAGGAGTAGCCATGCAGATCAAGGCAGAAGAAATCAGTTCGATTATTAAAGAAAAAATCAAAGGCTTCGACAAGCAGGTCGACGTCAAGGAGACCGGCTCCGTCATTCAGGTCGGAGACGGCATCGCCAAAGTCTATGGCCTAGACGGCGCGATGGCCGGCGAAATGCTCGAGTTCCCGGGCAGCCTTTACGGAATCGCCCTCAACCTTGAAGAAGACAATGTCGGTGCCGTGCTCATGGGCGACGACGTTGGGGTCAAGGAGGGCGATCCGGTCAAGCGCACGGGGCGCATTGCCGAGGTGCCCGTCGGCGAAGCCTTAATCGGCCGCGTGGTCAATGCCATCGGCCAGCCCATCGACGGGAAAGGCCCGATTAATTCCACGCTCTCCTCCCGCATCGAAGTCGTGGCCCCCGGTGTGAACACGCGCCAATCAGTGCGCGAGCCCCTGCAGACGGGCATCAAGGCTATCGACGCCATGATCCCCATCGGCCGCGGCCAGCGGGAGTTGATCATCGGCGACCGGCAGACCGGTAAGACGGCCATCGCCGTGGATACGATCATCAATCAAAAGGGCCTCAACGTATTTTGTATTTATGTCGCCATCGGACAGAAGCGGTCTACCGTGGCGCGCGTCGTCAAGACGCTCGAAGAGAACCACGCGATGGACTACACCATCGTGGTGGCGGCCACTGCGAGCGATGCCGCACCGATGCAATACCTAGCGCCCTTCTCCGGTGCAGCCATCGGTGAATATTTCAGAGATAACGGAAAGCATGCGCTGATCGTCTACGACGACCTCTCCAAGCATGCCGTGGCCTATCGCCAGCTATCGCTCTTGCTCCGCCGTCCTCCGGGACGCGAAGCCTATCCTGGCGACGTGTTCTACCTGCACTCACGGTTGCTGGAGCGTGCGGCCAAACTCAGCGACGAGCTCGGCGGGGGAAGCCTGACCGCCTTGCCCATCATTGAAACGCAAGCCGGCGACGTGTCCGCCTATATTCCAACCAACGTCATTTCAATCACCGATGGACAGATCTATCTCGGCAGCGATCTCTTCTACTCGGGCATCCGCCCAGCGATCAACGTCGGCCTCTCCGTCTCCCGCGTCGGAGGCTCAGCCCAGATCAAGACCATGAAACAGGTGGCAGGCACCCTGCGGCTCGACCTCGCACAATACCGCGAGATGGCGGCCTTCTCACAGTTCGGTAGCGAACTCGATAAAGCGACCCAGATGCAGCTCGCGCGCGGTGTGCGTATGGTGGAATTGCTCAAGCAGGGACAATACAAGCCCATGCCGGTGGCCGACCAAGTGCTGTCGATTTACTCCGGTGTCAACGGCTACCTCGATGATGTCGCCGTCGACAAAGTGCAGCAGTTCGAGGCCGACCTCCTGCATTATGTCCAGCAGCACCATCCCGAATTGAAAAAAGAAATCGCCAGCATCGGAAAAATCGACGACAAGGTTGGCGCCAGACTGAAAGAGATCATCGCGACCTTTAAACAGAAGATGGGATACGGCGCCAAATAGCCACCGCGCCGTCGGCTTTGAGCAGCGCGCAACCGTCTGCGTGCTGAAAGTACAGACACCATGCCAAGTCTTCAATCGCTACGTCGGAAAATTGCGGCGTTTAAAAACACGCAGAAGATCACCAAGGCCATGAAGATGGTGGCCGCGGCCAAACTGAAACGGTCGCAGGACCGCATTCTGGCCGCGCGACCCTATGCCCTGAAAATGCGCGGCGTGCTCAGCAATCTGAGCCAGCGTGTGAACCGGAGCTCCCACCCGCTGCTGCAAAAACGCGCAAGCAAGACGGTTGAGGTGCTCGTCATCACGAGCGATCGTGGCTTATGCGGCGGGTTCAACGGCAATATTGTACGAAAGAGTGCGGAGTTCGTGCGGGAATGCGAAGCCCGCGACTTACAGGTCCACTTAAGCATCGTAGGACGCAAGGGCCGTGACTATTTCCGCCGCCGCACCTGGCCGATCAGGCAAGAATGGACCGGCATCTTCGATAAGCTAACCTTCGAACATGCCATCGATATCGGTGGCGACTTGACCGACCACTTCGTCAAGAACACCTTCAATGAACTCTACATTGTCTATAACGAATTCAAATCCGCGATTCAGCAGCGCGTGATCGTGGAGAAACTATTCCCCGTTGATCCCACGGCCGACTTTGGCGCCGCGCAGGCTGACGGTACGACCGGCGGAAGCTACTTCTATGAACCGGACGAAGGCGAACTCTTGAACGTCTTTATCCCAAAACATTTCCAGATACAGACGTTTCGGATTCTGCTGGAGTCGGCCGCGGCAGAACATGGCGCGCGCATGGCGGCCATGGACGGCGCGACGCGAAACGCTGGGCAGCTGATCAAGAAAGTGACCTTGCATTACAACAAGACCCGCCAGACCGCAATTACTAAAGAACTGATGGATATCGTCGGCGGCGCTGAAGCGCTGAAATAGTCCGCCCCGTTGAAGAAGGAGTGAGCCGTGAGCATAGGAAAAGTTATTCAGGTTATTGGACCGGTCGTTGACGTGGAGTTTCCTCCTGGACAACTACCGAAGATTTACAACGCTATCAAAGTCATACAGGACGAGAATAAAGCGACCGGTACCCCCGCCGTCCGTATCACGCTGGAAGTCGCGCTGCACCTCGGTGAAAACCGCGTCCGCGGAATCGCAATGTCTACGACGGACGGGCTCACGCGCGGGATGGACGTCCATGATACCGGAGCACCGATTTCCGTCCCGGTAGGCCGCGAAACATTAGGCCGGTTGATGAACGTGTTGGGCGAGCCAGTCGACGAGATGGGCCCGATTAAAACGGCCAAGACCTATCCTATTCACCGGTCTGCGCCGAGACTCGAAGATCAGGACACTAAGACCGAAGTCCTCGAAACCGGGATCAAAGTCATCGACCTTCTCGAGCCCTACAGCAAGGGTGGCAAGGTCGGCCTCTTCGGCGGCGCCGGAGTCGGCAAGACCGTCATCATCATGGAGCTCATCAATAACATCGCCTTGCACCACGGCGGCTACTCCGTGTTCGCCGGTGTCGGTGAGCGGACCCGTGAAGGCAACGACCTCTGGCACGAAATGCAGGAATCAAAGGTCATTGATCCCAAGGACTTCAACAAGTCGAAAGTCTCGCTGGTCTATGGACAGATGAACGAGCCCCCCGGGGCCCGTCTGCGCGTCGCCTTGACTGGACTCTCCGTAGCGGAATATTTCCGTGACGAAGAGAACCAGGACGTACTGCTCTTCGTGGACAATATCTTCCGGTTTACCCAAGCCGGCTCGGAAGTGTCCGCCTTGCTCGGCCGCATGCCCTCCGCCGTCGGGTATCAGCCGACCCTCTCAACCGAGATGGGACAACTCCAGGAACGCATCACCTCGACCAAACGTGGGTCGATCACGTCGGTCCAAGCCATCTACGTGCCAGCCGACGACTTGACCGACCCAGCGCCGGCCACGGCCTTCGCACACTTGGACGCCACCACTGTATTGTCGCGGCAGTTGGCTGAGCTCGGTATCTATCCAGCCGTCGATCCGCTCGACTCCACCTCACGAATTCTTGATCCACAAGTCATTGGTGAGGATCATTATAAAGTCGCGCGAGGCGTGCAATCCGTCTTGCAGCGATATAAAGACCTCCAAGACATCATCGCCATTCTCGGGATGGACGAATTGTCGGAAGACGACAAGATGGCGGT